>NZ_JBWKZP010000005.1:0-362190 GCF_059424585.1 Hydrogenophaga sp. GW101-3F08
AGGCGCGCCAATCGCCCATCAAGGGCACGGCGTTACGTTGCGAATAGGACGGGTCCGGGAATACGGGGGCAAGATCAACTGACAACCGTGCTGACGGATATCTTCCGTTCGTCGATGGGATTCGTCGCATCTACGGCGCAGGAGTAGTAGATTGCATGCGAGAAGAGATCCCCGACTGCATGGATACTCTGAATTGCGGCTGTAGCGTGAGCTCCAACTTCTCGAAGGAACAGGTTGAAGTCGTGCCACGCGTCGCCCGAGTCGGTGAAGATGATCTCCATGAGTTCCTTCTCACGCCGTTCGGGCGATAGATAGGTCTTGATCGCCACTTCAAGCGCCTGAATGTGGATTCGGGCGTAGCTGAGCCGATCTGCTACTGACCGAAGTGCAGGCCGTGCGCGCTCAAGTTGGCTTCTTCCATGCAGCCGTTCCACGAGAGTGCGGGTTTCGTCGATGTCCCACAGATGCATGTTGGTGCAGCCAAACTTTGATTTAGACCCCGGTATTATCGTGACCGATTCAACTGTGATGCTGCCATCGAACCCTTCCGCAATGCACGCTGCAATTGCATCTGAGAATTCGTCGGTCAGAGCTGCCCCATTTTCGTCAAAGTCGTTGTCCGCCTGGAGCCGGAGGACAAGGCCGTCCCATGTGCATTGGGCGTTCCCTTGCCACGGCCGATGAGTGAACTCCTCCGTGATATCGGTCGCCGCCGCAGGACCGGCATGCTCAGGGACTCCGCTGCAGGTAAGTACGACTCGATACATGAGGCCTAACGAATGAACGGGAGTTTCCCGTCCCGAGCGATCCGCGCAGTTGCGGGGTACGGCAACCAGGTGCCACGATGGGAAGTTCGAACTCTCATCAACTCACTCGTTTGTTGGAAGGGGAAGTCCCATGGCAATCGTATCCGTTGGCATCGATCTGGCAAAGAACGTCTTTGCCATTCACGGCGTGGATGAATCGGGCAAGCCCGCGCTGGTGCGCCCCGGAGTGCCGCTCGCCAGGCTGCTCGAACTCATCGTCTCGCTACCCGCCTGCCTCATCGGCATGGAGGCCTGCTCCGGCGCCCACCACTGGGCGCGCGAGTTTGCGAAGTTCGGCCACACCGTGCGCCTGATGGCGCCCAAGTTCGTCATCCCCTACCTCCCGCTGGATGCCATTGCACATGGGCATTGAAGGTCCGCTTCGAGGTTCGCGAACATAGGACTGCTCCGGGTCGAGAACACCAATTCGCAGTTGGGGGCTGCGGACGCTCAAGATGAAGTTCCGTACGGGCAGGCGTGGCCCCCACCCCAGCCCTCCCCCAGCGGGGGAGGGAGTGAAGGCACGGCGCACCGCTCTTTGAGGTCGTGTCCAGCTCGGCGGGTGTTCAGCCGTTCCTGAACAAAAAGCTGTACGCATTGAGCGCCGGCACGCCGCCCAGGTGGGCGTAGAGCACGCGCGAGCCGGCCGGGAATTCGCCGCGGCGCACCTTGTCGATCATGCCGTGCATGGACTTGCCCTCGTACACCGGGTCGGTCAGCATGCCTTCCTGCCGCGCGCACAGGCGGATGGCTTCCAGCGTGCCTTCGTTGGGCAGGCCGTATTCGGGGCCGCCGTAGCGCGTGTCCAGCACCACGTCGTCGGCGGTGAGGTCCTGGCCCAGTTCCACCAGCTGCGCGGTGTTCTGGGCGATGCGCAGAATCTGTGCGTGGGTCTGTTCGGGCTTGGCCGATGCGTCGATGCCGATCACCTTGCGGGCACGGCCGTCCGCCGCGAAGCCGACCACCATGCCGGCCTGCGTGCTGCCCGTCACCGAGCAGACCACGATGTAGTCGAACCGGAAACCCAGCTCGGCTTCCTGCTGGCGCACCTCTTCCGCAAAGCCCACGAAGCCCAGGCCGCCATAGGGGTGCTCGGAGCAGCCGGCGGGGATGGGGAAGGGTTTGCCGCCGGCCTTCTTCACGTCGTCCATCGCCTGCTGCCAGCTGGGGCGGATGCCGATGTCGAAGCCGGCCGCGTCCAGCCGCACGTCGGCGCCCAGGATGCGGCTCATCTCGATGTTGCCGACGCGGTCGTACACGGCGTCGGAGTAGTTGACCCAGTTCTCTTGTACCAGCACGCACTTCATGCCGAGGTGCGCGGCCACGGCGGCCACCTGACGCGTCTGGTTGGACTGGATGCCGCCGATCGACACCAGCGTGTCGTAGCCGCCCGCGATGGCTTCGGGGATCAGGTATTCGAGCTTGCGCGTCTTGTTGCCGCCGAAGGCCAGGCCGCTGTTGCAGTCCTCGCGCTTGGCATACAGGTGCACCTTGTCGCCCAGATGCTCGCTCAGCCGCTTGAGCGGCTGGATGGGGCTGGGGCCGAAGGTCAGCGGGTAGCGGGGAAACTTCTGCAGGTTCAGGGTATGGGCTGTGGTGGTGGTCATGGCGTGGAGGAGCGGTTGCAACCCAGGTGCGTACAGCGTCATGGCGGCAAAACACGTGGGCATGGGGTGGAACTTCGGGTTCGTGAAAACGAAGTTCATCGTAGGGCGGCGGCGCTGCTATGAATTGCGAACTGAGCTTCAAAAACCGGCCTTCCATGCTCATTCCATGGTCTTTGTCGAATAGATGGTGTGAAATGGCCATCTGACGCAACAAATGAAAGTTCCGGCTATGGAAACACCGCTCGACCGCATTGACCGCAAGTTGCTCGAACTGCTGCAGCAGGACGCTTCTCTGCCCAACCTGGAGCTCGCCGAACGCACCCACCTCAGCCCGCCGGCCTGTTCGCGGCGGGTGGCGCGCCTGAAGGCGTCGGGCGTGATCCGCAAGACCGTGGCGCTGGCCGACCCGCGCGCGCTGGGCTACACGGGGCTGGTGATCATTGGCGTGGTGCTGGACCGCTCCACGCCGGACTCTTTCGCCGCGTTCGAAAAGGCGGCTGCCAAGCTCACCGGCTGCCTGGAGGTGCAGTTGGTCACGGGCGAGTTCGACTATTTCGTGAAGCTGCGCATCCAGGGCATCGACTCGTTCAACGAGATGCACAGCGCGCAGCTGATCGGCCTGCCCGGCGTGCGCCAGGTGCGCACCTTCGTCTGCCTGAAGGAGGTTTTCGAGACCACGGTGCTGCCGGTCATGGGGTGAACCACGATGGCGCGAGAACATCCAAAAACTTATCATTCATAAACATATTGGATGTGCGCTTCATCAAATGATCACTTCCTGAGCCAGCCCCATGCCCAAACAACGCATTTCCCTGGCCGACCTCGTCCGCAGCTCGGGCGTGCCCAGCGGCGGGGCGGGGCCGCTGTCCGCCGCCCTGGGGGGCTTTGACACACGCAGCGTCGACAGCCAGTCGCACCCGACCGTGGCCGACCTCAGCGAATGCCTGTTTTTCTCGCCCGGAGACGGCCGCATCTGGCTGCAGGACCAGCGCATGATCCTGCTGCACTCGGAGGCCCTGGGCTCGCTGCGCCGCGAACTCATCGACAGCATCGGCCTGGACAAGGCGCGTGGCCTGCTCACGCGCGCCGGCTACGTGAGCGGCGCGCGCGACGCGCAGTTGGTGCGCCAGCAGTGGCCCGACGCCGACCCGCCGGCCGCCGCCATCGCGGGCACGCGGCTGCACGCGCTCGAAGGGGTGGTCAAGGTCGAGGTGGTGCACGTCCACTACGACGCCGATTCGGGCGACTACGAAGGCGAGTTCCTCTGGCACAACTCCAGCGAGGACGACGAACACATCACCGCCTACGGCGTGGGCGGCTCGCCCGCCTGCTGGATGCAGGTGGGCTACGCCACCGGCTACGTGAGCACCCTGTTCGGGCGCCTGATCGTGTTCCGCGAGGTGAACTGCCGCTCGTCGGGCGACCCGCTGTGCCGGGTCATCGGCAAGTCGGTCGAGCGCTGGGACGATCCGCAGGAAGATCTGCGCTACCTGAACGCGCAGGCCTTCGTGGGCGCCGCGTTGCCCGAGAGCCCGGCCGCGCGCGTGGTCGATCTCGACGCCTACGCCCCCGAGCGGCCGGGGCCGGACCCGACGCTGGTGGGCGCTTCCTCGGCCTTCAACGCCGCCTGCCACATGCTGCAGCGCGTGGCGCCCACCACGGCCACCGTGCTCTTCACCGGCGAGTCGGGCGTGGGCAAGGAAATGTTCGCCAGCATGCTGCACCGCATCGGCCCACGCTGCGACAAGCCCTTCGTCGCCCTGAACTGCGCGGCCATTCCCGAGACGCTGATGGAGTCCGAGCTGTTCGGCGTGGAGCGCGGCGCCTACACCGGCGCGGGCCAGTCGCGCCCCGGGCGTTTCGAGCGCGCCAACGGCGGCACGCTGTTTCTCGACGAGATCGGCACCCTGAGCTTCGTCGCGCAGGGCAAGCTGCTGCGGGCCCTGCAAGAGGGCGAGATCGAACGCGTGGGCGGCACGCGCACGATCCCCGTGGATGTGCGGGTGGTGGCGGCCACCAACGTGGACCTGCGCCAGGCGGTGCGCGATGGCAGCTTCCGCGAAGACCTGTTCTTCCGCCTCAACGTGTTCCCGATCCACCTGCCGCCCCTGCGCGACCGGCGCAACGACATCCCGCTGCTGATGAGCCACTTCCTGGCGCACTACCAGAAGAAGCACCAGCGCAACGTGCCCGGCTTCAGCCAGGCGGCCGTGAAGGCCATGTTCAATTACGCGTTCCCGGGCAACATCCGCGAGCTGCAGAACCTGGTCGAACGCGGCGTGATCCTGGTCACCGATGGCGAGCCCATCGAGGTGCACCACCTGTTCAGCAGCGGCGAGCCGCTGACGCAGGAGGTGCTGTCGCTGGAGATGCATGGCGACAGCGCCGCCACCCTGAGCCGGGCGCCGCTGCCGGGCGCGTTCGGTCTCGCGGCGCAGCCGCAGGCCGCCGACCCCGCGGCCCGGCCGCTGGAGCAGGCCGAGGTGACCCTGCTGCGCCAGGCGATCCGGCGCAGCGGTGGCAACCTGGCCGCGGCGGCCCGCCAGCTCGGCATCAGCCGGGCCACCGTGGCCTACCGGATCAAGAAGTACGGTCTGGACGCCACCCGGCCATAACCCCGCTTGGGCGATCAGGCCCCGGCCAGGGCCGCTTTGTGGGCTTCCAGCCAGGCCGCGAAGGGCTGGGGGTCGGTGCCGGTGAGCGCCTTGAAGTCGCCGCTCAGCTCGGCCACGCGGCCCGCGGCGGTGTTGGTGTCGAAAGAGGCGAACACGCGGGCCAGGGGCTCGGGCAGACCGGCGCCGACCATGCCCTGCACCAGGCCTTCCAGCGGCACCGGCACCACCTGGATCGGCTTGCCCACCGCGGCGCTCACCAGGGACGCGATCTCCGCGGTGGTGAAGGCCTGTGCGCCGCTCAGGGTGAGGGTGCGTTGGCCGCTGGCATCGCTGGCCAGGGCGGTCGCCGCCGCGCGGGCCAGGTCGTCGCGCGCGATGTAGGCGACGCGGCCGTCGCCGGCGGCGCTGTACCACTGGCCCGAGGCGAGGGCCGAGGGCACCGACATGAAGAGGTTTTCAAAATACCAGTGGTTGCGCAGCACCGTCCAGCCCGGCAGGGCGCTGGCGGCCAGGGCTTTTTCCGTGCCCGCGTGATCGGGCGCGATCAGCAGCGGGGAGCCTTCGGGCAGGGGCATGGAGGTGTAGACCACGTGCTGGACACCGGCGGCCTGCGCGGCGGCCACGGCGTTCTGGTGTTGCTCCAGGCGGCGGCCCGGGCGGTCCAGCGCATCCGTGCTGATGAGCAGCAGGCGCTTGGCGCCGGCGAAGGCGTTGCGCAGCGAGGCCGCGTCGTCGAAGTCGGCGCTGCGCACCGTGACGCCCAGGGCCGCCCAGGCGGCCAGGCTCTCGGGCTTGCGGCTGGTGGCGATGATCTGGTTGGCCGGCACCTTCAGGGTGTGGACCAGGTGCTCCAGCACGCGCTGGCCGAAATGGCCGGAGGCGCCGGTCACGAGCAGGGGATACGACGAGGTCAAGGGCATGAGAGAACTCCGGAAAAAAATGACAAACCACCTGAAAGTGGTGAAAATCGGGCTTCTGATACCAAATCGGTAGTCAGTTCCGAAATGGTAGTTATGTCCGGTTTGGGCCTCAAGTAGGGAGCCCGCCGTAACCTGGTTACTGGAAAGTAACGAAAGGCTTTCAAGATGGGGCTTCACAAGCCAAAGGCACCGCTGTCGGAGTTGTGCCCGATCCGCGATGTGCTGGATCGTCTGGGCGACCGCTGGACCGTGCTGGTGCTGCACGAGCTCGCGCTCGGCACCCTGCGGTTCGGCGAGTTGCGCAAGCGCATCGAAGACATTTCCCCCCGCATGCTGTCGCAGACCCTGCGCCAGCTGGAAGAGGATGGCCTGGTGGGCCGGGAGGTGTTCGCGAGCGTTCCGCCCCGGGTGGACTACACCCTGACCGCGCTGGGCGAGTCGTTTTTCCAGAGCATCCAGTCCATGCTGCAGTGGGCGGTGCAGAACCAGGAGGCGGTGCACGCCGCGCGGCGCGCCTACGTGGCGCCCCAGGCCATCGCGGCCAAGTAGGCGGGGATCAACCCCGCAGCGTGGTGGTGAGCGCGGGGCTCAGGGCGTGGTGGCCAGCGCCTGCGGCTCGGGCAGCTGCACCTGGTCGTCGGTGCTGAACTGGTAGTCCTTGAACACGTGTTCCGCGCTGAGCAGCTGGTAGCTGCCGTCCGCATGGCGCACCGTGGTGTCCTTCAGGCGCCAGGTCAGCTGGCCGCAGGTCCAGATGTCGAAGTTGCGCATGTGGGTGCACAGGC
The DNA here is from genome assembly GCF_059424585.1 of Hydrogenophaga sp. GW101-3F08. NCBI lineage: Bacteria > Pseudomonadati > Pseudomonadota > Betaproteobacteria > Burkholderiales > Comamonadaceae > Hydrogenophaga > Hydrogenophaga sp. GW101-3F08. The sequence continues at coordinate 6,734 of NZ_JBWKZP010000005.1, forward strand.
AGGTCTTGTCCATCACCGAGATGCGGCGCACGCCCGGGTGGGCCGCCACCTCGCGGTTGTACGAGGTGACGTAGGCGCATTTGCCGTTGGCGTCGAGCAGGTAGCCGTAGGCCTCGCAGTTCGGGCGGATGCCGTCGCCAATGCCCGGGCTGCTCTTGATCATGCGCATCGGGTAGCCGGTGGGCGAGATCTCGTTGACTTCGATGTCTTCCTCGTTGGCCTTGAAGTATTCCTGCTTGATGTCGTCGGGCAGGCCGCACTCCTGGGTGACGGTGAAGCGCGTGGCCACCTGCACGCCCGAGGCGCCCATTTCCATGAAGCGCACGGCGTCGCTGCCGGTGAAGATGCCGCCGGCCGGAATGACCGGGATGTCCAGCTGCTCGGCCTTCATCCAGGCCAGGATCTCGGCCACGATGGTGGCCAGGTCGTACTGTGCCCAGTCCATGCCGAACCCCAGGTGGCCACCGGCCAGCGGGCCTTCGACCACCACGTAGTCGGGCAGGCGGTTCAGGCGGCTGTTCTTCTTCAGGAACAGCTGCAGCGCGCGCAGCGAGGACACGATGATGCCGAGCTTGGCGTGGCGGAAACGCGGGTGGTCTTCGATCAGCGCGAACGAGCCCAGGTGCAGGCCGGCGGCCAGCGTGATGCCGTCGATGCCCGCGTCCAGCGCGGAGGCCATGCGCACCCGGAGGGTTTCCTTGGGGCCGTTCATCGTCAGCTTTTCCATGCAGTTGATGAACACCATGCCCGGGCCTTCCTTGCGGGCCATGGTGTGTTCCACGTGCAGGCGCGTGGCCTCGGCCAGGTCGCCCAGGTCGAACTTGACGGCCGACTTGTCTTCCGAGTTGACGTTGTACTGGTACATCGCCTGCTTGGCCTTGACGAACTTGGTCTTGTAGCGGCGGTCCGTGACCGTCTTGACCATGGCGTCGGAAATGTGGCCCACGCCGCCCAGCCGGGCGGCCTGCAGCGCGAGGTCGGAGGACGAGATATCCACGCCCATGCCACCAATCACGATAGGCACCAGTTCCTGTTGGCCCATCTGCAGGCGGAAGTCGTCCAGACGTTTCATATTCGGTTTCTCGATTTCTCGGTTTCAGCCCGGTTTGACCCGGCCCAACGATCGTTTGTTGAACCTGGGATTATGAACCGCGCCACCCCCGCAGGGGCGCAAGGCCCCATGGGGCGAATCCGTTGAACGGGCGCACCCGGTGTTCAAGTTCAGGCCTGACGGTGCGACAGAGGTGACAAAATGCAAGCAAATCAGAGGGGCACACCATGTCAGGACAGGTTGGGCCGCCCCGCAAGGGGTTGCAGCATCGGACGCTCGGGGTGGGTGGTGGCGCGCGCCGGCCGGTCGCGCCACCCTGCGCCGATCGGGCGCCCGCCGTGGAGCCGGCTCTGTGACGCCGGGCCGCTGGCTCGTGCAACTGCCGGGCCGTTGGCTGGCGCCCTTGCTGCTGGCCCTGTTTGCCCTGCTGGCCGCGCTGCTGAACCTTGGCTTGCAGTGGCGCGCGATGGACGAGCGGATCACCGGACAGGAGTCCGCCCGGCTGCGCGAGCGCCTGGGCCTGGAGCAGACCCTGGTGGAGCTGCAGAACAGCCATGACAGCGGCGTGCTGGCGCGGCGCCTGGTGGGCAGCCTGGGCCCGTACAGCGGCATGGAACGCGCCTGGCTGGTCCAGGGCGATGGCCGGGTACTGGCCTCGCTGAGCCCGGCCGATGTCGGGCGCCCGTTGCCCGAGGTGCTGGGGGCCGAGGCTGGGCTGTTCGAGTCCTGGAGCTTGCCGCCCGGCGACAGCCGCGCCAGCGAGATCCGGGTGGCCCGGCCGCCCGGGTCGCTGCGTGTGGTGGGGATGGCGCCGATCCAGCCCGACCGGCAACTGTTGACCGTGGTGGATCTGGGCCCCGCTCTGGCGGCGCGCGAGGCCGAGCTGCGCAACGAGGTGCTGCGCGAGGCGCTGTTGCTGCTGGTGCTGTCGGCGTTGCTGGCCTGGGTGCTGCACCACGTCTGGTTCCTGCGTGCGCAGCGGCTGGTGCACACCCTGAGCGAGATCGGCCGGGGCCAGCTGGAGGCCCGCAGCGGCTTGCAGGGGCGCGACGAGTTGGCGCGCATCGGCCAGGAAGTCGACCTGATGGCGCAGCGGCTGCAGACCGATCAGGCCGAGATCCGGCGCCTGAACGCGGTGGTGAACCGCTCGCCCGCGGTGGTCATCGAATGGCGCGATGCACCGGGCTGCCCGGTGGACTACGTCAACGACGCGGTGTCCCAGTGGGGCTACGACAAGGCCGACTGGCTCCAGGCGCCCTGGCGCTTCGACGACCTGATCCACCCCGAAGACATGGACCGCGTGCTGACGCAGGCCGCGCACCACCACGAACACGGTCCGGACGAATACCAGCAGGAATACCGCCTGCACCGTGCCGATGGGGGCTGGGCCTGGGTCGGCGACCGCACCACCCTGCGGCGCGACGCGGCGGGCCAGGTCGTGGGCTCCAGCGGCATCCTGGTGGACATCACGCCCCAGAAGACGGCCCAGGTGGCCGCGATCGAACAGGCCGAACTGCTGCGGCTGTTTTACGAACTGCCCTTCATCGGCATGGCGATCTCTTCGCCCACCAGCCGGCGCTGGCTGCAGGCGAACGACCGGCTGTGCGAGATCCTGGGCTACGGGCGGGACGAACTGTTGAGCAAGACCTGGGCCGAGATGACGCCCGAGCCCGACCTGCAGATCAATCTGGGGCATTTCCAGGACATGCTCGCGGGCCGGTGCGAGAGCTACCAGCTGGGCAAGCGCTTCGTGCGCAAGGACGGGCACTTCGTGCACACCGAGATCCACGTGCGTGCGGTGCGCCACGCCGACGGCTCGCTCAAGCACCTGTTCACCACCATCCAGGACGTGAGCGAGCGCGTGCGGGCCGAGCAGGCCCTGCAGGCGTCCAAGGCCGAACTGGAGCAGCGCGTGGCCGAGCGCACCGAGCAGCTCAGCGAGGCCAACCGCGAGCTCGAAGCCTTCTCGTATTCGGTTTCACACGACCTCAAGGCCCCGCTGCGTGGCATCGACGGCTACAGCCAGCTGCTGCAGGAGGAATACGCTGACCGGCTCGACGACGATGGCCGCCAGTTCCTCGGCCGCATCCGCCGCGGCGTGCAGCAGATGAGCGACCTGATCGCCGATCTGCTCGACTACTCGCGCATGGAGCGCCGCGCCATGGAGCTGCAGCCGGTGGAGCTGGAGCAACTGGTGGACGAGGTGATCGAAAGCCACGCCGCCGACATCGACGGCAGCGGCTGCGCGCTGAGCCGCGCGCTCGAACCCATGACCCTGGTGCTGGACCGGGACGGCATGGCGGTGGTGTTGCGCAACCTGATCGGCAATGCCGTGAAATTCAGCCGGGCCAGCGCGTCTCCCCGCGTGGAAATCGGGGCCCGCAGCGAGGCGGGCAGGCGTATCCTGTGGGTGCGCGACAACGGAGTGGGTTTTGACATGAAGTACCACGACCGCATCTTTGGCATCTTCCAGCGGCTGCACCGGGCCGAGGACTACCCCGGCACCGGCGTGGGCCTGGCGCTGGTGGCCAAGGCGGTGCAACGCATGGGTGGTCGCGTCTGGGCCGAGAGTTCCCCGGGTGACGGGGCCACGTTCTATCTGGAGTTTCCTGCATGAGCAAAGCCATCAACATGCCGCCGATCCTGCTGGTCGAGGACAACCCCATGGACCTGGACCTCACGCTGCGGGCCTTCGCCAAGCGCAAGTTCTCCAACAGCATCCAGGTGGCGCGCGACGGCGAAGAGGCGCTGGCCTTCCTGCCGCGCTGGGCGGCTGGGGAGGCCATGCCGGCCGTGATCCTGCTGGACATCAACCTGCCCAAGGTGAATGGCCTGGACGTGCTCAAGCAGCTCAAGTCGCACGAGCAGTTCCGCCGCATCCCGGTGGTGATGCTGACCTCGTCGCGCGAACACAGCGACCTCAAGGCCGCCTACGACCTGGGCGTGAACTCCTATATTGAAAAGCCGGTGAGCTTCAGCAAGTTCATCGAGGTGGCCGGCCAGATCGAGCTCTACTGGTGCGTGCTCAACGAGCGGCCCGTCTGAATTTTCCAGTGCGACAAGGACAAGAACCATGCTGAAAATCCTGATTCCCGTGGATGGATCGGAACTCTCTTTGATGGCCGTGCGCTACGCGCTGCGGCTCACGGGCTGGGGGCTCAAGGCGCGTTTCGTGGTGGCCAATGTGCAGCCCACGGCCAATCTCTACGAGCTGGTGGTGGCGCACGATCCGGCCGTGTTGCAGAAGGTGGCGGAGGAAGCGGGCCACGATCTCATCGCCCCGGCGGTGCAGTTGCTGCAGGCCGCCGGTCTGCAGGTGGAGCAGGACGTGGCGATTGGCGATCCGGCGCACGTGCTGGTGGACATGGTGGAGCGCAACGGCTGCGGCGCGCTCATCATGAGCGCGCGCGGCAGCAGTGGCCTGAGCGCGGCGGTGCTGGGCTCGGTGTCGCAGGAGCTGGTGCACCTCTCGCCTGTGCCGGTCACTGTGGTCAAACCGCTGGCCGACTGATTTCTCTGGGCTCCCCCTGGGGGGCTGCCGCTGGCAGGCCTGCTCTGTGGGGGGGCGCGCATGCTGGGTGGCCGACTGCGCTCATGTCCCCCGGGCCGTTCCGGCCCTCCTCCTTGACTTCGCTTCGTCAGCCACCCAGCATGCGCGACTTGCCTGCGGATGGGCGCTCGACGCGGGGAGCCCGTGTGCACCATGTTCTCGGGGTGACTCCCGACGCAGGCGCGCCCGTGCGTCCGTGGCTTGGCGGGGCGGGGTGTTCTGCACAGCGAAGTCAAGGAGGAGGGCCGGAACGGCCCGGGGGACATGAGCGGCGCAGAGCGCCCCGATCCGCCAAGCCTGCGAGGTAGCCTGTCTTCTTAGAATTACGTTTAGAGAAACGTATTTACTGATGTGAAATTATCGGCTACAGTCCAGCCCTGACAACGCCGCCGCATTTCGCACGCGCGGCGACAACGAAGGAGCAAACGACGGATGGCCACCTACACCTACCCCACCTTCCCGTACCGCGGCCCGGCCGACCTCATGCAGGGCGCGCCGCAGCGCAAACCGCTGGTGGTCATCGGCGCCGGCCCGGTGGGTCTGGCCGCCGCCATCGACGCCCGCCTGCAGGGGTTGGAGGTGCTGCTGTTCGACGAAGAAGACAGCGTCTCCTTCGGCTCGCGCGCCGTCTGCTACGCCAAGCGCGCGCTCGAAATCCTCGACCGCCTCGGCGTGGGCGACCCCATCGTCGACAAAGGCGTGAGCTGGAACGTCGGCCGCACCTTCTTGCGCGAAGAAGAGGTCTACCGCTTCAACCTCGTGCCCGACGCCGGCCACAAACGCCCGGGCATGATCAACCTGCAGCAGTACCACCTGGAAGAGGCGCTGGTGCGGCGCGCCGAGCAACTCGGTGTGGACCTGCGCTGGAAATACAAGGTGGCGGGCGTACAGCCTTTGGACGATGGCGCCCGCGTCAGCGTGGAGACGCCCGATGGCCCCTTCGAGATCGACGCCGACTGGCTGATCGTGGCGGACGGTGCGCGTTCCAACGTGCGGCGCCAGCTCGGCCTGGACATCGAGGGCCATGTGTTCAAGGACCGCTTCCTGATCGCCGACGTGATCATGAAGGCCGACTTCCCCGCCGAGCGCTGGTTCTGGTTCGACCCGCCGTTCCACCCCAACCAGAGCGTGCTGCTGCACAAGCAGAGCGACAACGTCTGGCGCATCGACTTCCAGCTCGGCTGGGACGCCGACCCGGAAGAAGAGAAGAAGCCGGAAAACATCATCCCGCGTGTGAAAGCCATGTTGGGCGACGAGCGCGAGTTCGAGCTGGAGTGGGCCAGCATCTACACCTTCCAGTGCCGGCGCATGAAGCACTTCCGCCACGGCCGCCTGCTGTTTGTGGGCGATGCGGCGCACCAGGTCTCGCCGTTTGGCGCGCGCGGCGCCAACTCCGGCTTCCAGGACACCGACGACCTGCTCTGGAAACTCGCGTTGGTCATGAAAGGCCTGGCGCCCGAGGCCCTGCTCGATACCTACGACGCCGATCGCACCTATGCGGCCGACGAGAACATCCGCAACTCCACCCGCTCCACCGACTTCATCACACCCAAGAGCGCGGTCAGCCGCCTGTTCCGCAACGCGGCGCTGGAACTGGCGCGTACCCAGCCGTTTGCCCGCAAGCTGGTGAATTCGGGCCGCCTCTCGGTGCCGGCCTTCCTGGTGAACTCGGCGCTGAACACGCCCGACGTGGACGCCTTCGAAGGCGACATGGTCCCGGGCGCGCCGCTGGACGACGCGCCGGTGCGTGTGGCCGGGCAAGACGGCTGGCTGCTCGACCAGCTGGGCAACTGCTTCAAGCTGGTCGCCTTTGCCGACAGCGTGGAGCAGATGGATCCGGCGCTGCGCGCACAGGCCGCCGCGCTGGCGAGCGGTGCCATCCCAGTGGAGGTGGTGCTGGTCACGGCCCACGCGGGAACCGCCGCAGCCGGCCTGACCGTGCTGCACGACCGCGACGGCATGGTGGACCAGCGGCTCGACGCCCGCCCCGGCACCTGCTACCTGGTGCGCCCCGACCAGCACGTGGCCGCGCGCTGGCGCCGCTTCGACGTGGTCGCGGTGCGCAGCGCGCTGGCCCGCGCCACCGCGCAGGACACGGCTTCAACCGCCGCCCAGCGCCCCGCCACGCAAGCGGTCGCCGCCTGAACCCGAACACCGAGGAGACCCCCATGCCCCTGCAACTCCAGCCCAACCTCGCCGAACCCGGTCAGCGCTACTTCCGCGACTTCACGCCCGGCGACGATTTCTACGAAGCCCTCATCGACACCCACCGCGACCTCAGCGACGAGCAGAGCCAACTGCTCAACGCCAAGCTGATCCTGCTGCTGGCCAACCAGGTGGGCGACATCAGCGCCCTCAAGCAAGCCCTCGCGATCGCCCGCGAAGGCGTCTGAACCCATTCACCCGAAGGAGAACACCATGTCCAACATCCGCAAGATTCACCACGTCGCCTACCGCTGCAAGGACGCCAAGACCACCGTCGAGTGGTACCAGAAGCACCTGGGCATGAACTTCGTGCTCGCCATCGCCGAAGACCAGGTGCCGTCCACCCACGCGCCCGACCCCTACATGCATTTGTTCATGGACGCGGGTGGCGGCAACATCCTGGCCTTCTTCGAGCTGCCCAACGCGCCCGAGATGGGCCGCGACCCGAACACGCCCGACTGGGTGCAGCACATCGCGCTGGAAGTGGACACGGTCGAAGAACTCGAAACCACCAAGGCCCGCCTGGAAGCCGCCGGCATTCCGGTGGTGGGCGTCACCGACCACACCATCTTCAAGAGCATCTATTTCTTCGACCCCAACGGCCACCGCCTGGAGCTGGCCGCCAACACCGCCACGCCCGAGATGATGAAGAAGCTCGACGACGTGAAATGGGACATGCTCAATGAGTGGGATAAGACCAAGCGCGCGCCCAAGCACGCCGCCTGGATGCACGAAAAAGAGTTCACGGCGGTTTGAACCGTGCGTAGCCGATTCCCGCCTTGCCGTCCATCGGAAAGTAGGGGGTAAAAGGGCTCAAGTTCGCTCGGCACGGGCCGAAACCCCTGAGAACAGCGGCCGTGTTTTTTCGGATCGCTGACTCAGTGGAGAAGGGATCTGCCATGTTGAGCATCAACTCCGGCCCGGCCGTCGCCTGGCCCACCGCTGCGCCGGTGACGGTCGCACCGGTCAGCGCCGTCACCGCCATTGCCCCCGCGCAGCGTTCATCGGGCGATGGCAACGCGGGCCTGGACTCGGGCCGCCGCGGTCAGACGCAGAACGGCGGCGCGCCAGCGGCCGATGCGCCCGAAGCGGCGCCCTTGCTGCCGCGCGAACGGACCGATGGCGGACGTGAGCAGGCGTCGGCCGAAACGGCGGATGCGGCGGCCAAGGCCGAGCAGCACGAGCGGGCGCAGGACAAGGCCGAAGAAAAGGCGGCGAAGCTGAAGCTGCAAGAGGTGCTGGCCAATGTCTGGAAAGCCAGCGCGGCGGTGGTGGACGCGGTGCTGGGCCGCGACGGGGCCGGCCCTGCCCCGGCGCAGGGCGACGACCCCGCCCGGTCCGCGCCCGATCCCTCGTTGGTGGCGGCCGCGCAGCCACTGCCTGGCGAAGTGCTCCAGGCCGATAGCGTCAGCGATCTGCGTGACACGCAGGACGTGGTTGCCTACGACGAGCGCGGCGCCAGCAGCCTGGCACCGCCGGAGTCGGGCAGCCTGGTCAACCAACGGGTTTGAAAAGAAGCACCCCCGCCGCGCTGCGCGCGACCCCCTCAAGGGGGCGGCACTGGCCGTCCGGCAAAGCCGGCCCGGCGGTGCCCGAAGGGGGCTTAAATGCGGTGGCGCACGCCGCCCGGGCTGCTCGCCAGGCGGGCCAGCAGCGCGTCGGCGATCTGCGTCAACGGCAGGATCTCGTGGGCCGCGCCGTACTGGATGGCCATGCGGGGCATGCCGAACACCACGCAGCTGGTTTCGTCCTGCACGTAGTTGTAGCTGCCGGCGTCCTTCATCTCGCGCATGGCCTGCGCGCCGTCGGCGCCCATGCCGGTGAGCATGATGCCCAGCGCGTTCGGGCCCAGCACCCGCGCGGCCGACTTGAACAGCACCTCGACCGAGGGCCGGTGCCGGTTCACCGGCTCGGTGTCCTCGACCACGGCCACGTAGTTCGAGCCGCTGCGGTCGATGCGCAGGTGGTGGCCGCCGGGGGCGATGTAGGCGTGGCCGGGCAGGATGCGCTGGCCGTCGCTCGCTTCCTGCACCTGGATGCGGCACAAGGTGTTGAGCCGGTTGGCGAAGCTGGTGGTGAAGCCCGGCGGCATGTGCTGGGTGATGACAATGGCCGGCGAGTCGGCCGGCATGCGGGTCAGCACCTCGCGGATGGCCTCGGTGCCGCCGGTGGAGGCGCCGATGCAGATCACCTTTTCGGTGGACAGGCGCGGCAGCGGGGCGCGGGGCGCGTCGGCCACGGCGCCGCTGTGGGCCGGGCGGGCGTCGGGCGCGGCCGTCGGGCTGGCCAGGCGGTGCACCTGCGCGCTGGCGGCCACGCGGATCTTGTCCACGATGTCGCCGGCCAGTTCGTTCAGGCCGCTGCTCACGCCGATGCGCGGCTTGGCCACGAAGTCCACCGCGCCCATTTCGAGCGCGCGCAGGGTGGTCTCGGCGCCCTGTTCGGTCAGGGTGGAGACCATCACCACGGGCATGGGGCGCAGGCGCATCAGGCGCGAGAGGAACTCCAGCCCGTCCATGCGCGGCATTTCCACGTCGAGCGTGATCACGTCGGGGTTGAGCTCGCGGATCATCTCGCGCGCCACCAGCGGGTCGCTGGCCGCGCCGACACAGCGCATGTCGGGTTGCCGGTTGATGATTTCGGTGAGCAGACTGCGCACCAGCGCGGAGTCGTCCACCACCACCACTTTGATCTGGGCCATGGTTGTGTTTCGTCAGAAGAGATCGATTGAGCCGCCAGAAGTCGCCTTGGCCACCACCGCGGCGCTGCCCTTGCGTTCCTGGGTTTCGAGGGTGTCGGGGTGCGAATGCGCGAGCCGCTTGACCATGGCCTTGCCGCTGGCGGGGAAGTAGCAGACCTTGCGCGGATGGATGTCCAGCACGTCCTTGGAGACGATGGCGATGCGCTCGGTCTGCAGGTAGTCCAGCACGAACCGGGTGTTGCGCTCGCCCACGTTCAGGCTGGTGAAGTTGTGCATCACCTGGCCGCCGCCAAACACCTTGGCCTGCATGCTTTCGCGCCGGGCGCCGAGCTTCATCATCTCGTTGATCAGCAGTTCCATCGCGTAGGAGCCGTAGCGGCCCGAGGTGTCGGCGCCGCCCTCGGGCAGCATGAAGTGGTTCATGCCGCCCACGCGCGCCTGGGGGTCCCAGATGCAGGCGGCGATGCACGAGCCCAGCACCGTCATGATCAGCATGTCGTCGGCGGTCACGAAGTACTCGCCCGGCAGCACCTTGACCGCGTCGTGCCCGAAGTGCGGGTCGTGGAAGAAAAACGCGGCCTCGCCCGGCTTGCGCGGCCGGGCCTTGAGCGCGTCCAGCGACGGGCTCTTGGTGACGCTGCCCACCCGGCTGACCAGGCCCGCGTTGGGCAGGGCCAGGGCGGTGCGCGCGCCGAGTGCCTGTGGCATGGCGGATTCAGACGCGCTCATAGACCGTCTTTCCCCGCAGTTCGAAGTGCTTGCGGGCGTCGCTGAAGTTCTCGGCGTGGCCCACGAACAGCATGCCGCCGGGCTTCATCACGCGGTGGATGCGTTCGAGCACGCGGCGCTGCGTTTCCGCGTCGAAATAGATCATCACGTTGCGGCAGAACACGATGTCGAAGGGCTCGCTGAACGGCAGTTCCTCGATCAGGTTCACGCTCAGGAACTCCATGTGCTTTTGCAGCTCGGGCTTGACGCGCATCAGGCCCGCGTTGCCGCCCTTGCCGCGCATGAAGAAGCGCTGCAGGCGCTCGGGGCTCAGGCCCTTGACGCCGTCGCTCTTGTAGACCCCCTGCGCGGCGGTGGCCAGCACCTTGGTGTCGATGTCGCTGTTGACCAGGTGGAACGATCCGCCCGACCCCAGGGCTTCGGTGGCGGTCATGGCGATGGAGTAGGGCTCTTCACCGGTGGAGGCCGCCGAGCACCAGATGCGCCAGTCGTGCCCGCGCCGCGCGCGCATCAGCTCGTCCAGGATGGTGAAGTGGTGCTGCTCGCGGAAGAAGGCGGTGAGGTTGGTGGTCAGCGCGTTGATGAACTCCTGCCACTCGGGGCCGTCGTGCTGCTCCAGCCAGTCCAGGTACGCCTTGAAGCTGGTGTGGCCGGTGTCGCGCAGGCGGCGCGAGACGCGGCTGTACACCATGGCGTGTTTGCCGTCGTGCAGGCTGATGCCGGCGCGTTTGTAGATCAGGGCCTTGATGCGCGTGAAGTCGCCGTCGGTCCAGACGAACTCGCGCCCCTGGGCCAGCGGGCCTTCTTCTTGAGGGGCCGGCAGCACAACGGGAGCACGGCGGGGGAGGGTCGTCTGCTGCAGCATGGGGTGTCCTGACCGGTGGGTTGGGCGCGGGCCTGGGGCCCGCGAGAGGGGTTCAGTGGCGTGAGCGCCTCACCAGGCCGGAGGTGTCGAGGATCAGCGCGACCTTGCCGTCGCCCAGGATGGTGGCGCCCGAGATGTTGGGCACCTTGCGGTAGTTGGACTCCAGGTTCTTGATCACCACCTGCTGCTGCCCGAGCAGCTCGTCCACCATGAGCGCCACACGCGCGCCCTCGGCCTCCACCACCACCATGATCGGGCTGGCCGCGTTGTATTCGAAACGCGGCACCTGGAACACCCGCTCCAGCTCGATCACCGGCATGTACTCGTCGCGCACCTTCACCAGCTGCGCGCCCTGGGCCACGGTGTTGATGTCCTTCGGGTTGATCTGGAACGACTCGATCACCGACGACAGCGGCAGGATGTAGACCTCGTCGCTCACGCGCACCGTCATGCCGTCCATGATGGCCAGCGTGAGCGGCAGGCGCACCTTCACGCTCATGCCGTAGCCCTCGGCGGAGTCGATCTCCACCGTGCCGCCGAGCGAGGCGATGTTCTTCTTGACCACGTCCATGCCCACGCCACGGCCCGACACGTCGGTGACGACCTCGGCGGTGGAGAAGCCCGGCGCGAGGATCAGGCCCCAGACCTCGGGGTCGCTCAGCGAATCGGGCGCGTCCATGCCTTTTTCGCGGGCCTTCTGGAGCAGCTTCTGGCGCGAGAGGCCTTTGCCGTCGTCGCGCACCTCGATCAGGATCGAGCCGCCCTGGTGGGACGCCGAGAGCGTGATGGTGCCGTGTTCGGTCTTGCCCTTGGCCAACCGCTCCTCGGGTGGCTCGATGCCGTGGTCGCAGCTGTTGCGGATCAGGTGCGTCAGCGGGTCGGTGATCTTCTCGATCAGGCCCTTGTCGAGCTCGGTCGCTTCACCGTGGGTGATCAGCTCGACCTTGCGGCCCAGCTTGCCCGCCAGATCGCGCAGCATGCGCGGGAAGCGGTTGAACACCACCGACATCGGGATCATTCGGATCGACATCACCGCTTCCTGCAGATCGCGGGTGTTGCGGTCCAGGTCGGCCAGGCCGGCCAGCAGGGGCTGGTTGGCGGTGCTGTCGAGCTCGCGGCTCTTTTGCGCCAGCATGGCCTGGGTGATGACGAGTTCGCCCACCAGGTTGATGAGCTGGTCCACCTTGCTCACCGAGACACGCAGCGTGCTCGATTCGAGCTGGGCCGTGCTGGGGGCGGCGCGGGCATCGGCCTTGGGAGCCGCCTTGGCCGGGGCGGCGCTGGCCGAGGGCGTGCCACCCGCTTCGAGCGGTTGGGCGGGTGCGCTCGGCGGGGGCGAGCCCGGGGAACCTTCAAAGAAGCCGAAGGCCGTGCCTTCGCCGCCCGCCACGGGAGCGGCCGACTGGGCCGCCAGGATCGCGGCCGGATCGACGATCTGGATCTGCTCCTTGCTCACATGGAAGGTGAACAGGTCGAGCAGGTCGGTGTCGCTGGCCGTGGTGAGCGCGCGGAAGATGCGGCGGTCTTTCTGGTCGCAGGGCAGAGGGCTGATCTCGCCCAGGCCCGGGATGTCGCGGAACAGCTCGGCGATGCAGTCGGCCTCGCTCGGATTCTCCAGCGGGCCGATGTGGATCTCCAGCTCGCGCGTGGCCGGGGCGGCCTTGCGTGCCGCCGGGGCGGCGGCGGGCGGGGGCACGATGGCAATGGCGGGGGCGGCGCTGGGCGCGGGCGCCGCGGCGGGCGGGGCCACCAGCTCCGGTTCCGCCTCGGCATCGCCCTGCGCCAGCACGGCGATGCGGGCCACCAGCGCGTCGGTCGGCGGGGAGTCGGTGCTGCGGCCCTGGTGGCGCGCCAGCAGCAGGCGCAGCGCGTCGGACGATTCGAGCAGCACGTCCACCATCGCGGCGTTGGGCTGGAGCTCGTGGCGGCGCAGCTTGTCCAGCAGCGACTCCATCTGGTGCGTGAGTTCGGCCACGTCGGCAAAGCCGAAGGTGGCGCCGCCGCCCTTGATGGAGTGGGCGCAGCGGAAGATCGCGTTGAGCTCCTCGTCGTCGGCCTGCTCCAGGTCCAGCTGCAGCAGCATCTGCTCCATCTGGTCCAGGTTTTCGCCGGCCTCTTCAAAAAAGATCTGGTAGAACTGGCTCAGGTCGATGTTGTCACCGAGGTGTTGGCCGTCGTTCATCATTTCACCCATGGGGGACTCCTTGCCTGTGTGGCGTGTGCGCTCGTGGGGCGACTGTTCAGCGGATGACTTTCTGGATGACCTCGATCAGGCGGCCCGGATCGAACGGCTTGACCAGCCATCCGGTGGCGCCGGCGCTGCGCCCGGCCTGCTTCATCAGATCGCTCGACTCGGTGGTCAGGATCAGGATGGGGGTGTTCTTGAACTTGGGGTGCTCGCGCAACCGGCGCGTGAGCCCCAGGCCGTCCAGGCGCGGCATGTTCTGGTCGGTCAGCACCAGGTCGATGGCGTGGGTCTGGGCCTTCTCCAGCGCGTCCTGCCCGTCCACCGCTTCCACCACGTGAAAACCCGCGCCAGTCAGGGTGAACGACACCATTTTTCGCATGGAGGCCGAGTCGTCTACGGCAAGAATCGATTGCATGGAGTACTCCGTGTTTCGAACAGATATCGACAGAAAGAGGGTGGGCTTGAACAGCGCATCGTCAGAACAATTCGATGGAACCCGCGTCCATCTCGCTTTGCGTCACCGGGCTGGGGCGCTCGGGCACCGGGTCCAGGCATATTGGCAGCTCGCCTTCTTCCGGTTCCATGGTTTCGTCGGCCAGCTTCCAGGCGCAGCCCTGAAGAATCTTGCCGGTGTGCACCAGCAGCTGGGTCGCCATGTCGTGGAACTGCAGTTCGGTCACGGCCTGGTGCAGGCTGTGGCGGATGCGGTGGAGGTCCTCGTCGTCGTGGCGCGCGAGGTGGGCCAGCGCGTGGTTGGCGGAGCCGAAACGCTCCAGCAGATTGCCCGTGGCGTGGTCCAGCAGGCCCTCAAGGCGTTGCAGATCGGTCATGGCCATGAGCAGGGCGTCCTGCACATCGGCCACCAGACTCACGGGCAGCGAGACGGACGGCTGGGGCTGTGGCATCGTCGGTTGGTCCATGGTGTGGGCGAGGTGTGGCCTGGCGGTGGAAGGGCGGGCATTACAATTTTCCCGACCTGTGATCCTCTGTATCGGCAGATAACGGGCCGAATTCAGCGCCATTTCGTGGCGTTGTCCACGCGTCCCAGCACGGCGTGCTTTATTCAAGGCGTCCAACCCCTCTCACCATGAACGCAGCGCCCGCCCCCGATCTTTTGGACAAGTCCCCGGTCCGCATCCTGCATCTGGAGGACTCGCGGGTGGACCACGCTCTGGTCAAGTTCGCCCTGCAGCGCAGCCAGATGCCCTGCGAGCTCACCCTGGTGGATTCGCTCGACGATTTCCGCCGGGAGCTGGCCGACGGGCGCCACGACATCGTGCTGGCCGACTACCACCTGCCCGGTTTCACCGGCCTGGACGCCTGGGACGTGGCCCGGGCCTGCCACAGCGAGCTTCCGTTCGTGATCCTCTCAGGCGCCATCGGTGAGGCCGCCGCGGTCGAGGCCATGCACCGCGGCGTGAGCGACTACCTGCTCAAGGACAGCATGCACCGGCTGTCGCACGTGATCGAGCGCGCCCTGGAAGTGAGCGAGACCCGCCGCGCCAAGGCCCGCGCCGACGCCGAGCTGGCCGACTCGCGCCACCGGCTGGCCGAGCTCGCCGAACACCTGCAGACCAGCATCGAACAGGAGCGCGCCGATATCGCCCGCGAGATCCACGACGACATCGGCGGCGCCCTCGCCGCCGTGAAGCTCGACCTGGCCTGGGTCGGGCGCCGCGTGGCCGACGAGGAGATCAGCACCCACGTGAACAACGCGCTGGAGATGTTGCAGCACGCGCTGGGCGCGAGCCAGCGCATCATGATGAACCTGCGCCCGCCCATCCTCGACCAGGGGCTGGTGGCGGCGGTTCAGTGGCTGGCGTCGAGCTTCGAGCGGCGCACCGGCCATCGCGTGCTGGTGCGCCGCTCGTCCGAATTCATCGATGTGCCGCGCGAGGTGCAGCTGGTGGCCTACCGCACCGCGCAGGAAGCCCTGACCAACGTCAGCAAGCACGCGCAGGCCAGCGCGGTCGACATCGACCTGAACGACCGCGAAGGGGTGTTGACCCTGGAAGTGAAAGACAACGGGCGGGGCATGGGCCCCGAGGCGCTGCGCAAGGCCAAGTCGTTTGGCCTGCTCGGGCTCAAGGAGCGCGCCGAAAAGGTGGACGGCTGGCTCGACGTGAGTTCTTCCCCGCGCGGCACCTCGGTGATCCTGTCGGTGCCGCTGCGCGCATCGACGAACCCCGACAATGCAGATGCTGACAAGGAGGACGACCATGATCAAGGTGATTTTGTGTGACGACCACGCGATGGTGCGCCGCGGCATCCGCGACACCATCGCCGAGGCGGTGGACATCCAGGTGGTGGGCGAAGCCGGCAGCTACCCCGAGCTGCGCGAACTGCTGCGCAAGACCCCGTGCGACGTGCTGGTGCTCGACCTGAACATGCCCGGGCGCGGCGGGTTGGAAGTGCTGGCCGCGCTGCGCGAAGAGGGTTCGCCGGTCAAGACCCTGGTGGTCTCCATGTACCCGGAAGACCAGTACGCCATCCGCTGCCTGCGCGCCGGCGCGCGCGGCTACCTGAACAAGGCGGGCGAGCCCGCCGAACTGGTGAACGCCGTGCGCACCGTGCAGCAAGGCCGAAAATACGTCACCGCCGACGTGGCGCAGATGCTGGTGGACAACCTCAGCGCGCCCGAAAGCGAAGAGCTGCACGCCAGCCTGTCCGAGCGCGAACTGCAGACCCTGCAGAAGATCGCCACCGGCAAGAAGCTCTCCGAAATCGCCGAAGAACTCATGCTCAGCCCCAAGACCGTGAGCGTGTATCGCGCGCGCGTGCTGGAGAAACTGCACATGAGCAACAACGCGGAACTGACGGTTTACGCGATCCGCAACAGCCTGGTTTGAGGGGTTGCGGTTCAGACTTGAGTCCGGCCCCATGAGCATCAATTCTCGGCACCTTGCGGCAGCGCAGTTCACGGGTATTGCCACATTTTGTGCTTCAACGTGGTGGTCCCTTCTGTTTCCAATCAACGAGGCGGCCGAACAACTGCGGCTTATTTTTGCTCCCGGCTATGAGCTGCGGCCATTTTTTACATGGCTGGCTGTGTCGTCGATTGTTACCACCGCTGTAGCAATGTCGTACTGGTTTAGGCCGGCTGCGGCCCGCCCCTGTTCTTCCGTTTTGCTCGGTGTTTCCGTTGTGCTCTTTGGGTTGGCTCTATGGTGGTTTGATGTCACCTTTATTTTTGCTTATGGGCTGGGTTTGTTCTTTGCCGCATGGGTATGGCTAGGGTCCAACACTGCGATCAAGAGGGGGCGCGCCGCAAATCCGGTGAATTCCCACGCCAGAACTCCGCATGGCAGGTGAATTGCGTTTCGTCGTTGTTGAAGTCCATATGAGTCCATGGGAGGCTCATATCACTCGTGCGCTGCTGCAATCCGAAGGGGTTCCGGCCTTTCTTGCCAATGAGCATCATGTTTGGGCCAACTGGTCTGCATCGCTCATGCTTGGTGGCGTGAGGCTTCTCGTGCCCGCCCTGCACCTTGAGCCAGCGCGAGCTGTTCTTGCCATGCGAGACCGCGGCGAACTCCAGGCGGCCTTGGCTGCGCAAATCGGGCCAAGCGTGGACACCTGCCCAAAATGCGGTTCCACAGAGTTCACTGAGAACCGAAGCTGGCTTTCAGTTGCCTTGTCGCTCGCACTGCTTTTTTCTTGCAAGGCTTTCTTTCCTCCCATCAAAAACCGGAAGTGCACAGCCTGCGGGAGTGTCGGGCTCTGAGCTTTAACAGACCGCCTCCCAAGGGTTGATGATGCTCAGCCCTGCAGCCTCGAAAGGACGCGTGTCGCGTGTGGCAACCATGAGCCCATGTGCTGCCGCCGTCGCGGCGATATAGCCGTCCGCCATGCTTATTGCCCTTCCTGCCGCCCTCGCCTGCGACATCAGGTCTGCATAGGCCTGTGAGGCATCCAGGTCGAAGGGAAGAACGCGCCCCGTGAAGGCCGGCAATACGTCTCGCTCCAGGCGATCCAGATAGACCGTGCGCCGTTTGCCTGCCGGCATCGCCGCCAAGCCAAAGCGCAGTTCCGCCACGGTCACGGCGGACAGGTACAGCGTTTCTATCGTCTGAGCATCGAGCCATGCCAGCACACGCGCATCGGGCGCGAGCTTCCACGATTCGGAAATCACGTTGGTGTCGATGAGGATCATTCAAACCTCATCGGCTCGGCCGGGGTCTTGTCGCGGAGTTGGTTGAACTGCTCCGCTTCCGTGTCGGTCAGCACCCCCGCTTCACGGGCGATGGAGGCCAGCAAGGAACCGAGCTTGATACGCTCCGGTGGCCGAGCGGCAGCTTCCAGAATGTCGCGGATTTCAGCCTCGGTGCTGTGGCCATGATGGGCCGCCCGCACACGAAGCGCACGGTGCACCTCATCGGGCAGATTTCTGACGGTAACGACGGCCATGACTTCATCTCCTGTAATTGCCATCAATGATGTCACTATAGTCAAAGTGAAGTCAACTCGCAAAATGAGGCAAACCCACCGCAATAACCTCGTGCAGCCGCCTTCCCAGGCCGCTCCGGCATACTGACCCGATGGTCACATCCCACTCGATCTGGAGTCCTTTGCGACAACCCGCTTTTCGGGGGCTCTGGGTGTGTGGCGGGGTCTTTTTCATTGGCGCGGGCATGCAGACCATGGCCGCTGCCTGGCTCATGGTCGAGCTCACTGGCTCGTCGTTTCTGGCCGCGCTGGTGCAGACTGCGGTGTTCCTGCCCATGTTCCTGTTGGCGCTGCCCGCGGGCGTGCTGGCCGACACCACCGACCGGCGCCGCCTGATCTCGGGCGCGCTGATCGCGCAGGTGGGTGCCTGCGCCCTGCTGGCGGCGCTGGTGCTGGCCGGCTGGGGCGGGCCGGCCTCGGTGCTGTTCCTGGTGTTCGTCTGCGGCTGCTGCACGGCCGTGCTCACGCCGGCCTGGAACTCGTCGGTGATCGACCCGGTGCCGCGCGACGAGTGGCCGCAGGCCATCACCGCCATCGGCATTGCCTACAACGCCGCGCGCGCCATCGGCCCCACGCTGGCCGGCCTGCTGTTCGCGCGGCTGGGCGCGGGCTGGGTGTTCGTGGTCACGGTGTTCACCACGGCGGTGATGTGGGAGTCGATCCGCCGCTGGCCGCCGCGAGCGCACCCGCCTTCCAGCCTGCCGGCCGAGCGGCTCTGGGGCGGCACGCTGAGCGGCCTGCGCTTTGCCTGGCACTCGCGCATGATCCTGGCGCAGCTGGTGCGCGTGATGGCTTTCAGCGCCGCCGGCTCGGCGCTGTGGGCGCTGCTGCCGGTGATCGCGCAGCGCCAGCTCGGCACCGGCGCCGAAGGTTTCGGCCTGCTCATGGGCTGCCTGGGCACCGGCGCGGTGGCCTCGGGCCTGGTGATCGGGCGCGTGCGGGCCCGCTTCGGGCTCGACGGCATCGTGGCCGCCAGTTGCGCGGCGTTTGCCGCCGTCATGCTGGTGGGGGCCTGGGTGCGCGTGCCGCTGCTGGTGTACGCCGCCATGGCCGTGGGCGGCGCGGCCTGGATGGCGACCATGTCCACCTTCAACACCGCCACCCAGGCCAGCGCACCGCCCTGGGTGCGTTCGCGCGCGGTGGCGCTGCACATCGTGTCCGCGCTGGGCGCGTTCGCCATCGGCTCGGCGTTCTGGGGCGCGGTCTCCGACATCGCCGGCCTGACCGCCGCGCTGTCCGCGGCCGGCGTGCTCATGGCCGCGGGCCTGCTGCTGGCACGCCCGTTTCCGCTGCGCGTGGGCGAGGCGCACGACGTGACCCAGGGCACGCCCTGGGACGAGCTGTTCGTGGAAGCCGAGCCCAGCCCCGAGGCCGGCCCGGTGGCGGTGGAGGTGGGCTACCGCATCCGGCCCGGGGAAGACAAGGCCTTTCTCGACACCATCGCCCGCATGAAGGCCCCGCGCCGGCGCGACGGCGCCACCTTCTGGCGCGTCTACAAAGACCTGGGCGAACCCTCGCGCTACGTGGAGCGTTTCATCGTCGCCTCGTGGGCCGACTACCTGCACCAGCGCGCCCGCGCGACCCTGGCCGACGGCGCCATCGAAGCCGAGGTGCGCGCCTTCCTGGCGCCGGGCGAGGCCGCGCGCATGTCGCACTACATCGCCGAGCGCTGACCCCCTGAACCCGTTCCCTGCATCAACCCTGGACACCCGATGAACGCACTCGAACTGAAGATCCCGCCCGTGGCCCTGGCGCTGCTGGTGGGCGCGGCCATGTGGGGCGTGTCGGCGTGGGCGCCTGCGCTGGCCGGGCCGCTGCCCCGCCTGCCGGCCGTGGCGCTGCTGCTCGTGCTGGCCGGCGCGCTCGTGGCCCTGCTCGGTGTGGCGTCTTTTCGGCGCGCGAAAACCACTGTGAACCCGACCACGCCCGGGGCCGCGTCCGCGCTGGTGGACAGCGGCATCTACCGCTTCAGCCGCAACCCCATGTACCTGGGCCTGCTGCT
The DNA here is from genome assembly GCF_059424585.1 of Hydrogenophaga sp. GW101-3F08. Lineage (NCBI taxonomy): Bacteria > Pseudomonadati > Pseudomonadota > Betaproteobacteria > Burkholderiales > Comamonadaceae > Hydrogenophaga > Hydrogenophaga sp. GW101-3F08. Next base: position 26,471 of record NZ_JBWKZP010000005.1, read on the forward strand.
GGTGCTGGCCGGGTGGGGCCTGTGGCTGGCCCATGCGCTGGCGCTGCTCGGGCTGCCGGCCTTCGTGGTGTACATGAACCGCTTCCAGATCGGCCCGGAAGAGCGGGCGCTCACGGCGCTGTTTGGCGACGTGTTCACCACCTACCGGCACAAGGTGCGGCGGTGGATCTGAGAGGCTGAGCGCCGCGTTGCACTGGGTTGCGAAAGGACCGTATGTTTTCCCACATCTTTGTCGGCGTCAGCGACTTCGAGCGCGCTCTGGCCTTCTACAACCCGCTGATGGCCGCGCTCGGCATCGAGCCGCGCTTCTGCGACCTCAGCCGCCCCTGGGCGGGCTGGCAGTCCCACCCGGGCCCTCGGCCGCTCTTCCTGATCGGCCGGCCCTACGACGCCCAACCCCACGCGCCGGGCAACGGCCAGATGGTGGCCTTCCTGGCCGACAGCCGGGCGCGGGTGGACGGCGCGCATGCGGCCGCGCTGACACACGGCGGCGTCTGCGACGGTGCGCCGGGGCTGCGGCCCGAGTACCACGAGCACTACTACGGCGCCTACTTCCGCGACCCCGACGGCAACAAACTCTGCGTGGCCTGCCACCTGCCGCCGGACCAGCAGGCGGTGCCTGCCGGGCTCCCACAAGGGGGCATGGCGTGCGGTTGAACGGGCTCCAGAGGCCGGCGCGCCGGCTGTTTCCGGTGCTTCTGCTGGCTGCGTTGCTGTTGCTGCTGCTGTCTGCCTGCGGCAAGGACGACCCGCAGGCCCGGCTGGAAGCGGCGGTGCAGCAGCTGCAGGACAACCTGGAAGCGCGCGACAGCGGCGCCGTGCTCGACCAGCTGGACAAGCGCTTTCGCGCCCAGGACCAGTTTGATGCGCAATGGGCACGCCAGACCATGCTGCTGCTGTTCCACCGCTACGCCCAGGTCAAGGTGGTCTCGCTCGGGCGCCAGACCCGCATCGACCCCGGCTCCGCGCTCACCGGCCACACCGAAGCCCAGCTCTTGGTCACCGGCGCACAGGGCCTGATCCCCGAGCGGGTCACGCCCTACACCGTGCGGCTGGAGTGGCGGCGTGATGGGGACGACTGGAAGCTCTATGACTTGAAGTGGGAGTGAGGGCGTGGGGCGGAATGCCAAAGCATTTGGCGCGATCACGGTGGATCGGCCGAGACAGTGCGTGTAACATTTCTCGCGTCTGGGCATACAGACGTGGCGAATGGGCAATATGGCGACCGGCTTCATGAATGGCGCGCACTTGCTCCGATTTGTCCCGTCGCCTGGTCTGGGTTTTCCAGATTGGACGACGATCCACATTGCGTTCGGGCACTCGAAACCCACTTCATCGCGCAGCAGCGGGAGGCACCATGAGCATCAAGCACATCAGGGAGTCTTTGGGCCAAGTCGCCACGTACTTCGCCGAGCATCCGCAAGATGCACGGTCGCAAGACAAGCCCGCCGTTGCAGTCCTCGAGTCCGGCTTACGTTGCAGAGCCGACGGACCCAACGGCGCCACGCTGGTCAGCGACATGCCGGCGCCCGTTGGTGGAAATGCCAGTGCCCCCACACCCGGCTGGTTCCTTCGCGCAGCGCTCGCGAACTGCGACGCGACAGTCATCGCCATGCGTGCCGCGCAGCTGGGCATCGTCCTCAGCCGGCTTGAGGTCACGGTCGGTAGTGAGTCGGACAATCGGGGCCTTTTCGGGGTCGCCGAATCCATTCCACCCGGCCCGCTGAGCATGCGTGTCAACGTTCGCATTGCAGCGGAAGACGCTTCCGCCCAGCAACTCCACGAGTTGGTTGAGTGGGCGGAGAAGCACTCTCCGGTCAGTGACGCCGTGCGCCGGGCAGTGCCGGTCACCACCGAAGTCACCGTTGGGTAATGGAGCGGGGCGTGTCCAGCTCTTTACAACGCCAATTCCAAACCGCCGCTTGGAACGAGATGGTGTCGGCTCTTGAAGCCTCAGACGTTTCAACTTGTGTTGAGGGTTGAGGCTGCTTCACTGATTCACGAGGCAGCACGAATCAACCGACCTCTCAAGCGCGCAAGCGCTCGCGGCGTGGCCGAGCCAGCGGCAAGGCGTTGACGCGCGGAGCCGCCTTCTCCAGCACGCGCCACAGCTCCATGGCCGCGTTCTCGATCTCCTTGCGCCACACCAGCCGCCAGGGCCGGCGCAGCGGGCCCGAGGCCAAGCGCTTGGCAACCACGTCGCCGCGGCGCAGGTGCGGCTCGGCCACCCACTCGGACAGCACACCGATGCCCATGCCTGCGCGCGCGAAGTCGATCACCGCTTCCGTGAGAGGCAGCACCTGGTAGTTGAGCGGTGCCTCGCGCGTTGCGGCCAGCGGCTTGTGGTACCAGGCCATGTCGCGCGTGGGCATGCGCGAGGTGAGCAGGGTTTCCTTGCACAGGTCGGCGCGGGTGAGCGAGGTGCGTGCGGCCAGGCGATGCGAAGCGGCCATGACGAACACGATCTCGTCGGCAAACAGCGGCTTGTCGACCAGGCGGCGGCTGCGCGGCGTCGGAGCCTCGCTGATGAGCGCTACCTCGATCTCACCGTCCAGCAGCGCGGCGATGGGGTCACGCGTGCACTCAATGGCGATGCTCAAGTCCATGCCCGGGAGGCTGGCACGCAGGCCTTTCAGTGCGCTGGGCATCCAGTGATAGGCGGTGTAGCACTCGCATACCAGCCGCAAGCGCTGCGCAGGTGCGGCTGGGCCTTGCAAGCGCGACTCGAGTTCGTGCAGTTCGGTGAGCAGGCGTGGCGCACTGTCGAGCAAGGTGTTGCCCGCCGGTGTGGGCTCCAGGCCGCGCGGTGTGCGCTCAAAGAGGCGCGCGCCCAGCTTGCCTTCGGCGGCGAGCAGTGCACGGCTGACGGCCGGCTGGGTCAGGTGGAGTCTGGTCGCGGCGCCCGCAGTGGTGCGCGCGGTGGCCAGGGCCAGCACCAGACGCAGGTCGCGGCTGTCGAGCCGAGGCGTGGGGGGTATTTCAATGCTGTTCATGCATTGAGTGTATGACTCGAATGCGTTGGACGAATAGCCCCTGAATTCGCACACTGGACCCCAGTGCAACAACTCATCAATGGGTATCGACATGGACACACACGAGCACACACCGGGCAGCACGGCCGACATCCTGCACCGCTTCAACCAGGCATTTCTGCGCCACGACCCCACCCTGTTAGTCGAGCTGATCGCACCCGACTGCGTGGTCGAACGTTCGCAGCCTACGGCCGACGGCACGCACCTTGTCGGCGGTGCCGCCTGCCTCGCTTCGTGGCGGGCCATTGCCGCCAATCGCAAAGGCGTGTTCACGCTGGAAGACGTGGTGGTGATGGGTGAGCGCGGTCTGATTTTCTGGGAATACCGCACCGGTCCCAGGCCTGGTGACGTTTCGCGCGGATTGAACGTGATGACCGTCCGCGACGGGCGGATTGTCGAAGGCCGCGGCTATGTCAAGGCCAAGGCCACCTGAACACAGCCTCACCTACAGAAAGAGACAACACGATGAAGAGCTATCACATGAGCATGGGTGCAGGCCTCGACGGCCTGGTGCTGAAGCGGCACGAAGTACCGCAGCCCGGCCCGAACGAGGTGCTGCTGCGCGTGCACGCCGTATCGCTGAACTACCGGGAACTGATGATCCTGCAGCAGGGTCGCTACCCGCTTCCGGTGAAGCCCGACGTGGTGGGCATGTGCGATGGCGCCGGCGAAGTGTCCGCGGTGGGCGCCGGCGTCACCCGGGCGAAACTCGGCGACCGCGTGATCGCGTCGATCTTCCCGCGCTGGGTGGACGGGCCCTTCGCGGTGGAGCGCGCGGCGCAGCTGGGCGGCTCCCTGGACGGCATGCTCACCGAGTACGCCGTGGTGCACGAAGATGCGCTGGTGGCCGTTCCGCCCCACCTGTCGTACGAAGAAGCGGCCACGCTGCCCTGCGCCGGTGTGACGGCCTGGAATGCGCTCACCGGCGGGCTGCCCCTGAAAGCCGGCGACGACGTGCTCACGCTGGGGTCGGGCGGTGTGTCGCTGTTTGCGCTGCAGTTCGCCAAAGCCTTCGGGGCACGGGTGATTGCCACGACCTCCAGTGACGACAAGGCGGCGCGGCTGCGCGAGCTGGGCGCCGACGAAGTGGTGAACTACCGCAGCACGCCCGACTGGTCGGCCGAGGTGCGGCGCTTGAGCGGCGGCGCCGGCGTGCAGCACGTGGTGGAGGTCGGCGGCGGCAGCACGCTGCCGCATTCGCTGAAGTCGGTGGCGATGAGCGGCGAGATCGGCTTCGTGGGCACCGTGGCGGGTGGCAGTTCGATGATCGACGCGAATGCGCTGTTCGCGTCGGGCGCCACCTTGCGCGCCGTGGCTGCGGGCAGCCGCACGCAACTTGACAGCGCGGCGCGCGCGATGGTGGTGAACAAGTTGCGGCCAGTGATCGCCCGCGTGTTCGGTTTCGATGAGGCTCCGGCGGCGCTGGCTTGGTACGCCGAGGGCCGTGGCTTCGGCAAAGTCGTGATTCGAGTGGCGGCATGACCGCGGCCGCCAAGACCAACCGAATGGGCCGATACCCCTCCCACAGAACTGATCGCCGCAATCGCGCTACAGGCACCTGCTTGGGGTCGGTCAGCGCCACCACGGGCTGCTCGGGCAGGCCGGCCTGGGCGTAGACCGCGATCAGAACCGATTCAAAAACAACCTACCCGCGCCGGATTCGCGTGGGAATATGAGCAGGGCTCAGTCCGCCGGAACCAGGCGGACGACGAGGTCGGGCGTGTCCGGCCCGGGAATCTCCAGCGCGACGTAGAGGTAGCCGTCGGGCCCGGTGGTCACGCCGCGCACGCGGCCCCGACCCTTGAGGAGGAGTTCCTGCCCGATCACGCGGTCGCCTTCCACTTTCAGGCGGTGCAGTTCCTGCTGCGCGAGCGCGCCGAGAAAGAGCTGGTTCTTCCATGCGGGAAAAGCGTCACCGGTGTAGAAGTGGATGGGGCTCACCGCGATCGACGGTGTCCAGTGGCGCACCGGCTGCGCCATGCCCTTCTTCCGGGTGAGCGCCGAGACTGGCGTACCGTCGTAGTTCATGCCGTGGGTGATGACGGGCCAACCGTAGTTGCGGCCGCGCACGATGTGGTTGAGTTCGTCGCCGCCCCGCGGACCGTGCTCGCTCTCCCAGAGCGCCCCGCTGCGCGGGTCGATCGTCAGGCCCTGTGGGTTGCGGTGGCCGTAGCTCCAGATCGAGGGGAGCGCGCCGCGCGTATGGACGAAGGGGTTGTCGGGCGGAACGCGGCCGTTGGGGAAGAGGCGGTGGATCTTGCCGTTGGGCAGTGAGAGGTCCTGCGCCTGGCCGACGTTGCCGCGCTCGCCGAAGGAGAAGAAGAGGTAGCCATTGTGAAACACGACGGCGCTGCCGAAGTTGATGCCGAGGTCGGTGTAGGTGGCCACGGGGGCCTTGAAGATCGTCTCTTGGTCGACCCAACGGCCGTCGCGGATGCGGCCGCGCACGAGCTTGGTGTTGCCGCTGTCCTCAGGCCCGGGGTCCGCGAGGGTGAGGTAGAGCCAGCCGTTGGCCGCATGGTCGGGATGGGGGGTGATGTCGAGAAGGCCGCCTTCGTCGCGCACCCACACGCGCGGCAGGCCCTTGATGGGGCGGGCGGTCCAGCGGCCGTCGTCCTGAATGCCCTCGACGAGCATGCCCTTGCGCTGGGTGACGAGCAGGCGGCCGTCGGGCAGGAAGGCCAGCGTCCAAGGGACGTCCAGGCCGGAGAGCACCGTCTCGACGCGGTAGGCGTGCAAGGCGGTGCGCTGTATGCCCTCCGGAAGCCCCCCAGCCTGGCCCACGGCGGGGTCAGCGCGGCGGTGGGCCGACTCGCGGATGAAGATGGCGAGCGCGCGGATCTCCGGCTCGGTGAAGGTCTTTCGGAAAGCGGGCATGCCGGAGCGGGGAACGCCGCCGCGGATGGCGCCCAGCAGGCGGGCGTCGTCCGAGGCCATCCACTTCCGGTCGAGCAGGCTGGTGGCCCGACCGCCTTGGAGGTCGGCACCGTGGCAGCCAGAGCAGAACTGTGCGTACAGCATGGCGGCTTTGCGTGCAGGCGGCTCGGCGGCGTGCAGCGCCGGAGCAGCGACGAAGGCGGCCATGAGGAGAAACAGCGGGAATCGTCGCATGGGCAAGGGGACGGCTCAGGCAGGGGAACGGAAGTGGCTGATCACACGCTGCGGGTTTTGTTCCAGCATCGCCATGTGACCGTTCGCAACTTCGCGTAACTTGGCCTGGGTTCGCACCGGCACGCGTTGGCCCATTTCCTGTTTGAGATCGGCGTTGAGCCGCTCCTCAGAGCGGCTCGGCTCGACCCTTCGCGGGCCGGCTCCGGGCTTCAGCCGCCCGTGAAGATGTCCGTCGCCAGTTTCATCAGCGCCACTACCGGCGCGTCCAGCATGGGCAGGGTGAAGGCGATGCCGAGCAGGCCGGCTGAGAGGGTGATGGGGAAGCCGATGGCGAAGGCGTTCATCTGGGGTGCGATGCGCGAGACGAAGCCGAGCACGATGTTGATGAACAGCAGCATGCCGATCATGGGCAAGGCGATCCACAGGCCGTAGCGGAACACCACCGCGCCCAGCTCGTGCAGGCGCAGGCGGTTGATCGACTCGAAGGCGCTGGCGCCCACGGGGAAGGTCTCGAAGCTGGAGACCACGGCCTGCAGCACCATGAGGTGGCCGTTGAGCACCACGAACAGCAGCATGGTGGTGTTGCCGAAGAAGCGGCCCACGGCGCTGGTCTGCTGGTTGGTGGAGGGGTCGAAGAAGCCGGCGTAGTTCAGGCCCATCTGCAGGCCGATGATCTCGCCCGCGAGCTCGACCGAGGCGAACACGATGCGCACCGCCAACCCGATGGCCACGCCCACCACCACCTGCTGCAGCACCACGGCGAAGGCGTTGGGGTCGGTCAGCGCCACCACGGGCTGCTCGGGCAGGCCGGCCTGGGCGCAGACCGCGATCAGAAACGCCAGCGCCACGCGGCTGCGCACCGGCACCGAGCGCGCCGAAAAAATGGGCGCGCTGGAAAACACCGCCAGCACCCGCAGAAAGGGCCAGAACACCGGCGACACCAGCGCCATGATGTCGGCTTCGCTGAAGGTGGGCATGGGGCGGGTCTTCGAAGTGACGGGAGTGAAGAGGCGGGAGACGAGAGAGGGGAAGCTAGCCAAGGGCACCGCGGAACCGGCTTTGCCGGGCCGCCAGTGCCGCCCCCTGGGGGGTGACGCGAAGCGGCGCGGGGGGTATCTAGATCGCGTGGGCTGGGATCGACAAGATCGTGCTGCGGATGAACTCCACCATGGTGGTGAGCATCCAGGGGCCGGCGACGGCGAACACCGCGATGGCCGCGATCAGCTTGGGCACGAACGACAGCGTGGCCTCGTGGATCTGGGTGATGGCCTGGAACAGGCTCACCAGCAGACCCACGCCCAGCACCGTGGCCAGGACGGGCGAGGCCACCATGAGGATGAGGAAGAGGGCGTTCTGCCCCATCGTGAGCGCGGCTTGTGGGTCCATGGTTCTTTCCTACGTGGCGAAACTGGCGGCTAAAGAGCCGAGCAAGAGGTTCCAACCGTCGGCCAGCACGAACAGCATGAGCTTGAACGGCAGCGCCACCAGCACGGGCGACAGCATCATCATGCCCAGCGACATCAGCACGCTGGCGACCACCATGTCGATCACCAGGAAGGGGATGAAGATCATGAAGCCGATCTGGAACGCGGTCTTGAGCTCGCTGGTGACGAAGGCCGGCACGATGACGCGGAACGGCGCGGTCTGCGCGGTCACGTCGGCGGGCAGCTTGGCGAGTTTGGCGAACAGCTCGAAGTCGCTCTGGCGGGTCTGCTTGAGCATGAAGGCGCGCATGGGCTCCTGGCCGCGCTCCAGCGCCTGCTCGAAGCTGATCTGGTTGCTGGTGTAGGGCGCGTAGGCGTCGCTGTAGACTTTGTCCAGCGTGGGGCCCATCACGAACAGCGTGAGGAAGAGCGAGAGGCCCACCACCACCTGGTTGGGCGGGGCCGACTGCGTGCCCAGCGCCTGGCGCAGCAGCGAGAGCACGATCACGATGCGGGTGAAACCCGTCATGAGCAGCAGCACCGCGGGCAGGAACGACAGCGCGGTGAAGAACAGCAGGGTCTGGATCGGCACCGAGTAGGTGTTGCCGCCCGAGCCCTGGCCGATCACCAAGGGCAGCGAGGCGCCAGCGCCCGGGGCGGCGGGCGCGGCCTGTGCCCACGCACCGGTGGCCAGCAGGGCGAGTGAGGTCAGCAGCAGGCCGCTGCGCAGCCAGTCAGCGCGGCGCATGGGAAGCCTTGTGGGACGAGGTGAACTGGGCCAGGCGCGCCGCGAAGCCGGTGGCCGCGGGGTGGCTGGCGTCGGCCGGGGCCACGGGTTCGGCGGGCAGCGGCAGGCTGTGCAGCGTGTGCACACCGCCCGGGGCCACGCCCAGCACGAGGCAGACGCTGTCGGCCCCCTGGCCGACCTGCACCGTGACCACGCGTTGCTGCGGGCCCAGCGAGAGCGAGTTGAGCACGTGCAGCGCCGGGCCCCGCTGGCTGGAGACGCCCGGCAGGTGGCGGCGGTAGCGTTGCAGCAGCCAGGCCACACCCACCATCACGATGAGCAGGATCACGGCCGGAGCGGCGTTTTGCAACATGAAGAAGTCCAGTGGAAAGTGGTCCGTAGAAGCGAAGTGCCTTCAACCCAAGGACACCGAGGAACCGGCTTAGCCGGGCCTCTGGTGTCGCCCCCCTTCCAGGGGGGAGGCGCCGAAGGCGACGCAGGGGGTTAACTTTTACTAATACGGCGCATGCGCTCGGAGGGCGTCACGATGTCGGTCAGGCGGATGCCGAACTTTTCGTTCACCACCACCACCTCGCCCTGCGCGATCAGGTAGCCGTTGACCAGCACGTCCATGGGCTCGCCCGCGAGTGCGTCGAGTTCCACGATGGAGCCCTGGGCCAGCTGCAGGATGTACTTGATGGGCACCTTGGTCCGGCCCAGCTCCACCGAGAGCTGCACCGGGATGTCCAGCACCATCTGGATGTCCTGCATCTGGGCGTTGCCGTGACCATGGCCGCCGCCCGGTGTGGCCGGGGCGCTCACGGTGTCGAACGCGGGCGCACCGTCGGTGGGGTGGGCGCTGGCCTGTTCTTCCAGGGCCTGGGCCCAGTCGTCGGCGATGGCGTCGTTGTCAGTTGACATAGGTATCTCCCAGCCAGTTGATTTCGGTTCCGCGCAGCTTGTTGTCGATGCGCAGGGCGTATTTGCCTTTGTGCGTGCCGTACTGGCACTCGAACAGGGGAACCCCTTCCACCCGGGCCTGGATGCTGGGCGTGCGCTCCAGTTCGATGAAGTCGCCCACCTGCATGGCGAGCAGTTGCTCCACGGTGGCGTCGGTCTTGGCCAGCTCGGCCACCAGGGTCAGTTCGGCGGCCTGGATCTCGTGGCTCAGCAGGCGGATCCAGCGCCGGTCCACCTCGATGGCGCTGCCCTGCACGGAGGAATACAGCACGTCGCGGATCGGCTCCAGCGTGGCGTAGGGGATGCAGATGTGCAGGCCGCCCGTGATGTCGCCGATCTCCACCGAGAAACTGGTGGAGACCACGATCTCGCTGGGGGTGGCCACGGTGGCGAACTGGGGCTGCATCTCCGAGCGCTGGTAGGCCAGCTCCAGCGGGTAGATGCCGGTCCAGGCCTTCTTGTATTCCTCGGCCACCACCTCCACCAGGCGCGTGATCACGCGGTGCTCGGTGGGGGAGAAGTCGCGCCCTTCGATGCGGGTGTGGAACTTGCCGGTGCCGCCGAACAGGCTGTCGATCACGCCGAACAGCAGCGTGGGCTCGCACACCACCAGGCCGTTGCCGCGCAGCGGGCGGATGGCCATGATGTTCAGGTTGGTCGGCACCACCAGCTCGCGCAGGAAGGCGCTGTACTTCTGCACCTGCACCCCGCCCACCGCGATCTCGGGGCTGCGGCGGATGAGGTTGAACAGGCCCAGCCGCAGGTTGCGTGAAAACCGCTCGTTGACGATCTCCATGGTGGGCATGCGCCCGCGCACGATGCGCTCCTGGCTGGAGAGGTTGTAGCTGCGCACCCCTTCGGTGGACTGCTCTTCCTTTTCCAGTTTCTGGCTTTCACCGGTCACGCCCTCAAGCAGGGCGTCGACTTCATCCTGGGAGAGAAATGAATCGGCCATGGTGTGTGTGCCCGCTGGGTTATTGGATGAGGAAGCTGGAGAACAGCACGCCCTGCACCGGGTGGGGCTCGGCGGGCGGTTGTTTGCTCTTGGGGCCGGCGCCGGTTTTGGCCGGCGGGGTGTAGTGCATCACGCGCGAGATCTCGTTGATGATGTCGGTGGCCAGCTTTTCCTTGCCCTCGATCTGCAGCAGCTCGTCCGAGGTGCGCTGGGAGACCAGGATCAGGATGCTGTTGCGGATGGAGGGCATGTAGACCTTGATGTCCTCGCTGGTCTTCTCGTCCTGCAGCTGCAGCGTGATGCCGAGCTGGGCAAAGCGGTTGCCGCCCGCATCGGCCAGGTTGACCACCATGCTGTCCAGCGGCAGGAAGGTCGGGGGCGCCCGGTGCTCGTCCACCGCGGAGGTCTCTTCTTCCGCGCCGTCCTCGCCGTCGGCGGTGTTGGCCCTGAGCAGGAAAAAGGCACCGGCCGCGCCGATGATCGCGAACACCACCAGGCCGATCAGGATGAACAGCAGCTTGCGGCTCTTCTTCGGTTTGACGGGAACCGGGGCTTCGGCGGTCGCGGCGGCAGCGGACATGGGCATTCTCCAGAAGATCGCCCCGGACCGGGGGCGGACCACGCCAGGAAAGGCGCGGTGTTCGGAAGAATTATTGAGCGCCCCCCCCTGCGGCGCTCCCCGGAAAAGGGCGGGAAAAGCCCCTTATTCCGGTCTGATCGGTTCAGACAAAAAGGTCCAGCGGTTGGCTGCCGTCGGCGCGTGGACGCGGTACCGTGGGCGCCGCCGGAGCGCTGTCCACACCGCCGGCCGCGCCACCGGCGCGCGCCGGGCGCACACCGGCTTCGGCGGGCCGCTGGCCACCGGGTCCACCCGATGCCTGGCCCTGGCCGCCGCCCACCGACACCCCGCCGAGCTGGATGCCGCCGCGCTGCAGCAGCTCGGCCAGCGACTCGCCCGCGTTCTGCGTGAGGCTGGCGCGGGCCTCGGCGCTGTCGGTGCGGAAGTCCACCTGCACCTCCTGACCGGACATCGAAAGCTGGATGTCGATCGCGTCTTCGCCGCCTTCGCCCACGCGCAGGCTGGCGTGGCGCAGGTTCTGCGTGCCCCAGTGGCCGACGACCTCGGCCTCGGTGTCGGTCTCGCCGTTCAGCGCGGCTTCCTGGGCCGACTCGGCCCAGGCCTCGTCGGTGGCCAGCTCGGCCTCGCCGCTCTCGGCCAGGGCGCCTGGCTGGGCGCCACCGCCACCGCTGGCGCCGGCATCGGCTTGTGCGCCGGCGCCGCTCGCCGCGCCGAGCGCGAAGGGGCCGGCGCCCGCGGCCGCGAGCGCCGGGGCCTCGGTGGTGCTGGTGCGGCCCATGCGGTCGTGCAGCGCCACGGTGCTGTGCATGGCCGTGAGCGAGGCCGTGGTCTGGCCCGGCCCGCCGTCGACGGACACCGCGACGCTGTGCTGCTGGTGGGCCGAAACGGTGGTGCTGGGCGCGGCCGCGGCGTGTTGTGCCATGGCCCCGGCGCTGCGCCATTGCAGGCTGCGCGTGGTGGGCACCTGGCCCAGGGCCGGCGCGGCCTTGCCCGGTGCCTGGGCCAGGTCGGCGGGGGCTGCCGGCTCCAGCGCGGTCGCAGCCTCGGCGCCGGGGTCGCCCGCCGTGCCACGGGTCAGCGCGGCCAGGGTCTGGGCGTCGGGTTCGGCCGGGGTGTCCAGCAGGGTCATGCCCTGCAGCGCCGGGTCGGCGGCGGGGGTGTCGGCGCTGGGGAGCGGCTTGCCCGCAGCACCGCCCATGGCCTGGGCTGCGAGGGCGCCCGAGGGCGGGGTCGGGGCCAGGGCGCTGCCCGGGCCGGGCCAGGTCAACAGGGCGGCCAGCGGGTTGGCGTCGGGTTCGGGCTGCGCGTCGCTCGCGGTGGTCGCGGTGGTGTCGGTGCCGGTGGCTGCGTCGCTCAGTGCCTCGGCGCCCGGCTCGAACGTGGCGCTCAGCAGCGAGAGCAGGTTGGAAAACAGGTCGGCGCCGGTGGCCGTGCCCGAGGCCTCGCGCGCGGGCTTGCCGGCGCCGCTGCGCGTGGTGCCGGTTGCGTTGGCGCTGGCGTTTGTGCTGTGGCCTTGGGTGGCAGAGGGCGCTGCGCTCATGAACGAACTCCCTGGAGCTGGGCCTGGGCCAGGCTCTGGCGCAGGTGGATGGTGAGGGCCATTTCGTCGGTGTTCTTCTGGTCCAGGCGCTGCGCGCGGTGGTCGATGGCCTGCTGCTTGCGTTCGGCAAAACGGCGCAGGCCGGCCACGTCGCGTTCGGCCGCGTGCAATTGCGACTGGCCGCGCTCGATCATCGCCTCACGGTCCTGCAGCACCCGGGCCTGGAAGTTCATGGCGTGGTCGATCTTCTGCATGAACTGGCGGTGGTGGTGCAGCAGGTTGGCGTCCACGCCCACGCTGCTGCGCGCCGACCAGCGCGCCATGGCCTCCTGCGCGTACGACTCCAGCTGCACCATCTGCTCGCGCGCCATCTGCAGTTCGCGCTGCAGCTGGGCCAGCGCGGCCAGCGCCTCGTCGCGGCGCTTCTCGGCCAGCTCCACCACCTTGTTCAGGGTCTTCATGTTGCTCATGTCGGTGCTCCTTCATCTATGTGGGTCGCGCCTGGCGGGCGTTCGGGTCGCGCGCCGGCTTGTCTTCCTGCAGCGCCCCCGCGAGCTGCTGCAGGCTGCCCCCGAGGCTGGCCGCTTCGTGCATGTCCTGCATCAGGAAGCGCTGCAGCGCGGGGTAGAGCACGATGGCGCGGTCGGTCTCCGGGTCGCTGCCGGCGGCGTAGGCGCCGAGCTGGATCAGGTCGCGGCTCTTCATGTAGCGCGAATACAGGCCGCGGAACTTGCGCGCCAGCTCCAGGTGCTGGGTGCTGGCCACGTTGTGCATCACGCGCGAGGCCGAGGCCTCCACGTCGATGGCCGGGTAGTGGCCCGACTCGGCCAGCGCGCGCGAGAGCACGATGTGGCCGTCCAGGATGGCGCGCGCCGCATCGGCGATCGGGTCCTGCTGGTCGTCGCCCTCGCTGAGCACGGTGTAGAAGGCGGTGATCGAGCCCTTGCCGTTCAGGCCGTTGCCGCTGCGCTCCACCAGCTGCGGCAGCTTGGCGAAACACGAGGGCGGGTAGCCCTTGGTGGCCGGCGGCTCGCCAATGGCCAGCGCGATCTCGCGCTGCGCCATGGCGTAGCGGGTGAGCGAGTCCATCAGCAGCAGCACGTGCAGGCCATCTTCGCGGAAGCGCTCGGCAATCGCGGTGGCGTAGGTGGCGCCCTGCATGCGCACCAGCGGCGGCGCGTCGGCCGGCGCGGCCACCACCACCGAGCGCTTGCGCCCCTCCACGCCCAGGATGTCCTCGATGAATTCCTTCACCTCGCGGCCGCGCTCGCCGATCAGGCCGACCACGATCACGTCGGCCTTGGTGTAGCGCGCCATCATGCCCAGCAGCACCGATTTGCCCACGCCGGAGCCGGCGAACAGGCCGATGCGCTGGCCACGGCCCACGGTGAGCAGGGCGTTGATCGCGCGCACGCCGGTGTCCAGCGGTGTGCGCACCGGGTCGCGGTCCATCGAATTCAGCGGCTGGCGGTCCAGCGGCTCGATGTCCACATGGTGGATCGGGCCCAGGCGGTCCAGCGGGTTGCCGTGCGAGTCCACCACGCGGCCGAGCAGGCCGCGGCCCAGCGGCAGTCGCAGGGTGCCGCGGTCGTCGGGCGACGGCGGCTTGTTGACCTGGCCCACACGCGGCACGGGCCGGTAGGGCGCCAGCGGCGTCACGCTCGCACCACTGGACAGGCCGTGCGTGTCGCCCGCGGGCATCAGGTAGGCGCGGTCGCTGGAGAAACCCACCACCTCGGCCAGCACCGGCTCTTTCTTGCCGTTGCCGATCAGGCACTGCGAGCCCACCGGTACCTTCAGGCCCACCGCTTCGAGCACCAGACCGGCCAGGCGCGTGAGCGTGCCGCGCACCTCCAGCGGCGTGTGCACGCTGGCGTTTGTGCGCACGTCTTCCATGAAGTGGCCCCAGCGGTTTTCGGTACCCAGTGTGCTGTCGGTCATGCGGAGACCCTCGCGTGCAGTGACCCAACCCAGAGTCGCAGCCGGGCCGGCTTTGCCGGACGGCCAGCGACGCCCCCTTGAGGGGGTCGCGCGCAGCGCGGCGGGGGTGTTTCATTGCTAGACATCAGCGTTCTCCGGGTTCCAGGGGGTGTCCAGGCCGAGGTTGCCCACGGCGCGCGTCCAGCGTTTTTCGATCGTGGCGTCCACCGAGGTGCTGGGCGATTCGATCAGGCAGCCGCCGGCGCTGATGCTGGCGTCGGCGACGAATTCCGGGCGGGTGCCGGTCAGGGTTTCCTGCAGCGCGCCCTTCATGAGCGCGAGGTCGCCCGGGTTCATGCGCACGGTGGCGGGCAGACCGTCGTCCACCAGCTGGGCCAGTGCTTCGTGAATCACCGGGCGCAGGTGCTGGGTGTTGACCTGCAGCTCCTGGCGCACCACCTGACGCGCCAGATCGCAGGCCAGCTCCAGGATGTGGCGCGAGATCTGTTCCTCGCTGCGGGTCAGGTGTTCTTTCGTGGTGTGCAGCAGCTGGGCCATGCGCACGGCGGTTTCTTCCGCCGTCTTGCGCACCGTGGCCTCCAGCGCGTCGCGCACCTCCTGGCCGCCCGCGTCGTGGCCGTGGGCGAAGCCTTCGGCGTAGGCCTGCTCGCGCGCGTCGTTCAGCGCCTGCTGGCCCAGGCCATCGGCGTTGTGGCCGTCGGTCTCGATCTGCGGCGCGCTGGCCTCGTCGCTGCCGTCCATGGAGCAGAACTTCCAGGCCGAGACCTCGTCGATCTCCTCGCGCGGGATGAAGCGCGAGCTCGGGCTGGACTTAGACGAAGCTGTCATCGCCACCTCCGCCAATCACGATCAGGCCTTCGTCCGACAGGCGCCGCACGATCTTGAGGATTTCCTTCTGCTGGTTCTCCACCTCCGAGAGCCGCACCGGGCCGCGCGATTCGAGGTCGTCGCGCAGGCCCTCGGCCGCGCGCGCGGACATGTTGGCCAGGATGTGTTCGCGCAGTTCGGTGGACGAGCCCTTGAGCGCGATCACCAGCGAGTCGGTGGACACCTCCTTGAGGGCCATCTGGATCGACTTGTTGTCCATCTTGAGCAGGTCCTCGAAGGTGAACATCTTGTCCATGATCCGCTGGGCCAGCTCGGCGTCGAGCGTGCGGATCGACTCGATCACCGCGGTCTCGATCTGGGTGCCCATCATGTTGATGATGTCGGCGGCGGTCTGGACCCCGCCGAGCGAGGTCTTGCGGATCTTGTCGCCACCGGCGAGCACCTTGTAGAGCACCTCGTTGAGGTCGTTGAGCGCGGTGGGCTGGATGCCTTCGAGCGTGGCGATGCGCAGCATCACCTCGTTGCGCTGGCGGTCCGGCAGCTGCTTGAGCACGCCCGCGGTGAGATCGCTCTCCAGGTGCACCAGGATCGCGGCCATGATCTGCGGGTGTTCGTTGCGCAGCAGCTCGGCGATGGACACCGGGTCCATCCACTTCAGGCTCTCGATGCCCGAGACGTCGCTGCCCTGCATGATGCGGTCGATCAGCAGCGAGGCCTTGTCGTCGCCCAGGGCGCGCTTGAGCACGGCCTTGACGTAGTTGTTGGTGTCCGACACCAGCAGGCTGTGCGAGGCGGCCTCGTCGGTGAACTTGCCGATCACCTGGTCCACGCGCTCGCGCGTGACCGAACGCATGTTGGCGATCGTCTCGCCCAGCTTCTGCACTTCCTTGGGGCTGAGGTGCTTGAACACCTCGGCCGCCTCTTCCTCGCCCAACGACATCAGAAAGATCGCGGCGTCCTGGGTACCCTGGTCTTCCATGATCGTGTTTCCTTAGCTGTGCGAACGCATGCGTGCCGGGGTCGAACCCAGGGCACCGCGGAACCGGCTTTGCCGGGCCGCAGGTGCCGCCCCTTTGAGGGGGTCGAGCGAAGCGAGGCGGGGGTGTTTCATGGTCATGCCGTGGCCTCGCCGTTGACCCAGGTCTTGACGATGTTGGCCACGGCGATCGGGTTTTCCAGCGCCAGCCGTTTGGCGTCGGCCAGGCGGGCGGCTTCGGTGGTCGGCGCGGCGACGGCCAGCGGCAGGCCGGGCCGCTCGGGGGCTTCGTTGAGCATCGCGTTGAACTGGGGCAGGGCACCGCCGGACTTGCTGGCGTTGGCGGGCGAGCGCATGAGCTTGATGCCCGGGCGCACCAGGCCCATCAGCACCAGCAGGCCCATGCCGACCATGCCCACCGGCCAGGCCATGGAGCGCGCGAGTTCCTGGTTGGCGGGCTGTTGCCACCAGGCGATGGGCACCTCTTCGACCGGCTTGGCCACGTTGAAGACCGCGTTGACCACGTTGACCGAGTCGCCGCGGTCCTTGTTGAAGCCGATGGTCTCGCGCACCAGCGCGGTCATCTGTTCGAGCTGCTCGGGCGGGATTGGGGTGGAGACTTCCTTGCCGTTCTTGTCGGTGGCGCTGCGGTGGTTGATCACCACGGCCGCGCTCAGGCGGCGCACGGTGCCGCTGGCCTCGCGCACCACCTTCACGGTCTTGTCCACCTCGTAGTTGATGACCGACTCGCGCCGCGAAGAGCCGGGCTTGTCGCCACCGTTGCCGGCCACGCCCAGCGCGGCGGCGGGGCCGTTGATGGGCGCGCTGCCGGTGGCGGGGGGCTGGTTGCTCACCGCGCCGGGCACGCCCGCGGCCTGGGCCGTGGCGGGGCTGCCGTCTTCCACCAGTTGCTGGCTGCGCACCGCGCCGGGCTCGCCACCCTGGTTGGGCTTGTGCAGCTCGCTGGTGGACTCCACCAACGAGAAGTCCATGTCGGCGTTGACCTGGGCCTTGACGTTGCCCTGGCCCACCAGCGGCTCGATCATGTCCAGGATGCGGCGCGTGTACATCTGCTCGATCTGCTGCGTGTACTGCAGCTTCTGCGTGTCCGCGCCCTGGGCCGCGCCTTCGCTGGAGGCCGAGAGCAGGGAGCCCGCGTCGTCCACCACGCTCACGGCCTTGGGGTTCATCTCGGGCACGCTGGAGGCCACCAGGTGCACGATGCCGGCGATCTGCGCCTTGTCCAGCGTGCGGCCCGGGTGCAGGGTGAGCAGCACCGAGGCCGAGGGCTTTTGCTGTTCGCGGAAGAAGCCGTTCTGGTTGGGCAGCGCGAGGTGGATGCGCGCGGCCTGCACCGACGAGAGCGACTGGATCGAGCGCGTGAGCTCGCCTTCGAGCCCGCGCTGGAAGGTCAGGCGCTCCTGAAACTGCGTCATGCCAAATCGGTTGGTCTCCATCAGCTCGAAGCCGTTGACCGTGCCCTTGGGCAGGCCCTGCGAGGCCAGGCGCAGGCGGGTGTCGTGCACCTTGTCGGCCGGCACCATGATGGCGCCGCCGCCCTCGCTGTGCTTGTAGGGCACGTTCATCTGCGTGAGCTGGGCGACGATGGCGCCGCCGTCCTTGTCGCCGAGGTTGGTGTAGAGCACGCGCCACTCGGGCTGCTGGCCCATGAAGAACAGGGCCAGCGCGATCGCCAGCAGCGCCAGCGCACCCAGACCCAGACGGATCTTCTGGGTGTTGTCCATGCGCGCCAGCCCCGCGCCGAAAGCGCTGCGGCTCGCGGGTTGAAGGCCCAGTTCTGCGACGGTGTTGCTCATGGTCGGCTTTGGAGGTTCGGGTTTGCTGGGGGAAATCACCCCCGTTGCGACCGATTATTCGACCCCGCCGCCCGCGGCATAGCCGTGAAAAGGCCCCGGTTTGTGCCCCTATTCCCGCCGCGCCTGGGCAGCGGGCTCACTAGCATCGAAGCGTCACGTTTTATGTGGAAGGAATCCGCCATGGACCTGCGAATCAACCCCATGCCCAGCCAGGCACTCACCGGCGTGGGGCAGACCGGCATGAAGCGGCCCGCCGCCACCGGCGGTGTGGGCGGCGGCTTTGCCGACAACTTCAAGACCGCGCTGAAAGACGTGAGCGCGGCGCAGAACGAAGCCACCCGCCTGCAGACCGAAGTCCAGCTCGGCAACCCCAAGGTCAGCCTGGAAGAAACCATGCTGGCCATGCAGAAAGCCCAGATCGGCTTCCAGGCCACGCTGCATGTGCGCAACCGGATGGTGCAGGCTTATACCGACATCATGAACATGAGCGTCTAGAGAGTCCCCCCCGCGCCGCCTGCGGCGTCACCCCCCAGGGGGCGGCACTGGCGGCCCGGCAAAGCCGGTTCCGCGGTGCCCTGGGTTGGGGCACGCTCTCCGGCTCGGTTCCTTCAGTGCACCGGTTTTGCATCCATCAACTGTTCTAGGTCGCTGAGCCACGGTTCGGCCAGTACCCGGATCTGGGCGTCGGCTCTGAGGATGCGCTGCATGATGCGGCTCTTTTCCTTGCGTTCTTCCGGGGCCAGTTCGGTGTGGCGCGACTTGTGGCGCAGCTGGGCGATGAGCACCGCGCAGGTGCTTTCCAGGTGCACCACGGCGTCCCAGTCTTCGGCCTTGGCCGCTTCCAGCATCCGCACGCTGGCGTTTTCGATGGCGGTGTAGTAATCCAGCAAGCTGTGCTCCATGATCAGGCTCCACGGCCCACGACGGGCTGAAGGTAGGCGGGCCCCGGGCCCTTGATCTGTTTCCACGACTGCGCCAGCGGCTCGATGAGCTGGGTCACTTCTTCGAGGGCCTTGGGGTCGTTGCGCAGGTTGGCCTGGGTCAGGCGCAGCACGCTGTAGCCGTAGAGTTGCTGCAGGTTGGCGGCGAGATCGCCGCCTTGTCGCAGGTTCAGGCCCGCCTTGAGTCCTTCTTCGATGATGCGCACCGCCTTGCCCAGCGCGGCGCCCTTGGCCGCGGTGTCACCGCGCGACATGGCGCCGCGCGCCGCGGCGATGGACTGGAGCAGCGCATCGAACAGCAGGCCCACCAGCTGGTGCGGGTCCGCGGCCTGCACGCTGGTTTCGGCGGCGATGCGTTTGTAGGCAGCGGCGGCGCGAGAGTTGACAGAGGTGAACATGGTGTCATTTCCTTGTGTCTGATGCCTTTTAGTATCGGCACCGGCGGCAGGGACTGTAGTTTCCATGGCGGGCTTTTGGGGCGGAAATGTCATGGTGTTCCCACGTTGTGCGTCGCTCGGTGCGCTTCAAACAAAACGGCCCGGCGCATCGCCTGGGGCGCGCTCGGGCCGTGCGGATCGGTCAACCTTTTCGACCCGGGTCAACTCTTGTTCCAGAGCGTGATCTGCTGCGAGACGAAGGCGCTCAGGCCGTTGAGCTTGCCCACCGCCGCGTCCATCGCGTTGTACTGCGCCAGGTAGCGCGCCTGGGCGCGCAGCGCGCGGTCGTTGACCTTGTCCTGCTCCAGGCCGTTGCGCTTGATCGAGGCCTGCAGGGCCGTGGTCTTGTTGCCCACCAGGCCCTCGGCATCGACCAGGCCCTCGGCAAAGGCCTGGATCTTGCGGCCGAAGCCCTCGGTGGTGCTCACGCCGGTCTCGATGGTGAACAGCGATTTGAGCCCGTCCATGTCGGCGAGCGCGGCGTCGAACTTCTCGCTGTCGATGCTCAGCTTGCCCCCGGTCTGGAGTTCGATGCCCACGTCCGCCAGGCGGGTGTACGGGCTGCTGGCGGTGATCGACCGCATCATGCTGCGCAGCGCGTTGTGCAGGCCGGTGGCGGTCGAGTCGCCCTGCAGGGCGCCGGCCACTTTGGTGGCCTCGTCGTAGCGGGTGGCGGTGGCCAGGGTGGTGTTGATGGTGTTGTAGGCGTCCACGAAGGCCTGCACATTGGCGCGCACAGCCTCGGTGTCGGAACTCACCTCGATCTCCACCGGCTCGGTGGTGACCTGGCTGAGCTGCAGCGTCATGCCGGGCAGGGTGTCGCCCAGCCGGTTGCTGGCCGAGCTGATGGACACGCCGTTGATGGTGGCCAGAGCGTTCTGCGCGCTCTGTGATGAGGACATGCCGTTGGCGTTGCCCACGGCGAAGGCCAGGCGCGAGAGGCCGCTGGCGTCGGTGTCGTTGCCGTCGTCGTCGTCCACCGTGATGCGAAAGCCGTTTTCCAGGCCGGTCTCTTTCGAGCGCACCAGCAGGCGTTCGCCGCTGGCGTCCTTGAGCACGGTGGCGCTCACGCCCGCATCGGCGTCGTTGATCTTGGCCGCGATCTCGGCCAGCGAATCCTCACCGGCGTTGATCGTCACCGCCACCGGGGTGCCGGCGCCGGCGGTGAAGCTGCTGCCGCTCCAGCTGCCGAGTTCGATGGTCATGCTGCCCGTGCCCATGGCGGTGTCGGCGGCGACGGCGGTTGACGCGGTGGACTGCGCCTTGGCGAGCTGCTGCACCGCCATCGTGAGCGAGGTGGCGGGTGCGCCGGCGGCCACGGTCACGCCGATGGCGCTGGGGTTGGACGAGGTGGCGTTCACGGCGTTCCAGCCGCTGGCGCCGGCGAGCTTGCCAGCGGCGTCGCCCAGGGCCGTGATCTGCGACTTGATGTTGCCGTAGGTGGAGAGGCGGGTCTGGAACGAGGAGGCCTGCGTCTGCAACTGTTTGAGCGGCGCTTTTTCCAGCGCCACCAGTTGCGAGACGATGCTCTGGACGTCGAGCCCGCTGCCGATGCCGGGCGAAGAGATGGTGGCCATGGTGTGCCTTCCTCAGGATGGACGCACCGCACGCGAAGGCATGCGGTCTGTGCATCCCACGAATGGGAGCGCGGCGGGGCAGGGGGCTGCCGCCGCCGCTGGCCCGCACCACCCTCGGGTGGTGCGCAGCGTTCGGTGCCGATCAGCGCAGCAGGGACAGCACGCCCTGGGGCAACTGGTTCGCCTGGGCCACCATCGCGGTGCCGGCCTGTTGCAGGATCTGGCCGCGCGAGAGGTTCGAGGTTTCCACCGCGAAGTCGGCGTCCATGATCCGTCCGCGCGAAGCGGCCAAGTTCTCGGACGACACCTGCAGGTTGGAGATCACCGAGTCGAAGCGGTTCTGCACGGCGCCAAAGGTCGCGCGGGCCGTCGTGATCTCGTCGATGGCGTCGTCCAGGTTGTCCATGGCGGTCAGGGCGTTGGCGTCGGTGGTGATGTCGCCAGCGACAACGGCCGTGACGCCCGCGCCGGCCGACAGGTCGGTGGTGGCGATGTCGATCTGGTCTTCGGCCACGTTGTTGGCGCCGACCTGGAAGGTCAGGGTCGCTGCGGCGTTGAGCAGGTTGGTGCCGTTGAACTTCGTGCCATCGAGCACACGGGTCACTTCCAGGGCCAGTTGCTGGTACTCGGCGTCCAGGTTGGCGCGGTCGTCCGTGGAGTTCGAACCGTTGGCCGACTGCACGGCCAGCTCACGCATGCGCTGCAGCGAGTCGCCGATCTTGCCCAGCGCGCCTTCAGCGGTCTGCGACAGCGAGATGCCGTCGTTGGCGTTGCGGATCGCGACGTTCATGCCCTTGACCTGTGCGTTCATGCGCTCGGCGATGGCCAGACCGGCCGAGTCGTCCTTGGCGCTGTTGACGCGCAGACCCGAAGACAGGCGCTGCATGGAAGTGGCCAGCGAACCGCCCGAGGCGGACAGGTTGCGCTGGGCGTTGAGAGACATCACGTTGGTGTTGATGGTGCTCATGTTTAACTCCTAAAAATATGAAAAAGTAATCCGGCATCACTGCCAGTCCCAACGACAGCCATGTGGCTGGCCGCCATGACCGGAGCTTCCGTCGTGCCAAGCCGGTCAGGCCCTGTGGCCTCCGACCGTCTCGCCGCTTCCGCTTGCCGGACGACGAACCTTTTTAGAAGTTCGTTGAGTTCAATTTCGGTGGTCCGGGCCTATTCTTTAGCGCCCCGATGCAAAGATTTCCTTGGATAAGCGTGGGATGGGTGTGCCATTTCTCGCGTTATCGCCGTCGCGCGGTGCGCGCAGCGCCTTCAACCGGGGTACCTTTGGATTGGCATCGGCGCGTCGCGCCATCTCTTGATGGCACCCCGCTGGCGCAGCGCCCCCAGCCTCGCCACCCCTCTTTGCCGCACCCCTTGCCACGCCACGCTGCGTGTAACAACGGTGTAGGAAAAAACCTGACACGCCAAGGCGCTGTGCCTGACAGCCCAAACAGCCATTCGCCGATTCAAGAATTTTTTACGGTCGACACAATTGCTAACAACAGGTCAGCAGATGTAAGCACACCGCAGACACCGACGACCTGCTCTCATGCAAGGAGAACACCATGGACAGCGAACAACTCTTGAGCGAAATCCGCGAAGCCAATCTGACCTACCTGATGCTGGCGCAGAACCTGATCCGCAAGGATCGCGCCCAAGCGCTGTACCGCCTGGGCATCACGGAAGAGGCCGCCGATCTGCTGGGCATGCTCTCCACCGCCCAGTTGCTCAAGATCGCGTCGAGCAACATGCTGCTGTGCCGCTTCCGGGTGGACGACGATCTGGTGTGGAACCTGCTGACCAACCACAACGTGAAGAAGGTGGACAACACCACCACCACCCAGCTGCACGCTTCCATCCTGATGGCCGGGAAGTTCGCCGAGTCGATGAGCGCGGCGCATTGAGTTCCCCCCGCGCCGCAGTCAATTGATTCCCCCCGCGCCGCCTGCGGCGTCACCCCCCAGGGGGGCGGCGCTGGAGGCCCGGCGGAGCCGGTTCCTCGGCGCCCTGGGTTGGCTGCATCACTTCTCTCACCCCTCACTTTCTTCCGGAGTTCACCATGGGCACTGTCAAGAGCATCCTCAACGAGTCGCGTGACATCGAGCGCGCGGTGGCCCTGATCCAGCTGGGCGCGCGCCTGCAGGTGCTGGAGTACGAAACCGGCCTGTCGTATGAGCGCCTGCTGCGCCTGTACAAGGAAGTGGCGGGCAAGTCGCCGTCCAAGGGCCAGTTGCCGTTTTCGACCGACTGGTTCCTGACCTGGCAGCCCAACATTCACGCCTCGCTGTTCCTCAATATCCACGAGTACCTGTCCAAGACCAGCGAGCTCGAAGAGATCGACACCGTGATCAAGGCCTTCCGCCTGTACAGCGAGCAGATGACGGCCAGCGCCATCGAGCCCCTGCTGTCCATCACCCGGGCCTGGCGCCTGGTGAAGTTCGTGGACAACGGCATGCTCACGCTGACCAGGTGCTCCTGCTGCGGCGGCCACTTCGTCACCGAGCCGTACCAGAACCGCCATTTCGTGTGCGGCCTGTGCCAGCCACCGGCGCGGGCGGGCAAGGGAAATGCAAACGGAGGACTCCGTTTGCATTGATCCCCCACCCCCGCGCCGCGCCTAAGGGCGCGTCACCCCCTCAAGGGGGCAACACCTGCGGCCTGGCGAAGCCAGTTCCGCGGTGTCCTGGGTTGGGGACTGCGCTTCGGAGAGTTTGTCGCGTTCCGGATTGCCGGTGATTCAAAGTTTGAAAAGGACCCCCATCCGGGTCCTTTTCGCGTTCATGGGCTGGGTCGATCGCACCTAAAGTTGCCCGATGGAAAGTGCAGTTGTCGGCTTCCTCCAGTGTGTGCCGATCGCGGTGGTGTCGCGATCCAGGCCAGCGCGGAACCGGCTGTGCCGGGCCGCTGCTGGCGCCCCCTTGAGGGGGTGACGCCGAAGGCGGCGCGGGGGTGTTTTTTCTCTCAAGGTCTAGAACATGTTCGTCATCATCGGTTTCGTGATCTCGATGGTCTGCATCTTTGGCGTGTTCATCGGCCATGGGGGCAACATCGGTGTGGTGCTCGCGGCGTTGCCGTTCGAGCTGACCACCATCCTGGGCGCCTCGTTCGGTGCTTTCCTGATCAACAACCAGATGAAGGTGGTCAAGGCCTCGGCCAAGGGCCTGGCCAGCTGTTTCAAGGGCAGCCGCTACACCAAGGCGCGCTACATGGAGCTCATGGCGCTGCAGTTCGACATCCTGCAGAAGGCCCGCAAGGAAGGCCTGATGGCCATTGAGCAGGACGTGGAGACCCCCGCGCAATCGGCGCTGTTCAAGAAGTACCCCACCATCTCCGCCGACCACCACGTGGTCGAGTTCATCACCGACTACCTGCGCATGATGGTTTCGGGCAACCTCAACGCGCACGAGATCGAGTCGCTCATGGACGCCGAGATCGAAACCCACCACCAGGAAGCCCACGCGCCCGTGGCCGCCATCGCGCGCCTGGCCGGCGGCCTGCCGGCCTTCGGCATCGTGGCGGCCGTGCTGGGCGTGGTCAACACCATGGGCTCGGTGGGCCAGCCCCCGGCGGTGCTCGGCGCCATGATCGGCTCGGCCCTGGTGGGCACCTTTCTCGGCATCCTGCTGGCCTATGGCGTGTTCGAGCCCCTGGGCGGCCTGATGGACCAGAAGGTGGAAGAAAGCGGCAAGGAGTTCGAGTGCATCAAGACCACCCTGCTCGCCAGCATGCAGGGCTACGCGCCAGCCACGGCCATCGAGTTCGGCCGCAAGGTGCTGTTCTCCGACGTGCGGCCCAACTTCATCGAACTCGAAGCCCACGTGAAAGGCAAAAAGTGAACACGAGCCTCCCCCTGCGCCGCTTCGCGTCTTTCTCCCTGAAGGGAGGTCAAGATGGCCATGGACGGTAAAAAGCTGCAGCCCATCATCGTCAAGCGCATCAAGAAAAGTGCGCACGCTCCGCACGGGGGCGCGTGGAAGATCGCCTACGCCGACTTCGTCACCGCCATGATGGCGTTCTTCCTGCTCATGTGGCTGCTGGGTTCGACCTCGCGGGGCGAGCTCAACGGCATCGCCGACTACTTCAACAACCCGGTGAAGGTCACGCTCATGGGTGGCAACGGCACCGGCAACAGCGACAGCATCCTGCCCGGTGGCGGGCGCGATCTGAGCCAGACCTCCGGCCAGGTCGCCGGGGGCGAGGCCGAGCGTGCGGCCCGGCTCATGGGCGCGCAGATGGCGCGCGCCGAACTGGCCCGCAAAGAGGCCCAACGCATCGACGCGCTGGAGAAAAAGATCACCGAGGTGATTGCCCAGAACGCCTCGATCGCCGAGTACGGCTCGCAGATCCGGCTGGAGAAAACCGGCGACGGTCTGCAGATCCAGATCATGGACACCCAGAACCGGCCCATGTTCGATGTGGGCAGCGCGCTGGTCAAACCGCACATGCGCGAGATCCTGCGCGAGATCGGCGCGGCCATCGGCGACATGGACAACCGCATCGCGCTCTCGGGCCACACCGACGCCACGCCCTACGGCAGCGGCGAGCGCGGCTACAGCAACTGGGAGCTCTCGGCCGACCGCGCCAACGCCTCGCGCCGCGAGCTGGTGGCCGGCGGCATGGCCGACGACAAGCTGGTGCGGGTGGAGGGGCTGGCGTCGAGCCGCCTGTTCGACGAGGCCAACCCCACCGCCGCGGCCAACCGCCGCATCAGCATCATGGTGCTGACCAGCGAGGCCGAGCAGCGCCTGCTGCCCATGGCCGCGCCCACCACCGTGCCCCTGCCCACGCCCGAGCCGGTACCCGAGACAGCGCCTGGGGCGCTGCCCGTCACGGCGCCCGGGGCGCCGCCCCTGCCCTTGACCGGGCCGGAGGCCGCAGGTGGGCTTCAGATTTCTCCCGATACGCCGAAAACCCTTGCACAGGCCGGTGGTTGAAACGCCGCCGGTCCGCTCCCTTGTCCCTTTTCCTCCCACGGAGGCATCCATGTCCACCCCGATGAAGTTTCTGATCGTTGACGATTTCTCCACCATGCGCCGCATCGTGCGCAATCTGCTCAAGGAGATCGGGCATGCCGATGCCGACGAGGCCGAGGATGGCGTGATCGCGCTCAACAAGCTGCGCGACGGCAACTTCAACTTCGTCGTCTCCGACATCAACATGCCCAACATGAACGGCTTCGAGCTGCTGACCAAGATCAAGCAGGACGACAAGCTCAAGCACCTGCCGGTGCTCATGGTGACGGCCGAGGCGCGCAAGGAAGACATCGTGATGGCCGCGCAGGGTGGCGCGGCCGGCTACATCGTCAAGCCCTTCACCAAGGCCACGCTGGAAGAAAAGCTCGCCAACATCTTCAAGAAACTCGGCCTGTAAGCCGCCGCCGGAGACATGCCATGACACACAGCGTTTCCAAAGAATCGTCCGGCAACCCGGAGATGTTCCAGCAGCTCGGCAACATCACGCGCCAGCTGCACGACGCGCTCAAGGAGCTGGGCTACACCGACAAGCTCAAGGGCACCGTCAACCAGTTGCCCGACGCGCAGAGCCGCCTGTCCTACATCGCGCGGCTGACCGGCGAGGCGGCGGAAAAGGTGCTCAACCACGTGGAGGCGGCCAAGATCGAGCAGACCCTGATCATCGAGCGCGGGCGCCAGCTCTCCGGCACCATCGCGGCGGTGCCCGGCCTGGCCAAGGCCATGCCGGAGCTGCTGCAGTGGTCCAAGGACGTGGTGGAGACCAGCGAAAAGAGCGACTCCCGCCTGACCGAGATCATGATGGCGCAGGATTTCCACGACCTCACCGGCCAGGTGATCGGTCGCGTGGTGCAGCTGGCCAGCACCATCGAAGAACAGCTGCTGGGCCTGCTGCTGCAGGCCGCGCCGTCCGGCCAGCCCGGGCATGACCAGGCCTACGAACTGGCCGGCCCGGTGGTGAACGCCGAAGGCCGCACCGACGTGGTGAACGACCAGGCACAGGTGGACGACCTGCTCGCGAGTTTGGGGTTTTGAGTCCCCCCCGCGCCGCGCCTGCGGCGCGTCACCCCCCAGGGGGCAACACCTGCGGCCCGGCAAAGCCGGTTCCGCGGTGTTCTGGGTTCGGGCATTTCGCTCCGGGGAAGGGAACACTGGCTTTTGACACGCGCGGCGCCATCTGATTCCGCGCTGCTGCTCCCGGAAAAGCGCCGTCAGAGGCCGCTTTATCGCGCTTTAGTTTTTCACCCCGACTTCCACAATCTGATTCATCAACCCGATGAGTCAGAGCGATGGAATCCTCCAGTCAGGACAAGAACCTACCCGCCACCGCGCAGCGCCTGAGAAAGGCGCGCGCCGACGGTCAGATCGCGCGCTCCAAGGACCTCTCGAACCTGGCCGTGCTCGGCGGCGGCGCGGTGGTGCTCATGGCCTTGTTGCCCATGGGCTTCGAGATGCTGCGTGGCGGCCTGCAGCAGCAGCTGCGCTTTGACCACAGCATGCTGCAACAGCCCCAACTGGTGCTGGAGCGCCTCACCGCCGGCTTTGGTCAGGGGCTGATGATCTACCTGCCGCTGGGTCTGTTGGTGGTGGCCATCGCCATCGTCACCGCCATCGCCTCGGGCAGTTGGGCGCTGAGTACCAAACCCATCATGCCCGACATCACCCGGCTCAATCCGCTGTCGGGCATCGGCCGGCTGTTCTCCAAGCATCAACTGGTCGAGACCGCCAAGCTCGCGGGCGTCACCGCCGTGGTCGGCGTGGTGGCCTGGCGCTTCATCGCCTCCCATGTGCAGCCCTTCAGCACCTTGCTCATGCGCCCGCTCGAAGGCGCCCTGGGCCAACTCGGCAGCTGGATGGGCACCGGCGTGGGCCTGCTGCTGCTGGTGGTGCTGTTCTTCGCCCTGGTCGATCTGCCGCTGCAGAAGTACCTGCACGCCAACCGCATGAAGATGTCGCTCGAAGAGGTCAAGCGCGAGCACAAGGAAAGCGAGGGCGACCCCCACATGAAGGGCAAGCGCCGCCAGCGCCAGCGCGAGCTGGCCCAGCGCAACAGCGTGGGCGCGGTGCCGCGCGCCGACCTGGTGGTCATGAACCCGACCCACTACGCCGTGGCCATCCAGTACGACGACGCCACCATGAACGCGCCGCGCGTGATCGCCAAGGGCGCCGACCTGATCGCGCTGAAGATCCGCGACGTGGCCCGCGCCAGCCAGGTGCCGGTGCTGCAGGCCCCCATGCTGGCGCGTGCGCTCTACGCCCACGCCGAGATCGACGGCGAAGTGCCCTCCGCGCTGTACACCGCGGTGGCGCAGGTGCTGGCCTACGTGTACCAGCTCAAGGCCGCCCTCAAGGGCCAGGGCGTCATGCCCGGTGAGATGCCGGTGCCGCAGGTGCCGCCAGAGCTCGATCCCCACTGGAAGAAACCCGCTACCGAGACCACACCATGAACGCACAACTGCAGATCCTGCGGCGATGGTTCGGCCGCCACGCCGACTGGGCCAACGGCCTGGCCGCCCCGCTGCTGGTCATCACCGTGTTGTCCATGATGGTGTTGCCGCTGCCGCCCTGGCTGCTCGACACCTTCTTCTCGCTCAACATCGCGCTGGCCCTGGTGGTGATGATGGTCTCGGCCTACATGCGCCGGCCGCTGGACTTCTCGGTCTTCCCCACCGTGCTGCTGCTCACCACGCTGCTGCGCCTGTCGCTCAACGTGGCCTCCACCCGCGTGGTGCTGCTCGAAGGCCACACCGGCCCGGGCGCGGCCGGCGCGGTGATCGAGGCTTTTGGCCACTTCCTGATCGGCGGCAACTTCGCGGTCGGTTTCATCGTGTTCGCGATCCTGGTGGTGATCAACTTCGTGGTGATCACCAAAGGTTCGGAGCGCATCGCCGAGGTGTCGGCCCGCTTCACCCTGGACGCCATGCCCGGCAAGCAGATGGCGATCGACGCCGACCTGAACGCCGGCCTGATCGACGAGGCCGAGGCCAAGCGCCGCCGCGCCGAGGTGGGCGACGAGGCCGAGTTCTTCGGCTCCATGGACGGTGCCTCCAAGTTCGTGCGTGGCGACGCCATCGCCGGCATCCTGATCCTGGTCATCAACATCATCGGCGGCCTGATCATCGGCGTGGTGCAGCACGGCCTGAGCGCGGGCGAAGCGGCCGACAGCTACATCCTGCTGGCCGTGGGTGACGCGCTGGTGGCGCAGATCCCCTCGCTGCTGATCTCGGTGGCCGCGGCCATGGTGGTCTCGCGCGTGGGCAAGGACGAGGACCTGGGTGGCCAGGTGATGAACCAGATGTTCATGTCCTCCAAGGTGATGGGCATCACCGCCGCGGTGCTGTTCATGCTGGGCATCGTGCCGGGCATGCCGCACACCGTGTTCCTGATCTTCGCCATGATCACCGGCGGCATCGCCTGGTGGCGCCACCAGGAAGAAAACAAGCCCGCGCCGGTGGCCGCCGAGGCGCCAGCGCCCAGCGACGGCGAAGCCAGCTGGGACGATCTGCAGCCGGTGGACCTGCTCGGCCTGGAGCTGGGCTACCGCCTGATCGCCATGGTGGACAAGAACCGCGCGGGCGACCTGCTCACCCGCATTAAGGGCGTGCGCAAGAAATTCGCGCAGGAAGTGGGCTTCCTGCCCCCGGCCGTGCACGTGCGCGACAACCTGGAACTGCGCCCCAGCGCCTACCGCATCACGCTGCGCGGCGTGGTGGTGGGCGAGGGCGAGGTGTTCCCCGGCATGTTCCTCGCCATCGACCCCGGTGGCATCAACACCCCGCTGATCGGCACCCCCACCACCGACCCGGCTTTTGGCCTGCCGGCGCACTGGATCGAAGAGAAGCAACGTGAAAACGCGCAGATGGCCGGTTTTACGGTGGTTGATTCCGAGACTGTGCTGGCCACTCATCTTTCACACTTGATGCAAGTCCAGGCGGCCAAGTTGCTCAGCCGGACAGAGACCCAGGAACTGGTCGAACACGTGACCCGCCTGGCCCCCAAACTGATCGAAGAGGTCGTGCCCAAAATGGTCTCCGTCGCCACCTTCCAGAAAGTGCTGCAGCTGCTGCTGGAAGAGTCGGTGCACGTGCGCGACATCCGCACCATCATCGAGGCCCTGGCCGAGCACGCCCCGCACACCACCGATCCGGTCGAGCTGGCCCGCCGCGTGCGCATGGCGCTCTCGCCGGCCATCGTGCAGCAGATCTACGGCTCGGTGAAAGAGCTCGAAGTGATCGCCATCGAGCCCGGCCTGGAGCGTCTGCTGATGCAGGCGCTCTCGGGCGCGGCCAGCGGCGCGCTGGACCCGGGCGTGGCCGAGATGCTGAGCAAATCCGCCTCCGACGTGGCCAACAAGCAGGAAGAAAAAGGCGTGCCCGCCTGCCTGCTGGTGCCCGACGCGATCCGCAACGCCATGGCCCGCCTGCTGCGCCGCGCCGCGCCGCGCCTGCAGGTGCTGGCGCACAGCGAAATTCCTGACACCCACCTCATCCGTATTGGCCCGATTCTTGGGGAGCTTGCAGCATGAACATCCAGCGTTTCACCGCCCCGACCTCGCGCGAGGCCATGGCCAAGGCCCGCCACACCTTCGGCGACAGCGCCGTCATCCTCTCCACCCGCTCCACCGACGGCGGCTTTGAAGTGATGGCCGCGGCCGAGGAGAGCCTGGCCCCCGTCGCCAGCCCCACGCCCCAGGCCGTGCGCGCCGAGCGGGCGCAGCCGGCCCGCGGCCGGTCGGCCCCCGCCACCACGCCCGAGTCGGTGGAGAGCGACACCGAGACCCTGGCCATGAGCACGCTGTCGTTCCAGGAATACGTGCGCGAGCGCATGCTGCGCAAGCGCCGCGCCGAGCAGGCCGGCGAGACGGCCCAGGCCGACACCGCGCCGGCACCCGCGCCCGCCGAACCGCGCCGCGCCGCGCCGCGCGCCGAGCCGATCCAGATCCCGGTGCAGCGCTTCAACGCGCCCCCGGTGCCCACCCCCATGCCGGCCCCGATCCGCACCCGCCCGGTGGTCAACGCCTCGTGGGAAGACTCGCAGCCCGCACCGCGCCTGGGCGAACGCGCCGACAACAGCGTCGCGGTCGAACTCTCCGCGCTCAAGGAGATGATCGAAGAGCGCTTCAACACCCTGGCCTGGCTGGGTTCGTCCAAGCAGAACCCGATCCAGTCCGGGTTGATGCTCAAGCTCATCCGCTCCGGTTTTTCGCCCGCCATGGCGCGCGCGGTGCTGGAGCGCATGCCGGCCGACGCCACCGCGCCCGAGGCCATGCGCTGGGTCATGGACGTTCTGGCGCGCAACCTGCGCACCGCCAGCCCCGGCGCCGGCCTGTGCGACGAAGGCGGCGTGGTCACCCTGATCGGCGCCACAGGCGTGGGCAAGACCACCACCGCCGCCAAGCTCGCGGCCCAGTGCGTCAAGCAGTACGGCCCCGCCTCGGTGGGCATGATCACGCTCGACACCTACCGCGTCTCGGGCTACGAACAGCTGCGCGCCTACGGCCGCATGCTCGGCGTGGTGGCCCACCTGGCGCACGACCGCGCCGCGCTCAAGGACCTGCTCAGCCTGCTGGCCAACAAGCGCATGGTGATCGTGGACACCGCCGGCCTGGGCCAGCGCGACCAGCGCATCCAGGACATGCTCGACGTGCTGGACATGCCCAAGGTCAAGAAGACCCTGGTGCTCAACGCCAGCTCGCACGGCGACACGCTGGACGACGTGCTCACCGCCTTCAAGGCCAACACCCTGCACGGCGTGGTGCTCTCCAAGGTGGACGAGGCCGTCAAGCTCGGCCCGGCGCTGGACGCGCTGATCCGCCACCAGGTGGTGCTGCGCGGCGTGGCCAACGGCCAGCGCGTGCCCGAGGACTGGCAGAACCCCGAGGCCAGCGCGCTGGTGCGGGTGTCCATGGGCACCGATGGCAAGTCCGCCTTTGACCCGCAATCCACCGACATGGGTTTCTATTTCGCCCAGGCTTCGAGCCTCGGCCTCGACCTGGGAGCCTCGCATGTTTGAGTTCGGTTTCGATCAGGCGGCTGGCCTGCGCGCCGAACCCGCCCGCGCCAGCGGTCCCAGCGTGATGCCGGTGGCCAGCCCCGCGCAGCCCGCGCGCGCCTACGAACTTCTGTGCACCCTGGCGGCCCACCTCACCGCGCTTGGCCGCGAGGTCGTGATCATCGACGCCACCGCCAGCGAAACACCGGTGCGCCGCGGCAACGACGGCGCCCACCTGGGCCTGCTGCACGCGATGCACGACCCGTCCATCTGCGGCCTGGCCCGCTCGGGCGACGGGGTGGACTGGCTGGTCATGCCCGGCGCGCTCGGCATGCAGGCCCTGCAGCAGACCGCCCTGGCCTCGGGCGGCGCGGTGGCGCTCTCGCGCCTGCTCGCGCCCTTCGGGCCGCGCGCGCTGGTGCTGCTGTTCGCGCCCCCGCAGGGCCTTGCCACGCTGCTGTCGGGGCTGCCCGCGCGCGCGCTGGTGCCCGTGTTGCCCCAGCCGCAGGCCAGCATCGACGCCTATGGCGCGCTCAAGCTGCTGCACGCGGCCGGCATCTCGCCGGTGCTCGCGCCGCTGGCGCAGGGCCTGGAGCCCGAGACGGCACCGCTGCGGCAGGTGGTGGACACGGTGGCCGACTGTGCCCGGCGCTACCTGGACCTGTCGGTGGACGCCTGGCCCCTGAACACCTGGGGCCTGCGCGTGCAGGAAAGCGCGCTCACCCGCTGCGACCCGCGCGCGGATGCCCACCGCAACCTGTGGCTGCCCCAATTTTCCGCCCCGCAGGCCGGCCGCGCCGCGACCGCCCACACCTCCTGGAGCTGACGATGTACACCGCCAAAGGCACCCTCAACCGGGACGACCAGTTGCGCAAATACAGCCCGCTGGTGCGTCGCCTGGCCCACCACATGATCGCCAAGCTGCCGCCCAGCGTGGAGCTCGACGACCTGATCCAGGTCGGCATGATCGGCCTGACCGAAGCCATTGCGCGCTTCGAGCCCGCGCAGGGCGTGCAGTTCGAGACCTTCGCCAGCCAGCGCATCCGCGGCGCCATGATCGACGAGCTGCGCGAGGGCGACTGGATGAGCCGCGGCTCGCGCAAGAGCCAGAAAGACATCGAGGGCGCCGTGCACCGCCTGCAGCAGAAGCTGCACCGCGCGCCCATGGAGTCCGAGATCGCCAAGGAGCTGGGCATGGAGCTGGCCGAATACCAGCACCTGCTGGCCAAGGTGCGCGGCACCCAGCTCGTGTACCTGGAAGACATCAGTGGCCACGGCGACGACGAAGACAGCTTCCTGGACCGCCACATGGGCGACACCGAGGCCGAGCCCTCGGCCGTGCTGCAGGACCACCGCATGCGCACCGCCCTGGTGGCCGCCATCAAGGTGCTGCCCGAGCGCGAGCAGCACATCATGAGCATGTACTACGAGCACGACATGAATCTCAAGGAAATTGCCGCCGTGCTCGGCGTGACCGAGTCGCGCATCTGCCAGCTGCACAGCCAGTCCATCGCGCGCCTGCGGGCCAAGCTGCGGGAGCACTGAGCGCTCTGAGTGGAGATCGATTCGTAGCCTGTCGCGTCGCCTCCGTGCAGTCCTTTCTGGCGATCGGGTGGGCGACGAAGCAGGCGTTGCTTTGACGAACGCGCCGGTTTTTTGCATCCAACGCACGAGCCACCGACATGCACACAGCCAGAAAACCCAAGTTCACGCAGGTCGTTTTCACCGGCGATCTGCTTCGGCCCTTTGCCAACGGAAGCGAATGGGAAAGCGCCACATGGAAGAACATCCGATGGCTGCAGGCCCTCGTCGCGCCACATCTCGAGCGGTTGGGCGTCGATCACAGATCCTTGACATGGGATCCGCAACTCAATCCGACAAGGAGCACCTACTTTGATACACCCGCGCTGTATGACCGTCTCGGGCTTGATCTTGGCATGCTCAACTGGACAACCCTGGCGTCCCTGAAGTCGGCACCAGAGGCCCTGATCGATCAACTCGCACCGACCGTCAAAGACGCGCTGGTCATCGGCTACGAGATGCCCGATGTGATGTTGGACGCACTGACGGACCTGGGGGTGCCCTACATCGATGTGGTCCTGCATGCTGTGCGGTTCATGCCGGACCTGATTTTTGCCATGCGAACCAACCACCCGGATCTGCATGAGTCGCTGTCGTTCAACACCGTTCAGGAAGCCGATATCCGGAGCCGAGCAGCCGACATCAAGGCCAAGACGGCCTGGATGTCTGCACCCGTCGACGCAGCTCCAGGCTCCTTGGTGATCTTCGGACAGGTCCACGGCGACCGGTCGCTGGTCGAAACCGATGGTGGCGGATTCTGCAGCCTGGAGGGCCATCTGCAAGAACTGGTCGAGCTGTGCCATTCGCATGCTCATGCGTACTTCAAGCCGCACCCCTATGACGTTCAGGCAAGTCCCTCCGTTCGTGCCATTTGCCGCATAGGCTCCGTTGCGTTCACATCCGCCAATGCGTACCACCTGATGGCACAGGACAACATCAGGACCATCGCCGCCTTGAACTCCAGTTGCCTGTTCGAAGCCCGTTATTTCGACAAAGAGGTGGTGCGTTTCAAACCCTGTCTCTATGACTTCGATGCCCACCATGGTCCTCGCGGTGGTCTTCCCGGAGCCCTCCTTTCCCAGACTCCGGCATGGCTGGACGCGGCATTCTGGGGGGAGCTGCTGTCATTTGAGACGGTGCCATCGCTGACGGTCGCGCAATGGATGCCTGATCGACTGCGCAGAGGCATGAACGCGGACTGGGGCTATGGGCAAATTGGCAAGGTGGTGGCATGAACACAAGGGCTTATTCAGATCCGGATGAGGCACTTGCCCACTTGCTCAAGTGCGCGCAAGAAGTGCCCGCCGCCGACTTGCTGCAAAACGCGCAAGCGGCGATCAACGGTTTTCCCGGTGATGCCCGGCTGCGAACGATGCAGGCGATTCTTCATCGCGCATGTGGAAATCCGGAGGCGGCATTGGACGCCAGCTGGAAGGCCCTGGTGCTCTCCCCAAAGGATGAAACTGCCCGGCAGGAACTGCTGTTCTGTGTTTCCGAACATGTGGGTTTGGCCCCCTCCGACGGACACGACTTCTCTCTGGACAGCGGCGAGCGTCAGACGGCCCCCCAGATTCACAGCATTCGCGCCGATCACCGTGCCCGGTATGCATGGGCGGCTCGGCTGCTGCGCAGTTGCTTCAGAGACAACACCAGCCTCACAGGACTGGATGCCTTTTGCGGGAACGGTTACGGCAGCCGGATGATCAGCAATCTGACCGGATCGCGCGTGATCGGGATTGACGGCTCCACCGAAGCCGTGGAGTTGGCAGAAAGACACTACGGCAACCATCTGGTGGCGTTTGGGCAGGCCGTATTTCCTTTCGAACTGACGCCCGGACTTTTCGACTACGCGGTCTCCTTCGAATCGGTTGAACACGTTCCCGACAGCGAAGCGCTGCTGGCACAGATCTGCCGTTCCACGAAGGGCCCTGTGTTCCTGTCGGTTCCGAATGAGCGAGCCCTTCCCCATGCCGACTTCTCGGCCC
Organism: Hydrogenophaga sp. GW101-3F08; assembly: GCF_059424585.1. Taxonomy (NCBI): domain Bacteria; kingdom Pseudomonadati; phylum Pseudomonadota; class Betaproteobacteria; order Burkholderiales; family Comamonadaceae; genus Hydrogenophaga; species Hydrogenophaga sp. GW101-3F08. The sequence goes on from NZ_JBWKZP010000005.1 coordinate 61,841, forward strand.
AGTTCGGCTTCCACTGTCGTCACTTCACATCGGAAGACATCTGCCAGTTCATGTGCCGTCTGGGCTTCCCGCGCGTGCTGGCCAGTGCCGGACAGCAGGTGTACCAGGTGCAAGACCAGCGATTGACGGGTCTGCTGCCCGAGAGCCAGATGCACTTGCGACCCCTGACCGATCACAGCCAGTTCATCATGCTCATGTTCTCGCGTGAAGGCGAACAAGCAGGCGGACAACCCGTCGGACAGACAGCGAATCCCGCCCAACCAGGAGTCCTCGGATGAAGCTCAACGTCGGCTGCGGCAACGTGCACCGCCTGGAGGGATACGTACACGTGGATGCCAGGCAAACGCCGATCACAGACCTGGTCTGTGATGCATGGGCGATCGATCTTCCACAAGGACAGGTTGCCGAGGTCTACTCTCGCCACATGCTGGAGCACCTGCCCCGACACCAGGCGTTTCTGACCCTGCGCTCATGGTTTCACCTGCTGGCACCCGCGGGACGCTTGCACATCGTTGTTCCCGACATTCTTTTTCATGCCAGGCAACTGCTGGGACTGGAATCCAGCGCCTTTCCTGATCAACATGAGCATGCGATGGCCGGGTTCTATGGTTGGTGTGATCCGGACCGTGGTGGCGACATTCATGACAGCCATCGCTGGGGATACTCATTTGAAACACTGGCCGCGCATCTGCAAGAGATCGGATTCACGAATGTCCGACGACTCGAGCAAGGCAAGGACAGCGAGCCCTGGCACCTCAACGTCGAGGCGTTCAAGTAGGTGCATCGCCCATTGATCGAGCGGTGACCGCCCATGCCGCGGAGGCCTTCCATGCGACGCCCTTCATGCCGGCTCCTTGACGGGGCTTGATGCGGCGATGATCGGTCGGTGGGGCGCCGCTGCTTCTTCGTGGGCGCTGTACGAAGCAACCGGGGTCGATCCATCGCGCGCCAGCACCGGGCGGAACACCACGCGGATCATGAATTTGCCGTGTTCCTTCGAGCCGCAGGCCGGGAAATACATCATCCCGCCAGGACCGAATTTGACCAGCGTGCCTTCGACCTGTTCCAGGCCGTCGAGGAGCACCGCCTCGCCCAGCGCCAGGTCTTCGCCCGGTTCCTTGCCGTCCAGTGGCACCTTCTGGATGCTGTCCAGCTGCAGCCACTCGTGGGTCTGCCCCAGCAGCAGGCTCTGGTCGAAGGCGGCGCTCATGGGCAGGTGCAGGCGGTGGTAGCCGTCGAAGGTGGCGGTGGCCAGCGTCTGGACGACGGCGTGCTGGTCGCGACTCGCGACCAGCGTCGGAACGGTGATGGTCCGGAAGCTGGCTTCGGACGGTGCGAGGCTGTAGCCAAACCGCTGCGCCGACAGCAGCGTGGTGGCCAGCGAGATGTCCATTTGCCGCATCTCCATGGGGTAGCTGATGCGCATGGCCTTGAGTTCCTGGTTCATGAGGGCGAAGCCCTCCCTGCGGTACTCGCTGATACCGGCTTGCAGGTTGGCCGTGGGCAGCAGCAGGTCGGTCCCCAGGTTGAAGTCGAACTCGAACGAGGAGAGGCAGGCGATCTCCTTCGCACTGGGGAAGTAGAGCAGTCGGCCGAGGTCGGCCGCCGCCTGCTGCGCCAGTTCCAGGGGGGTCTGGCGCGGTTGATGGCGTTCGGGTGTGCGCGCCATGTCGGCCACGAAACGCAGGCAGGCGGCCTGGATGTCGGCCACCACCTCCGACTGCGGACGCGCGGTATTGGACTGGCTTCGGATGGGTTCGCCCTGTTCGGTGTAGTCCACCGTGCTGGCCTCTGGCGTGGTGCACATCATCTCGAACAGGCCGATGTACGCCGTCATGGTCAGGATCAGGCGCTCGTCGGCCCAGCTGGCATCGATCAGGCCCTTGCGATCGGTCTGCTGGCCCTTGATGCGGCTCGCGATGAGGTAAAGGCCGAAGAGATCGACATCCATGGCCTGCTTGAACACGGAGGCCAGGCGGGTTTGTGCCGTGCCGCTGTAGCCGAGGTCCACCACGACCAGGGTCTCTCCCGGTGCCAGACCGGTGCGCTGCCGGACGTGGGTGAACATGCGCTCGCAAAAAGCGGCCGATTGCTCGAACACCAGTTTCAAGGTGTCGTCGCGCAACACTAGGCGGGCAAATGCCTGGGCCGGTTGGTCCGACCGGTTGGCCTGGTCCAGCAGCGCCTGGGCCTTCGCTGGCGGAAGCAGCAGCTGTTTGGCCATGGCCGGCATGGAGCTGTCCGACAGGCTGCTCGTCAACAGACGGACCACGTCGGCCTTGGTCTGCAGCGAGGATGCGATGGCGGTGAATCGCGAGAGGTTGATCTGATGCAGGCCCTCGGAACCCATCAGGACCTCGCACACCTTGGCGGGCAGGTAGCCATCGCGCAGCAGAAAGGCGATCTTGACGTGCTTGCCGGCCGCCTTGAGCGCCTGGAGTTGCTGCTCGATGAAGCGGCCAAAGCTGTAGAGAATGGGGCCCAGCGAGCTGTAGCCGATTTGCTGCGCCGCGTTCAGCGTTTCTGTATCGGTCGCGGCGAGCAGGCCGTGAAAGTAGCTGGGCAGCGCGTGCGTGTGGCGCAGCTCGGGCATGAGCTGAACGGCAGCGCTGGCGCGCTGGTCCAGCTGGCTGGTGACGGACGCGGGGTGTTGTCGGAGCCAGGCCGAGGCGATGCCATGCGCTGCCGGGCCTTGCAGGTCGGCGCGGCGGTTGTCCCCCAGATGAAACACCTGTTGCGGCTGGACTTTTTCTCGCCGCAGCACCTCTTTCCAGATGCCCGATGTCTTGGAAGCACCGAAATCGCAAGAGCAATAGATGTGCGAAATGGCGTCGGCGGTCTCGCCCATCAGGGTGCCGAGCATGTGGCCGAGCTGCTTGCCGGTGAAGTAGATGTCGCTGACCACGATCACGCGCAACCCCTTGGCGCGTGCGCTCCGGATCAGTCGCGCGATCGGTTCGAAGATGAAGGCGTGTGCGAGCTCGCAGGCGATTTCGACCTCTGCGGCCTGGGCAATGCCTTGGGGGTCTGCGTGCGGCAGCAGTTCCCGGTGGATGTCTTCCAGGGTGACTTCGCTGATGCCGGTGAGCAGCTGCTTCCTGCGGCGCAGTTCCGATTCACCTTTGGCCCGCAAGGCGGCGGTGATGCCGGCCGAACGGAAAGGCTCCAGCGACTGCAGGCTGAAAAACACATCGGTCGGTCGGGCCACCTTGCGCCACAGGATGGTGTCAAAACAATCGAGCGAAAGGACCTTGGTCTGGGGCGCAAGCTGCTCCAGCAAGGTGTCCAGTTCGTGAGCGCCAATTTCTTGATTCATGGGGGAGACTTCCTGCAGGGCCTGGAGCCGTGAGCGCAGGGCCAGCCGTGGTCCTGCCTTGCGGGGGTGAAAGTCAATGTAGCAGCGCGCTTTCGGGCTGAAGCCCGGAACACATCGCTCTGAAGACGGTTGTTCGGACGATTGCCCCGGGGATCGCATCGGCCCCCTGGGTGGACGGAACGCGTCAACGTGGCCCCGTGCAGCCATGCCGCGCTGAAAGCCTCGCACGGCATGCTGCTGCAGTTCCATGCGCGGGAACGCAAGCACAACGCGCGCGTGAGCTTCTTCGGCTCCGGGCTCAACACCGACGACCTGTGGCTTCACCGAACCGGTCGAGCATTTCAAGTCGCTGCCGCGGCTGCTGAAGGGGCGACGGCCGAGCACGTGGCCTGCTGGACGCCGCTGGCGCTGATCAGGCGCGCGCTGTCTGAGTGAAGGAGTCGGTTCGATATGTTTTTTTTGAGAATTTTCCGGCCAGATAGCTCATCGGCGCAATCGATTGCTGGACGCCGTGTTTTTTGATGTAACAATTGCCGCAAATTTTTTCCACCATGCCGGTGGCAGAAAAATCATCCGTATTCAGGGAGTTTCATGGAATCCGCTTCTCGCGTGGGGCAACGCACGCCCATTGTTTTGCTCGGTCTGGCGGCGCTCCTCGCGCTGGCCTCTTGTGGCACCTTGACCGGCATCCCCGCGCACGGTGGTGGCAAACGCTTCGCCACCGAACAACGCCTGGTGTCGGCCAGCATCCGGGCCGCACTCAAAGACATCGACGTCACCGCGCTTCGGGGCAAGCGCGCCGCCCTGGTGTTTGACCTGGTGGCCGACGAAGGGGGCGGCACCCTGTCGGGTGGCCGCTGGACCCCGGGCCTCTTGTTCAGCGCGGGCAGCGTGCTCAGCCCGGTGACCACCACCAGCAATGCCTTCCAGGTGTTCAACCTGGCCGAATCGGGCGGCAACTACAGCAACAGCGGCTCCAGTGGTGGCACCACCACCGTCAGCACCACCTTGCAAAGCGGCAGCAACACCAGCAGCGGCAGCAGCACCCAGCAAGGCAGTTCGACCAGCAGCGGCAGCAGCACCAGCGACGGCAGCAGCAGCAGCAGTGGCACCAACACCAGCACCGGCTCGAACACCAACACGAGCAACACCACGAACACTGGCACCAGCTCGGGTGGCAGCACCAGCACCACCGGTGGCACCACCACCAACAGCAACTTCAACCAGACCGACAACAGCACCAACGCCACCACGGGCAGTGGCACCAGCACCAGCAGCGGCACCAATACCCAGAACACCACCAGCACAGGTAGCGGCACCAACACCCAGGACACCTCCAGCAGCGGCAGTGGTACCAACAGCAGCACCGGCAGCAACAGCGGCAGCAGCACCACCACCTCGACCAGCAGCAACAACGGCGGCAGTACCACCCGGGGTGGCTTCAACAGCCAGCGCCAGGCGGTCAGCCCAACGCCCAGCGAAACCACCAGCGTGACCGAGGGCACCCGGCGCGAGCACACCGCCACGCTGCAATACAAAGGCCTGGGCGACTACCAGAACTTCAACGTGCCCAAGAGCGACGCCAGCTTGCTCATGGGCCTGGTGCGCAACTACCTGCTGTTCAGCGGCGTCATTCCCACCACCCCGACCGACCCCAGCGCTGAGGTGCTGGTCTACATCACGGTGGACATCTTTGGCACCGTGCGCAGCCGCTTCGATGCGCTGGTCTACAACAACGAAACCGTCAAGGCCGAAACCAGCTTCGAGATCAGCGCCTTCGACCGCGAGGGCCACCTCATCATGCGCCCCCAGGTGGCCAACCGGGAGTCGCGGTACCGCGAGCACTACCTCATGTGGGCCGGCCCCGTCACCACGCAAGAGCGCGTCAGCCAGGGCCAGGGGCTGCTGGTCGACTTCACCGACGTGGACGGCAGTAAGGCCAGCTACAACGCCGAAGCGCCCGTTGAGCGCAGCCACCTGCTGGGCAAAAACTGAACCACAGGCCCGTCCGTACGGATGGGTGTTCACCGCCATATGGGGAGGAATACCAACGCACGCACCGCTTGCTTCGAAACCCGAAGGGTCGGCCGCAGGCCGCCTACTTTGACGACTCACGATCACTTTACTTTTAGGGAATTTCCATGACCACCATCCAGTGGCGCATCTCCACCGCCGCAGCGATTCTTTTCGTATCCACCGCCAGCTTCGCCACCGAGCCCGACCAACGGGCGCTGGAACTGGCACTGTCGTTGTCTGCCCAGGCTCCAGCCGTTGCCGTGAAAAGTTCGGTTGATCCGCGTGCCGCCGCGCAAACGGCCCTGGTCACCGAAGTGAGCAAGGCGCAGTCCACCGGCACGAACACCCAACGACAAGGAGCGAAATGATGTTTGCATGGGACAAAAAGTTTCTCTCTGCCTGCTCGGTGGTGGTCCTTTCCGTGGGGCTGCAGGCCTGTGGCGGTGGGTCCTCATCGGATACCGACGCCTCGGCCGAAGTGCCGTCGTTTGCCGGCACCTATGACGTGACGCTCACCAAGACGTCGGACACGTGCGCCACGGGTCTTGCCAAGTCCTCCAAGGTTGTTCAGACCGTGACCCAGTCGGGCCGCGCCATCACCCTGGTCAGCAACACCGTTACCCTGCAAGGCTCGGTGGACGCGGACAACGCGGGTCTGTCGACATCGTTTCAGACCACGTCCGATGGCGTGCTCTTGACCACCACCATGGTCTATCGAAGCACCGCCACCCCGGGGCTGTACGGTGCCGGGTTCTCCGTGGTGGCCAAGTCCGGCAACGAGACCTGCTCGATCAGCTACAACGGCCAGGCCAAGCTGAAGTAAGCCGCTTGCTGAGTGGGGCAACCGACCGCCGCCTATGCCGGTGGTTGCCCCTTGATCGATTGCTTCACGGGGGCTGAGAGCCCGTGTTGCGATGTGCGTGTTCCATTGAGTCAAGAAAAAAATGCTGGAGGATTTCATGAAGAAAATTTGTGCACTCGTGCTGGGCCTTGCGGGCCTGGTGTCCACACCCGCCATGGCCGAAGTGCCCGGCTCGGCCGCTGCGGCCAACTGCTTCATTGCGATGTCAAACACGCTCTACCAGGTGTGGCCAGGTGTGCAGGCGCTCAAGGTGGGCCGGTTTTTCAACGATGCGAACCGCGCCTACCTCTATTCGCTGGACGTGAATGAAATCAACCATGTGTGCAACCTCCCGACATGGCACATGTCCACCTGGAACGGCGCGGGCGGCAGCGTGCTCCACAACTTCCGCGCCTCGTCCCATGCGTTCCAGGGCGGTGTTCCGGTGTATCGGTTCCGGCACAAAGTCATTGGCAGCTATTTCTACACATCGACCTACGCCGAATACATGTATACGCTGAACCAGCTGTCCGCCAGTTGGGTGTCGGAGGGCATTGCGTTCTATGTGCCGGATATCCACAGCGCTCCCATGCAGCTCGACCAGACCGACCCACAGACGGGGGAGGTCACGCGGGTCAGCCAATACCCGCTGGCGTGCGCCAGCAGGGCTCTCGACACGAGCACGGGTGTGTCACCGGCCGTCTGCAAAATGGAACCCGCGCCAAGCACCGGCTTGACGCCGGTGTACCGCTTCTACAGCCCGAGCCGCGGCCACTTTTACACAGCCGACCTTGATGAGGCTGTGTTCGTGAAGGCCAACAGCGCCACCAATACCTACAAATACGAACGCGTGGCTTTCTGGGCTTTCAGCCATAAAGTGTTCGAGCAGCCCGATCTGCCCGGCTGGATGACTGGCGTGTACTACCCCTACCGCTGATCGGACCCTTTCGTCTTCGGAAACCGAGGCCCCACGGCCAGACGGCCCGACCCGTCTGGCCGTATACAAGGCCTATCCCCAAAGGAGCACCTCTCATGAACATCGGCTCTCATCGTCACGTCCTTCCTGGCCTCGCGCTCGCCGTTCTCATGGCCGTGGCGGCTTTCCCCGCGGCGGCTCAAACTGCCCGCGCCAGTGCGGCCTCGGTCGAGAAACTCGTGGCCATCAACGGCGCGCAAAAGGCTTTGGAGCAGGCCGTGGGCGGCATCGAAGTCCAAGTGCGCCAGCAGATCGTTACCAGCCTCTTGCAGCAAAACGGTGGCGCGCCGCTCAACGCGCAGCAGCAGACCGCGGTCGACAAGGCCGTGCCCGGCATCGGGGTGGTGCTGCGCCGGGAGATGGGCTGGCCGCGCCTGAAGGACCCCTACATCCGGCTCTACCAGGCCCAGCTCAGCCAGGACGAAGTGAACCGCCTGATCAAGCTCTACGAAGACCCGGGCTACCAGGCGCTGATGCAAAAGATGCAGACCGTCAACCTGGAGTCCGCCCAGCTGATCCAGAGGCAATTGCCCGGCATCCTGCAAAAGATCCAGCCCGTGCTCGAAGACGCCCTGAAAGACGCTCTGAAGCAGTAGCGGTGCTCCCCGCAATGCAGGCCGGGTGCGTGGATGGTTGGTCGCTCGCGCACCCTTTTGAAGCGGGCACACCAGCCCCTTGACGCAAGAAGAAGTTCGGGAGGAGCGTGATGACACAAGCAACAGACACGCGATCATTGGCGCTGTCGACAGACCCCCATCAGAAACCCGCGTTCTGGAAGCGTCTGATCGCCGGCGCCCTGATGTTGACGATCAACATCAGCAGCTTCGCGCAAGCGGTCAGCCCGATCCTGGGCAGCACAGGGCGGCCCTACAGCGGGTACACCAAAGACGGCACCCTGGTGCAAGGCGGGCAAGTGGTAGGCAACCCGCACCAGAGCCTGCACGACCTGCAAAACCCCGCGCTGTGGACCACCGCGGCCGTGGCCTTCAGCAACACCACCGACCCCAGCTTCACCCAAGCCATCCTGGGCGACATCGAATCGGCCATCGCCGTCACCCCCGAGCCCGGAGGCCTGGCGCTCTCGCGCCTGTACCTCACCCCCACCAACCCCTACGCCGACGCCAACGCAGGAGCCGCCGGCTGCGACGCCGCCACCACCTGCAACCAGGCCGTCTACAACCAGATCCTGCTCGACGCGGCGGCCACCGGCTACGTCGCCACCGCCAGCGGCACCCACCTGGGCAAGACCCACGACAGCAGCAGCGCGGAGATCTTCAACCGAGGCTTCAACCTCTACCAGGAAAAGCCCGTCTTCCTCGCCGCGCAAGACCCCCTGGGCGGCGCCACCGCCTTCTTCGCGCTGCAAGGCGAACAAGCCAAGACCCACCTGCAACACCTGCAGACACAAAACGTCAAGTTGCTGGGTGGCACCATCTTCTTCAGCCAGCAGACCATCAAAGGCCCGGGCAACGGCGCCACCAGCCACTGGGACGGCAGCAGCAACGACCCCGGCGCCGCCTTCGACGCCGCCCTGGGCAGCGCCCCCAGCGTGAACGCCAGCAGTGGCAGCGGCGGCTTCGTCGTGGGCTACATCAAACCCGACGGCCAGGCCCACGAATTCAACCTGCAGCGCGACCCGCACTTCCAGGACTTCCAGCGCCAGCAAGGCTACGGCGAATGGGGTGGCCAGGGCAACACCGACGCCGCCCTGGGTCAGAACCTGCGCACCGCGGGCCTGCAGAACCAGAAAGGACAACAGGCCGCCGCCGGCATCGACTTTGGCTACTTCCAGGAAGACCGCAGCCTCTTCCTGCAGGGGCTGGACCTCTACAAATTCGGCAACCGGGGCGACAACGGCCTGCTGCAACAACTGCAGAACGGCCAGATCGGCCCCGGGCACCCCGACTACGAGCGCGCCCGCGCGCTGGCCGAAGAGCGCTTCAAACTCGCCTACGCCAGCCAGGTGGAATACAACACCAAGGCCCACTTCACCGCCGAGGCCGCGAAATACCAGGCCGATCAGCTCGACCTGGCGGCCTACGACAACGGCAAACTCTTCAAGAGCGGGCTCAACCTGTACGACAAACGGGGCGACCCCGAACAGGAGCGCCTGCTCAAGCTGCTGGAGAACGGAGAACTCAAGCCCGACCACCCCAGGTACGCCGAGATCCGGGGCCTGGCCGAGGCGCGCTACAAGGTGGCCTACGCCAAGGCGCTGGAGCCGCCCAAGAAGGGCAGCTGGCTCAAAACGCTGGTCGCGGTGGTGATCGCCGCTGTCGTCGTGTACTTCACCGCCGGGGCGGCCAGCGTATGGGCCGCGGGACTGACAGGCGCCAGCACGACCACCGTTGCGGGAGTGACCACCGTGGCCGTGACCACGACGGCAGGCACGGTGAGCGTGGCGGGCGTGGCGGCCACCGCCATCGGCTCGGCCGTGGGCGCCTACGCCGGAGCGGTCATCAGCGCGGGCATCCAGACCGGCAGCCTGAGCAAGGCGCTGGCGGCTGGTGAGAACTCATTCAAGGGCGGTGTGGCCGGCATCCTTGTCAACACGGCCATGGCAGCTGCGGGCGTGAGCGCAGGAAACCTTGGTGGCTCACTGGGCATGAGCAAACAAGTCGGTGAAGCCATCTACGGCACCGTCACCAACAGCCTGAGCCAGAGCATTGCCCACGGGGGCAGCCTCGGGGGCGCCTTGATGACCAATGCCCTCAATGCCGGGGTGGACCTGGTCTCGGCCAACGTGGCCGATTACATCGGCGCCAACACGGATGTGGGCAGTTTCGAGAAGTACGCCTCGCACGCCCTGCTCGGCTGCGGCGTGGGCATGGCCAAGAGCGGCAGCGGCGATGGTTGTGTGCCGGCAGCGACCGGAGCCGTGATCGGGCACATGTCGGCCGACAGCGTGAAGGTCGCGCTGAGCAACGACAAAGACCCCGGGCTGCTCGCCAACATCTTCAAAGCCGCACCGGGCAAGACGCTCAACGACAACGTCACCTTCATCAGCGGACTCATCGGCGGGAGCGCTGCGGCGCTGGTGGGAGACAAAGACCAGACGCAGGGCAACTTCGGGCTGGGGCAGGCCACGGCCGAGAACGCGGTCAAGAACAACTACCTCAAGCACGACGAGCTCAAAAAGCTGCAAGCGGAACTTGCGGATTGCAGGGCCAAGCCGGGGGGGTGTACGCCCGACAGCCAGCAAAAGATCGAGGACAAGTACACCGAGACCTCGCGGGCCAACGCCCGGGCTTTGGCGGAGTGCAAGAGCACTGAGTGCGTCAGGACGCACCAACAGGCCATCATCGAAGCGAGCAAGGCCGGCCCCGATCCATTGGGCCAGGTCAGCAGCATTGAGCTGGCCGCGAATCAGGATCGGGCCGACAGAGCCGTCCAGCAGCAGTACCAGATCGTCCAGCAGATCGAGCAGGGCCGCAAGGAGATGGACGCGTTCATCGCGTCCACGTGCAGAGGCCTGAGCCAGAGCGCCTGCACGACCAAGCTGGAGCAGTCGCAGGAAACGGCCAACAAGATCAAGGACATCGCGGCTGGCTTCACCCCGGCAGGTATTGCTCTGGACATCCGGGACTTCATCAGTGACCCGACCATCGGTGGAGCCTTGATGATCGTGGCTGGACCGGTTGGCGATGCCGTCAAGCTGGTCAAGAATGCGGGGAGTGTCGCTAACAAGGTCGATGATGAGATTTCAGCGCTGAATCGAATTAGAGACAATGCGACAGGCCCGAATCTGACTGGAAAAGACCCAGATGCGATACTCAATCTGCAGGCTTCAAAGAAGGTTGGCCAGGTCACGGCGCCTATTGATTTTGATGGGCACATCTTGTCGACTGAAATCAGTAAGAGCGGGAAGGTGGTTGGAGGGCACAGCACATCGACGGGGACGGTGGACGTGGTAACGAGAGGCGCCCCGGACTCCCTGGGTGTCTATGAGGCGACGGTTCGAATGCCTGATCCAAAGAATCCGGGTCAATATTTGACAAAAAATTCAACCATGTTTCCCGATCACTGGACGGGGGATCGAATCAAGGTTGAAGTGGATGCGGCGTATAAAAATAGGCAAATCATTAAAAATCCATTCAATGCTGCACCAATGTGGGAAGGTGTTACCCCGTCTGGCGTAAAGGTGCAGGGCTATTTGAGTCCCAATGTAACAGTATTCCCAAAAAAGTGAGAGATTGTATGGATGTTGAATTCGCTTGGGTGTGCGATGAACAATATTATGGGCATGGTTTGTTTCCGGTAATTTATATTCATTCATTGGATGATATAAAGGAGAAACTATTTCTTGCATTTTTGGGTGATCACGGAGGCATGCGTTACGATGTGTATATTCCAATTTTTATTGAGTTAAGAGATCAAATACGTATGTCCAAGTTTGATGCCTCTGTTAATAAGTCTTGCTGCACCGAATCGTGGTGCGCCGAGGTCAAAGGCGATGTAACCAACATCTCGTTTGCCTACGATGAATCGTATGATCAAAACATGGATACAGAACTTTTCTACAGAGTTCTGTGCGAATGGATCGATTTTGTCCAGCAAGGGCCGGGCCAAGATGGTGATTCACCCATCAAGAAATTTACCGTTTGAATAGCAACGACACCATTTTTAACCCAAGGGAGTCCCCCATGAAATCTTCCCCCACCCGTCTTTCCTTCCTGGCCACTGCAATGCTGGCCGCCAGCCTCACCACCGGCTGCGCCTCCGTCAACATGGCCGACGCCACACAAGACGCAGCCCGCAAGACCTTCACCGCGCCTGCGGACAAAGCCGGCATCTACATCTACCGCAACGAAACCATGGGCGCCGCCGTCAAGATGCCGGTGACGGTGGACGGCCAGATGATTGGCCAGACGGCTGCGAATACCTACCTGTACAAGGAAGTGGCGCCGGGAAAACACAAGGTCGAGTCGCTGACCGAAGGCTCCGAGAACAAGATCGAAGTCGACGTGAAGGCCGGCACCCTGACCTACATCTGGCAGGAAGTGAAGATGGGCATGTGGGCTGCCGCTTCCAAACTGCACCTGGTCTCACCCGAGCAAGGGAAAAAAGGTGTGCTGGAGACCAAGCTGGTGGTGACGCAGTAAGGGTGCATGCAAGCCAGCGTTTCTTGAAAGCCCATTGATGAACCGCTGGTTCAAGCGTCTGATTGCCGGCGCCCTGATGTTGACGATCAACGTCAGCAGCTTCGCGCAAGCGGTCAGCCCGATCCTGGGCAGCACAGGGCGTCCCTACAGCGGGTACACCAAAGACGGCACCCTGGTGCAAGGCGAACAAGCCAAGACCCACCTGCAACACCTGCAGACACAAAACGTCAAGCTGCTGGGCGGCACCATCTTCTTCAGCCAGCAGACCCTCAAAGGCCCGGGCAACGGAGCCACCAGTCACTGGGACGGCAGCAGCAACGACCCCGGCGCTGCCTTCGACGCCTCCCTGGGCAGCACCCCTAAAACAATAAAACCGGCATTTGCCGGTTTTTTTACGCCAGCCGATCAGGCCAGCCATGCAATAGAAAGGCCCGCCCAGGGCCGCCAGCCGCTCAGGCCGCGAGGTAAGCCCGGCCGGCGCCGCCGGTGGACGAGGGGCCGGCCATGTGGCCGTAGGTGGGTTGGGCTTGCTGGGGCAGCAGGCTGTGCACGGCGCGCTGGCTCTGGGCGCTGGCGCGCAGCACGGCCTGACGCAGGCGGCCGAAGCGCTCGGCGGCGCTGTGCATCTGTTCGCGCAGGGCGGCGTGGCCCGGGGCGCTGAAAACGATGGCTTTGGGGGCTTTTTGCAGCACGCCCTGGACGCGGGCGCTGGCCCGTTCCACGCCCGTGGCGTCACCCTGCAGCAGCGCGGCTTCCAGCCCGTCAAGCTCGGTTTGCAACGAGGTCAACCAGGGGTGGGTGGCGGGCTGTGGGGTCATGGCCTGGGGCTTTCTTCGGGGGGAAGGAGGGGTCAGGCGCGGCTGCCGCCGGCGCTGCTGCTGAGCATTTCGGCCGCGTTGGAGAGCATCTTGTCGGCGATGGCTTCGGCGTTGACCTGGAACGTGCCGTTGGCGATGGCCTGTTTCATGGCCTCGACTTTTTCGGCGTTGAACACGTCGTTGCCCCCCGCCGCGGAGCCCTGCATGGCCGAGACGGTGGAGGACGACAGTGTCACGGTCACGCCGGCCTGGGGCTGCGCCGCTGCGGCGGCTTCAGCGCCCGCAGCGGGGCGCTCGGCGGCCTTTTGTGGGCCTCCGGCGACGGAACCGATGTAGGAATCCGGTGACGATTCGACTTTCATGATCACTCTCCAAACCCCGAAGTCAGGGCGTTGTGGAAAGACTATCGGCGCAAAAGCGGGGGGACTTTAGCCTTTTTGTGTTGATTTCTTCACGAAACCACAGCGCGGGTGGTGCCAGGAGCGTGCTCACAGCTGCACTTCCACGGTCTGGCCGTCGCGCACCAGGCCGGTGACCACCCGGCCACCCTGCAGGCGCACGCGCACCGACTGGCCGGTGACGCCGGCGCCCAGTGCCACGCCGCTGACGATGACGTGAAAGCCCGCGCCCGCGCTGCTCACGCGCACCTGCGCGCCGGGGCCGAAGGCGGGGATGGGCCGCACCATGTTGCTGCGCAGGGCCTGCCCGGGCTGCAGCGCGTAGACGGCTTGCTGGCCGACCCAGAGCGCGGGCGTGGCCAGCACGCTGGCGAACTGTTCGGCCCAGTCGATTTCGGCCACGTCGGCGTCTTCTTGAGTGAGCGTGGCCCCGGCGGCCACGGGGCGCTTGAGCACCCAGGCCGGGCCCCAGGCTTTCACGGTGACGGGCAGGTACACGTTCCACTGGGTGGCACCTTCGAGGCAGCGCAGGCCGATGCGGCTGCGGCCCCACAGGCGCGTGCCGGTGGGCAGATAGGGTTCCACGCGCGCACAGGGGGCCAGGCGCAGCCGGCTGTCGAGCCGGCCAATGACCACCTCGGGCCGCAGCGGGGCGCCGGCTTCCTGGCCCAGGCCCGAGGCCAGCGCGGGCTGCAGCCAGTCGCTGGCGATCTGCTCCAGCCCGGCGTTGTCTTGCGCCCGGGCGGGGTTGATGAACCAGCAGCTCAGGGCGAGCAGCGCGCCCGCGGCCAGCCAGCGGGACAGGGCGCGCGCGGGCGACCGCAGCGGCGGGTGGGTCGAGGCGTTGGCTTGCATGGCGGTTCTCTTGGGGTGTGGGTGGTTGATCGGGTTTGCGCGGGTGGGGCAAGCGAGGGGGCGGCGCATGCCGTCAGGTTTGCACTGTAGGCGGGGTGGGGCGGGCACAAAGCACCGAAATGCCCGCAAAAGCGGCGTTTGTTCGGGCCATTGCGCAGGCTCAAGTTTTCCCATACTTGCCTTCATCCCGGTGAAAGCCTGCGCTTTTGCCGACCCGCCCACCCTGTCTGGAGCCGCACCATGCTTGAACAGATGACCGCACGCTTGGACTTCCATGCCAACGCGCTGGTGCTGCGCTCGCAGCGCCAGCAGGTGATCGCCAGCAACATCGCCAACGCCGACACGCCGGGCTACGTGGCGCGCGACTTCGATTTCGCCAAGGCGCTGCAAAACGCCTCGGGCGGCGCGTCGGGCGCGGGCGTGAGCGTCACCAGCGCGCAGCACATGCGCCTGGGTTCGGCCGATCCGCGCAGCCCGGACATGGCCTACACGGTGCAGACCCAGCCCAGCCAGGACGGCAATTCGGTCGACCTGGACCGCGAGCGCGCCAACTTCGTGGACAACAGCATCCGCTACGAGTCCACGCTGCGGTTCATCAACTCGCATGTGAAAACCATGCTGAGCGCCATCACCGGGCAGTAAGGAGTTCCTCATGTCGATGTTTTCCATCTTCGGTGTCTCGGGCAGCGCGATCAGCGCGCAGTCGCAGCGCCTGAACGTGGTGGCCAGCAACCTGGCCAACGCCGATGCCGTGGCCGGCCCGGACGGGCAGAGCTACAAGGCGCGGCAGGTGATGTTCCAGACCGTGCCCATGGGCGGCGCGGGCACCGCGGGCGTGAAGGTACAGGACATCCGCGAGAGCGAAGAGCCCGGCCGGCGCGTGCACAACCCGGGCCACCCCAGCGCCGACGCCGAGGGCTACGTGACCCATTCCAACGTGAACCCGGTGGAGGAGATGGTCAACATGATGTCGGCCTCGCGCTCCTACCAGAACAACGTCGAAGTCATGAACACGGCGAAATCGCTGCTGCTCAAAACGCTCCAGATGGGGCAGTGAAAGGCCTTTGAACCATGCTCACTTCAGCCCTTGACCTCAGCAACCTCGGCACCACCGTGGGCAGCACCACGGCGGTCAACAGCAACAACGCCACCGACCCCCAGGCCTCGCAGGACCGGTTCCTCAAATTGCTGGTCGCGCAGATCAACAACCAGGACCCGCTCAACCCGATGGACAACGCGCAGATGACGACCCAGATGGCGCAGATCAACACGGTCAGCGGCATCCAGGAACTCAACGCCACGCTCAAGGGCATGGCCGAGCAGAGCGCGGCCATGCAGTCGCTGCAGGGCACCTCGCTGATCGGGCGCGAGGCGCTGATCGACGGCGACCAGCTCACCTACGACGGCGCCATCGCCAAGGGCGCCGTGGCGCTCGACGGCGAGGCCAGCCAGGTCTATGTGGACGTCATCGGCGCCAACGGCGCGGTGATCGACACCGTGGACATGGGCGCGCTGGGCGCCGGGCAACACGCCTTCGAGTGGGACTCCGGCGCGCTTGGCGCGGGCGCGGCCACCCGCTTCGAAGTGCGCGCCACCAGCGGCAGCGAAGCGGTCACCGCCAAGCCGCTGTCGCGGTTGGAGATCTCATCCGTCGGCTTTTCCTCGGGGGCTCTGAACCTGCAGCTGCAGAACGGCCGAACCCTCACCTACGACCAGGTCCGCGCCTTCATGTAAGGCCGACTCGTTTTCACCCCCACCCCCTCCAAAGGACATCACCATGGCATTCCAGCAAGGTCTCTCGGGTCTGAACAGCGCCAGCCGCAACCTGGACGTGATCGGCCACAACATCGCCAACGCCAACACCGTGGGCATGAAAGCCTCGCGCGCCGAGTTCGCCGAGCTCTACGCCAGCTCCATCAACGCCTCGGGCGGTGTCAACTCCGGCATCGGCGTGACGGTGGCCACCGTCTCGCAGATGTTCACCCAGGGCAACATCAGCGTGACCGGCAACGACATGGACGTGGCCATCAACGGCAACGGCTTCTTCGAGCTCGCCATGCCCGACGGCTCCATGGCCTATTCCCGCGCCGGCATGTTCAAGCTGGACCGCGACGGCAACATCATCACCAACACCGGCGGCCAGCTCATGGGTTACCCCACCGACGCCGCGGGCGTGCGCCAGGGCTTCGACTCCGTGCCGCTGACCCTGCCCACGGGCGGCCCGATCCCGGCCCAGCAGACCTCGGCGATCACGGCCGAGTTCAACCTGGACGCCAGCGCGCCCATCGCCGCCTCGGTGGTGCCGCCCACGCCGCTGGGCACCTACGCCACCTCGCTCAACGCCTTCGACCCCCAGGGCCTGGAGATCCCGGTCGGCCTGGTGTTCGACAAGATCGGCAACAACCAGTGGAACGTCTACACCAGCGTCAACAACTCCGACCCGGCGCTGTCCACCCCGTTCACCATCTCCTTCCTGGCCGACGGCTCGCTCGACCCGGCCAGCGTGATCCCGCAGCTGCAGCTGGCCTCGCCCAACGACCCGACCCAGACCTTCAACGTGGACCTGGACTTCACCGGCGCCACGCAGTTCGGCGCCGACTTCGCGGTCTCCAACCTCACGCAGGACGGCTACCGCCCGGGTGAACTCACCAGCCTGGGCATCGACGAGTCGGGCGTGATCATGGCGCGTTATTCCAACGGCCAGTCGCAGGCGGCGGGCCAGATCTCGCTGGTGAACTTCCGCAACGTGCAGGGCCTCGTGCCCACGGGCGGCGGCAACTGGGTCACGACCTTCGAATCGGGTGAGGCCGTGCGCGGCGCGCCGGGCGAAGGCAAGCTCGGTGCCCTGCGCGCGGGCGCGCTGGAAGACTCCAACATCGACCTCACCGCCGAGCTGGTCAACATGATGACGGCGCAGCGCGCCTACCAGGCCAATGCGCAGACCATCAAGACGCAGGACCAGGTGTTGAGCACGCTGCTGAACATGCGCTGATGCCATTCACTGACGCGAAAGAACCCGGGAGCACGCCATGGACCGCATGATCTACACCGCCATGACCGGCGCGAGTGCGTCGATGCACCGCCAGCAGGTGCTGGCGAACAACCTGGCCAATGCGTCCACGCCGGGCTTTCGCGCCGAGCTGTCCACGTTTCGCGCGGTGCCGGTGCGCGGCGACGGCGCCAGCACGCGGGTGTTCGCGCTCGAAGCCACCGCCGGCCACTCCGAGACGCCGGGCGCCATCAGCCAGACCGGGCGCGACCTCGACGTGGCCGCGCGCGGCAACGCCTACTTTGCGGTGCAGGGGCTGGACGGCACCGAGGCCTACACCCGCGCCGGCGCGCTGGAGGTCAACACCGAAGGCACGCTGGTGAACGCGCAGGGCCTGCCCATGCTCAGCGACGGCGGCCCGCTGGTGGTGCCGCCCAACGCGACGCTGGGCATCGGCGAAGACGGCAGCGTGACCGCCCGCGTGGGCAACCAGCCGCCCCAGGTGCTGGGCCGGCTCAAGCTGGTCACGCCCGACGCCGACAACCGCCTGCAGCGCGGCGAAGACGGCCTGTTCCGCGGCCCGCAGGGCACGGCGCTGCCCGCCGACGCGCAGGCCCACATGCAGAGCGGCGCGCTCGAAGGCAGCAACGTGAACCCGATCGAGGCCATGGTCGGAATGATCGCCGTGGCGCGCCAGTTCGAAGTGCAGATGCGCATGCTGCAAAACGGCGAGGCCAACGACAAGACCGCCAGCCAGTTGCTGAGCCTGAACGGATGACCCCCTTTCCCCCGACCCGGAGCACACCATGATCAATTCCCTGTGGATTTCCAAGACCGGCATGCAGGCCCAGCAGACGCAGCTGGACGTGATCTCCAACAACATGGCCAACGTGTCCACCAACGGGTTCAAGCGGGCCAACGCGGTGTTCGAGGACCTGATGTACCAGAACCTGCGCCAGGTCGGCGCGGCCGCCACCGAGCAGAACAACCTGCCCACTGGCCTGCAGATCGGCCTGGGCGTGCGCACCGTCGCCACCAGCCGCTCGTTCACCCAGGGCAGCCTGCAGCAGTCGGGCAACCAGCTGGACCTGGCCGTCAACGGCAGCGGCTTCCTGCAGGTCACCATGCCCGACGGCACCACCGGCTACACGCGCGACGGCAGCCTGCAGACCGACTCGCAGGGCCGGCTGGTCACCTCCAGCGGCTTCCCCGTCGCGGGCGACATCACCATCCCGGCCGAAGCGCAGAGCATCACCGTCGGCGCCGACGGCGTGGTCTCCGTGAAGATGCCGGGCAATGCCACGCCGCAGCAGGTGGGCAACATCGAACTCGCCGGCTTCATCAACCCCGCCGGCCTGGAGCCACTGGGCCAGAACATGTACGCCGAGAGCGCGGCCTCGGGCAACCCCGTGACCGGCGCGCCCGGCGCCAACGGCCTGGGCAACCTGATGCAGGGCTACGTGGAAACCTCCAACGTCAATGTGGTGCAGGAGCTGGTGACCATGATCCAGACCCAGCGCGCCTACGAGATGAATTCCAAGGCCATTCAAACCTCCGACCAGATGCTGCAGCGCCTGGGACAGCTCTGACCCACCCCCCGCGCCGCCTGCGGCGTTACCCCCCAGGGGGCGACACCAGCGGCCCGGCAAAGCCGGTTCCGCGGTGTCTCTGGATCAGGCACCTCTGGCCACCGGATCACCGAAACGAAAGTGCTTCATGTTCAAGATCTGTTTTCCTTCCATCGCTCGCCTCATCGCGTTCGGCACGCCCATGCTGCTCACCGCCTGCATGACCAAGCCGGTCGACGTGGTGCCGGTGCGCCCCATCAACTACGCGGCCGCCGCGCCCGCCGCGCCGAGCAACGGCAGCCTGTTCCAGGCCGCGCGTTACCGCCCGGCGTTTGAGGACCCGCGCGCGCGCCTGCCGGGCGACAGCCTCACGATCCAGATCACCGAGAAGGTCAGCGCCAGCCAGTCCTCGTCCTCGTCGATCGACCGTAGCGGCAGCGTCTCGGGTGGTGTCTCGGCCATTCCGGGCATCAAGGCCAAGGAGCTGCTGCGCGACCGCAATTTCGATCTGGGCGGCGAGTCCAGCAACCAGTTCTCGGGCAAGGGCGACAACGAAAACGCCAACAACTTCGCCGGCATCATCACCGTCACGGTGCAGGAAGTCCTGCCCAACGGCCACCTGCTGGTGGCCGGCGAAAAGCAGATCGGCGTGAACAGCAACGTGGACGTGCTGCGCTTCTCCGGCACGGTGGACCCGCGCCACATCCAGCCCGGCAACGTGGTGCCCTCGGCGCAGGTGGCCAACGCCCGCATCGAGTCCAAAGGGCGCGGTCCGGTGGACGAAGCGCTCTCAATTGGCTGGTTGGGACGGTTCTTTTTGAACGTTTTCCCCTTCTGAGCCGGCCTAGCATGCAGGCATGACTTTCCGGTTGCAGGCACCCACCATGAACACCCGCTCCAACACCCGCGCACGGCTCGCCCCCATCGGCCCCCACAGGGCGGCCCTGCGCCGCCTGCTGGCCTGGAGCGCGCTGCTGGTGTTCGGGGTGGTGGCGCTGGGCTGGCCGGCGCCGGCGCAGGCGATCCGCATCAAGGAAATCGCCGCCGTGCAGGGCGTGCGCAGCAACCAACTGACCGGTTTTGGCCTGGTGGTGGGGCTGGACGGCACGGGCGACCAGACCACCCAGATGCCCTACACCGCGCAGGGCCTGAACAACTACCTGCAGCAGCTCGGCCTGACGCTGCCGGCCGACGGCAAGATGCAGCTCAAGAACGTGGCGGCGGTGCTGGTCACGGCCCAGCTGCCCGCGTTTGCCCAGCCCGGGCAGATGATCGACGTGACCGTGTCCTCCGTGGGCAACGCCAAGTCGCTGCGCGGCGGCACCCTCATCACCACCCCGCTCAAGGGCGCCGACGGCGAGATCTACGCGCTGGCCCAGGGCAACCTGCTGGTGGGTGGCGCGGGCGCGGCCGCCGGGGGCAGCAAGGTGCAGATCAACCACCTGAGCGCGGGGCGCATCCCCTCGGGCGCGCAGGTCGAGCGCAGCGTGCCCACGCCGTTCGCGCTGGGCAACACCATCGACCTGGGCCTGAACTCGGCCGACTTCCTGACCGCGCGCCGCGTGGCCGAGGCCGTCAACGCCCGTATGGGCGCGGGCACGGCCAGTGCGGTGGACGGCCGCGTGGTGCGCCTGATCGCACCGGCCAACACCGATGCGCGCGTGAGCTTCCTGGCCGAGGTGGAAGAGCTGCAGCTCGAAGCCACGGTGCCGGCCGCGCGCGTGATCATCAACACCCGCACCGGCTCCATCGTCATGAACCAGGCGGTCACGCTGGGCCCCTGCGCGGTGGCCCACGGCAACCTCTCGGTGAGCATCAGCGCCACGCCGGTGATCAGCCAGCCCAACCCGCTGTCCACCGGCGGCCAGACCGTGGTGACCGAAAAGACCGACATCCAGATCACCCAGGACAACGGCTCCCTGATTGAAATGAACGCCGCGCCCCAGCTCTCCGACCTGGTGCGCATGCTCAACGGCCTGGGTGCCACCCCGCAGGATCTGCTGGCCATTCTTCAAGCGATCAAGGCCGCCGGCGCGATGAACGCCGAGCTGGAAGTCATTTGAACGCCCCCTTTTCGTCCACACAGAGCCTCGCCAGCGATCCTGGCGCGCTCAACGCCCTGCGCTTCAGCGCGGGCCAGACGGGGGACAAGGGCAAGGCGGCGCTCAAGGAAACCGCCAAGCAGTTCGAGGCGCTGTTCATGCGCGAGCTCATCAAGAGCATGCGCGAGGCCACCATGAAGTCCGGCCTGATGGACGGGCAGGGTGGCCAGGGCGATCTGGGCACCGAGCTGCTGGACCAGCAACTCGCCGTGAAGCTCACCGGCATGCCCGGCGGGCTGTCCGAAGCCATCGAGCGCCAGCTCAGCCGCCAGACCGACGCCGCCGCGGCGGCCAAGGCGGGCACCGCTGGGGCGGACAACAGCACCCCCGCCGCGCCGCGCGCGCCCGCCGCCAGCACCGTGAGCCGGGCACCGGCCGGGCAGCGCCAGGCCGGCTTCGTGGCCGAACACAGCCAGGCCGCCGCCAGCGTGGCGCGCGAGTCCGGCATCCCGGCGAGCTTCATGATCGGCCAGGCCGGCCACGAAACCGGCTGGGGCAAGAGCGAGATCCGCCACCGGGACGGCTCGCCCTCGCACAACCTGTTCGGCATCAAGGCCACCTCCGCCTGGAAGGGCAAGGTCGCCGAGGTGGTGACCACCGAATACGTCAACGGCACGCCGCGCAAGACGGTGGCGAAGTTCCGCGCCTACGACTCCTACGCCGAGTCCTTCCGCGACTACGCGCGCCTGATCAGCAAGAGCCCGCGCTACGACCAGGTGATGGACCAGCTCCACTCGGTCCAGGGTTTCGCCAGCGGCCTGCAACGCGCCGGCTACGCCACCGACCCGCAGTACGCGGCCAAGCTCAGCCGCTCCATCAACGTGGCCCTGAGCCTGCAGCGAGCACAAGTATGACCACCCCGTTGCTTGCCCACTTCATGAGTCACTGACATGTCCTCCGCCCTCAACATCGGTGCCAACGCACTGTCCACCAACCTGGCGGCGCTGCAGGTCATTGGCCACAACATCGCCAACGCCAACACCGCCGGCTACTCGCGCCAGACGGTGCACACCCAGAGCGCGGGCTACCAGCAGCTCGGCGGCAACTACTTCGGCAAGGGCGTGGAGCTGGGCACCGTCTCGCGCTCGCACGACGCCTACCTCACGCGCGAGGCGCAGCTGGCCACTTCGGTGGCCGCGGCCGACGCCGAGCGCCTGGCCAAGCTCACCAAGCTCGAATCCCTGTTTCCCACCGGGGCGAACGGGCTGGGCGCGGCCATGAACGACATGCTCAACGCCTGGGCGGACGTGGCCTCCGCGCCGACCAACCCGTCGGCCCGGGTGGTGGTGATCGCGCGCGCCGACGAGCTGGCCGCCCGCCTGCGCGACACCGCCGGCCAGATGGACGCGCTGGCCTATGGCGCGCAGCAGCAGGTGGAAAGCTCGGTGACGGCGGTCAACCGCCTGGCACAGGACATCGCCTCGATCAACCAGCGCATCATCGACACCGCGGGCGCGCGCGGCGAGCCCAACGACCTGCTCGACCAGCGCGACGCGCTGCTCACCGAGCTCAACAAATACGTGCAGACCAGCACCGTGGCGGCCGACGACGGCAGCGTCAGCGTGTTCGTGGCCGGCAGCCAGCCGCTGGTGCTCGGGCGCCAGGCCAACGCCCTGGTCGCCACGCGCGACACCACCGACAACTCGCAGCTGCGCGTCTCGTTCGTGCAAGGCGGCGTCACGCGCGAGCTGCCCCAGACCGCGCTCGGCGGCCAGATCGGCGGCGACCTGGAGTTCCTGAACGAAGACCTGCCCGAGATGCAGAACCTGCTCGGGCGCATGGCGCTGGCGCTCAACACCGAGATCAACGCCCAGCACCGCCTGGGGGTGGACCTGCTGGGCAACGCCGGTGGCGACTTCTTCGTGCCCGCGGCGGACGCCGCCGGCCTGCCCGCGGCCACCAACACCGGCACGGCGCAGATCCACAGCGAGGTCAGCGACCCGACCGCGCTGATGGCGTCGGACTACCGCATCCGGTTCGAGGCCGGCGGGGTGAGCATCCAGCGCCTGTCCGACGGCGTGAGCACCTCGTTCGCCAGCCTGCCCGCTGAGCTCGACGGCCTGAGCTTCGAACTCGACGCGGGCGCCGGTGCCGTGGGCGACAGCTTCCTGGTGCGCCCCTACGTGAACGTGGCGCGCGCCATGACCCTGGCCATCGGCTCGCCCGACCGCCTGGCCGCGGCCAGCCCGGTGGCCGTGACGCCGGGCACAGCCAACGCCGGTGGCCTGAGCATCGAGAGCCTGTACGCCACCGACGCCTCGGCCAACCTCACCGACCCGGTGAACATCACCTTCCTGGCCGACGGCAGCTTCACCGCCACCGGCCTGGGCCCGGGCAACCCGCCGCCCGACAACGCCGGCCCGCCCGCGAGCTACAATTACACACCGGGCCAGCCGATCCAGTTCAACGGCTGGAGCCTCACGCTGCGCGGCAGCCCGAGCGCGGGCGACAGCTTCGACATCGCCGCCGCCCCGGCCGGCAGCACCCAGCAGAACGCCGGCAACGCCAAGGCCGTGCTGGCCCTGCGCGACCAGGCCACCTTCGAAGGCGTGGCGCTGGCCGACGGCTACACCAGCGTCTTGTCCCACCTCGGCACCCAGGTGCAGGGGGCGAAGTTCTCGTCCAGTTTTTCCGGCCAGCTGGCCACCAGCACCGAGAGTGCGCGCGCCGCGGTCTCGGGCGTCAACCTCGACGAAGAGGCGGCGCGGCTGCTGCAGTTCCAGCAGGCCTACCAGGCCTCGGCCAAGTTCCTGCAGATCGCGCAGAGCAGTTTCGACACGCTGCTGCAGACCGTGGGCCGCTGAGCGAACGCCACCGAAGGAAGCCCGCCATGAGAGTCGCCACCGCCAACAGCTACGACAACACGATCGCCGCCCTGAACAAGCGCCAGGCCGAGCTGTCCACCCTGCAGGAACACATCTCCACCGGCAAGCGGGTGCAGCGCGCCAGCGACGACCCGGTGGCCGCCGTGCTCTCCGAAAGCGCGCAGAACCGCCTCGCGCGCGCAGGCGCCGACCAGCGCTCGCTCGAAGCCTCGCGCAGCAGCCTGACCCAGGCCGAGAGCGCGCTGGGCGAGGCCGGCGAGCTGATCCAGGACGTGCGCGACCTGCTGGTGGCGGCCGGCAACGGCGGCTACGGCAGCAACGAATACAAGGACCTGGCGCAGCAGATCGAAGGCCTGCGCGAGCGCCTGCTCGGCGTGGTCAACCAGAAGGACAGCTTTGGCCGCACCCTCTTTGGCGGCCTGGGTGGCTCGTCCACGCCTTTTGTCGAGCTCTACGGCCCCAGCGGCTCCGGCGTGGTGCGCTTCGACGGCCAGCGCGGCCAGGAAGCCACCGGCATCAACAGCCTGCCGCAGACCCTGGACGGCAACGCCATCTGGATGCGCGTGCCCGAAGGCAACGGCACCTTCCGGCTCGACCTGCCGACCGGCAACACCGGTGGCGTGCGCACCGACATGGGCCAGGTGACCGACCCGGGCGCGCTCACCGGCAACGACTACAGCATCGGCTTTGCCGAGGTGGCCGGCGTGATGCAGTACACCGTGACCAACACCACCACCGCCACGCCGGTGGCCGGCCAGGTCGGCGTGCCCTACACCGCCGGCAGCGCCATCGAGTTCGACGGCATGTCCTTCGTGATGCAGGGCCAGCCCGACAGCGGCGACTCGGTGGAGCTGCGCCCGGTGACGGCGCCGACCGATCTGTTCCAGGTGATGCAGAACGCGGTGGACGCCCTGCGCGGCGCCAGCACCGGCCAGACCGCCCAGCTCACGCAGGCGATCGGCCGCTCGCTCACCGAGCTCGACGCCGGGCACGACCGCGTGCTGCTGGCGCGCGCCCAGGCCGGCGAATGGCTCAACCGCGGCGAGGCGGTCGATGGCCAGCTGTCCGACCGCATGGTGGCGCACGAGAGCGAAAAATCGCGTCTCGAAGACCTGGACATGATCAAGGGCATTTCGGACTTCCAGAATCAGCAGGTGGGGCTGCAGGCCGCGCTGCAGTCTTACGCCCAGGTGCAACGCTTGTCCCTGTTCCAGTACCTGGGGTGACGCGGACGGTCGCCGTCATGAGACACCATGAGCCAGACCATTCTTGACAGCATCGCACTGGGCTACCAGCCCGTGTGGAACCGGCGCCGCCAGCTGGCCGCGGTGCGCCTGCGCGTACTCACGCAGCACGCCGAAGCTGTCGACGGGTCCCACCTGCTGCGCCTGCTGGGCGGGGGCTGGCCGGTGGCCGCACCCACGCTCATCCTCGCCATCTCGTCCCCGGTGCTGTTGCAGCAGGCGCTGACCAGCGAGCCCGTGCCCAACACCTGGGTCGAAGTGCCTGGCGCGCTGTTCGAGAGCACCGACGGCATGGCGCATCTGGCCATGGCGGTGCGCCGCGGGCACCGCCTGCTGCGCCACGCCGACCTGGCGGCGGTGCGCGGTGAGGCGGCCGCGCCGCTGGACGTGTGCAGCCTCTTGCGTCTGAGCGCCCAGGAGGTGTTTGAAACCCTGCGCCTGCGGCCCGCCGAACCCGGCGCCGTGCCGGCGCGGCCCAGCCCCATCCTGCCGGGCCAGCTGTACGAAGGCGTATGCAACCGCGCGCTGGCCGAGCACTGCCTGGACGAAGCCGGCGCCTGGGGCATCCTGGGCTGGCCCGACGACGACGTGCTGCACGCCTACCGGCACCAGCCCCTGGGCTGCGACGCCAGCGTGATCGGGCAGATCCGCCAGGCCATCGGGCTGGACAGCTCGCTCGACCTGATCGAGCGCCTGGTGCGGCAAGACCCGGTGCTGGTCTACCGCCTGCTGCAGCTCGTCAACTCCGCCGCCTACGGCCTGCGCCACGAGATCGAGTCGGTGCGCCACGCCCTCATGATGCTGGGCTTCACCGCGCTCAGCCGCTGGCTCGCCGACCAGCTGGCCGGCAGCACCAACGACCCCGCGCTGCACCCGGTGCGCTATGCCCAGGTGATGCACTCGCGCCTGGCACAGCACCTGCTGGAATCGGGCTCCACCGAAAACCTGCGCGCCGAGGTCTACACCACTGCGCTGTTCTCGCAGCTCGACGTGCTGCTGCACCTGCCCATGGCCGATCTGCTCAACCGGCTTCCCATGTCGGGGCGGGTGACGAGCGCCCTGCTGCGCCAGGAAGGCCCGTACCACGTCTTCCTGGACGTGGCGCGCGCCCAGGCCGACGTGGAGCACCTGCACCGCCTGCCCGAAGTCTGCGAGCGCCACGAGATGAGCCTGGAGCACGCCAACCGCTCGCTCATCCGCATGCTCACCACCAGCCGCGACCAGGGCGCGTAGCCCCAGCGCAAGCCGCAGCCGCGCTACCATCGCGCGATGCAAAACCAGCCCCCCCACCACACCAGCGCACTCGTCCTGTTCTCGGGCGGCCAGGACTCCACCACCTGCCTGGCCCAGGCCCTCTCGCGCTACCCGCGCGTCGAAACCCTGGGCTTCGACTACGGCCAGCGCCACAGCGTCGAGCTGCAGGCCCGCACCGTCGTGCTGCGCGAACTGCGCGAGCGCTTTCCCGCCTGGGGCGAGCGCCTGGGCGAAGACCACGTGCTCGACCTCGCCGTGCTCGGCAAAGTGAGTGAAACCTCGCTCACGCGCGACATGGCCTTCCGCATGGAAGCCAGCGGCCTGCCCAATACCTTCGTGCCCGGGCGCAACCTGCTGTTCTTGACGCTCGCCGCCGCGCTCGCCTACCGCCGCGGCATCCAGGTCATCGTCACCGGCGTCTGCGAAACCGACTTCAGCGGCTACCCCGACTGCCGCGACGACACCATGAAAGCCCTGCAGGTTGCGCTCAGCCTCGGCATGGACCACCGCTTCCTGATCGACACCCCGCTCATGTGGATCGACAAAGCCGCCACCTGGCGCCTGGCCGAAGAACTGGGCCAGGCCTCGGGCGTGCCCGGAGGCGGGCAGGCGCTGGTCAACCTGATCGTGGAACACACCCACACCTGCTACCTCGGCGACCGCGAGCACCGGCAGGACTGGGGCTATGGCTGCGGGAGCTGCCCGGCTTGTGAGCTGCGGGCGCGGGGGTGGGCGGGGTATCGCTACCCCCGTTGAGGTGGACTCATCCTGCATCAACGAGGTTTCGTTCGAGACCCTGTCTCGAACGCCCTGGCGGTACGCCCTTCTCGGTCTTTAGATACTGTTTCCCCAACGATCGATCTGATCGACGGTCTCGGTCAGAGTCCGCGCCATTGTCTGAATGCTTTCGGGTCAAAAAATGGCCTTGCAAATGCGAAAACATATACTGTTGGGTCAGTCGGACAGCATAAATAAGCCAGGGAAAACACGTGAAAACTGAGAAGCAGAGTGCGGCGGCCATTGCGTCTGGTCAGCCGAAAGCCGCCGGGATGGCGGCACATTCTTCGGCGTCCCATCAGGCACCGAGCTCGCCACACCCACCACCCCCTTCAATGAGTCGACGGGGCGCCATCGTCGCCGGATCTGCTTCGCTGGTCACCACCCTGGGTGCATGGGGCATGCTCAGCGCGGCATTGCCGACCCCCTCGCGCTTTTCCAACATTGCGACATCTTCATCCGCGCAGCCGTCCATTGCGGAGAATCCGTCGGGAGCCACCTACACCCTGGTGCCCATGTCGCCAGAAGAATATGCGGCGTTCCGCCCGACGTTGACAGCGGGGCTCGCGAGCACCAATCAGGAACCATCCAGTCGTTGCCCAGAGGCGATCGCTCGTCTCACACTGATTTCGACCCCTCAGAGTCAAGGCCAGGTTCGCATCACGTCCGGTACGTACACGTCCCGCTGGTACTCGCTGGCAAAGGGGCCCATGGCATTCATCATCCCGTTTCCTGCCCCCTACGAAACAGGCAAAGGCGTGTTGGTGGTGGAGGGCAATGCAGAGCATGGTGTTTTGTCGTTGTCGCCGGGTATGGAGCTGAATTTCCCGTCAACGACAACCGTCAACATCCCGGTGGTCTGGAATATCAACCCAAACTGCAGGTGATCGGTCATGAATGCATCCTCTATTCGCTTCTACATTCCTCTACTTCTGATCACCGTATTCGGCGTTTTCCTGACGGTCTGGATCACCACCCCGGAAAAGGCCCCTTGGGTCGGCATGGCATACAGCGAGACCGTCACCAAAATCGCTGTTGCACTGCTCCTTTTCTCCGTTGCGCTGCTCCTGACATACGCCTCGGCCCGTCTGGCGATTCGGGGCACCACCTATGAGTCGAACGGCGTATGGCGCAGTTTTGTGGCTCCACCCGCGTTCGAATCTTCTGAGTCCCCGAACAAGCCCATCGAGCAAATCGAGTCCATGGTCGGGCTCAACTCGGTCAAACGCGAGATCAATTCACTCCTCTCACGCCTTCAGATCGAACAGCAGCGCCGTTTGCAGAACATGAGCGTCACGGCGACGAGCCAGCACATGGTGTTCACAGGTCCCCCGGGTGTCGGTAAAACCGAGATCGCACGCCAGTTGGGCGCCGTGTACAGAACGCTGGGCGTGCTAGAGAGTGGACACCTGGTGGAAGTGGATCGTTCAGACCTGGTGGCCGGGTATGTCGGTCAGACCGCTGAACGCACCCTGGCCATCTGCAAGCGTGCGCTCGATGGTGTGCTGTTCATCGATGAGGCCTATTCCCTGGCTGACGGAAGCGCCGATGGCGGCGGATTTGGCAAAGAAGCCATTGAGGTTCTGCTCAAGTTCATGGAAGACCACCGCTCACGGATCATCGTGATCGTCGCGGGCTATCCCAATGAAATGAGGCGTTTCGTCTCCAGCAATCCTGGCTTGGCCAGCCGGTTCGCAAAGACCATCGACTTTCCGGCATACCGACCATCGGAGCTCTTCGCCATCTTCCAGCGCATTGCCCGGGAGCGCCAGTATGAGCTTCCCGATGCAGGACTGGAGCGTCTGCTCAAGCCGTGGTTTGCCGACCGCATGAAGTCAGCCGAATGGGGCAATGCCCGATCCATCCGCAACCTGTTCGAGCGGGTCTGTGAAGAGCAGGCCAACCGCCTGGCCACGTCTGCGGAGTTCGGCCACACCATTCAACACATCTCCCTGGACGACATTGAGTCGGCCATCGCGAAGCTGTAGGACGACATCAAATGAACGCCACGGACATCCGAACAAGCTTTGCAGCGTATCTCGGTCTGCAGGTGCTGGCGTTGCTGGCGTTGCTGGCAGGGTTTCACTTTGCCGCCAGTCACCCATGGAGCACGCTTCTTGCATCGGGCAACCTCTTTAGGTTGTCCTTGCTTCTGATCATTGGTGCCATCGGAACATATATCGCGTTGAAGCTCAGTGCGACCATCGACGCTCGACGTGCCATGCGTGCAGGGAGCACTGTTCGCCCCATCCTCATCACCTCCGATGAAGAGGTGGAGCCTGAGCGCCTGGACCCTGTACAAGCCTGTCTGAATCGCCTGGACAGCATGACCGGGTTGCAAGCGGTAAAGGATGAGGTCCGAGGTTTGGTCGCGCGCATACAGGTGGAACAGCGCCGCGCCGAAGCAGGACTCAGTGTCACTGCGATGAGCCAGCACATGGTGTTCTCGGGTGCGCCCGGTGTCGGCAAGACCGAAGTGGCCCGGATCCTGGGCGACATCTTCAAGGCACTGAAGGTGGTCCGGAAGGGCCATGTGGTCGAGGTGGATCGCGCCGCGCTCGTGGCCGGGTACGTCGGACAGACCGCCATCAAAACACTGGAAAAGTGCAAGGAAGCCCTTGACGGTGTTCTTTTCATCGATGAAGCCTACACATTGGCAGGCGATGCACAAGGGGGCCAGGGCTTTGGTCAGGAGTCGATCGACACCCTTCTCAAGTTCATGGAGGACAACCGCAGCCGGATCGTTGTGATCGCCGCCGGATACCCCCGTGAAATGGCAACATTCATCAATTCAAATCCTGGACTGGCCAGCCGGTTCACCAAGCAATTGCACTTCGCCAACTATGCGGAAGATGAATTGCTCGACATCTTCGCCAACATGGCGGCGGCACAGCAGTTCACGCTCCCGGGTCACTACAAGAACATCGTCCGTCCCTGGTTGTCTGTTCGTGCGAATGACAGAGCCTGGGCCAATGCACGCGAGATGCGGACTTTGCTGGAGCGGGCGCGTGAAGAGCATGCTCTTCGCATTGCGTCGACCCTCAGTGAAAGCCTCACCGAACTCAACGAAGCAGACCTGATTGCAGCGCTTGGGCGCTCGAGGTAACACCGATGAATGCCATCCTCAAAGCACATTCCAGCGCCTGGCTGGACTCAAAGACCTATCGGCTGGCCTGGTTGATGGGGCCTTTGGCGGTCGCCATACTCGTTTTCGGATCCGGGTTCTGGATTACTCCAAGCAATAACCTTCGGGTCCTGCCAGTGCCCTTGTCGTATACCGACGAGGAAGGGGGGAAAATTGACGCTGGCTTGAAGGCAAATGATCCTGTCACGCTACAGGCTCTTCGCGCTGCTGCTGCTGATGATGATCTGCGTGCGCTCAACTACATGGGGCTGCTGTACGACCCAACATCCGCGCGTCTTGGTGGAGTACCGCCGAATTTTGATGTTGCACTCACTTACTTTGAGAAAGCGGCGGCCCTTGGAAGCGTCAACGCCTTGGTGAACGCGGGAAAGATGCTCAGCAGCAGCCACAAACCAGACGAGGCCTGCAGCTACTTTCAAAAAGCCTTCAAAGCTGATGCCAGTCGCGGCGACGCCATGGCAGAAGCGGGATATTGCATGGCGACCGAGAATGGAGTTGTCGCAGCCGAGAAGGCCAAAGGGATTGGGCTGATGGAGTCTGCCGGGGCAGCCGGAACTGTCCGCGCCTATGCCCTTCTGGGCATTACATACATGATTCAGACGCCGCCCGACGTCAAGCAAGCCATCAGCAACTTCGAAAAGGCTGTCGCAGGCAATATTGATGACTTCGGCTACTCACACAATGAATTGGGCTCCATCTACCTTCATGGGGCATCAGGGGTTCCTCAGGATTATAAAAAGGCCATCGATCATTTTCAGAAAGGATATGAACAGGGTTCGGAAAAAAGTGCGGCCGACTTGTCGTTCGTTTATTCCACAGGCACCTATGGTGCACCTATCGATTATAAAAAAGCGGTCGAGTACGCGGGTTTTGCGGCTAAGGCAGGTAATTCGATTGGACATTACAACCTCTACATTTTTTATTTGAATGGACGGGGGGTGCGAAAAAATTACAACGTGGCGGCAAATCACTTGCTTAACGCCATAGCCTTGGGTTACAAAAATGCTTTGGAGGGCGCAAAAAATGATACCTATCCGATTGAATTCATTCGCGCCCTTCAATCTAGGTTGGCAAGAGCGGTTTTATTTAATGGGGCCATCAACGGTCAAGGAAGCGCTCAATTGATTCAAAGTTTGGAGTCGGTGTTCGACAGCAAGAGAGTGTTCGAGTAGGTGTGGGTTGATGTGGCCCTGAGTGATTCGGGTGGTCCACCAGAGCCGTGGTGCTCGGGTGGCTACAAGGTGAGCGTGCTGACATCCAATCAAGCCACCAATTCAACGTGATGCCTCTTTCCCGCCGTGAATTCCTCCTCGCGGGCGCCAGCGCCCCATTGCTGGCTGCCTGCGCGACCGACCTGACGCGCTACAGCGGCGAGCCGCTTCCTGCCCTGGCCACCCGGCTCGGCGTCTGCGCGGCGAGCCATGTCACGCTGAAAGCCGGCCGGCCCGGCGCTCCGGTGCTGGTGTCGGGCTGCACGTCGGCAAGTCCGTTGCCTTCCGACCCGGTGTTCCAGGCGGCGTCGCTTACCAAACCCGTGATCGCTTTCGCGGCCCTGAAGCTGGTTCGCGATGGGCAGCTTGATCTGCGGGCCTCGGTCTCGCGTTACCTGCCCGAGGGCTACGTCCACCGTCAGAAGCCGTTC
This sequence comes from Hydrogenophaga sp. GW101-3F08, assembly GCF_059424585.1. Taxonomy (NCBI): domain Bacteria; kingdom Pseudomonadati; phylum Pseudomonadota; class Betaproteobacteria; order Burkholderiales; family Comamonadaceae; genus Hydrogenophaga; species Hydrogenophaga sp. GW101-3F08. Next base: position 93,709 of record NZ_JBWKZP010000005.1, read on the forward strand.
AACAGCGCGAACGACAACCCTGTCGATCATGTGCCCGCGAGCACGCTGGCGCGCATCCCGCTGGGCACCTTGCTCAACCACAGCTCCGGTTTGCCGAACTGGACGCGCGGCCCCCTGTCTCCCGAGTTCGAGCCGGGCGAACGCTGGCAGTATTCCGGTGAGGGTTATATGTTGCTGCAGGCCGTCATCAGCGCCGTGACGGGGCAGGACATCGAGTCGGTCGTGGTACAGCGTGTGTTTGATCCGCTCGGCATGCGGCATTCCCGCCTGCGGCTGACGGACGACATCCGCGCACAGGTGCTGGACGGCACTTCGTGGCTGGGCGGGCGGGTGCGGTTTGACCTGCGCGAACCCAACGCGGCGGCGTCGCTCTACACCACGGCTGCGGATTACGCGCGCCTGCTGGCGGCCTGGCTGGCGGACCCCGCCTTGCTGGCGTTGACGCTGGCCCATCCCATGCCCGCCAAGCCGGCACTGGGGCTGGCCTGGGGCCAGGGCTGGGGCATCGAGACCGCGGCCGGCGGCCCCTACCTCTGGCAATGGGGCAACAACCCGGGGTTCCGGGCCTTTGCCATGGTTTCGGTCGCTTCCCGCAACGGGTTTGTCTTGTTGACCAACAGCGAGCGCGGCATGCCTCTGGCCGCTTCGCTGGCCCACGCCACCGTTCCGGCCGAACACGGTGTGTTTCGCTTCGATGCGCTGGGGTGAGCAAGTCACCCTGCCACGCGGGTGGTCGACCCGCACGCTTGTCATGCCCCCTTCACGGACCCGACGGATGATCCGTCGGTCGGGCGCACGCCGCCGACGTCACATCTCAACACACACCATTCGTTCATCCCACCGGAGGGGAATCCCCATGTCGTTCTTGCCCCGCATTCTGGGTCTGGCCGTGCTCGGCCTGGCCGCCGCGTCGGCGCTGGCCCAGTCGCCGTCCGCCACCCAAAGCCGTTCGTCCCATGGCGGCGTCGAGCGTCCGAGCCATGTCCAGCTGGGCCCGCGCCCGTTCTTTCTGGTCGATGGCATGGCCGATGGCCCGCTCAAGCGCGAGTTGCAGCAGTGCGCGCGGCGCGGTGATTTCAAGCCGCGCGACTTTTCCATCGGTCACCGCGGTGCACCCATGCAGTTCCCCGAGCACACACGCGAGTCCTACGTGGCGGCCGCGCGCATGGGCGCGGGCATCCTCGAATGCGACGTGACCTTCACCAAGGACAAGGAACTGGTCTGCCGCCACGCGCAGAACGACCTGCACACGACGACCAACATCCTGGTCACGCCGCTGGCGGCCAAGTGCACCCAGCCTTTCGTGCCCGCCGTGCTGGACGCCGATGGCAAGGTGGTGACGCCGGCCAAGGCCGAATGCCGCACCAGCGACATCACGCTGGCAGAGTTCAAGACCCTGCGCGGCAAGATGGACGCTTCCAACCCGGCCGCGCGCACGCCCGAGCAGTACCTGGGCGGCACGGCCAACTGGCGCACCGACCTGTACTCGGGCCCGAGCAGCGGCACGCTGCTGACGCACGCCGAAAGCATCGAGCTGTTCAAGCAGCTGGGCGTGAAGATGACGCCCGAACTCAAGAGCACCAGCGTGACCATGCCATTCGACGGCTTCACGCAGCAGGCCTACGCGCAGAAGATGCTGGACGAGTACAAGCGGGCCCAGGTGGCGCCGCGCAACGTGTTCGCCCAGTCGTTCAACATCGACGACCTGCTGTACTGGGTGAAGAACGAGCCGGCGTTTGGCCAGCAGGCGGTCTACCTGGACGACGCCGACTCGCCCAAAGACCTGCCCGACCTCGCCACGCTCAAGGGGTACAAGGCGCAGGGCATCCACATCTGGGCGCCGCCGATGTTTGCGCTGCTGACCGCGGAGGGCGGCAAGATCGTGGCCTCACAGGCGGCGAAGGATGCCAAGGCGGCGGGCCTGGGGCTGATCACCTGGACGCTGGAGCGCTCGGGCGTGCTGGCCGATGGCAACAACGGGTGGTACTACCAGACCTTCGACAGCGCCGTGAAGGACGAAGGCGACATGCTCACCGCCCTGCACGTGCTGGCCAAGGACGTGGGCGTGATGGGCGTGTTCTCCGACTGGCCCGCCACCACCACCTTTTACGCCAACTGCATGAACCTGCGTTGAGGCGAGGCTTCGTGAGGACTCGGCCAGTAGGTGATGGTTTCATGGGCATTTACGCGACTGCCGGTGGCTGAACGGCCCTGGCCGTCGCCGCCACTTTCTGAACGTGCTGGACGAAGAATTCGAGGAAGGTGCGTGTGCGCAGCGGCAGAAACCGCCTGCTGGGCATGGTGGCAACGAGCTTCAATCCGTCAGCGCTGACCCATGGTGCGAGCACGCGACGCAGTTGTCCGCCATGCGGACGGGCGGTCAATGCAAGCTCGGGCAGAAAGGTGAGACCAGCGCCAGCCAACACGGCTTGGTACGTCGTCTCGTCGTCATTCGACATCACGGACCAGACAGGCGCGACTTCGATGCGGCGATCACCCCCGGCAGGGTTGGTGAGGGCGATCGCGTGCAGACGGGTGCCAGGGGTGTGCAGACGCACCATGCGATGCCGGGACAGATCCTCCGGTGCCTCGGGAACACCATGGACCTGGAGGTACTGCACTGAGCCGCAGAGGACATAGTTCATGTCGAGCACGGGGCGGACGACGGCGTCGGCATCCAGGTGATCGTCCTGTCTCACGATAGTCAGATCGAACTGGTGCAATTCCTGCACCGGACGATCGGAGGTGTGGATCTCGACTTGCACCGCGGGATACCGCCTCTGAAAATCGGCCACGCAGGGGGCCAGCAGATTCACGGCCACCAGCGAGGTTGTGGCGACGCGCAAGTTGCCCGAAATCTCACTCGAATGCGCCCGAACCTGGTCTTCGGCCTCCTCGATTTCCGACAGGATCAGACGCAGCCGCGACAGGTAGCCCTCCCCCGCCTGGGTGAGCGACATCTTTCGCGTCGTGCGATGCAGCAGTCGAACGGCCAGCGATTGCTCGAGGTCCTGGACTTGACGGGTGACAACCGCCGGTGCGAGGTCCATCTTGCGTGCGGCAGCGGCAAAGCCGCCTTCGTCTACGACACACTGAAAAACGCGCATCGATTGAAGGTGGTCCATGGTGATGTCCTTGGCAACTTGAAATCTCGGAGATCTGTGGCGCCGTGGCCGCACTGAGTGCGGCCACGGCTGCAGCTCAAAGAGCCTCCAGCGCGAGCGCGATCCCCTGGCCGCCCCCGATGCACAGGGTCACCACGCCCCGCTTCAACCCGTCGCGTCGCATCGAATGCAGCAGACGCGTGGTCAGCACGGCACCCGTGGCACCGATGGCGTGGCCGTGGGCGATCGAACCACCCTCGACATTGACGATGTCCTCCGGCAGGTCGAGTTCACGCAGGCAGGCCAACGTGATCGCGGCGAAGGCCTCGTTGATCTCGATGCGCTCCACGTCCGTGTGTTTCCAGTTGGCGCGCGCCAGCGCCAGCTTGACGGCCGGCACCGGGCCAATGCCGAACATGCCGGGCTCGACCGCCGCGACGCCATGAGCGACCAGGCGCGCCCAGGGTTGCAGGCCATGCCGTTCCGCAAACGCGCGCTCGGCCACGAGCATTGCCGAGGCGCCGCTGTTGAGCCCGGGCGCATTGCCGGCGGTGATGGTGCCGTCCTTGCGAAACGCGGGCTTGAGCTTGGCAAGCGCTTCCAGCGTGGTGTCGGGGCGGTTGGCTTCATCCCTGGAAAAGCTCACGGGACCTTTTCGGCCGATTGTTTCGACCGCGACGATCTCGTCGTCGAACTTGCCGGCAGCCTGTGCGGCACTGAAACGCTGTTGCGACCGCGCGGCCCAGCGGTCCTGGTCCTCGCGCGTGATGCTGTACCGGCTGACAAGATCCTCGGTGTGCCACCCCGAATGCTGGCCGCTGAAGGCGTCGTGAAGGCCATCGCGCAGCAGGCTGTCGAGCATCTGCGCGTCCCCCATGCGTTGGCCCCAGCGCGTACCCGGCAGCAGATAGGGCGCCTGGTCCATGTTCTCCATGCCGCCAGCGATCGCGACCTGGGCGTATCCGGCCGCGATTTCGAGTGCTGCGGTCGCGATCGCCTGTGCCCCGGAGCCGCAGACCCGATTCACCGTCATGGCGGGCACCTGCACCGGGAGCCCGGCGCCGACAGAAGCCTGGCGCGCCGGGTTCATTCTGGCGCCAGCCTGGATGACCTGACCCATCACGACCGTGTCCACCGCATCGGCGGCGAGGTTGGAGCGTCGAAGGGCCTCGCGGATCACGGCCGCGCCCAGGTCGGGCGCGGGGGTGTCTTTGAGCGCACCGCCGAAGGCGCTGATCGGCGTGCGGACTGGGTTGCAGAGAACGATGTCGGGCGTGGTCATGTTTACTCCTTGAAATGTGTACCTGTGGGATCGGAGACGGCGTCAAAAGCGGGCGGATGCAGGCAAGCGTTCACCGGGGGGTGCCGCCATTCGAGTTGATGGAGCAGACGCATTGCAATATGGCCAGCCAGGGCGCGCTGGTCGTCGAGTGCCTGCTCTTCCCGGCCGACGACGAGTTGCGCACTCAAAAAGAGCAGCTGCGTCTGTTGTGCGGCCAGTCGCTCTCGCAGACCATCGGCCAACATCCACTCCGCAAAAGGGCGCGAAGATATGGGCGCCGTGTTTCCCAGAGCTTGTTCGGCGTGCAACACGGACAGAACGTTGACCACTGCGCCTCCGCCGTTGGCCCTCAGCACGGGGGCAAATGCGTCGATCAATTTCACGGTGCGGCCGACGGTTGGCGTTCGCCGGCTGTATTCCCCGGCGACCAAACAGTTGACGAGAAGGGTCACGTCGGTCAGTTCCCGGGCAAGCTCACCGACGCGCCCTGTTCGTGCAATCTCCACGACAGGGTTTGCGGTGCCAGATGGCAGACTCCCGCCGTGGTCGGCACACGTTTCTGCGTACACCTTGGCCGCATCCCGCGCGATCAGGCCGCGCACGATGGCCGCGCCAATGGCACTGTCGGCACCCACAACCAGTGCAACAGATCCAGCGAGCATCATGTTGGTGCCATGTGGGTGACGCATCGCAAATGGGGCCGCCGTGCTTTCAGGCGAGTCCAAACGTCTTGCGCAGACCTTTCTCAACCGGGCCAGCGGGCATGAATCTGCGCAGCTTGGCCAGCAGAGACGCTTCGCCCTTGGGCGTGTGGCGCATCTTCCACGGTCCCAAAGCGGCTGCGACCATCGTGGCGGCGACGCCCTCGGGCTGGGGCGCTTTTTGGACATTGTTCTGGATGGCCTGGGAAACGATGCCGAGCTCCTTGCTGTAGTCGGAGATCCTGGCGACGGTCTGGGGTGCGTTGAGGTCCAGGTTGGTTTTGGTGAACGAGGGTTCGACCAATGCCACGCGGATGCCGAACTGGCGCACCTCGTGGTCCAGGGTTTCGGACAGTCCTTCGACGGCGTGCTTGGACGCCGAATAGAGCGCCATGTACGGCGCGGGCAGAAAACCCAGCACCGAGCTGACGTTGACGATGCGGCCGGAACGCTGCTGGCGCATGTGTGGCAGCACCGCCTTGATCACGCGCAAAAGGCCGAAGACGTTGGTGTCGAACAGCGTCTGGGCTTCGGCGATCGATGTTTCTTCTGCCGCGCCCAGCAGGGTTCCGCCCGCGCTGTTGACCAGCACGTCGATGCGTTTGGCTTGCGCGATGATGGTCAGGATGCCGCGCTCAATGGACGCGTCGTCGCGGATGTCCATCTCAATGAGCGCAACGCCCGGTATGGCTTGCGCTTTGGCCGTGTTGCGCACGGTGCCGAAGACCCGGCAACCTTGTTTGGCAAACTTCATGGCGGCGGCGCGCCCGATGCCCGATGACACGCCGGTGACGACGACAACTTTGGAATTCGACATGGCAGTTCCTTTTTGTGGGAGTGATTGGGAGTTGGGGGGATCAGCTTTGTGAAGGGGCTGGCCTGATCCTGAACCAGATGGAATACATGGCCGGCAGGAACACGAGCGTCAGGATCGTCCCGGCGAAGGTGCCGCCGATCAGCGTGTAGGCCAGCGTTCCCCAGAACACCGAATGGGTCAGCGGGATGAAGGCCAGGATCGCCGCCAGTGCGGTCAGGATCACCGGACGCGCGCGCTGCACAGTGGCCTCGACCAGCGCACGGTAGGGATCCAGCCCGGCTTCTTCGTTTTCACGGATCTGCCCGATCAGGATCAGCGTGTTGCGCATCAGGATGCCCGACAAGGCGATCAGGCCGACCAGCGCATTGATACCGAAAGGTTGCTGGAACAGCAGCAGGGTTGGTACCACGCCGATCAGCCCCAGCGGACTGGTCAGGAAGACCATCACCATTCCGGCGATCGAGCGCACCTGCAGGATGATGATGAGCAGGGTGATGGCCAGCATGATGGGGAAGATCGGCAGCATGGCGAGCGTTGCCTTGCCCGATTCTTCGATGGAGCCGGCCTCTGCGAGGTGGTAGCCGCTCGGCAGCTTGTCCACGATGGGTTGGAGCTGCTGGGTGATGGCCGTCGACACGTCCGGCGGCTGCAAGCCTTCGGCGATGTCGCCACGGATGGTGATCGTCGGCACACGGTCGCGCCGGCGCATGACCGGTTCTTCCATGCGCACCTCGACCTGGCCCACCTGCGACAGCGGGATGCGCTGCCCGTTGGCCCCCGCCAGCGTGAAGTCGCCGATCTTGGCCGGGTCGAGCCGGTTGTTGCCTGCCGAGCGCGCGACCACCTGCACCGTGCGGATGTCCTCGCGCACGGCGGTGACCGGAATGCCGCTGAGCAGGAATTGCAACTGTTGCGCCACGGCGCTGGAGCTCAGCCCCACGGCCTGCAGCCGGTCCTGCTGCAAGGTGAAATGCAGGGTGGGTGTGCGCGTGCCCCAGTCGGTGTTGACCGTGCGCATCAGTGGGCTGGCGTCCATGACCTGTTGCACGTCAGCCGCGATTTGGCGCAACTTGTCGGGATCGGGGCCCGAGACCCGGTAGGCCACGGGGTAGGGCGAATAGGGGCCAAACACCAGTTGGGTGACGCGCAAACGTGCCTCGGGGGCCAGGCCGTCGGCGATGGCTTGGCGCAGCCGGTGTTTCAGCGCCTCGCGCTCGTCCTGGTTGTCCGTGCGCACCACGATCTTGGCGAACGACGGATCGGGCAGTTCCGGCCCCATCGAGAAATAGAAGCGTGGCGCGCCCTGGCCCACGTAGGCGGTGACGATCCTGGCTTCCTCTTGCTGGGCCAGCCAGGCTTCCACCTTCTGTGCAGCGGCGCTGGTCTGGGTGATCGCCGTGCCATAGGGCATCTGCACCTCGACCAACACTTCAGGCCGGTCGGAGATCGGGAAGAACTGTTTCTTGACCACCGCCATGCCGAGCACCGACACCACGAACAGGCCGATCACCGTGCTGGCGACGATCCACTTGCGGGCAATGACGCGCCCCAGCAACTGGCGGAAGCGGTTGTAGCGTGGCGTGTTGTAGAGCGCGGTGGCGAGTGCGGTGTGGCTGCTGTGGGTCTTCCGGATGTCGGGCAGCAGTTTGACGCCCAGGTAGGGGGTGAACACCACGGCGACCACCCACGAGGCGATGAGCGCGATGCCGACGATCCAGAACATGTTGCTGGTGTACTCGCCCGCGGTGGACCGGGCGAAGCCATTGGGCATGAAGCCAACGGCCGTGACCAGCGTGCCCGACAACATGGGTGCCGCGGTATGGCTCCAGGCATAGGCCGAAGCGGCCACGCGGTTGTAGCCCTCTTCCATCCTCACCACCATCATCTCGATGGCGATGATCGCGTCGTCCACCAGCAAACCCAGCGCGAGGATCAGCGACCCCAGCGTGATGCGGTCGAAATTCTTGCCGGTCGCGAGCATCACCGCGAAGACGACGGCCAGCGTCAGTGGCACGGCCGCCGCAACCACGACCCCGACACGCCAGCCCATGCTCACGAAGCTCACCAGCATGACCACCAGCACGGCGGCGAAGAACTTGACCATGAACTCATCGACCGCCGAGCTGATGTTGACGGCCTGGTCGGTGACTTTGGCCAGACTCATGCCCAGCGGCTGCTCGGTGTTGATCGCGGTCACCTCGCTGTCCAGCGCCTGGCCCAGGTCGAGCCCGTTCCAGCCGTCGCGCATGACGATGCCCAGCAGCAGGGCGGGTTCGCCGCCGTTGCGGATCATGAACGTCGCCGGATCTTCGTAACCCCGCTTCACCGTGGCGATGTCCGACAGTTTCAGCGTGCGCCCCTGCGCCATCACGGGCGTGTTGCGGATCTTCTGCAGCTCGTCAAAGGCGCCGTCCAGGCGGATGAACACTTCGGGCCCTTTGGTCTCGACGGAGCCGGCCGGTGTCAAGGCGTTCTGGCTGCCCAACGCGGCGAACACCTCCTGCGGGCTGACGCCCAAGGTGGCCAGGCGCTCGTGCGAAAACTCGACGTAGATGCGCTCCGACTGTTCGCCAACGATGTTGACCTTCTTCACGCCGGGCACGTGCAGCAGGCGCTGGCGCAGCGTTTCCGCGTCGCGGACGAGCTCGCGCTGCGGCACGCCCTTGGCCTTGAGGGCGTACAAGGCGAAAGTCACATCGGAATACTCGTCGTTGACAAACGGCCCCATCACGCCGGGCGGCAGGTTGCGCACTTCGTCGCCGACCTTTTTGCGGGCCTGGTAGAACTCGTCCTGCACTTCCGATGGCGGGGTGCTGTCCAGCAAGGTCAACGTGGTGAACGCCAAGCCAGGACGGGTGTAGGTCTCGCTGCGGTCGTACCAGCGCAGCTCCTGCAGGCGCTTTTCGATCTTCTCGGCGACCTGGTCCTGCATCTCCTGCGCGGTCGCGCCGGGCCAGGCCGTGATGATCGTCATCACCTTGATCGTGAATGAGGGGTCCTCCGCCCGCCCCAGCTTGAAGAAGGACATGACCCCGCCGATCGAGATCAAGATGATCAGGAACAGCGTGATGGCGCGCTCGCGTACCGCGAGCGCCGACAGGTTGAAACGGCTTTCGCTCACGGGTGCACTCCCTGGGCCACGGGGGTGGTGGCAAGACCCGCCACCCGGACCTGCTCGCCTTCGCGCAGCAGATGTGCGCCGAGCGCGACGATCCGGTCGCCCCGCTGGATCTGCCCCGCGACGCGTGCGCCATCGTCATCGAGGTGCTGGACCGCGACCGGTCGCCAGGACACCTTGGCCGGCTCGCCATGGATGACCCACACCCCCGGCCCCTTGCCCGCGTCGAACACGGAGCCGATCGGTACCTGCACGTCTGCCTGGCCAAAGGAATGGCCGTCCGGGATCTGGATCACCACCGTGGCACCCAGCGGGGCGCTGGACAGTTCGCCTTCCAGCACGTACCGCGCCTCGAAAGTGCGGGTGAGCCGATCCGCCGCATTCGAGAGCTGCCGCAGCCGGGCCGGAACGACCACGCCGTCTTTGCCGAACAGCGTGGCCTGTCCTTCCGATCCGATGGCCGGGCGCAGGGTTTCCGGCAACTGGAGAACCGCCTCGCGACGGCCGGCGTGGGCCAGGCGCACCACCGGTTGCCCCGCGTTGACGACCTGGCCGGGTTCGGCCAGCGTTTCCATGACGACGCCGTCGGCGTCGGCAAGCAATTCCGCGTATCGGCTCGCATTGCGGGCAACGTCAGCCTGGGCCTCGGCTGCGCTGAGCTGGGCTTTGGCTGCGTCTGCCGCGGCCTTGATCTGGTCGTAGGCCGACGCCGATATCGCACCGGTTCCGCGCAGGTCGCGGTAGCGGGCTTCATCCTCCGCCGTCTGCTGCGCGCGTGCCCGTGCGGCGGCAACCGCCTCCTGTTGTGCATGCGCTGCCAGCTTCAGATCGACGGGGTCGATGCGCATGAGCGGCTGGCCGCGTTTGACGGTTTGCCCGGCGTCCACCAGCCGCTCCAGAACCTTGCCGGTGACCCGAAAACCCAGGTCGCTCTGCACCCGGGCGGCAATGGTTCCCGTGAACGAACGTGAGGAAGCGGCTGCTCCCTCGACGGTGGCGGCGCGCACGAGGGGCACCTCGGTACGTGGATCGGTGGTTGGCGCCTTTTCGCCGCATGCGATCAACGCAAACGGCAGTGCGCAAAAGGTTGTAAATGAAGTGAGGTAACGCCGGCGCATGGAAGTCCCACTGACAAAGTGAATAGGACCTCCATTGTGAAACTAGTGACTAAAATAGTCAATAGTCACATCTCACATTCTTTTTTTATCAGGGTGACAGGCTTCGCAGCACCAGGCTCGACAGGAGCGTCGGCGCCTCCTTGTTGTACTCAAAGCTGTGTTGCAGAAGCAACGGATTGAGGTAAGGCCGCATGACCAGGTAGATCGCCATGGCGGTCTCGTCCAGGGGCGTCTTGCGCTCGAAGTCACCGGATTGGCGACCCTCCTGCAACACATCTCGAAGCAGCGTCTGTATGCGTTCTTCATAGGCCAGAACGGCCTGCCAGCGCTCCGTGGCGGCCGAAGCGGCGATCTCGTAGAGCTTGCGATCCTGAAAAAACAGGCGAAGGCTCTCCTCTATCAGGGCCTTGAACATCCGCCGCAGCCTCTCCGGGGGCGCGTCTGCCCCAGCGACGGCTGCGCCGACCTCGGTTTCGATCTCACGCAGGCAGTTCGCACAGATCACCTCGCCAATGGCTTGCTTGGATCCAAAGAACTTGTAGATGTAGGCCTTGGAGAAGCCGATGGATTTGGCGAGATCGGAGACGGTTGTCTTCTCGTAGCCGTAGCGGCTGAAGTGTTCCGTGGCGGCGGCAACGATCTGGTCTCGCACCTCGTGGTCGGCCGGACCTCGGGTCGAAGCGGGAAGGGGGGTGCTGGTTTTCGTCATGGCGCCAGCTTACGTCACTTCAAAAGACTGGACAACTAGTGACTGTTTGGTATTATGGTCACTATTGTTTTTTCAAGGAAGAAATCCATGCTGCACAAACACACCCTTGCCGCGATCGCGGTGGCCTGCCTCACGGCGGGTTGCGCGGTCGGCCCCGATTACGTCCGGCCCGATGTGCCCATGCTGGAGCGATTCCAGGGCCAAGCGGCCGTGGACCGCAGACCGGCGACGGCCCCTGCCGATCTCGCCGAGTGGTGGGCGGCCTTTGGTGATCCGCAGCTGACACGCTTCGTCACGCTGGCGCTGGAACAGAACCTGGACATGGCGCAGGCCTCCGCGCGCGTCACTCAAGCGCGTGCCGGTTGGGGTGCGGCCCATGCCGCGTTGTTGCCAATAGGCAACATCACCGGCCAAGCTGCCAGGGCCTACCAATCCGCCGAGACGCCCTTGGGGCAGATCTTGAGCTCGACACCCGGTTTCGACCGTTACGGCAATGCCTACGACGCCCATCTGGGGGCGAGTTGGGAACTGGATGTGTTCGGAGGTCTGCGCCGCGAACGGGAAGCGGTGCTTGCCGAGTACCAGGCGTCGGAAGCGGGGGCCACCGCCACGCGGTTGGCTGTGGCGGCCCAGACCGCCGACCTCTACATCAGCATCCGTGGACTGCAAACCCGCCTGGCCATTGCGCAGCGGCAGGTGCAGACGCAACAAGAACTGCTCTCGACCATCCAGCGTCTGTATGGCAAAGGCTTGGTGGCCGAGCTTCAGGTGAGGCAGGCCGAAGGCGCGCTGGCCCAGGTGCGGGCATCCATCCCGGTCCTTGGGGCGGGTCTGGACGTGGCCATGAACGCACTGGACGTGATGCTGGGCTCGCCGCCCGGCACGCATCGGGCGGAGCTGGTCGGAGCCGGGAATGTCCCGGTCGCCCCCCAGATCACGGCCGCCGGGTCCCCGCGTGAGTTGCTCAGGCGTCGGCCCGATCTGATCGTGGCCGAGCGCCGCCTGGCCGCATCGAATGCGCGCATTGGTGGTGCCATGGCCGAGTACTACCCCAAGCTTTCTCTGAGCGGGCTGATCGGCAGTGCGACATCGGTGTCCGGTGGCCATCTGTTCAGCAGCGGTGCTGGCCAGGCGGCCGGCGTGCTGGGCCTGCGTTGGCGTCTGTTCGATTTTGGGCGCATCAACGCGCAAATTGAACAGGCCAAAGGCCGGGAGGCCGAAGTGCTGGCGGCCTATCGGCTTGCCGTGCTGCGGGCCACGGAGGATGTGGAAAACGCCTTTTCGGCGCTGGTCAACCGGGAAGAGCAGGCGGCTGTTCTCGCCAATGGGGTGGATTCACTGGGCCGCGCGCGAGACGCGTCGTTGGCGGGATATCAAAAAGGGGTGCTCAGCCTGATCGAGGTCCTGCAGGCCGACGAAAACCTGTTGCGCACCTCGGATGCACACGCACAGGCGCAAACGGAATCGGCACGGGCCGCGGTGGCGGCGTTCAGGGCGCTTGGGGGCGGTTGGCGGGACCGTGATTCGGCGAACGTGGCGACCCTGTAACCAGCCTGCCTACCTGCCCAATGTCTTGAGGTCCACACCATGAGCTATATCGTTTCCATCTTGACCGGCATTGTCCTGGTGCTGTTCATCAGCGGCTGCGCGAACACCAGCGAAGGTGAATACACGTATCGGTGGAGCCAGGACAGGGTAGAAACCTTGCAATTGAGCAACGGCATTTCCTTGAGGTATGTGCGCACTGGCACCGGCCAACCGCTGGTGCTTTTGCACACCATACGCACACAACTCGATTATTTTGAAAAGCTGGTGCCCGAACTCAGTGGGCAGTACCAGGTTTACGCGCTGGATTTGCCGGGGCATGGGCAATCCAGCCTGCCGCCGGTTGACTACACGGAAGAATTTCTGCGCCAGACGGTGAAAGAATTCATGACCAGGCTGGATCTGAAAGATGCCACCCTGGTGGGGGAGTCCATTGGCGGTGTCCTGGCATTGACCGTCGCCGCAGAGTTGCCTGACAGGGTCAAGAGGGTTGTTTCCCTGAATCCTTACGATTACGGAGAGGATTTTGGCGGCGGCATACGTCGGAGCAGAAGCGGCTGGATGGTCGGTCTGTTCCAGGTATTTGGCCCCTATACATTCGAACCGAGATTCGTCACCGCCGCCGTGCTGGGAGGGGGCTTTCATGACGCATCCCGGTTGCCGGAAAAAATGCTGACCGAATTTTCTCGGACCGGCCAACGTGACGGCTATCGCCGTGCCGAATATTCCGTATTCAAGAACTGGACAACGTGGGTAGAAGCCCGGCAACTCTATTCCAGGGTCGCGGTTCCCGTCACCTTCATCTATGGCAATGAGGATTGGTCAAACCCGGAAGAAAGATTGCGAAACCGACAGGCCATTGCCCATTCGAGGTTGAGGACGATCGAAAAATCGGGGCACTTCACAGCGCTGGAAAACCCCGGCGAGGTGGCGGACATCATCCTGTCCGGGCGTTCGCCATGACAAGCATCAGCTCGCCACGAGCTTGAAGCGGCTCTCGCCGCCGTCCGTGTCCACCAGCGTCCACTGCTGCGCATGAAACGCCCCCACCGCCGGGCGGTGGGCGATGGAGATCAGGGCACCGTCCTGCTCGGCCACCAGGGCGCGCAGCCGCTGATACAGCGTGGCCTCGGCGGCTTCGTCGAGGGCGCTGGTGGCCTCGTCCACGAACAGCCAGCGGGGCTTCTTGAGGATGGCGCGGGCGATCGCCAGGCGCTGCTGTTCGCCGCCCGAGAGCTTCTGGCCCCAGGTGTCTTCGCGGTCCAGCTCGTCGGCCAGCCGCGGCAGCAGCGCGTTGCGCAGGGCTTGTTGCAGTTCGGCGTCGGTGTAGTTCTCAGGCGTGGCGGGGTAGGCCAGCGCGGTGCGCAGCGGGCCGTTGGGGAAGTAGGGTTTTTGCGGCAGGAACATGACGCGGTCGTCGAAGTCGGTCGGCAGGTGCAGTCGCCCGCGGGCCCAGGGCCAGATGCCGGCCAGCGCGCGGAACAGCGTGGACTTGCCGCTGCCCGAGGGGCCTTTGATCAACAGGGTGTCGCCCGCCGACAGCGTGAGGCCGCTGCCGCTGAGCAGCGCCACCTGGCCTGGCAGCGCGATGTGCAGATCGTCCACGCTGAGGTGGTCGCTCTGGGTGGCGTCTTGGGTGTGGGCCAGCTCGGCCTGTTGTAGCGCCTGGAAGCTCTCTTCGAAGCTGATGATCCGGTCGGTGGTGGCACGCCAGGCGGCCAGGCTGCTGTAGTTGTCGACGAACCACGAGAGCGAGTCCTGCACGCGGCCAAAGGCGGACGAAATCTGCATCAGCTCGCCGAGCTGGATGGCGCCGCTGAAGAAGCGCGGCGCGGCCACGATGAAGGGGAACACCACGGCGGCCTGGCCGTAGAAGGTGTTGAACCAGATCAGCCGCTTCTGCGCCTTGATCAGGCTCAGGTAGTTGCCGAGCAGGGTGGTGAAGCGCCCGCCCAGCTGTGTGCGCTCCACCGGTTCGCCCCGGTCCAGCGCGATGGACTCGCTGTATTCGCGCACGCGCATAAGGTGGTGGCGGAAGTCGGCCTCGAAGCGCTGCTGTTTGAAGTTCAGCGCGATCTGCGGGCGGCCGATGTAATGCGTGAGTACGCTGCCGGCCAGCGCGTAGGCCACCGCCATCCAGACCATGAAGCCGGGGATCACGTACGAGCCACCGTTGAAGTCGAAGGCGAAGCTGCCGGAGAGGCCCCAGAGGATGCCGACAAAACTCACCAGGGTGACCACGGCATTCATCAGGCCCATGGTCAACCCGACGGTGTCGCCGGTGAACAGGTTCAGGTCTTCGGCGATGCGCTGGTCCGGGTTGTCGGGCGGCGCGTCGGCCTCTTTGGAAAAGCGCGCCAGCTCCAACTGGTAGAAGGCCTTGTTGGACAACCAGCGGTCCAGGTAGTGGGCGGTCATCCAGTTGCGCCAGCGCAGCTGGAGCAACTGCGTCAGGTAGAAGCGGTAGACCGCGATGACGATGAACGCGAAGGCGAGGTAGGTGAAGCGACCCAGCTCGCGCCAGAAGACCGGCTGGTCCTTGTTTTGCAGCGCGTCGTAGAAGCCGCGGTTCCACTCGTTGAGCAGCACCAACATGTAGACCGCGGCCAGATTGAGCGCGACGATGGCCGCCAGGAGGGCGCGCGCCTTCCATTTTTCTTCGGAACTGAAATAGGGCAGGGCCAGGCGGCCCACCTTGCCAGCGAACTGGCGGAAGCTTTTGAGTTTGGAGAGGGGTTCTGTCATGGGAAGTCTCTCAACGGGTGGAGCGAGGTGTCTTGAAAACAGGCTGCGGTGAAACCGGCTTTTCTGGGCCACTCGCAGCGTCCCCTTGAGGGGAAGACGCGCGCAGCGCTGCGCCGGGGTGGGTCATGTGTTCGAGATGCCGCTGGCCACGTGCCCGGCGGGCACGTGCAGCGCGGCCGACTCGATGTGGCCGGTCTGGTCGTCGAAGAAGAAGTCGGGCTCGAACTCGCGCAGGAACTCGCCCTTGGGCAGGCCGCCGAGGAACATGGCCTCGTCCACCTCGATGTTCCAGTTCATCAGCGTGCGGATGGCGCGCTCGTGCGCCGGGGCGCTGCGCGCGGTGACCAGCGCGGTGCGGATGCGCATGGCGCTCGTGCCTTCGGCTTGCAGCCGGTGCAGGGCTTCGAGCAGGGGCTTGAACGGGCCGCCGGCCAGCGGCTGGGCGGCCTTGCTGGCCTCGTGCGCCTGGAAGGCCGATAGGCCCTCGGCCTGGAACACGCGCTCGGCTTCGTCGGAGAACAGCACCGCGTCGCCGTCGAAGGCAATGCGCACCTCGTGCGGGTGGGCGTCGCTGGCGTGCACCGACAGCGGGTACACCTGCGCGGCCGGCACGCCGGCGTCGAGCGCGGCGCGCACGTCGGCCAGGTGGGTCGAGAGGAACAGGTTGGCGCGCAGCGGGCGCAGGTAGCGCCAGGGGGGCTGGCCGCGCGTGAAGCTGCCGCGCTGAATGGGCAGGCCGTAGTGCTGGGCGGAGCGGAACACGCGCATGCCCGAGACCGGGTCGTTGCGCGAGAGGATCACCACCTCCACGCGCTGGGCCGTGGCGTCGTTGAAGGCCAGCAGCTTGTGCACCAGCGAAAACGCCACCCCCGGCTGCGCCGGCTGCTCCAGCCGGTCCAGCTGCAGCTGCATGTAAGCCCGGTCGTCGCCGGTTTCGAACAGGCGGTTTTCTTCTTCAAAGTCGAACAGCGCCCGCGAAGAAATCGCGACCACCAATTGACCATCGAGTGTTGCAGCCATGGGTCAGGTCCCGGAGTAGAAGACGAACAGGAATGGCGAAGCGTAGCCGAACAGCGAAGAGGCGCGACAAGAGAGGGGAAGCCCCGCCGGGAATGCGGCGGAACCGGCTCCGCCGGGCCGCTCGCATTGCCCCTTGAGGGGCGGAGCGCAGCGACGGGGGTGGACCTACTTCACCAATTGATTCAGCTGAATGATCGGCATCAGCACCGCCAGAACGATCAGCATCACCACCGCGCCCATGCCCACGATGAGCAGTGGCTCCAGGATGGTGGCCAGGTGCATGGCGCGGCGCTGCACCTCGGCGCCGAGCTGTTTGGCGGCACGCCCGAGCATGGCGGGCAGCTGGCCGGTCTGCTCGCCCAGGCGGGCGAACATCGCCACCAACGGTGGGAAGCGCTTCTTGCTGGCGATGGCCGAGGCCAGCGGCGCGCCCTCGCGCACCAGCACCAGCGCGTCCAGCGCGTCGGCGCGCATGGCCTGGTTGCTCAGGGTTTCGGCCGCGGTCTGCAGCGCGCGCAGGATGGGCACACCCGCGGCCGCCAGCATGGCCAGCGTGGCGGCGAAACGCGCCGCGTTGTAGCCGCGCGCGAGCTTGCCCACCAGGGGCAGGCGCAGCCAGGCGGCGTCCATGCGCAGGCGCAGCGCAGGCTGGCGCCGCGCCATCACCAGCGCGCCCGCGGCGGCGATCAGCAGGCCCAGCAGGAACCAGCCGTAGCTGCGCACGAAGTCGCTGATGGCCAGCATCATCACGGTCAGGACGGGCAGGGCGCGCTTGCTGCCGGCGAACACGCCCGCCACCTGGGGCACCACGTAGCTGACCAGGAACACCACGATGACGATCGCCACCAGCGTGACGATGGCCGGATAGAGCGAGGCGGCGATGAGCTTGTTCTTGAGCGCCTCGCGCTCCTCCAGATCGTCGGCCAGGCGCTCCAGCACGGTGCCGAGCTGGCCGCTCTGTTCGCCCGCGGCGATCACGGCGGTGTAGATGTCGGAGAACTCGCGCGGGTGCGCGCTCAGGGCGCGCGCGAACGGCGAGCCGGCGTTGACCTCGGAGCGCAGGGAGGCCATGAGGTTGCGCTGGGCGTCGTTCTCGGCCTCTTCGGTCAAGGCGGCCAGCGCGCGCTCCAGCGGCAGGCCCGCGGCCACCAGCCCGGCGATCTGCCGGGTCCAGACCGCCAGCGCGGTGGCGTTGAAAACCCGGCCACCCCAGAGCGTGATGTTGAGGCCGCCCGCGCGCGCGCGGCTGCCCGAGCCGGTGGCGGGTTCGACCAGGATCGGCACCAGCGCACGCGCACGCAGCATGCTCCGCGCCGCCCGCGCCGTGTCCGCGTCGATCAGACCTTTTTGGGTGGCGCCCTGGGCGTCCAGGGCTTCGAAGGAATAGGCGGGCATGGAGGAGGTTCAGCAGATCATGGGACGTGTTGCACCGAGCACCCACCCCAAAACCAGACACCGCACCGGCGCGCTATGCCTGAGCCCGGAAACACCACGGAACCGGCTTCGCCGGGCCGTAGGTGTTGCCCCCTGGGGGGTGACGCGAAGCGGCGCGGGGGGAGCATCAGTCTCGCGTCACGCTGATCACCTCGGCCGCCGAGGTGATACCCGCCTCGACCAGGTGCTGGCCGTCTTCGCGCATGGAGCGAAGACCGGCCGCTTGCGCCGTGGCGATGAGCTCGCTTTCGGCGGCGCGGTTGTGGATCAGGCTGCGCATCGGGTCGTCGCAGACCAGCAGCTCGTAGATGCCGGTGCGGCCCTTGTAGCCCACGTGGTTGCAGCGCTCGCAGCCCACGGCCCGCCAGTGGCCCTGCTCGTCGCGCTCGCGGCAGTGCACGCACAGCTTGCGCACCAGGCGCTGGGCCAGCACGCCCAGCAGCGAGCTGCTGAGCAGGAAGGGCTCCACGCCCATGTCGGTCAGGCGCGTGACGGCGCTGGCCGCGTCGTTGGTGTGCAGGGTGGCGAGCACCAGGTGGCCGGTGAGCGAGGCCTGGATGGCGATCTGCGCGGTCTCGAAGTCGCGGATCTCGCCGATCATGATCACGTCGGGGTCTTGCCGCAGGATGGCGCGCAGCGCCTTGGCGAAGTCGAGGTCGATCTTGGGGTTGACCTGGGTCTGCCCCACGCCGGCCAGCTCGTATTCGATCGGGTCTTCCACCGTCATGATATTGAGCGTGCTCGCGTCCAGCCGCTGCAGGCCGGCGTAGAGCGTGGTGGTCTTGCCCGAGCCGGTGGGGCCGGTGACCAGGATGATGCCGTGCGGCTGCGTCAGCAGGTGCTTGAAGCGGGTGAGCACGTCGCCCTGCATGCCCACGGCTTCGAGGTTGAGCTTGCTCTCGCTCTTGTCGAGCAGGCGCAGCACCGCGCGCTCGCCGTGCGCGCTGGGCAGGGTGGACACGCGCACGTCCACCGCGCGCGTGCCGATGCGCAGCGAGATGCGGCCGTCCTGCGGCAGGCGCTTTTCGGAGATGTCGAGCTCGGCCATGATCTTCAGGCGCGAGATCAGCGCGGCGTGCAGGGCGCGGTTGGGCCGCACCACCTCGCGCAGCGTGCCGTCGACCCGGAAGCGCACGCTGGAGTGGCGCTCGTAGGGCTCGATGTGGATGTCGCTCGCGCCGTCGCGCGCGGCCTGCGTGAGCAAGGCGTTGAGCATGCGGATGATGGGCGCGTCGTCGGCGGTTTCCAGCAGATCCTCGATGGCGGGCAGCTCCTGCATCATGCGGCTCAGATCGGCGTCGCTCTGCACTTCGCTGACCACCGCCGCCGCGCTCGATTCGCCCTGGGCATAGGCCGCGCTGATGCGTTGGGCCAGGGTGTCGCCCGCTTCCCAATGCAGTTCGCGCACGTCGTGGCAGCGCAGGATCTCGGACAGCGCCGACAGGCGCCGCGTCTGCACGGCGGGGTCGCTCACGGCGCTGTGGCTGCCCAGCAGGGTCAGGCCCTCGCCGCTGTCTTCCAGCAGCCAGAGGTGCTCGCGCGCAAAGGCATAGGGCAAGGGGTACTTCATGGTGCGGCGCTCACTGCGCGGGCGTGCCCGACGGCTCTGGCGTGGCGGGTGCGGTGGTCGCGGGCTGGGCCGCGGGGGCCCGCTGCGGCGCCATCACCGGCGCCTCGTTGATCTGCAGCACGCTGCTGGGCGCGGGTTGCACGTCTTTCTGCACCGAGCGCATGAGTTCGTAGCGGTCCAGCGAGAGGCTGCTGGTCTGGCGCGCGTCGCGCAGCACCACCGGGCGCAGGAAGACCATCAGGTTGGTTTTCTTGCGGCTGCGGGTCTCGCTCTTGAACAGGTTGCCGAAGAAGGGCACGTCGCCCAGGCCGGGCACCTTGTCCTGGTTGCCGGCGTACTCGTCCTGCAGCAGGCCGCCGAGCACCACGATGGCGCCGTCGTCGACCAGCACCGTGGACTCGATGGTGCGCTTGTTGGTGATCAACCCGGTGGTGGAGTTGACCGAGGACGCCTGCACGCTGCTGACCTCCTGGTAGATGGTCATCTTGATGGTGCCGTTCTCGCTGATCTGCGGTTTGACGCGCAGGGTCAGGCCCACGTCCTTGCGTTCGATGGTCTGGAACGGGTTGACCGAGCCCTCGTTGCTGCCGGTGTTGGTGAACTGGCCGGTCACGAAGGGCACGTTCTGGCCGATCACGATCTTGGCTTCCTCGTTGTCCAGCGTGAGCAGGTTGGGGGTGGAGAGGATGTTGCCGTCGCCGTTCTGCTGCAGGAAGCGCGCCAGGAAACCCAGCACGTAGACCCCGTCCTTGCGCTGGGCCGCGCCGATGTTCAGGCCCGCGCCGGGCGCTTTGACGCTGCTGTAGTCGCCCTCGGCGATGGCCAGGGTATTGGTCAGGATGTTGTTGCCGTTGGTGCCGAAGTTGGTGCCCATCAGGCCGATCAGGCTGTTACCGACCTGGCCCAGCGGGCCTTGCCACTGGATGCCGAACTCGGCCGCCTTGTCGGCGTTGACCTCGGCGATCAGGCTCTCCACATAGACCTGGGCCCGGCGCCCGTCGAGCTGGTCGATCACGGCGCGCAGCTGCCGGTACTGGGGCTCGGGCGCGGTGATGATGAGCGCGTTGGTGGCCGGGTCGGCCTGGATCTGGCCGCCGGTGGACGGGGCCGCGCTGGCGGCCACGGGGGTGGTCGCGGCGCTGGCGCCGGTGCTGGCCGTGGTGGCGGCGCGCATCTGAGGGGCCGGACTGCTGGACGCGACGCTGGCCGTTGCGCCACCCGAGCCGGCGGCCATGGCCGCGCGCAGCGTGGTGGCCAGTGCGGTGGCGTCCGCATTCTTCAGGTAGACCACGTGGATGTTGCCCGCCGCGCTCTCCGCGGTGGGCTGGTCCAGCTTGTCCACCAGGGAGCGCACCAGTGCCAGGCGGGCCGGGTTGGCCGCGCGCAGCACCAGGCTGTTGCTGCGCGGTTCGGCCACCAGGGTGGTCTTGTACGACTGGTCGGCCTGCGCGGCGCCGGCGGGCGCGCCGCTCGTGCCCGAGTCGATCAGGCGCTGCACCAGCGGCGCCAGGTCCGCGGCGATGGCGTGGCGCAGCGGGATGATCTCCACATCGGTCGCGCCCGAGACGTCCAGCGCGTTGATGATGCGGCCGATGCGCCGCAGGTTGTCGGCGTAGTCCGTGATGATCAGCGAGTTGTTGCCGGGGTTGACGTTGATCGTGTTGTTCGGCCCGATCAGCGGGCGCAGCACCGGCACCAGGTTGTTCGCCGCCTCGTGGTTGAGGCGGAAGATCTGGGTGACGATCTGGTTGGACGACGCGAGCGAGGTCACCGACCCCGCGTTCACCGGGTTGCCCAGCAGCTTGGCGTCGGCCTCGGGCACGACCTTGTACAGGCCGTCCGTGTCCACCAGCGAAAAACCCTGCAGGCGCAGCGCGGCACCGAACTGGTTGAGCGCGACGGCGGGCGGCACGGGCCGGTCGGTCGAGAGGTTGATCGTGCCCTTGACGCGCGGATCGACCACCACGTTGCGGCCGGTGATGGTGGCCATGGTGCGCGCCACCGCTTCGATCTCGGCTTGCACGAAATTGAGCGTCACCGGTTCGCTGGCGCGGCCCTGGGCATGGGCCGCCGGCCAGGGCAGGGGGCTCCAGGCCAGGCCAACGAGCAGGGCGAGCGCCGTCAGCGTGCGGCCCGCGACCGGCGCCCGGGGCGTGCCGGTGGGGGCGTGGTGAGAGTGCAGAGTCATGATTTGATCCTATCGCGAAGTCCGGCGCGTGGCGGGCTAGCCAATGTTGAGGAGCGAGCGCGGGCCGTCCCGGCGCCCCAGGATGTTGAGCAGGTTGGTCAGCGCCGCTTCGCGGCCGGGCGCGGCCCGGGCTTCGCCCTGGAAGCGCAGGCGGCCTGCGATCCACTGGCCCTTGCCCTTGAGCCGCAACTCGCCACGCAGGGTGTTGAGCGCCAGGGTGGCGCCGCGCCCTTCGTCGGCCGATTGCAGCGCCAGCCGGTAGCTGCCCAGCGGGCGCAGCGTGGACACGCGCGAGGCCACGTCCAGCGCGTCCACCGTGAGCGTGCCTTGAAAGCGGGTGCCGCGGCTGGACCACCGCACGCTCAGGCCGGGCGAGCGCAGCGCCAGCTGGCCTTCCAGGCGCAGGGTGTTCCAGGGGGTTCCCAGGCCCGCGAGCAGGTCCGCCGGCCACTGGCTGTTGAACGCCGCCACGCGCAGCTCGGCGCCGTTGAGGCCGAGCACGGCGGTGAGGGACAGAGGCTCGGGCGTGCAGCACGGCGCGCTCAGTTGCACGGCCAGGGCGGGCCGGGCGCCGGCCAGGGTGGGGGTCAGGCGCCAGACCACGCCCTGGGGCAGGGAAGTCTGGCCCCGGCTGCCCTCGCCGCCGGTGAACAGCAGGTCGGCCTGACCGCGCCAGACGGTGCCGCGCGCGTTGACCAGCTGCAATTGCCCCTGGGTGGCCGATTGCAGCGCCTGCCCCAGCCAGCGCGCCGGCGCGAACAGCAGCAGCGCCAGGGCCAGGCCGAGCGCGGCGCCCAGCCATGCCATGCGGGTGGTGGAGCGGTGCTGCATCAGTTGGCCAACCCCAGCCCCGGGCTGGTGAGCACCATCTGGCCGCTCCAGCCGGCGGGGTTGTCCGTGCGGTTGAGCTGGGCCTGCACCGGCAGGAGCCGGGCGTTGACCCGCACCTGGGCCAGCCACTGGGCCAGCGCCTCGGGGGCCGTGCCCTTGAAGGTCACGGTGGCGCGGTCGCCCATCACCGAGAACTCGACCGTGCCCGCCGCCGCGGCATTGGCTTCTTGCAGCGCGCGCAGCACGGCCGCACGGCCCGGCGGCTGGCCGGTGTTCTGTCCACGCAGGGCCTCGGCGGTGGCGGCCAGGCCGCGCATGCGGGCCAACTGCTGGTCGAGCCTGGCGTGTTGTTCGGGCGCCTGGCGCAGCGTGTTCAGCGCGGGCGACAGGGCCAGCCACCAGAGCAGGCCCAGGCCCAGCACCCAGGCGGCCAGGGTCACGGCGCGCCGTTCGCGGGGCGAGAGGCGGGCCAGTGTGGTGTGCAGCCGCTGGCCGATGGCGGCCAGCGCGGAAAAGCGGGAGGGTTCGGGCATGCGGTTCACCGGGTTTCTGCGCGCAGGGTGAGCACGTCGCCTTCCAGCGTGGCCCGCCAGCCGTTGCGCTCCAGCGTCTGCTGCAGCTGGCGCAGTGGTTCTTCGGGGGCCGACCACGCGCCGAAACGGGCCTCGCCGGGGGTGAATTCGATGGAGCGGGGAGCGAGTGGCGCCCCGGTGGACGACTGGGCCAGCGCCGCGAGCTGGGCTTCCAGATCGGCACCCGAGAGCGCGCCGTGGGCCTGCAGCAGCGCGGCGAGTTCGCGCTGCATCTGCAGGGGCGCGTCGAGCACCAGCGTCACCTTGGGGAAGGCCTGCTGCAGGGTCTGGCGAACCGCCTGCTCCTTGCGGTCGAGGCTGCGGCGTTCGTACCAGGCCGTGGCGTTGAGCCCGACCAGTTGCATGGCCACCAGCGCGACCAGCGCCCAGCGGGCGGGTCGCCAGGCCGGCGCGCTGCGCCACTGGCGCAGGCTTTGCAACCAGCGCTGCTGGCGGCGCGAGCTCGACGACAGGCTCAGGTCGAACTGGGCCAGGTTCCAGCCGGTCTGGCTGCTGCGCAGCAGCCACGACGACAGGGGCACCAGCTCGAAACGTTGCCCCAGGGCCTGTTCGGCCAGGGCCACCGCGGCGGGGTCGGCCATCCAGCGGGCCTGGGCGGGCGGGGTCTCGGGGTGCAGACCGGGCACGTCTGGCCCCGGGGTGGCCGCGTCCAGCCCTGCGGCGCCCGGGCCGGGTTCGTTGAGCCCGCCGGTGGTGGGCTCGCGCAAGGGGATGCAGCTCACGCCGCGTGCGCTGGCACTGGCCAGCCAGGAGCGTTCGGCGCCCACATGGGCCCAGTGGATCACGTCCGGGGGCGCATCGGTGGGGCCGGCGTCCTGCGGCGTCCCCTGGCCCAGGGGCGCCAGGGCCGGGACGATGCGCGACACCGGTCGCCCCGCCGCCTCCAGCGTCCGCAGCCAGCCTTGCAGCCAGGCCTTGTGGCAGGCGGCCACCCACACCGTGCGGCCCGGGCGGCCACCCGGTTCCAGGGCAAAGTGCAGTTGCTCGGTGTCGCCGAGCAGGCGTTCTTCGAGCATGCCGTCGAGCACAGCGCGCAGCTTGCCCGCGGCCACCTTGGGCAGGGCGAGCTGGTGCCAGGACACGGCCCGTGGCGGCAGCACCAGCACCACGTCGTCGTCGCGCGGCAGCAGCGAGACCGCGCATTGGCCGTGTTCCGCCACCTGCTGGCCCAGGGTCGAGCCGACCCAGTCCAGCAGGGCCGTCGGTCCGGGTTCGGTCGCCACCGAAAAGTGGGCAGGGGTGAGGATCAACACGGGAGGAGTGGCCGACAGGCGGAGCGGTGCAGGGACATGAGGCGCTCCATTCTAGAGAAGCGGTGCGGCGCCCCGGCCGGTGGGGGGCGCGTGCTCACTGGAGTACCTTCGCCCTGCGGGCTGCGGTGCGAGCTTGCTTGGGAGCGGCCCAGCGCGGCGCTCATGGGCGCGCCATGCGTTCGCGCCAGAGCACCCGCACGTTCAGGGCGTTGCGCACCACCAGCGAACGCTCTTCGATCACGGTGTCGTCCAGCCGCAGGCGGCCCCGCACTTCGAAGAAGCGGCTTCGCACGCCGTGGGTCTCGTCCGTGAGCCGGGCGGCCACGCCCGGCACCAGGCGCCCGGCGTCGCGCACGCTGGTGAACGGGTCGCGCTCCCTCTGGGCCACCATTTGCTGCGCCATGGCCAGGTCCAGCCCGGGCACGCTGGCGCTCAGGGCCTGGGCGCTGGCGGTGTTGATGTTGAGCTGCGTGCGCTCGGGCAGCACCGTCACGTGCGGCTCCAGCGCCACCAGGCTGGCGTGGCTCAGGCCGAGCCAGCTGAGCTGCGACAGCCGCTTGGGGATCAGCGCCGAGCGCGAGGGCATGGGGTCGTCGACCGCGAGCCGGGAGGTGTTGAGCAGCGCCGCGACCGCCGCGTTGAGCTCGGCCGCCGGCAGGTCCAGCAACTGGTAAAGGCGCAGAAAGCTCGCCACGTCGTCCTCTGAAAGTTCGACCGTGCTCCCGGTGCTGGGACCAGTGCCGGGGCCGGTTCCCGGGCCGGTGCCCGAGCCCGAGCCGGTGCCGGTGCCGGTGCCGGTTCGGGTCGTCCGCACGACGTTCATGAAATTCAGGCGCGACTGCTGGTCGATCACTTCGCCCGACAGAAAGGCCTGCAGGGCGTCGTTGTCGGTGTTGTTCTTGTCGACCGCCAGAAAACTGCTGAGCCGGGCTTCCTCCAGGGGCACGGCCCAGGGTTCGCCCAGGTGGTCCACATTGCCGCGGCTGCGACCGCCACGGGCGTCTTCGCGCAGGATCAGACGGGACCAGTCCAGCGCGCCGGTCAGTATCCAGCCGGCCTGCAGGCGCTGGCGCTCGGCCGTCTCCACCTCGATGGCACGCCACTGCTGCCACAGCGCCGCCGTCGCCAGCGTGGCCACCAGCGCGACCGTCAGCATGGCCAACAGCAGCGCCGCACCGCGCTGCCGCGCTGCCGCGCAGCGTGGGGGCCGAAGGGCCAGCCGCCGGGCCGCCCCAAGGCAGGCCCAGCCCCCTCGGGGGGCAGCGACCCGTGCAGCGGCGGAGCGTGGGGGCAAGGTTTCACCGCCGGACCGCCCCAAGGTGAAACAGCCCCCTCGGGGGGCAGCGACCCGCGCAGCGGCGGAGCGTGGGGGCCGAAGGGCCAGCCGCCGGGCCGCCCCAAGGCAGGCCCAGCCCCCTTGGGGGGCAGCGACCCGCGCAGCGGCGGAGCGTGGGGGCGTCATCTTCCGGCCTCCAGCGTCGGGCGCACCCAGTCGCGCACCAGGGTGCCCGAGAGGCTTTGTCCACCCGAGAGGGTGAGCACCAGACGCACGCCGTTGGGCATGGCGGCCAGGTTGGCGGGAGCGCTGTCGGCGGCCTCGGTACCGGCCGCCGAGAGCGGGTTGCTCCAGGTTTCACCCCGGTGGTAGAACAACTGCCATTGGCTGATGCCCATCAGCGCAATGGCGCTGTCGGCGCTGGTGTTCTCCGGCACGGTGCCGCCACTTTGCGCCCACTCCGCCGCCCGTTGCCAGGCGCGGGCCAGTTCGTCGCGCCGGCGCAGCGGGGGCGATTGCCAGCGCGCCCATTGCCCGGCGCCCAGCATGGCGGCGGTGCTGCCGGCGGTCTGGGCCAAGCCACTGGTGTGGGTCCAGGCGACCACCCGCAGGCCCGGGCTGTCGAGGCCGGTTTCGGCGCTGTCACGGCGCGTCAGGCGCAGCACCCGGCCGTCGAAATCGAGCATGCTCACCTCGCCGGTTTCCACCACCGCGTCGAGGTCGGCGGCCCACTGGCCCAGCGCCGCCTGCATGCGCATCAGCTCGTCGGAGCGTTGCTGGGTGAGGGTCTGCGTGCGGGTCATGCCGTCGATCGAGCGCCAGCTCAGCAGCGCCAACATGGACATCACCGCAATGGCGACCAGCAACTCGATCAGGGTGAATCCCAGGAACCTGCGTCTTAGAGGACTCCAGCGACGCATGCAACCCTCCAACCGAGGGGCACCGAGGCGGCAAGCACTTTCCGGAGCGCAGTGTCCCTGCCCAGAGACACCGAGGAACCGGCTTCGCCGGGCCTCTGGTGTCGCCCCCTTGAGGGGGTAGCGCGAAGCGCTGCGGGGGTGTTTCATCAATACCGCCCCATCACCGTGGACAGGCTGAGCAGGCGCGCGACCACGCCGTCCACCGGTGCTTCGACCACCGCGTCCACGCGCCGGAAGTTCGGGTTGGGGGTGGGCTGGACCGCCAGCCGCACCTGCAGCATCTGGCCCGCCTGCTCGCAGGCCACGGTGCTCTCCCCCACGCTGGGCAGCTGGCGCGTCAGGCGCAGCCGCGCGAATTCGTTCTCGGCGCAGAGTTGGGCCAGCCACTGGTCGCTCTGGCGGGTGGCGGCGCGCGTGAGCGCACCGGTGGCCTGCACCCCCGCGGCCAGGGTGATGGCCACCACCGCCAGCGCCACCAGGATTTCGATCAGGGTGAAGCCGCCCGCGCGCTGGTGGCTTGTCATGGCACGGGCTCCTCGGGCACGACCGTGAAAGGCGCCAGCCCGTCGGTGGCCAGCGTGAGGCGGCGCTCGCCCCGCTGGATCACCAGGCGCTGGGCCGCGATCAGCGGTTCGGGGCCCAGGGTCAGCGTTTCAGCGCCCACGGGTTGTGTGATCTGCGGGTGGGTGTCGGGCTGCAGCCAGCTGCGGGCGCCGGCCAGGGGACTGCCCTCCCGGACGGCGTTGCCGATGAACTCGAAACCCTGGTCCGAACCGCGCCAGAGCACCGCCACGCCGCTGGTGCGCGACTGCGCCCGGGCCGACTCAAGCAGGGCCGACAGGCGCAGGCCTTCGCGCTCCAGCAGGGTGGCGTCGTTGTCGCGCAGGGCGAAGCTCACACCGGCCGTGGCCAGCGCCACGATGGACACCACCACCATCAGCTCCAGCAGGGTGAAGCCCCGGCTTCCGTGGGCTTGTGGGGGCCTCATGCACATCATCGAATGCCCCAGGCCTTGCGCGCGAGCTGTCCGCATCCCGCCGCTGCCGACGATCCGCTCTTCGACAGGCTCAGGACGGGTCAAAGGACACCGTCCCCCTGAGGGACGCCGCGCCATGGCGCCGGGCGGGCGTGTTCATTGCCAGCTGCCGACGTCGGCGTCCCTGGCTTCGCCGCCCGGCTGACCGTCGGCCCCCAGCGACAGCACGTCGACTTCGCCGTGCACGCCGGGGTTCAGGTACTGGTACGGACGGTTCCAGGGGTCGGCCGGCAGCTTGTCGAGGTAAGGGCGCCAGTTCGGCGGCACCGGCGCGGTGGTGGGCCGGATCACCAGGGCGTTCAGGCCCTGTTCGGTGCTGGGGTAGCGCTGGTTGTCCAGGCGGTAGAGCTTGAGCGCCTGCATCAGGTTGTTCACGTCGGTGCGGGCGGCGGTCACACGCGCGTCATCGGCGCGGTCGAGCACGTTGGGCACGATCAGCGCGGCCAGCACGCCGATGATGACCAGCACCACCATGAGTTCGATCAGCGTGAATCCACGCTGCAGGACCCGGCGAGCAGCACCGTGAGCGGGGTGGATGCCGGGTATGGAGGGGCAAAGGCGTTTCAAATCGATCTCCCGAATCGGGCCTCAGGCGGGCAGGTGGCGTGGGCTGCAGACGGGGCCCGTCTCGTGGGCGCCCGCCCATGGGCGTGACAAACGGTCGATCATAATGCGGCCATGAACAAGGCGGCACTGTCTGGTCGTTTGAGACTTCCCCTCGCGGGCCCGTCGGGCGGGGGCTTCGCCGCGCGGGGCTGGCCGGCCTGGATGGCCGGGCTGCTGTGGCTGCTGGTGGGGCTGAGCGCCGGTTACTGGGTCCTGCTGGCCTGGGGGCGTGGCCCGATGGTCCCGGTGAGCGCCGCGGCCGCCAGCCTGCCCCAGACCGACGTGGCCCTGGTGGCCCGTGCGCTGGGGTCCTTGCCCCAGGCCGCGGCCGAAACCGCGCCACCCCAGACGCCCGCCACGCGCTACCGGCTGGTCGGTGTGGTGTCCAGGCGCAACCAGAGCGGTGCGGCGCTGATCGCGGTGAACGACCAGCCGCCGCGCCCCTACACCGTGGGTGCGGTGCTGGAAGGCGAGCTGGTGCTGCAGTCGGTGAATCGGCGCGTGGCTCGGCTGGGCCCGACCCTCAACGGGCCGAGCAGCGTGGAACTGGAACTGGCGCCAGTCGCCAACTGATGGAGCGCGCTGCTTGAACCCCGCTGCGCCCCCGGAACAACCGCATGGCGCGCAGGCGGTCCCTGGCGGCGCTGCTGCTGCGAACCCGCTGCTGAGGCCCTCGGGCAGCCTGTTGAACAACCTCTGCCTGGAGTTGCGGCGGCATCCGCCGTTCAACGAAATGGAACCGGCCCACGTGAAGGCCTTTGTGGCCGCGTCGCGCCAGGCCTATTTCGCACCGGGCGAAGCGGTGGTCCGTCCGGAGGACGGAGCGGTGCGCGAGCTGTTCTTCATCCGCCGCGGGGCCATCACCGGCAAGCGCGGTCTGTCGGACGTGGCCGGCGGCGCCTTCCAGTACGAGGCCGGCGACCTGTTTCCCATCAGCGCCGTGCTGGCCCGGCGCGCACCCACCACCACCTACAGCGCCACCGAAGACACGTTCGTGCTGGGCCTGCCCGCCGACGAGATGCAGGCGCTGGCCGAAACCAGCCCCGTGTTCGGCGACTTCCTCAACCGCCGCATCCTGAAGTTCCTGGACCTGTCGCGCGCCGCGTTGCAGGTGGTCTATGCCTCGCAGGCGCTGGCCGAACAGTCGCTGGAGACCCCGCTGGCCCAGCTGTGCCACAAGGCGCCCGTGACCTGCTCGCCCGACACACCGCTGCAGGACGTGCTGTCGCAGATGCACCGCCTGCGCATCGGCTCCATGCTGGTGGTCAACCCCACCGGCGAGCCGGTGGGCATCCTGACCCGGTACGACATCCTCGGCCGCGTGGCGCTGGCGCAGCTGCCCATGGCCACCCCCATCGCGCAGGTCATGGTGCAGCCCGTGCACAGCCTCACCACCGCGCACACCGCGCAGGACGCGGCCCTGCTGATGTCCCAGCACGGCATCCGCCATGTGCCCATCACCCGCGAAGGGCGCGCCGTGGGCATCGTCTCCGAGCGCGACCTGTTTGCCCTGCAGCGTCTGAGCCTCAAGCACGTCAGCGGCAGCATCCGCAACGCCGCCGACGTGCCCACACTCAAGCTGGTGGCGCACGACATCCGGCGTTTTGCCCGCAGCCTGCTCGGACAGGGCGTGCAGGCCAAGCAGCTCACCGCGCTCATCAGCCACCTCAACGACGTGTTGACCGCCCGCCTGCTGGAGATCAAGGCGGCGGAGCACGGGCTCGATCCGCAGCGGTTCTGCTGGGTCGCGCTGGGTTCCGAAGGGCGCGGCGAACAGACCATCGCCACCGACCAGGACAACGCCCTCATCCTCGCCGACCCGGCCGACGGGCCGCCCCACGACAAGGCCCGCCTGCTGGCCTTTGCGCGCGAGGTCAACGAAGCGCTGGACGCCTGCGGCTACCCGCTGTGCCGGGGCAACATCATGGCCAGCAACCCGGACTGCTGCCTCACCGAGAGCGAATGGCGGCAGCGGTTTGCCCAGTGGATCGACCAGGGCTCCCCCAACGACCTGCTCAACGCCAGCATCTATTTCGACTTCCGCGCCCTCGCGGGCCGACCGGCCTTGGCCGCCGACCTGCGCGCATTCGTCACCCGGCGCGCCGCGGCCAACCCGCGTTTCCTGAGTCAGCTCGCGGTCAATGGCCTGGCGCATGGCGCGCCGCTGAACTGGCTGGGCCAGATCGACACCACCCTGGTGGACGGCGTGGCCACGCTCGACATCAAGCTGCAGGGCACGGCGATCTTCGTGGACGTGGCGCGTTTGTATGCGCTGGCCCGCGGTGTCGCGGCCACCGGCACGCGCGAGCGTTTCGAGGCATTGGGCCCCTTGCTGGGTGTGCCGCCACACGAACACCAGGCCTGGGTCGGCGGGTTCGAGTTCCTGCAGATGCTGCGGCTGCGTGCCCAGCTCGATGGCACCACGGTGGGCGACAGCGCCAACCGCATCGCCGTGGGCGGGCTCAACGACATCGACCGCCGCATCCTCAAGGAAACGCTGCGTGTGGCGCGCACCCTGCAGCAGCGGGTGAAACTCGACTACGAACGATGAGCGCTCTGCCACAGCGGGCCCGCGCGTGGTGGCAGCGGATCCTGTCCGGGCCGCGTGCGGGCACGGCCGGGCGCCCCGGGCTGGAGCGCTGGGTGGTGCTCGATGTGGAAACCAGCGGGTTGGACACCGCTCAGGACAAGTTGCTGGCGATCGCCGCGGTCGCCCTGCGGGTGGACTGGGCGCGGGCGCGCCTGGACATCACGCTGGGCGACAGCTTCGAGGTGCAATTGCGGCACGACATGACCGGACAACGCCAGCGCGCCGGGCTGGAGCCCGCTCTGGCGCTGCAGGCCTTTGCCGACTTCGTGCAGTCGTCTCCCCTGCTGGCGTTTCGCAGCGGGTTCGATGAAAGCCTGATCGGGCGCCATTGCCAGCAGCACCTGGGCCGCCGGCTGCACAACCCCTGGCTGGACATGGAACACCTGTGCGTCCTGACGCAGGGCAGCGTGCCGGCCCGATCACTCGACGACTGGTTTCAGCATTTCGGCATTGAATGTGCGCAACGCCACCAGGCCGCCGCCGACGCTCTGGCCGAGAGCGAGTTGCTGCTGCGCATCTGGCCCGCCTTGTCCCGGCAATGCCGCGGCTGGGACGATGTGGTCCGCCTGGCCGGTCATCGGCGTTGGTTGAGGGACTGAGCGACCCTGCCCCCTCGGCGGTCAATGGCCGTGTGGTTCCAGCAGGCGCTGCGCCGCCAGCAACAGCGGCCACGCGAGCAGGGTGCCCACGCCTTGCCCCATGCGCAGCTCCATGTCCAGCAGGGGTTGCGCCTGCAGGTGGATCAGCAGCAGGCGGTGGCCCGGCTCCGCCGAGCGGTGGGCAAAAATCAGGTAGTCCGCGCAGGCCGGCGCCAGCGCGCGGGCCACCAGGGCCGCCGCACTGGCCACGAAACCGTCCAGCAGCACCACCCGCCGCTCGCTGGCGGCCTGCAGCATCGCACCCGTCAGCATCGCGATCTCGAAGCCCCCCATGGCCGCCAGCACCTCCAGCGGCGCGGTGGCCTTGCGGTGCCGGCTGGCGGCGGCGAAGAGCTTTTGCAGCTTGTGCTGGAGCTGGGTTTCGTTCAACCCGCTGCCACGTCCGCAGGCGTCGGCCAGCGGCACGCCGCACAACCGGGACAGCATCAGCGCCGCGCAAGACGTGGCCGCGACACCGACGTCGCCCAGCGCGAGGACATTGCCCGGCAGGTGGCGCACCACATCCATGCCCGCGTGCACGGCGGCCACGGCCTGGGTGAGCGACATCGCTGGACTCAGCACCATGTTGCGCGTGCCGTATCCGATCTTGCGCGGCAGCAGGGTGGCGCTGGGCACGGTATCGCCGGGCAGGTTGATGTGGGATGCCAGGCCGGCGTCGACCACCGTCAGGTTGAAACCATGCAGTTGCGCCAGGCTGTTCACCACCGCAGTGCCTTGCAGCATCTGCAGCACCCGCAGGCGGGTCGTGTCCTGGGGGAAGACGGAAACCCCTTCGTCGGCGATGCCGTGGTCGCCCGCGAACACGACGATCTGGGGGGCCAGGAAGGTGAGCGGGTCGAACTGTGTCGGATCGGCATGCTGGATGCGTGCCAGTTGCAGCGCCAGGGTCTCGATGCGACCCAGGGCATGCTCAGGCAGTTCTTTCCTTGAGAGCCGCCCGCGCAGTTCGACCTCCAGTCCCGCGTCGGTGGTGGGCGACACCAAGGGGAGCCGCAAACCATGCGTCTCTTCCCGGGTGCTCAAATCCGCTGGGACGGGAAGGGTCGCGGTGTTCATGGGTTCTTGGACGGGTGGGGATCAGCTCTTGAGGAACAGACGGTACACCGGATTCTGGGTTTCTTCCACATACGGATAACCCAGGGTCTCCAGGAACTTGGCAAAGGCCTTGTCGTCCTTGGCCGGAACCTGCAGGCCCACCAGGATGCGGCCGTAGTCGGCGCCCTGGTTGCGGTAATGAAACAGGCTGATGTTCCAACCCGGACGCATCAGGCTCAAAAACTTCAGCAGGGCCCCCGGGCGCTCGGGAAACACGAAACGCAACAAGCGCTCATCCTGTGCCAGCGGGGAATGCCCGCCCACCATGTGGCGGATGTGTTCCTTGGCCAGGTCGTCGTGGGTGAGGTCCAGCGTCTCAAAGCCGTGCTTGCCCAGCGTCTGGGCGATTTTTCCGGACTCGCCCTTGCCATGGGTGCTCAGGCCCACGAACACGTGCGCCAGCCGGTCGTCGTGGATGCGGTAATTGAACTCGGTCACGTTGCGCGCGCCCTTGCTGCCGCCAAACGCCGGCAGGTCGCCGATCAACTCGCAGAAGCGCCGGAAGCTGCCGCGTTCCTCTGGGATGGTGACCGCCAGCAGCGCCTCGCGTTCTTCGCCCACCTCGGCCCGCTCGGCCACGAAACGCAGCCGGTCAAAGTTCATGTTGGCGCCACACAGAATGGCGGCGTAGGTTTCGCCCTTTTTCTTGTGCGTGGACACGTACTGCTTGATGGCGGCCACCGCCAGCGCCCCCGAGGGTTCGACGATGCTGCGCGTGTCGACAAAGATGTCCTTGATGGCCGCGCACACCGCGTCGGTGTCCACCACCACGAACTCATCCACCAGCCCGCTGGCGATCCGGAAGGTTTCTTCGCCCACCAGCTTGACCGCCGTGCCGTCGGCGAACAGGCCCACATCCTGCAGCGTCACGCGCCCACCCGCGTTCACCGACTGCAACATCGCGTCCGAGTCGACGGTCTGCACCCCGATCACCTTGATCTCCGGGCGCACCGCCTTGATGTAGTTGGCCACGCCGGAGATCAGGCCGCCACCACCAATGGCGACGAACACGGCGTCCAGGTGGTCGGAACCCAGGCTCTGCAGCTGGCGCAGAATTTCCATCGCAATCGTGCCCTGTCCCGCGATCACATCCGGATCGTCGAAAGGGTGCACGAAAGTGAGTCCCTGCTTCTTTTGCAGAGCCACCGCATGGGTATAGGCGTCGGAGTAGCTGTCTCCGTGCAGCACGACCTCACCACCCAGTGCACGCACCGCGTCCACCTTGACCTGTGGCGTGGTGGTGGGCATGACGATGACGGCCCGGGTACCGAGCTTGTGTGCGCCCAGCGCCACGCCCTGGGCATGGTTGCCGGCCGAGGCGCAGATCACACCTTTCTGGAGCTGATCCACCGACAGGTGGGCCATCTTGTTGTAGGCCCCACGCAGCTTGAAACTGAACACCGGCTGCTGATCCTCCCTCTTGAGCAGCACCGTGTTGTGCAGGCGGCGGCTCAGATTTTTTGCCGGTTCAAGTGCCGATTCCACGGCCACGTCATAGACACGGGCGGTCAGGATCTTCTTCAGGTAGTCGGCGGGCCCGAGTGTGGTGACGGGGGATGGACTGGGCAAAACAGGGCTCGGGGCGGGTTTTTGTGGGCGGGCGGGCATGGTGGTTCCTCGGTCGCCATCATATCGAGCAGCCATTCGGGCAAAAAAAACCCGGACTGGCGAACCGGTCCGGGCTTAAATCCACCCGTGGAGGGTAGAGGAGACAACCTTAAATACAATGGTGCCAGTATAGCGCTGCCATGCTGCGGCGCAACATGGCAGCGGGGGTTTTTGCTCTGTTTTTTAGAGAGTCTCCCCGAAGTTCGTCATTTTTGTCACGCCAGGACCCCCCCTATGGAATGCACTGTCACCTGGACCGGCGCAGCCGGCACCCGCTCCCACATGGGCTTTGTCGCCGAAACCGGGAGCGGCCACGTGCTGACCATGGACGGCGCGCCTGATGCTGCCAAGCCGGAAAACGGTGGCGCCAACCTGGCGCCGCGCCCGATGGAAACCGTGCTGGCGGGCACCGGAGGGTGCACCGCCTACGACGTGGTGCTGATTCTCAAGCGCGGACGCCACGATGTCCGTGGCTGCAGCGTCAAACTCACCACGGAGCGCGCTGAAACCGATCCCAAGGTGTTCACCAGGATTCACATGCACTTCACGGTGACCGGCAAGGCCATCCCGCCCGCGGCGGTGGAGCGTGCCATCACCATGAGCCACGACAAATACTGCTCGGCCAGCATCATGCTGGGCAAGACGGCCGAGATCACCACGGGTTTCGAGGTGCTGGAGGCCTGATCGGGGGCGCGTCGTGGTGCGTCAGATCCGATGCGCCACGGTGGTCATGACCCGGGCTGCCAGCCTCATCAGGCGCTTGACCGGCAGGGGCAGTTCGGATGCGCCCGCCTGTTGGGCCTGCCGGGCGTGGCGGGCCTCATCCTCTTTCATCTGCGCCACGATGGCGCGTGAGGCGTGGTCCTGCGCCGGCAGCCGCTCCATGTGACTGGCCAGGTGGGCCTCAACCTGACGCTCGGTCTCCACCACGAAGCCCAGGCTGACGCCGGGTCCGAAACGACCCGCCAGCAGGCCCAGGCCAAAGGCCCCTGCGTACCACAGCGGATTCAGCAGCGAAGGCCGCGCGCCCAGTTCGTCCAGCCGGGTCTGGGTCCAGGCCAGATGATCGGTTTCCTCCCGCCCCGCGGTCTCCAGTTGCACAGCCAAAGCGTGATCGGGTTGCCGCCCTGCGCCCGTGCTGCGGGCGGCCAGCGCCTGGGCGGTGTACAGCGCCTGCGCGCACACCTCGCCCACGTGGTTCACCCGCATCAATGCCCCGGACTGCGCGCGGTCAACCTCGCTCAGATGGCCCTCTCCATGTTCCGGCAGGTTGGGACAGGCACGCGATGCCCTGGGCGCGACAAACAGCGTGCGCAGGGTCGAGTCGGCGGCGATCAACAGGGCATCCACAGGCATGGCGAGAACTCTCATCTTTGAATCATGTGCACACGAGTATGCCGGCTGGTGAAGCCGGCGCGTGGGGTGTTGCGTTGTCACGGGTGTGCTCACAAGAGCCATCTCGTTCAAAAGCGCAAGTCAACGGGATCGGCGGTCGTGCCCTTCTCCTGGGCGGGCACGGGCCTGGAATGTCGTTCGTTAACAACGGAACGGGATCGAACGGATCAGGGTTTACCCACGAAAGCGGTTCGTGGCGTGGCGGCTGGCGGTGCATTCTGGTGCAATGACCACAGCTTCCAGAACGGAGGTTGGCTCGGGCGAACAAGACCCGCAGCCTCACATTCAACCCTTGGAGAAATCTTCAATGAAAAAGACCTTGATCGCTCTGGCCGCCCTGGCTGCCACCAGCGCTTTTGCCCAATCTTCCGTGACCCTGTACGGTGTGGCCGACGTTGCGCTGACCAAGGTGACCGGCACCTCCGCGGCCCTCGGCGCCAGCAGTGGCCTGAACAACGGCACCAGCCGCCTGGGCTTCAAGGGCACCGAAGACCTCGGCGGTGGTCTGAAAGCCGGTTTCACCTTTGAACAGGCCGTGAACCTGACCACCGGTGCAACCAACGCCAACACCTTTGATCGTGCTGCCTGGATGAACCTGGCTGGCGGTTTTGGTGACCTGCGTCTGGGCCGCAGCCTGACGCCCAACTTCTACGGTGTTGCTGCCTGGGAACTGACCGGTACTGCCAACTACTCCGTGGTTGCCAGCCAGTTTGGCTTCGCGGGTTCTTCGCGTAACGACGCCATGATGATGTACACCAGCCCCAACTTCGGTGGCTTCTCCGTCAGCTTTGGTCACGTGCTCAAGGGCAACAACGCCGACGTCGCCAAGAACAGCCTGAACGCCATCTACAAGAATGGTCCTCTGGCCGTGGGCTTCTCCTACGCCAAGGCTTCCGGTTCCGAAGCTGCCAAGGGCATCGGCGCCAACTACAACTTCGGCGCCTTCCAGCTGGCCGGTTCGGTCATGGACCCCGCCGGTGATTCCAAGGGCTTCTCCATCGGTGGCGGCGTGCAAGCCGGTCCTGTGAACATCGTGCTCGATATCGCCCGCGATACCGAAGCCAAGGACACCGACACCCTGGTGGAAGTGAAGTACCCGCTGAGCAAGCGCACCTTCACGTACGTGGCTTATGTGCGTGACGGCAAGGGCAAGACCCCTGAGAACGTCAACAAGCTGGGCTTGGGTCTGCGCCACAACTTCTGATTTCGCGCTGGCCTTGCGCCAGCCAGTGATCAAAAAGGAAAACCCTGCCGCGTAAGCGGTGGGGTTTTTTTATTCCGGAGCAACAAGTATCTGTATGTGAGGGTGCTGGTGTTGTGGGTGGATCGAGTGTTTCAAAAAACCGACATCTGGTGTATGTAAGCCGAAATTTGCAGGGAAAACCCTTGGCGCTGACTGCGGGGCCATTACCATCACTTCGTGAATCAACCTCACAGCTGGTCTTGATTGCGAGACCGGACATCACTT
This sequence comes from Hydrogenophaga sp. GW101-3F08, assembly GCF_059424585.1. Lineage (NCBI taxonomy): Bacteria > Pseudomonadati > Pseudomonadota > Betaproteobacteria > Burkholderiales > Comamonadaceae > Hydrogenophaga > Hydrogenophaga sp. GW101-3F08. The sequence continues at coordinate 130,390 of NZ_JBWKZP010000005.1, forward strand.
AAGAAGGAATCCTGTCATGAAGAAAACTCTGATTGCTTTGGCCGTTCTGGCAGCCTCCGGCGCCGCGTTTGCCCAATCTTCCGTGAGCTTGTACGGTATTGCCGATATCGCTTTGACCAAAGCCAAGGGCACGAGCGCTCAGCTCACCTCTGGTGGCGTGAGCGGCAGCCGCCTCGGTTTCAAAGGTACCGAAGACCTCGGCGGTGGCCTGAAAGCCAACTTCCTGTTCGAAGAAGGCATCGATCTGACCACCGGCGCCCTGAAGGGCAACGGTTTTAACCGCCAAGCCTACGTCGGTCTGTCCGGCGGCTTCGGCGAAGTGAAGCTGGGCAACGTGTACACCGCTTACGACGACATCTCCGGTGCCACCAACCCCGTGTTCGATTCCGTGCTGTCTCCTACCGTCGTGTGGGCTTCGACCGGTTACATCAGCAACCCCAACTCCAACATCTACTACGCTTCCCCGTCCTTCGGTGGCGTGAGCGGCGCTGTCAGCTACGCGCTGGACGGCTCCAAGCAGAAGGTGACTTCTGTGAACGTCAAGTACGAAGGCGGCCCGGTCTACGTGGGCTTTGGTTACCAGGACGAAGCTGATCGTACCGGCAAGAAGTTCACCCGCGTGAACGGTTCCTACGACCTCGGCGTTGTGAAGCTGCTGGCTGGCTACGGTCAAGTCAAGCCTGAAGTGGGCGCCAAGACCAACGAGTACTCTTTCGGTGTCGACGTTCCCCTGGGTTCCGCTCTGACCCTGTCGACTGGCCTGGCCTCGTCGAAGGTCGACGTTGACGGTAGCGAGAACATGAACAGCGTTGCCCTGGGCGTGACTTACTCCATGTCCAAGCGCACCACGCTGTACACCGGCTTCCGCAAGGAAAACAAGGCTGCTGGCGACACCAGCCTGTTCGCCGCTGGCGTCAAGCACACCTTCTGATATGGGAGGCCGCAAGGCCGCTTGACTCAGTTGAACAAAAGCCGCTGGGGCAACCCAGCGGCTTTTTTTGTTTGCCTACTTCCCCTGCAGGGGTCGCTGGTGCGGCGGCTACACGCCTTTGTGGAACACAAGACCCGCATGCTCGCGCATCGCGTGGAACTTGATCTTCGGCCAGTTGGCCTCCACGGCGCGCAGCGTCGCCTGGTGGTCCACCAACAGGGTGGGCGCGTCCACCGCGTCCAGTGCCACCCGGTGGCTATTGGCGTCGATGAACTTTTTCAGCTCAACCTCGCCACCGTCCTCCGGCGCACAGGTCACCCAGCGGGCCACCTGGTAGGGGCTTCCCATGATGCGTGCCTTGACGCCGTATTCGTGCTCCAGTCGGTGCGCGACCACTTCGAATTGCAGCTGACCCACAGCGCCCAGCAACAGGACCGAACCCGCCACCGGACGGAAGACCTGGATCGCACCCTCTTCACCGAGCTGGGTCAGACCGGCGCGCAGTTGCTTGCTGCGCAGAGGGTCGGCCACTTCCACGCTGCGGATGATTTCCGGTGCGAAGAAGGGCAGGCCGGTGAACTGGAGGTTCTCACCTTCGGTGAGTGTGTCGCCGAGTTGCAGCACGCCGTGGTTCGGGATGCCGATGATGTCACCTGCAAAGGCCTCGTCCAGCAGCTCTCGACGCTGGGACAGGAAGCTCACCACGGTGTTGGGGCGCAGGTCCTTGCCGGAGCGCACCACCCTGAGCTTCATGCCACGTTCGAAGTGGCCACTGGCCAGACGCACGAAGGCGATCCGGTCCCGGTGGGACGGGTCCATATTGGCCTGGATCTTGAACACCACGCCGGTGAACTTGGGTTCGTCTGGTTGCACGATGCGCTGGATCGCGGCGCGTGTGCCGGGAGGTGGCGCCAGATCAACCAAAGCGTCCAGGACTTCGCGAACGCCGAAGTTGTTCACCGCCGAGCCGAACAGCATGGGCGTCTGCTTGCCTTCCAGGAACTGAGCCTCGTCGAAGGCTGGAGATGCACCGGCCACCAGTTCGAGCTCGTCACGCGCCTGTTCGAACTCGGCACCAAAGCGTTTCAGGCTCTCGGCATTGTCCAGTCCAGCCAGCACCTCCTCTTCGCCGCCCCGGCGGTCTTCGCCCGCGGCGAACACACGCATCTGGTCGGTCCGCCGGTCGTACACGCCACGGAAGGTCTTGCCCATGCCCACGGGCCAGGTGAACGGGACGACCGTCATGCCCAGCTCACGCTCGATTTCGTCCATCAGGTCCAGCGGGGCCTGCACCTCTCGGTCCATCTTGTTGACGAAGGTGAGGATGGGTGTGTTGCGCGCGCGGCAGACCTGCAGCAGGCGCCGGGTCTGAGGTTCCACGCCGTTGCCGGCGTCGATCACCATCAGCGCGGCGTCCACAGCGGTGAGCACGCGGTAGGTGTCTTCGCTGAAGTCCTGGTGACCGGGTGTGTCGAGCAGGTTGATCACGCAGTCGCGGTATTCCATCTGCATGACCGATGAAGCCACCGAAATTCCGCGTTGTTTCTCGATCTCCATCCAGTCGCTGGTGGCGTGGCGCGCGGCTTTGCGCGCCTTGACAGAGCCGGCGATGTTGATCGCGCCCGAGAACAGCAGCAGCTTCTCGGTCAGGGTTGTTTTACCCGCGTCGGGGTGGGAAATGATGGCGAAGGTACGGCGACGCTTCACCTGTTTGGCAATTTCGGACATAGCCCATGATTATCGTTCCCCCCTGGGGGAAGTCGCGCAGCGGCGCAGGGGGCTCGTTCAGAGGGGACAATACGGGGCTATGCACCCCAAAGCCCTCCTCGACGAATGCGCCATCCTGATCGAACAGGTTTTCAAATTTGACCACCCCGCCGACGCCGTGGTGGCCCGCCATTTCCGCGAAAACCGATCGTTGGGGCCGCGCGAGCGTGCCACGCTTTCCGACTCGGTCTATGCCATCCTGCGTGAGCGGCTGAAGTTGGAATGGCTGGCCCGTTCCGGCACGGGTTCCAAGTGGCGCCGGCTCGCCATCCTGGGTTTTCCGGGCGATCGCGACTTTCTCAAGAGCGCGCTGACCGATGCGGAAAAGACCTGGTGGGACCACTGCCTGGCCGTGAACGACGCCGACTTGATGGCACAGCACCGCCACAACTTGCCCGATTGGCTGGCGACCGCATTGCGCGAGCAGGTGGGTGATGAGTTCGATGCGCTTGTGGCCAGTCTGAACCAGCCGGCCGCGCTGGATCTGCGCGTGAATGTGCTGAAGAAGAAGCGCGAAATGGCCTTGGCCGAGTTGCAGCAGGCGGGGCTGGTCTGCGAAGCCACGCCGTATTCACCGCTGGGCATTCGATTGCAAGGCAAACCTTCGTTGGCCAAACTGCCGGCCTTCACGCAAGGCGACGTGGAAGTGCAGGACGAGGGGTCACAGCTGCTGGCACTGCTGCTGGACGCCAAGCGGGGTGAAATGGTGGTGGACTTTTGTGCGGGCGCTGGTGGAAAAACGCTGGCCATTGGTGCGGCCATGCGCAACAGCGGTCGCCTGTATGCGTTTGACACCTCTGGTCATAGGCTCGATGCCCTCAAGCCCCGACTGGCACGCAGCGGACTGTCCAATGTGCACCCCGTGGCCATCGCCCACGAGCGCGACGACCGCATCAAGCGCCTGGCGGGCAAGATCGACCGTGTGCTGGTGGATGCGCCGTGCTCTGGCTTGGGCACGCTGCGCCGCAGCCCTGACTTGAAATGGCGGCAGACACCGCAGACCGTGGCAGCGCAGTCGGAACTGCAACTGGCCATCCTGCACAGCGCTGCGCGCCTGCTCAAACCCGGTGGGCGGCTGGTGTACGCCACCTGCAGTCTGCTGCGGGCGGAAAACGAGGCGGTTTGCGAGGCCTTCGCCCTGGCCCATCCCGAGTTTGAAGCGGTGCCCGTGTCCTCCTTGCTGGAGAGCCTGCACGTGCCACAGGCCGCGTCTCTGTGCTCGGGTGAGCAGGGTCGCTGGATGCGCCTGTGGCCGCATCGGCATGCAACAGACGGCTTCTTTGCCGCCGTCTGGCGGAAAAAGCCTTGAAAATCCGGTAAAAACCCCGATTTTCGGCTGGACTTTCTCCGTTTGGCTGCTGTGGCTAGGTGATTTGCACCCCCGCCTTTAAAATTGAGCCGTCCCTTCGGCCCGATTCGTTCGTGGGCCAGGTTTGTTTGATCCGAACGCTTTCAGGCGTTCTTTTAGGAAATCAATGTTCTCTTCCGATTCGGGGGCTTTTCCCCTTCTGTGGGATGGCCTGATCCAGTTCCTGGCCCATGGGCTGACCGGCGCTGCCTGGTGGCAAGCCATGGTTGTGGCACTGGTGTTGACCCATGTGACCATTGCCAGCGTCACCATCTACCTCCACCGCCACTCGGCGCACCGTGCACTGGATCTGCACCCGGTGGCCTCGCACTTTTTCCGGTTCTGGCTTTGGATGACCACCGGTATGGTTACCAAGGAATGGACGGCGATTCACCGCAAGCACCACGCCAAGTGTGAACATGAAGGTGATCCCCACAGCCCTGTGGTGTTTGGCATCAAGAAGGTGTTCTGGGAAGGCAGCGAGTTGTACCGGGCCGAGGCCAAGAACCAGGAGACTCTGGCACGCTACGGGCACAACACCCCGGACGACTGGATCGAGCGTCACGTGTACACCGGGCGTTCGCGCCTGGGTGTGAGTCTGATGCTGATCATCAATGTTGCCCTGTTTGGCGTGTTGGGCCTGACGGTGTGGGCGATCCAGATGATCTGGATTCCGATCACCGCCGCCGGCATCATCAACGGCATTGGCCACTGGTGGGGATACCGCAACTTTGAAGCCACCGATGCCAGCACCAACGTCTCGCCATGGGGCATTCTGATTGGCGGCGAGGAGCTGCACAACAACCACCACACCTACCCCACATCCGCCAAACTGTCGGTCAAACCCTACGAGTTTGATATCGGCTGGCTCTATATCCGTGTGCTCAAGTCGCTGGGCCTGGCCCACGTGAAAAAGCTGCCACCGAAGATGGCCTTTGGGGATGTTAAACCGGTGGCGGATGAAAAGACGCTGGAGGCCATCATTGCCAACCGGTATGAAGTCATGGCCGGATTTGCGCGTGAACTGCGCACCGCCTGCAAGCGCGAGATCGAAGGTCTGAGGTCCCGCAGCGCCGATGCATCGGTTCTGGACACGGCCCGCCGCTGGCTGCACCGCGATGACGACAAGGTGCCGGCTGATGTCAAACCCCAGTTGGCATTGGCCCGAGCCGAGCATCCGGTGCTCGACAAGATGGTGACCATGCGCGAAGAGCTGCGTGCCCTGTGGTCCAGCACGAACGTCACGCGCGAACAGCTCGCCAGCGACTTGCAGGCCTGGTGTCGTCGGGCCGAAGAAAGTGGCATCGCCGCGTTGCGGGATTTCTCGATTCGCCTGCGCTCCGCGCACGCTTGAGGGGTTGCACCCCCGGCGCCGCGCCTGCGGCACGTCACCCCCTCAAGGGGGCAACACCAGTGGCCCGGCAAAGCCGGTTCCACGGTGTTCTGGGTTGAGACATTTCGCGCCGGACACGCTTGAGATTGTTTTTCCCCAACAAAAAAGCCGCTGTTTTCACAGCGGCTTTTTTGTTGGGTGGTATCCCGCTGAATTACTTCAGCTTGATTTCCTTGTAGTCCACGTGCTTGCGAGCCTTGGGATCAAATTTCTTGATCAGCATTTTCTCGGGCGTGGTCTTCTTGTTCTTCGTGGTGGTGTAGAAGTGGCCGGTACCCGCAGTGGATTCCAGCTTGATCTTTTCGCGTCCGCCTTTGGTTGCCATGGTGTGTGCTCCTTATGCCTGGCCGCGTGCGCGCAGGTCAGCGAGCACGGCGTCGATGCCGTTCTTGTCGATCAGGCGCAGGGCAGCGCCCGACACGCGCAGGCGAACCCAGCGGTTTTCGCTCTCGACCCAGAAACGGCGGTATTGCAGGTTCGGCAGGAACCGGCGCTTGGTTTTGTTGTTGGCGTGGGAAACGTTGTTCCCGACCATGGGCTTCTTGCCCGTGACGTCGCAGACGCGTGCCATGAGGACACTCCGATACTTATATACAGCTGTTGGCCCAGGATGCCGTGGGACATGTGCCCGTTCTGCATCTGGCGTTCCAGCCTCACCTCGCCAGGAAAGGGTGGCGGTAACCCGAATTCGTCACGCACAACCGTGAGTCGGTCAAACGCAGCAAAGCCTTGAATTATAGCGCGAAGGGAAATCGCGCTCCAGTGCCACTCGGCAGCCGCTCGTCAGGACTCGTTTTGTTCCAGGAAGCGTTGGGCGTCGAGCGCGGCCATGCAGCCGGTGCCGGCGCTGGTGATGGCCTGACGGTACACGTGGTCCTGCACATCGCCGGCCGCAAACACGCCCGGCACGCTGGTCATGGTGGCCATGCCCTTCAGCCCGGACTGGGTGACGATGTAGCCGTCCTTCATCTCGAGCTGGCCTTTGAAGATGTCGGTGTTGGGGCTGTGGCCGATAGCGATGAAGCAGCCCTTGAGCGTGAGGTCTTCGGTCTCGCCGGTCTTCGCACTTTTCAGGCGCACACCGGTCACGCCACTCTGGTCGCCCAGCACCTCGTCGAGCGTGAAATGGGTCTTGAGTTCGATCTTGCCCGCAGCGACTTTCTCCATCAGCTTGTCGACCAGGATAGGTTCGGCCTTGAAGGTGTCGCGACGGTGCACCAGGGTGACCTTGCGGGCAATATTGGACAGATACAGGGCTTCTTCGACGGCGGTGTTGCCGCCGCCCACCACGGCCACGTCCTGCTCGCGGTAGAAAAAGCCATCGCAGGTGGCGCAACCTGACACGCCTTTGCCCATGAAGGCTTCTTCAGAGGGCAGGCCCAGGTATTTGGCCGAGGCGCCGGTGGCGATGATCAGGGCGTCGCAGCTGTATTCACCGCTGTCGCCCTTGAGCACAAACGGGCGCTTGGAGAAATCCACCGCATTGATGTGATCGAACACGATCTCGGTCTTGAAGCGCTCGGCATGGGCCAGGAAGCGCTGCATGAGTTCGGGGCCCTGCACACCGTCCACATCGGCAGGCCAGTTGTCCACGTCGGTGGTGGTCATGAGTTGACCACCCTGGGCGATGCCGGTGACGAGCACGGGGTTGAGGTTGGCGCGGGCGGCATAGACCGCGGCCGTGTAGCCGGCGGGGCCCGATCCCAGAATGAGAACTTTGGAGTGCTTCATGTTGCAAGGCCCCATCGAACTTTGGGGCAAGTGGTTTAGAGTTGACGTTGATTCGCGGCTTCCGCGGCCTTGTGCTCAACCTGGGAGGGTGGGCAGGTGATCGAAGTCATTGTATGAAAGAGCGCTGCGTCCGCAGTCCAAGCATAGGAATAAACACATGTCCATCCTGTCCAATCTGGATTTGATTCGCCGGGTACCGCTGTTTTCCACGCTGACGCAGGCGCAGGCCGAATCGGTGGCCGATGCGGTCGTCAAGCGGCGCTTCAAGCGCGGCGAATGCATCGTCGAGCAGGGGAAGAAGTCCAACTGCCTGGCCATCGTGCTGACGGGGCGGGCCCGCGTGGTGACCGCCGACGCCCGTGGTCGTGAGGTGATCCTGGCCACCATGAACCCGGGTGACTACGTGGGGGAGATGAGTCTGATCGACAACCAGCCGCATTCGGCCACGGTGCGTGCCGAGGTGCAGACCGACGTGTTGATTCTGGGGCGGGTGGAGTTCGCGCGCTGCCTGCCGGAAAACACCTCCATGGCCTATGCCGTGATGAAGGGCTTGGTGCAGCGCCTGCGCCATGCCGACCGCAAGATCGAATCGCTCGCCCTGATGGATGTCTATGGGCGGGTGGCCCGCGCGCTGCTGGAGTTCGCGCAACCCGGCAAGGATGGCCAGCTCGTCATCCGCGACCGGGTCTCGCGCCAGGACGTCGCGAAAATGATCGGCGCCTCGCGCGAAATGGTCAGCCGGGTGATGAAGGACCTGGAAGACCGGGGTTTCATCGAGCTGGGGGAGGACGGCAGCACCGTCATCAAGGAACGCCTCAATTCATTGGGCTGACCGACGTTGGCCGTCTCGCGGGGGTTGCCTTCGTGCGGCTCAGCCGCCTGCGCTTGGATGCCCTTGCGCCGGGCGTGAACACGCATCTCCATGGGGTAAGCTTGCCCTCGGAATATTGCGAAGACTATGACCTATTCACTCAACACGCTCAACGCCGACCGTGCCAACCCGGCGCCGGCGGGGGTGACCCGTTTTGCCCAGGAGATCGGGCTCGTGCTGGGCGCCGCGGCGCTGGCGTTCTGGTTGCTGGCCTTGCTGAGCCACTCGCTGGCCGACCCGGCCTGGAGCACCACGGGTACCCGGCCGGAGGCGGGCAACTGGGGTGGCCGGTTCGGCGCCCTGCTGGCCGACTGGAGCTATTTCCTGCTGGGTTTTTCGGTCTGGTGGTGCTTTTTCGCCGGTGTGCGGGCTTGGCTGTCGGCGCTGGCACGCTGGATACGGGGGTACCAGGGGCTGGATGCGGACGACGAGGCGCATTCGCTGGACAAAGTCACCGTGTGGCAACGCATCCGGGGTCAGCGCGCCGTTTTCTGGCTCGCGCTGGGCTTGTTGCTGGTGGCCAGCACCACGTTGGAGTGGAGCCGGCTGTACCGCCTGGAGGGGCTGTTGCCAGGGCATGCAGGGGGCGTGCTGGGCCATGCCGTGGGAACGCTGGCCATGCGCTGGCTGGGGTTCACGGGTTCGGCGTTGGCCATGCTCGCGCTGCTGGTGTTGTGCTTGCCGCGCGTGTTTCGCTTTTCCTGGGGGCACTGGGCCGAAAGTCTGGGTTTCACGCTGGACGGCTGGTTTGAAGCCCGGCGCGAGAAGCGCGAAGCGGTGGAAGACCAGCGCATCGGTGAGCAGGCGGCTCGTGAGCGTGAGGAAGTGGTCAAGGTCGAGCGGGTGGAGATTGAAGAGCACCATCCCATGCCGGTGGTGATCGAGCCCACCCTGATCGATGTGCCCAAGAGCGAGCGTGTGGCCAAGGAGCGGCAGAAGCCGCTGTTCACCGAGATGCCCGACAGCAAGCTGCCGCAGGTGGACCTGCTGGACGGCGCGCCGCTGCACCAGGCGGGCGTGGACAGCCAGACGCTGGAGATGACCAGCCGCCTGATCGAGAAGAAACTCAAGGACTTTGGTGTGGAGGTGCGGGTGGTGGCGGCCGCGCCAGGTCCGGTGATCACGCGCTATGAGATCGAACCCGCCACCGGGGTGAAGGGTTCGCAGATCGTCAACCTGGGCCGCGATCTGGCGCGGTCGCTCTCGCTGGTGTCGATCCGGGTGATCGAGACCATTCCCGGCAAGAACCTGATGGCGCTGGAGCTGCCCAATGCCAAGCGGCAGATGATCAAGCTCAGCGAGATCCTGGGCTCGCAGGTCTACAACGACGCCAAGTCGCTGTTGACCATGGGTCTGGGCAAGGACATCGGCGGCCAGCCCGTCGTGGCCGATCTGGCCAAGATGCCGCACTGTCTGGTGGCCGGCACCACCGGTTCGGGCAAGTCGGTCGGCATCAACGCCATGATCCTCTCGCTGCTGTACAAGGCCGATGCGAAGGACGTGCGCCTGCTGCTGATCGACCCGAAGATGCTGGAGATGAGCGTCTACGAGGGCATTCCGCACCTGCTCGCGCCGGTGGTGACCGACATGAAGCACGCGGCCAACGGCCTGAACTGGTGCGTGGGCGAGATGGAGAAGCGCTACAAGCTCATGAGCAAGATGGGTGTGCGCAACCTCGCGGGTTTCAACCAGAAGATCGACGAGGCCAGGGCGCGTGGCGACATCATCGGCAACCCCTTCAGTCTGACGCCCGAGCAACCCGAGCCGCTGGAGCGCCTGCCGTACATCGTGGTGGTGATCGACGAACTGGCCGACCTGATGATGGTGGTGGGCAAGAAGATCGAGGAACTGATCGCGCGCCTGGCGCAGAAGGCGCGCGCGGCCGGTATCCACCTGATATTGGCGACCCAGCGACCCAGCGTGGACGTGATCACCGGCCTGATCAAGGCCAACATTCCGACCCGGCTGTCGTTCCAGGTGAGCAGCAAGATCGACAGCCGCACCATCCTCGACCAGATGGGGGCCGAGAGCCTGCTCGGCATGGGCGACATGCTGTACATGCCGTCCGGCACCGGTTTCCCGATCCGCGTGCATGGCGCTTTCGTCAGCGACGACGAGGTGCACCGTGTGGTGGCCTATCTGAAAGAGCAGGGCGGTGAACCCAACTACATCGACGGCGTGCTGGAAAGCGCCGCGGGCGATGGCGATGGCGCCGACATGTTCGGGGACGGCGGTGGCGGCAACGGCGAAAAGGACGCGCTGTACGACCAGGCGGTGGAAATCGTGCTCAAGGACCGCAAGGCCAGCATTTCCTACGTGCAGCGCAAACTCAAGATCGGCTACAACCGTGCGGCCCGCCTGCTGGAGGACATGGAGAACGCGGGCCTGGTCAGTGCGCTCACATCGAGTGGGCAGCGCGACATTCTGGTGCCATCGCGTGGCGAATGAACCCACGGTGCAACCTTGTGACCGCAAACGGGTCCGACCCGACATGATCAAAAAACTCCTCACCACCGCAGCGTTTGCGCTGACCACCTTCGCTGTCCACGCCGATGGCCTGAAAGACCTGGAGCAGTTCCTGCGCGACGTCAACAGTGCGCAGGCCAGCTTCACCCAGGTCGTGACCTCGCCCAAACGCACGGGCGAAACCGTGGCGCGCAGCAAGACCTCCAGCGGACGCTTCGAGTTCCTGCGGCCCAACCGCTTCCGTTTCGAATACACCAAACCGTTTGAGCAGACCATCGTGGCCGATGGCCAGACGCTCTGGCTCTACGACGTCGATCTCAACCAGGTGACCGCGCGCAAGCAGCAAGAGGTGCTGGGCAGCACGCCGGCCGCCCTGATCGCGGCGGGCACCGACATGCGCGCGTTGTCCGAGGTGTTCGAGCTGCAGGCGGCGCCCGCGCAGGACGGGCTGGAATGGCTGGAAGCGCGCCCGCGCAACAAGGACGGCCAGTTGCAGAGCGTGCGCGTCGGGTTTCGCCAAGGACAGCTCGCCACGCTGGAGATCGCGGACAGCCTGGGCCAGCGATCGGTGCTGACGTTTGGCCAGTGGCAGGACAACGTGGCGCTGAAGGCCGAGCGTTTCCGTTTCACGCCGCCCGCCGGGGCCGACGTGATCCGCCCCTGAGCGAACACTTTCGCGCCGTGAGTTCGCCCGCCGCTTCCCGCGCATCGCCGCACACGCCGCTGGCCGAGCGCCTGCGGCCGCGCACGCTGGCTGAGGTGATCGGCCAGCAGCACCTGCTGGGCGAAGGCATGGCGCTGCGCCTGGCCTTCGAGTCGGGCCAGCCGCACAGCTGCATCCTCTGGGGGCCTCCGGGCGTGGGCAAGACCACCATCGCCCGGCTCATGGCCGACGCCTTCGATGCCCAGTTCATCACCATCAGCGCCGTGCTGGGGGGCGTGAAAGACATCCGCGAAGCGGTGGAGCAGGCCCAGGCGGCGCGCGATGGCCTGCACCAGCAGCGCACCATCGTGTTCGTGGACGAGGTGCACCGCTTCAACAAGAGCCAGCAGGACGCCTTTTTGCCGCATGTGGAGTCGGGCCTGTTCACCTTCATCGGGGCGACCACCGAGAACCCCTCGTTCGAGGTCAACTCGGCACTGCTCTCGCGCGCGGCCGTCTATGTGCTGCAGCCGCTGGCCGAAGACGATCTGCGCAGCATCATCGGCAAGGCACAGGCCATCGACGCCGTGCCACCGGTGCAGGCTGCCGCGGCCGACCGCCTCATCGCCTATGCCGATGGCGATGCGCGCCGCCTGCTCAACACCCTGGAGACCCTGGCGGTGGCGGCCGCACGCGAAAAGCTGCCGGAAGTCAGCGACGACTGGTTGATGCGTGTGCTGGGCGAGCGTATGCGCCGCTACGACAAGGGGGGCGAGCAGTTCTACGACACCATCAGTGCGCTGCACAAAAGCGTGCGCGGCTCCGACCCGGACGCGGCCCTGTACTGGTTCGTGCGCATGCTCGACGGTGGTGCGGATCCGCGCTACATGGCGCGGCGTTTCATCCGCATGGCCAGCGAGGACATCGGGCTGGCCGACCCCCGCGCGCTGCGCCTGGCGCTGGACGCGGCCGAGGTCTATGAGCGCCTGGGCACGCCCGAGGGCGAGCTGGCCCTGGCCGAGTGTGTGGTGTACCTGGCGGTGGCACCCAAGTCGAATGCGGTTTACAAGGCCTTCAACGAGGCAAAGGCCTTCGTGAAGAAGGATGGCACCCGTCCGGTGCCCATGCACCTGCGCAACGCCCCGACCAAGCTCATGAAGGAGCTCGACTACGGCAAGGGCTACCGCTACGCGCACGACGAGGCCGACGGCTTCGCTGCCGGGGAGCGCTACCTGCCCGAGGGCATGGCCGAGCCGGGGTTTTACCGCCCGGTCGAGCGGGGGCTGGAGATCCGCATCGCCGATAAGCTGCGGGAACTCAAGAAACTGAACAATCAAAAAAACTAATGAAATACCAATCGCTCTGATGCAGTGACTCGCTGCGGTCAAAAATCAGGGTAAACCCGCGATATCTAAGGGCTTACACGCATAAGAACACCCAAACCGCCTCGATACAATGCCGCCACCAACCCGCAGTCTGTCCTGTTCAAGGTCGAGCCTGGCGGGTTTTTTGCTAAGTTGAATCGGGCCAGATTGGGCAATCCGCCTGGGCCCGATAAAAACACGGAGAACTTTTTCATGGAAACCTTGCTACAGCAGATCATCAACGGTCTGGTTCTGGGCAGCATGTATGCGCTGGTCGCCTTGGGTTACACCATGGTGTACGGCATCATCGGACTGATCAATTTCGCGCACGGTGACGTGCTCATGGTGGGCGCGCTCACCAGCTGGACCATCATCGGCGTCATGCGGGAGGCATCGCCCGGCATGCCGCTGTGGCTGATCCTGCTGCTCGCCACGTTGATCGCGATGGTGGTCTGCGCCGCGCTCAACTACACGATCGAAAAACTGGCCTACCGGCCATTGCGCAATTCCTCGCGTCTGGCCCCTTTGATCACGGCCATCGGCATGTCGCTGCTCTTGCAGACCTTTGCCATGATCATCTGGAAGCCCAACCCCAAGTCGTACCCGAACATGCTCTCCACCGATCCGGTGCACCTCGGGGGCGCGGTGATCTCGGTCACGCAGATCACCATTCTGGCGACCACGGCCCTCACGCTGGCGTTCCTGATGTGGCTGGTCAACCGCACCAACCTGGGGCGGGCGATGCGGGCCACGGCCGAAAACCCGCGCGTGGCCGCGCTCATGGGCATCAAGCCCGATGTGGTGATTTCCGCCACCTTCATCATCGGCGCCATGCTGGCCGCCATCGCCGGCATCATGTGGGCGTCCAACTACGGCACGGTGCAGCACGCCATGGGCTTCATGCCCGGCCTGAAGGCCTTCGTGGCGGCCGTCATGGGCGGCATCGGCAACCTGGCCGGTGCGGTGGTCGGCGGCATTGCGCTGGGCCTGATCGAATCGCTGGGCGCCGGTTATCTCGGCAAGCTCACGGGGGGAATACTGGGCAGCCAGTACACCGACATCTTTGCCTTCATCGTGCTGGCCATCGTGCTGACGCTGCGCCCCTCGGGCCTGCTGGGCGAACGCGTGGCGGACCGTGCCTGAGGAGCTGACCATCATGATGAACACCAAATCCGGCAAACTGATCGTTTTCCTGCTCGCGGGCGCAGCCCTGCTGCTCCTGCCCGTCCTGCTGCAGTCCACCGGCAGCAACTCCTGGGTGCGTATTCTTGACATCGCCCTGCTCTACGTGTTGCTGGCCCTGGGCCTGAACATCGTGGTCGGCTACGCCGGCCTGCTGGACCTGGGCTATATCGCGTTCTTCGCGGTGGGTGCCTATGTCTTTGCGCTGTTGGGGTCGCCGCACCTGGCCGATACCTTTCCGGCCATCAAGGCGATGTTCCCCAATGGCCTTCACTACAGCATCTGGATCGTGATGATCGTGGCCGCGGTGATCGCGGGCGTCGTCGGCATGATCCTGGGCGCGCCCACGCTCAAACTGCGTGGCGACTACCTGGCCATCATCACCCTCGGCTTTGGCGAGATCATCCGCATCTTCCTGCTCAACATGGACCGCCCGGTGAACATCACCAACGGTCCCAAGGGCATCAGCCAGATCGACACCATCTCGGTGTTCGGCCTCGACCTGGGCCAACGCCTGACCATTGGCGACTACACCTTCCAGCCGGTCACGCTGTACTACTACCTGTTCCTGTTCTTCGTGGTCGGGGCGGTGATCCTGTCCTACCGGCTGCAGGACTCGCGCATCGGTCGCGCCTGGATGGCCATCCGTGAAGACGAAATCGCCGCCAAGGCCATGGGCCTGAACACACGCAACCTCAAGCTGCTGGCCTTCGGCATGGGCGCCACCTTCGGCGGCGTGTCGGGTGTGTTGTTCGCCTCGTTCCAGCGCTTCGTGTCGCCCGAGTCCTTCTCGTTGATGGAATCGGTGATGGTGGTGGCCATGGTGGTGCTGGGCGGCATCGGGCACATCCCGGGTGTGATCCTGGGGGCCTTGTTGCTCGCCGGCTTGCCTGAACTGCTGCGCCATGTGGCGCACCCGCTGACCGCCATGACCGACGGTCGTCTCGCTCCGGAAATCCTGCGCCAGTTGTTGATCGCGCTTGCCATGGTGGTGGTCATGCTGATCCGCCCCAAAGGCTTGTGGCCCGCGCCCGAGCACGGCAAATCCCTGAGCAAGTGAGCGGAGCAACCAGATGACCGATACGATTCTCAAAGTCGCCAATGTCTCCAAGCGTTTCGGTGGCCTGCAGGCCCTGAGCGATGTGGGCATCGAAATCAAGCGCGGTCAGGTCTATGGCCTGATCGGTCCCAACGGCGCGGGCAAGACCACCTTCTTCAACGTGTTGACGGGCCTGTACACGCCCGACAGCGGTTCGTTTGAGCTGGCGGGCAAACCCTACACGCCCACCGCGGTGCACGAAGTGGCCAAGGCGGGCATTGCCCGTACCTTCCAGAACATCCGCCTGTTCGCCGAAATGACGGCGCTGGAGAACGTGATGGTCGGGCGCCACGTGCGCACCCACTCCGGCCTGGTCGGCGCGGTGCTGCGCACCCCGGGCTTCAAGCGCGAAGAGGCCGAAATCACGGAACGGGCGCACGAGCTCCTGGAGTACGTGGGCATTGCCAAATTCGCCGATTTCAAGTCGCGCACCCTGAGCTACGGCGATCAGCGCCGGCTGGAGATCGCGCGTGCGCTGGCCACCGATCCGCAACTGATCGCGCTGGACGAACCCGCCGCGGGCATGAACGCCACGGAAAAGGTGTTGTTGCGCGAGCTGATCGACCGCATCCGCAAGGACAACCGCACCATCTTGCTGATCGAACACGATGTGAAGCTGGTCATGGGTCTGTGCGACCGTGTCACGGTGCTGGACTACGGCAAGCAGCTCTCGTCCGGTACGCCGGCCGAGGTGCAGAGCGACCCGAAAGTGATCGAAGCCTATCTGGGCACCGGCGGCGCCTGAGGACACAAGAACATGGCAAACACACTACTCAAAGTCAGCGGCCTGAAGGTCGCGTACGGCGGCATCAAGGCCGTCAAGGGCATCAATCTGGAAGTGCGCGAAGGCGAGCTCATTTCGTTGATCGGCTCCAACGGCGCAGGCAAGACCACGACCATGAAGGCCGTCACCGGTTCGTTGGCCTTCGAAGGCGGCGACATCGAATACCTGGGGCAGAGCATCGCCGGCAAAGGCGCCTGGGACCTGGTCAAGCAGGGCCTGGCCATGGTGCCGGAGGGCCGGGGCGTGTTCACCCGCATGACCATTACCGAAAACCTGCAGATGGGCGCCTACATCCGCTCCGACAAGGCGGGCATCGCCAACGACATCGAGCGCATGTTCGGCATCTTCCCGCGCCTGAAAGAGCGCAAGGACCAGCTCGCCGGCACCATGTCGGGTGGCGAACAGCAGATGCTGGCCATGGCGCGTGCGCTGATGAGCCGGCCCAAGGTGCTGCTGCTCGACGAGCCGTCCATGGGCCTGTCGCCCATCATGGTCGACAAGATCTTCGAGGTGGTGCGCGACGTGTCGGCCCAGGGCGTGACCATCCTGCTGGTGGAGCAGAACGCCCAGCGCGCCCTGCAGATCGCCGATCGCGGCTACGTGATGGACTCAGGTGAAATCACCATGACGGGCAGCGGCAAGGACCTGTTGACCGACCCGAAGGTTCGCGAGGCTTACCTCGGGCATTGAGCCCGCCCCTCCTCCCCCGCGCCCCCCCCAGGGGGCAACGCGAGCGGCCCGGCGGAGCCGGTTCCGCCGCATTCTGGGTTCAAGGCATTGCGCGCCGGATATGGTCTGTGCAAGGCCCGATGGGCAAAGCACCGGATTCCAGATTTCACCGGAACTTACAATGACGGGTTGCGCCTCTTGAGGCGCAACCCGTTTTTCATTGCCCAACACCATGACCACCGACCACGCCCAAGCCGCCCCCGCTTCCGACGACAACCAGCTGATTGCGGAGCGCCGCGAGAAGCTCAAGGCCTTGCGTGTGGCCCAGCAAGAGGGCAAGGGTGTGGCCTTCCCGAACGACTTCAAGCCGGCCGACAAGGCCGCGGCCTTGTTCGCGGCGCATGGCGAGGTGAGCAAGGAGGCGCTGGAGGCCACGCCGGTGCGCGCCAGCGTGTCGGGCCGCATGATGCTCAAGCGCGTCATGGGCAAGGCCAGTTTTGCCACGCTGCAGGACGCGTCGTTGGGTCCCTCGGGTGGCCGCATCCAGATCTACCTGAACACCGACAGCGTGGGCGAGGCGGCGCTGGCGGCTTTCAAGCACTGGGATCTGGGCGACATCGTGGCCGCCGAAGGCGTGTTGATGCGCACGCGCACCGGCGAGCTCACCATCCACGCCGACCGCGTGCGCCTGCTCACCAAGAGCCTGCGTCCGCTGCCCGACAAGTTCCACGGCATCCACGACCAGGAGATCAAGTACCGCCAGCGCTATGTGGACCTGATGACCGACGAGAGCGCACGCAAGCGCTTCGTCACCCGCAGCCAGGCGCTCTCCAGCATCCGCGACTTCATGGTGAGCCACGGCTTCCTCGAAGTGGAAACGCCGATGCTGCACCCCATTCCCGGTGGCGCCAACGCCAAGCCGTTCAAGACGCACCACAACGCGCTGGACCAGGAGATGTTCCTGCGCATCGCGCCCGAGCTGTACCTCAAGCGCCTGCTGGTGGGTGGTTTCGACCGCGTGTTCGAGATCAACCGCAACTTCCGCAACGAAGGCATCAGCGTTCGCCACAACCCCGAGTTCACCATGATGGAGTTCTACGCGGCGTACTGGAACTACCGCGACCTGATGGACTTCAACGAACAGCTGATCCGCCACGTGGTGCGCCAGGTGCACGGTGATGCGCCGCTGACCTACAACGGCAAACCGGTGGACGTGGTCTCGCCCTTTGAGCGCCTGACCATCCGCGAAGCGATCCTGAAGTACACCGAGGCCGGTGCCGGCGTGGACGACGCGGTCTGGCTGCTGGAGGCGCTGAAGAAGCTCGGCCTGTCCGAAGCCAAGCACCAGCTCAGCACGCGCAGCCTGGCCAGCCTGCAGGTGCTGTACTTTGAAGAGACGGTGGAAGAGAAGCTCTGGAACCCGACCTTCATCATGGACCACCCGACCGAGATTTCGCCGCTGGCCCGCGCCAACGACGACCGCCCGGAAGTGACCGAGCGCTTCGAGCTCTACATCACCGGTCGCGAATTCGGCAACGCCTTCTCCGAGCTGAACGACGCCGAAGACCAGGCCGCGCGTTTCCACGCCCAGGTCTCGGCCAAGGACGGTGGCGACGAAGAGGCCATGTACTACGACGCCGATTTCATCCGCGCGCTGGAATACGGCATGCCCCCGGCGGGCGGCTGCGGCATCGGCATCGACCGCCTGATGATGCTGCTGACCGACAGCCCCAGCATCCGCGACGTGATCCTGTTCCCGGCCCTGCGCCGCGAGGCTTGACCCTCGGTCCATGATCGGGGCGTCGATCCAGCGAAGTGGCCGGTGGGCGTGGCGGCTGTTCGCGCTGGCGGCGCTGCTGTCCGTGGGCATCAGTCTGTGGGATTACGGCGGGCGCTGGTACACCCCGCGGCTGGAGCTGCGCAACTTCATCATGCTCGGCCTCTTCTGGGGCGCCCGCCTGGCCGGGCCGTTCCTGCTGTGGGGGCTGATCGCGCAGGCCGTTGCGCTGCCCTGGTCGCGGCGCTGGCGCCCGCTGCTGGGGGCGCTGTTTGTTTCCGTTGGCCTGTGGGCCTCGTTGGTGGAGCCCGAGCTCATCCGGGTGCGCACCACCACGCTCACCGGCATCCCGGCGGGCGCCCAGCCGGTGCGCCTGGCGGTGATCGCCGACATCCACTGGGGCCTGTTTCTGCGGGACCACCAGTTGCAGCGGCTGGTTGAGCGGCTCAACGCGCTGGAGGTGGACGCCGTGCTGGTGGCGGGCGACTGGGTGCACGAGCCGCCGCGCGACCTGCATGCCGGCCTGGCGCCCCTGGCCCAGGTCCGGGCGCCGCTGTTCGGGGTGATGGGCAACCACGATGTGCAGGCCCCGGGGCCGGACCTCACCGAGCCGCTTCGCGCGGCGCTCCAGGCCCACGGTGTGCGCCTGCTCGACGGCCGGACCCTGGCCTGGCGCGGCTGGGAACTGGTGGGGCTGGACGATCTCTGGGGTGGTCAACCCCAGGCGCAGATCCGCGCGCTGTGGCCATCGGGGACCACCCCGGTGCCCGCCCGCCTGGTGGTCACGCACCAGCCCGACACCGTGGCGCTGCTGCCGCCTTCGGCCGCGTTTCTCTCGGTGGCCGGGCACACCCATGGGGGGCAGATCTGGATTCCGGGGCTCACGCCCTGGTTCCTGCGCCACACCAACACCGAGCAACCGTGGTGGAACGGTCTGTACACCACCCCGGCGGGGCCCTTGCTGGTCACGCCCGGCATTGGCACCATCGGCCCGCCGGCGCGTCTGGCGGTGGTGCCGACGATCGATGTGGTGGAGCTGCGGCGCTAGACCGAAACACCCCCCCCTCCGCGCTGCGCACGCCCCCTCCAGGGGGCAACGCGATGCGGCCTGGCGAAGCCAGTTCAGGTGTCCGCGTCAGCAGTTCAGCGTGAGGATGTGTTTGCGCTTGTCGGCGAGCAACTCGTCCAGCGCGATGCGCAGCCAGGCGAGGTGGGCCTGGGCGTCGGCCTGAAGTTCGTGTCCACCGTCGGGCAGCAGCGCCACCACCACCTTGAAGCGCAGCGAGGTGCCCACCGGCAGCAGATCCGAGGGGCGCAGGCCACTGGCCACGATGCTGGTGGCCGCGGCCACGGCCTGGGCCGTGCGCACCGGGCCCTCCATCAGCAGGGCAAAACTGTTGTCGCCCACCCGCGCGGCGGTGTCCACGTCGCGCGCCACCGAGCGCAGGCGCGAGCCGGTGAGCACCAGGGCCCGGTCGGCGGTTTCGCGGCCGTGCTCGCGCGCGAACGTCTCGTGGTTGTCCAGGTCGATCAGGAGCAGGGCGTTGTGGTGGTTGTAGCGCTGGGCGCGGATCAGGCTGTCGTGCAGCCGCAGCATGAAGTTGTGCCGGTTGGTCAGGCCGGTGAGCGGCTCGGTGACCGCCAGCGCCTTGGCGCGGGTCTGCGACTCGTGCTGCATGGACGAGCGCTGCAGCAGGCCATAGATCAGCAGGGGCGCTTCGATGGCCGCCGCGATCACCATGCCGTACTGCGAGAGAAAGCCCGAGGAGATGAGCCCGAAATTGCGCATCACCGGCAGCGCGCCGGCCAGCAGCACCGGCAGGATGCCCAGGGCGATCCAGCGCGCCCAGCCCTCCCGGCTGCGCCAGGCGGTCCAGAGCAGGGCGTAGACCAGCAGCATGGCCAGCGCGCCCGTGGCGGTGATGGCCTCGAAACTCCATTGGGACGGGGCCACCTGATCCAGGACCACCAGACCGAGCATGACCGCTGCCAGGCTGAGCGAGAGGCGGTCCAGCCAACGCCCGGTGCGCCGCGGCTGCACCAGGTGGCGCACGAACAGCAGCCCGGCCACCGCCGCCAGTGGCATCAGCACGAACTCGGCCGCGCCGTTCCAGCGCGCGGAATCGGGCCACAGGAACTGCCCTCCCACCCCCAGCGAAGCCGCCAGCGACAGCCCCAGCAGCGTGATGTAGATCGCGTAGGCGGCAAAGCTGCTGTCGCGGAACACCAGCGCGTTGGCCACCGCCACCACCACGAGCAACAAGGTCATGCCGAAATAGGCGCCCAGCATGAACTGCTGGTGGATGCGCTGCTCGCGCAACTGGTCGTGGCTGTGGATGAACAGCTCGCCCGAGAACGGGACGCGCGCGTGTTGGATGCGCACCCAGTAGGCCACCGGCGCATCGCTGCGCGGGGCCAGCTTGAACACGGGGTAGCGGTCGGGCGACGCCCAGGCGTTTACGGGCAGGCGGTCGCCCGCGTGCTGCTCAATCCAGCTGCCGTTGGCGCCGCGGTGGTACAGGCTCACGCTGTCGGTGCCCGAGCGCGCCAACTCCAACTCCCAGTGCGCGTTGTTGTCCTGGGCCCAGGCGGTGAAGCCGATCCAGAGCGCGGCCTTGCCTTCCAGCCGCAGGCGGTGTTGCCCCGCGCGCAAATCGAACGGCAGGTCGGCCTGGCGCTGCTCCACGTCCTGCACCGTGAGCTGGCCGTCGGGGTCCACCCACCAGGCGCTGCGCTGGGCCAGATGCACGCTTTTCAGTGAACCGTCGAGCAGCACCGGGGGCAGGCTGGAGGGGGTGGTGGCCGGTGCGGCGAATGCGCTGGCGCACAGCGACAGCGCCAACCCGAGCAGCCGCGCCATGAATCGGCGGAGGGAGGCCTGCAAAAGGGGGCGGGCGGGCGGGGCGGAAGCCCGGGCCGCCAGGTTCGTGTGAAGCATCTCCCGATTGTGTCGCCACCGGCCGAGGGCCGCGTGGTCATCGCTGGCGCCCGGTCCCATGGCCTGCGGGTTGCGGCCTGTTTGCGACACCCGCCCACGTGAAAAAGCCCCAGCCGGCAAGTTGCCGTCTGGGGCCTGAGGGGTGAGCCGGGCCGGGTCAGGCGAAAGCAGAGAGTGCCTTGCGCATCTTCTTCATGGCCGCCACCTCGATCTGGCGCACCCGCTCGGCGCTCACGCCGTACTCGGCCGCCAGCTCGTGCAGCGTCATGCCGCCCGAGCCGTCGTCGTTCACCTTGAGCCAGCGCTCCGTCACGATGCGGCGCGAGCGCTCGTCGAGTTCGCCCATGGCGCGTGCCACGCCTTCGGTGGCCAGCGCGTCGCGTTCGGCCGATTCGAGCACGGCGGTCGGCTCGTGGGTGGCGTCGGCCAGGTAGGCGATGGGGCCGAAGCTGTCTTCGCCATCGTCGCCCGGGGTCGGGTCCAGCACCACGTCACCCCCCGAGAGCCGGGTTTCCATTTCGCGCACTTCGGCGGGCTTGACGTTCAGGTCGCGCGCCACCACGTCCACCTCGCCGTCGGAAAACGCCTCGCGGTGGGTGTCGCCGTCCAGCGCTTCCGAGCGGAAGCCCTGCTTCATCGAGCGCAGGTTGAAAAACAGCTTGCGCTGGGCCTTGGTGGTCGCCACCTTGACCATGCGCCAGTTCTTCAGGATGTATTCGTGGATCTCGGCCTTGATCCAGTGCATGGCGTAGCTCACCAGGCGCACGCCCTGATCGGGGTCAAAGCGCTTGACGGCCTTCATCAGGCCCACATTGCCCTCCTGGATCAGGTCGCCGTGTGGCAGACCGTAGCCCAGGTACTGGCGCGCGATGGACACCACCAGCCGCAGGTGCGAGAGCACCAGCTGCCCGGCGGCGTCGATGTCGTTGCCATCGCGCAGGCGGCGCGCGGCGCTTTGTTCTTCTTCCAGCGTCAGCAGCGGCATGCGGTTGACGGCCGAAATGTACGCGTCCAGGTTGCCCAGCGCGGGCAGGGTCAGCGAACGGCTCGCCCAGGGGCTGACCGTGGCCAGTGTGGCGGACGGCAGGGCGGCGGGGACAAGAGACGCAGACATCGTGAAAACCCTCCTCAGGTTGACTTGCTGTTCATGTTAGCACTCTCTGTGAGCGAGTGCTAAGGCGGAAGTTCCATGGCCGGGGTGGGGAGGGGTTTTGATGCTCAAGAACGCCAAAAAACCAATGAAAAGGATTGCATTGTTAGGATACAATTTTTCACAGATAGTCACCTATATGGACAAGTGCACCGACCTCTATCGGTCATCGGTGCCGCAGCGGAGGGGTATTCCCATGGAATGGTTTGGCGTGCCGCGCAGTCGGCGTTTGGTGGAGTTGTGTGTCCGTTTTTCCCTGGTGGGCGCTTTGGCGGTCTTAGGGATGGCGCAGGCGCAGACTTTGGTGCCGGGCCATACGCCCGGCGAGTTTTCCGTCTCGCCCAGTGGCGCAGCCATTTACAGCATTCCTATTCAAGTGCCGCCCGGGGTTGCGGGTATGGCGCCCAGCCTGTCGTTGAACTACAGCAGTCAAGGGGGCAATGGAATCGCCGGGTTGGGCTGGTCGCTTGATGGCGAGTCAAGCATTACGCGGTGCCCGGGGACGCTGGCCACGGATGGCGTGCAAGGCCGGGTGAATCACGATGGCAATGACCGCTTCTGCATGGATGGTCAGCGGCTCATGCTGGTCAGCGGTGGCTATGGTGCAGCGGGCAGCGAATACAGAACCGAGTTTGATCAATTCAGCAAAGTGGTGGCCAATGGAGCGGCTGCCGGAAACGCCGCCAATGGCCCCGAGAGCTTCACGGTCTACACCAAAGACGGGCGTACTCTGCAATACGGGACCACTGAGGACTCGCGCATCGAAGCGCAAGGCAAGGTTGTGGTGGCTACCTGGGCGGTGCACTCGGTTGGCGACGTCAAGGGCAACACCATGGTTTTCAACTACGGTGAGGACAACGCTGGCGGAGATTGGCGTTTGCAAAGCGTTGGCTATGCCGGGCGCTCGGTGCATTTCATCTACGAGGTGCGGCCGGACATCTATCGTGGCTACCAGGTCGGCTCGCTGATTGCCCCTTACGCTAGGTTGACGCAGATTGAAACCCGTATCGGCACTGCGGTGGTCCAGCGCACGAAGCTGACATACGACGCGTCTTCCAACCTCTACGGGTCCCGACTGGCGTCGGTGCAGTTGTGCGACAAGGACAACAAGTGCCTGGCTCCGGCGACCTTTGGTTGGGGGTCGGTTGGGCCTGATGAGTACACCAGTGCTTTCGGTGTCAGCCATGGGGGAGGGAAAGACAACAACATCACCGCCGATTTCAATGGAGATGGCCGAAGCGACATGATGGGCTTCACCGGGTCCGGAGCAGACTGGCACGTTTGTTTGGCTTCCGCAACCGTTGCTGCTCCTGCGTTCGATTGTTCGTTGTGGCAGGCCACGGCCGTGGGTGTCAAGGGGGTTGTTACGGGTGACTTCAATGGTGACGGGCGTGCCGACATCGCTGGATACACGGGTACGGCCGACAAATGGGCGGTCTGTTTGTCCGTCGGTTCGAATTTCAGCTGCACCTACTGGTACAGCCATTCGGGTGGGGTTGCCAAGAACGTCGGTGGAGACTTCAACGGCGATGGCCGCACCGATATGGCGTACTACTCGGGTGCCAATGGAATCTGGAAGATGTGCTTGTCCACGGGGTCTGCGTTTTCCTGCAGCAACTGGACCTCGCATGGCGGTGGCCCCGACAACAACCTGACGGCTGACTTCAATGGTGATGGCTTGGATGACATGGCGGGCTACACCGGCAGCAATGGACAGTGGCATGTTTGCCTTGGTAATGGCGGCGGTTTCAATTGTTCGCTTATGACTAGCCACACGGGTGGAGTGAGCAAGACCACATTGGGGGACTTCAATGGCGATGGGCTGATCGATATGGCCGGGTTCCTTGGCACGCCAGGGTCAGGGGTCGCGCCTTGGAAGATCTGTTTGTCAACGGGTCAAACGTTCAATTGCTCAGACTGGACGGCGCACAACGCCGGGTTGCAGGGCGCCGTGGGCGACTACAACGGTGATGGACGCACCGATCTGGCGGCCTACAACGGTAGTTTGGGCCAGTGGCGGATGTGTCTTTCCACCGGGACGAACTTCAATTGCTCCATGTGGTCAGGTGCTGCCCACAACGAGGCCCAAGGCGACTACAACGGTGATGGTATCAATGACTTTGCCGCCTACACGGGTTCGGGCGGCAACTGGCGTTTCTCGTTTTCGCTCAAGAATGAACGGCCCGTGATTCAAGAAATAACCCGTGGCAGTACTACTGTGGGCATTACGTACCAAGGTATGTCTGCTCAGGGGCAAGAGGTCTACGGCAAGGCCAACGATGCCGTCTATCCCCTCAGAGATCTGCAAATGCCGATGCGCCTGGTCAGGCGAACCACCCAAAGCAATGGTGTTGGCGGATCCAATGGGTCTTTGTATTCCTACGGTGGCTTAAAGGGAGAGCAGGCCAGTGGCCCGGGCAGAGGTCGAGGCAACCTGGGTTTTGCGTGGATGAAGGTGAAGGAAGAAGCCACAGGCGTGGAGACCTTTTCCCAGTACCCGCAGGTGCATCCCTATGTGGGTCAGGTGACAACGAGCGAGACGCGTTTGGCCAATGCGGGCAATGCGGGGGTACTCAAGCGAACCGAGGTGGCGTACGGCTGTTACCAAACCATGGGAGCCGCCGCCTCATCGGGTTGTCCTCTGGCCACGCCCGGGCTGGTGTACCACGTCTTCCCAATCAAGACCACTGAGTCCAGCTGGGACCTGAACGGAGCGGTCATGCCCGTGATCGAGAGCTCGCGTCAGCTCGGTGGCACGGCCGACACCTCAGGCACGGTGCGCCAGTTCGGTGACATCACGCAGGTGCAGGTCGACATCTTGCAAGGAGGTGCGCTCAAGCACCGCAAGCTCACGGTCAACGAGTACCACCCGGCCAAGACAACAGGAGCGGACTGGCAGATCGGGCGACTCAAGAAAGCCACGGTGAGCAGTACCCAGTACTGACGCTGAAGCAAGACGAACAGAGCGCAAGCACAACACAAGCCCTGGAGGGAGGGAATATGAAGAACATTGATCAGGCGCGCGCGCGCCGTGTGGGTCGCGGGGTGCTGCTGTCGGCACTGGGTGTTTTGTTGGGTCTGGTGGTCGCCAGCGCCCATGCACAGAGCACCATCACCCGCGTCAGCAGCTTCGAATACGACGCAGCGGGCGTGTTGATCAAGGAAGTGATTGAGCCGGATCAGCCCGACAACTGCCTGCAGACCACCCACACTTACAGCGCCCAGGGCAACCCGACGGGCACCAGCACCTCTGCGTGCGCGGGTGCCAGCGGCCATGCGATCTCCAGCGCTTCGGTGGCCCGCGCCAGCGCCAGGGCCTATGAGGCGCCGTCGGCCGTCAGCATTGATGGTGTGAGCTACACCACCCCGGCGGGTGTGTTCGCCACGCAAGAGACCAACGCCGCGGAGCAGGGCGAGAGCCGCGAGCCGGACCCCCGTACGGGTCAACCCCTGAAGCTGGTGGGCCCCAACGGCGGCAT
Organism: Hydrogenophaga sp. GW101-3F08; assembly: GCF_059424585.1. Classification (NCBI taxonomy): domain Bacteria; kingdom Pseudomonadati; phylum Pseudomonadota; class Betaproteobacteria; order Burkholderiales; family Comamonadaceae; genus Hydrogenophaga; species Hydrogenophaga sp. GW101-3F08. The sequence goes on from NZ_JBWKZP010000005.1 coordinate 155,982, forward strand.
CACCACCTGGGCGTACGACAGCTTCGGGCGCAAGATCCGCGAGAACCGGGCCGACGGCACCTACACCGTCACGGAGTACAAGCTGTGCCAGGTGCCCGGGCAGGCGGTGGACCCGCTGTGTGCGACTCCCGTGAGCCATGGCGGCTTCACGCACACGCTGGAGTGGTACGTCAAGGAAACCTCCTACGGCACCGACGGCGTGCCCCTCGCGGCGTCCAGCTACCAGTTCCATGACACCCTGGGCCGGGCGGTGCGCACCCGAAGCGACGGCTTCTTCCACCGCGATGCGGCCTTCCGCATGGCCACCATCCAGGACACCGTCTACAACGCGCTGGGCCAGACCGTCTTCCAGTCCATTCCCTACCTGATCCAGGGTGGCAACCCCTGGTGGAGCAGCTACGAATACGACGCGCTCGGGCGTGTGGTCAAAGAGACCACCCCCGATGGCAGCGGCGCGTCGTCGGTCCTGCAGACGAGCTACAACGGCTTGGTGGTGACCATCACGAATGCGCTGAATCAGGTCAAGACCATCTACAAGAACGCGCTGGGCCAGACCGATCGCATCGTTGACAACCTCGGTTCGGAGGTGCGCTACACCTACGACGCACTGGGGCAACTGACCCAGACCAACGCGGCCGGCTCCGTCACCCGTCTCACCTACGACGTGCGCGGGCGCAAGACCAGCATGCAAGACCCGGCCATGGGCCGCTGGGACTACGCCTACAACGTCTTTGGCGAACTGGTCTGGCAGCAAGACAGCCTTGGCAAGGTCACCACCATGAGCTACGACGTGCTCGGGCGCTTGCGCCAGCGCACCGAACCCGACCTGGTGAGCAACTGGTACTACGACCAGCGGGCCGATGGCAGCAGCTGCGGCGCGGGCATCGGCAAACTCTGCGAAGCCACGGCCGACAACGGCTACCGCCGCCGGCACACCTACGACCTGATGGGCCGGCCCACCAGCACCTCCAACGTGCTGGACAACGCCGCGCAACCGGCGGTGGTCACCCAAAGCTACGACGCCGTTACCGGCCGCCTGAAAGAGCAGACCTGGCCCAGCGGCTACAAAGCCATCTACGAATACACCACCGCCAGCACCGAATGGACGGCGGGCCACCTGCTGCGCGTGCGCGGGGTGGACAACGGCACGCAGAACGCCAGCTGGCAGGCCCTGGACAAAGACCCGCAAGGGCGACTGACGGCCTACCTCAACGGCAACAACATCGTCACGCAGCGCGACATCGAAGCCGTCACGGGCAAGGTCCATGGCATCCAGGCCACGCTCAACGGCCAGGCCACGGGCAACGTGCTCAACCACGCGTACACCTACGACAAGCTGGGCAACCTGCTCACGCGCAGCGACGCCAACACCGGCGTGGCCGAAAGCTTCAGCTACGACGCGCTCAACCGCCTGAGCATGACCAGCAAGCTGGGCGGTAGCCTGGAGAACAGCCAGAGCGTGCAGGTGCTCTTCGACGAGCGCGGCAACATCAAATACAAGAGCGACGTCGGCTATTACCACTACGACGCGCAGCGCCCCAACCGCCTGACGGCCATCACCACCACGCAGGAGAACTGGTCGGGCGCCATGGGCGCGGTGACCGTGCCCAATACCGGCAACAAGGCCCTGGCCTACGCCTTTGACGACTACCTGCCCGGCGTGCGCAACATCAACCTGGGCCAGGGCGACGTCGCCATGGGCAACGGCAACCTGATGTACACCGTCAGCCAGGACCAGGCCGGCGGCGCACACACCGTGCGCTGGGAGGAGTACACCAGCTTCAACAAGATCCGGGAGATGCGCTTTGGCAACCTGAGCGACCCGGCCAACCCCACCGATGCGGTGGCCGACCGCACGGTCGCCTTCGTCTACGGCCCCGAACACCAGCGGCTGCGCCAGACCATCACGCTCACCAGCAACGCGCCCAGCCACATGGAAGCGGGCACCACCTGGTACATGAACGGCCCCGACAGCCTGGGCCTGAGCTATGAGAAGGAAGTCAAGGCCAACGGCCTGATCGAGCACAAGCACTACCTGAGCGCGGGTGGGGCACAGTTCGCGCTGCACACCCAGCGCGAAGGCAACCTCAACGGCAAGCCGGCCAAGGCGGTGAGCTACTTCCACCACGACCACCTGGGCAGCCTGGCGGCCATCACCAACGAGGCCGGGGCCGTGGTTGAACGCCTGGCCTACGACCCCTGGGGCAAGCGGCGCCAGGTGGATGGTCCGAGCGACCCCAGCGGCAACCTGACCTCGAGCGTGACCAAGCGTGGCTACACCATGCACGAGCACATGGACGAGATGGGCGTGATCAACATGAACGGGCGGGTCTACGACTCGGCCATCGGGCGCTTCCTTACCGCGGACCCTTACATCCAGGCGCCGGACAATCTGCAGAGCTTCAACCGCTATGCCTATGTGCTCAACAATCCGTTGGCCTACACCGACCCCACCGGGTACTGGAGCTTCAGTCGTTTTGTGAGAAGCGTGTTCAAGGCCACGCATGTGCCCACAATGACGAACGTCTTCAAGGCTGTTGCGGCTCACCCGGGGCAGAAGCAGGTCGACAAGAAGGTCATGAGCAGCAAAAAGACCTATGCTGCAGGCAAGATCATCGTGACGGCGGTGGCCAGCATTTGGGGCGCTGGTCAATACGCTGCAGCGGCCTGGGATTCCTACTACTCATACCAAGCGACTGGTTCAGCCAACGCCGCGTTCAAGGCTGGGGCAACCACATACGCAACGGCCATGGCATTCAATGCGGCTGGCGATATTGGAGCTTATGGTGACGTGGCACGAATCGCGGCCCACGCAGTCGTTGGCTGCGCCGCCAGCAAGGTTCAGGGAGGAAGCTGCTCCAGTGGTGCCGCGGGGGCAGCGGTGGGTGTCGGTACCGGTATGGTGCTGGGGCACAGTTGGGCATCGTCAGTGATTGGCGGGGGGCTTGGCTCGGTTGCTGCTGGGGGCAACTTTGAAGATGGCGCAGTGATGGGTGCGATGGGCTACGCATTCAATTGCTTGGCGCACGGTTGCCTGAACAGGCTATTCTCCTCTGCGCCGTTGCGAGGAACAAATGGAGACATGGGGCATGCCGCAGTTGATGGCGCTCGCAGGGGGCTTCTTGCTACTGCAAACGTTGGTCAAACTGCTATTGCAGTTTGTGGACTAGGCGCCGCTCCTTGTCGATTTGCGGATGCGGTTCTAGGGTATGAGTCTGCGCTTATTGATCTAAAGATCACGGGTAATTCGGACGCTTTGATCTCACAGCTTGCGGGGACTGGAGCTGGTGCAGTTGGAGGATCGGTTCTGTCGCACGGAAATAAAATAGCAGGAAATGTTTGGTCGAATAGTGTGGTGGAGAGCTGGGGTTATGTTATAGATAAAATAGTTGGCATTGGCGTGGGGGAGTCGCAAAAAGGATCGGGAAATTGAGGTTGTGTGGATTGTTGTGATGGATTGTATGTAGAAAATGGATGCTGAAAAATCTAATATCCTTGTATTGGCTCGACTGAGGTATGAGTGGCTCATATGTGTGTTGGGGATGATTGCGATAATTTCAGGTGTATTGTGTAATATTGATGTGGGTGGATTGCTTCTATTTGTTGCCACTTTTTTGATTGTCGAGGTCGGGGGGGTTCGAGCGTACAGAAAGGTTCTGCGTGGTGAGGAGGTTTATCATGCATTAACGAGAATTGTTTTGTCGAAATCAAGTGGTTTTGGCGTGTTGTTGTCTTGCATGATTTTTGAGTTGGTAATTGTTCTTGCGGTGGCGGTAATTACTTTATGGAATGGGTTTTATTCGTGTGGCGAACAGCTCCTGAATGCGTTGATGTGATGGGTTGTCCGTAATAAAACCAAGATCAAGTTTTATCGATAAATTGATTGAAAATCATTGATGATTTTGGATTTTTTGTTCGAGCGGTTGATGTCTTAAATTCCATTCGTGTTCGGTATGCAGCTGCCGCCCGTCTTGGTTATCACATATTGGATATGATCGCGTCTTGAATTCAGCTTTTTCCGGTTGAAAGAAGATGGCGTGTGTTTAGTTAATTTACAGGAATCGGATGAACGGATGAAGCCCTCAGCACTATCTTGGGTCAAGCGCTCGGCGGTCCACGCTATGCTGGGAGTGGTGTTCCTCTCCGCCTGCGGCGGCGGCAACGAACAAGCCGGCGCCACCGACCTCTACGGCGCCTACGACGTGATCGAAGGTGGCATGAGCGAAGTCCAGGTCAAGTCCGTGGTCGGCACCGAACCGCAGCGCCGCCAGGCCGATGGCGATAAGGCCCAGATCCTCACCTGGGAAACCGACGCCAACACCTACCGCCACACCACCCTGCTGGTGACGCTGCATGACGAGGACGGGGTGACCCGCAAGATCGTTACTGGCTACCGCGGCAACCAGTCGCAGTCGTTCTGAGTGGCGGGGATGCGCAGGCCCCGCATGCTGACGCTGGACCTGCACCGGCCGTGGTCTGCCTGGCCGCCCGCCGCGCAATGGGGGGTGCTGGCTGGGGTGCTCTGCGTTGCTGGGTTGGGGCTGTTGGGGCAGAGGCAATGGCAGCAGCGCGCGCTGGGCGTGAGCCATGCGCAGCTCCGCATGTTGCAAAGCCAATGGGCCGAAACGCGGGCCGCCAGGGATGCGGCTGAAAAGCGCCCATCCGGTGCCGGGGTGGCTTCCGGCGCACAGGCCCCCATGGAGCTGGCGTTCTGGCCCAGCCGCGCGCAGGGGGTGGATGGTTGGGTGCGGGTGGCCGCCCACGCGGCGGCCGAGGCCGCCGGGGTGTCGCTGCAGCAACTGAGCGTGACTTACCCCGAGCCACAGGCTGTCGGCCAACCGGCTCCGGTTTCCTATGCGGTGCTGCAGGTCTCGGCCCGCGGCAGCTACGCGGCCCTGAAAACCTGGCAGGCCCACATGCAGCAGTTGCCGAGCCTGGGGGTGGAGCGCCTGCGTTGGCAGTCTCCACCGAGTGACGGCTCGGGTCACCTCAGCGCCGACTGGACGTGGCGGCTGTGGCTCAAGCCTGGAGGGGGTGGTGCATTGGCCGCACCGCCCTTGGCGGGCGCGCCCGCGCCCTTGCGACCCTTGCTGGCCGAAGCGAGGCGTGACCCTTTTGGCATGACGGCGCCTCCCCCGCCGCCGGCGCCGGTGGTGGCCTACGTGCCCCCGCCCGCGCCAGCGGTTCAGTTGCCGCCAGCGCGACCGCCCCTGGTGTGGGAAACACTGGGGCGCCTGCGGGGGCCAGACGGGCGGTACCGCATCACGGGCCACTGGGGCGACCCGGCGGCCGTGGTCACCCTGGCCGAAGGCGACGAGAGTCCGCGCGGCCATCGGGTGGCCCGCATCACCGCCCAGACGATGGAACTGCTGCACCCCGATACCCAGGAGCGTTTGCGGTTCAGCCTGCCGCAGGCCCCCCGGTTCGAACGTCGATAATCCAGCATGCACACACGCAAAACAATGGAAGAGGGTGGCCGCAGCCCTTGGACAAGAGGTTGGACATGGGCGATGGTGCTGTTGCTCGGGGTGGGCCTGGCCGGCTGCGCCCAGCAACGCATTCGCGACGAATCCCACAAACTGATGCGCGATGGGCGCTACGAGCAGGCCATCCAGACCCTGAAGGAAGGCGTGGCCGAATACCCCGAAAGCGCGCTCCTGCGGGCGGGTTTGGCCACGGCGCAGACGGACGTGGTCTCGCGTCTGTTGGCGCAAGTGACGGCCGAGCGCGCAGCCGGGCAGTGGCAGGCCGCGCAAGACACGCTCCAGCGCGCGGCCACCCTGCACCCCGAACACCCGCGGGTGCGTGACCTGCAAGCGCAGTTGCGTGCCGAAGAGGCGGCCCTGCAGGCGCTGGCGCTGGCCCGAAAAACCGCGCAGGGCGGGCAGCCAGCGCAGCTGGTGCAGGCCCTGCAGATGGTGGACCAGGGCCTGGTGCGCACGCCCCGCCAGCCCGACCTGCTGGCCTACAAGCGGCAACTGGAAGCCGACCTGCGCCAACACAGTGCGTTTGCCCGCCAGCACAGCCTGGCCGAGACCCGGCCCATCAGCTTGAGCTTCAGGCAGGCGCCGCTGTCGTCTTTGCTGGAGGCGATCCGTCTCGGCACAGGCATTGATTTCGTGCTCGACCGGGAAGTGCAGACCGAGCAGAGTGCGAGCGTGTACATCCGGGAAGCACGGGTCGAAGACGCCATCGACTTGGTGCTCGGCGCGTTTCAGCTCTCGCGCCGCATCGTGGACGGCAAGACGGTGCTGGTCTACCCCAACACGCCGGAAAAACACAAGGAGCACCGGGAGCAGGTGATCCGCGTGTTTCACCTCTCACACGCCGACGCCAAAGCCACCTCCACACTGCTGCAGTACATGTTGCGGATACAGCCACCGTATGTGGACGAACGGGCCAATATGCTGGCGTTGCGTGAGTCGCCCGAGCTCATGGCGGTGGCCGAACGCCTGGTGGCCCTGCACGACATGGGCGAGGCCGAGGTGATGCTCGAAGTGGAGGTGCTGGAGGTCAAGTCTTCTCGGTTGACCGAGCTGGGGGTGAATTTCCCCAACAATTTCTCGCTCTCGCTGCTGCCCATGCCCAACCAGACCGGCATCACGGTCGACACCTTCAACAACCTGAATCTGCGTGGTGGCTTCAATGGCATCAACTATGCCCAGGTGGGGTTGTCGGTGGGCAATCTGCTGGTCAACCTCAAGCGCGAGGTGGGGGACTTCAATACCTTGGCCAACCCGCGCATCCGGGCGCGCAACAAGGAAAAAGCCACCATCATGGTGGGTGACAAGGTGCCGGTGATCACCACCACGGCGGCCTCCAGTGGTGGCTTCGTTTCAGAGAGCGTGAACTACCTCGATGTCGGCCTGAAGCTGGAGGTGGAGCCCACCGTCTCACCCGACGACGAGGTGGCCATCAAACTGGCCCTGGAGGTCAGCTCGCTGGCACGCGAGGTGCGCAGTTCCACCGGCTCGGTGGCCTACCAGATTGGCACGCGCAACGCGAACACCACCCTGCGCTTGCGCGACGGCGAGACCCAGTTGCTGGGCGGCCTGATCACCAACGAAGACCGCATGACGTCCAACCGCGTGCCGGGCCTGGGCGACCTGCCGTTGGCCGGGCGCCTGTTCTCCAGCCAGAAGGACGATACCCAGCGCACCGAGCTGGTGTTGGCCATCACGCCGCGCATCCTGCGCAGTGCGCCCAACCCAGACCTGGCGCAGGCCGAGATGTGGGTGGGCACGGAGAGCTTCACGCGACTGCGCCCGCCGCCCGTTTCGGGCGTCAAACCCTTGGTGGGCGCCCTGGGCAACTCGCCCCAAGGCATGGCGGCGGAGCCGGCCACGGCGGGAGCCACGCCCACCACGTCCGCGGAAACGCAGGCGCAGGCAGCCGGTTTTGCCTTGAGCTTTCAGGGGCCGGCCCAGCTAAAGGTGGGCGAAGAAGCGACCGTGGTGTTGCAGGCCAAGTCCGACGTGCCTTTGACCGCCCTGCCATTGAACCTGCGGTTTACGCCCGACACCCTGCAGATCGTGGGCGTGAACGAGGGGGACTACTTCCAGCAAGGCAATGCGGTGAGCAGCTTCACGCACGCCGTGCGGGCCAAGGAGGGGCGCTTGAGCCTGGGCTTGTTGAGCAATGTTTCGCAGGGCGTGACCGGTGAGGGCGATGTGGTGAGCCTGCGCGTGAAGGCCCTGGCCGCGGGCCCGGCCAGCATTGCCGTGCACAGCGGTGATGTGCTCGGCGTCAATGTGGTGGTGCCCATGCCGGTCAAACCGCAGTGGTCCGTGCAGGTGCCATGAACACCAGGCTCCTGGGCTGGGGCGGTGCGGGCAGGCCACTGGCCCGTGGGTTCACGCTGATCGAGCTGTTGGTGGTGATGGCGGTGCTGGGCATTCTGGCGGCGGCGGTGATGCCCTTGGGTGAAGCCATGGTCCAGGCGCAGAAGGAGCGCGATTTGAGGGCGGCTCTGTGGGAGATCCGCTCGGCCATCGACGAGCACAAACGCCTGGCGGACAAGGGTTTCATTGCCGCTGGCCCGGCGGGCTCGGGCTACCCGGCCAGCTTGGGTGTGTTGGTGGCGGGGGTGGACGACATGCGCCCCGGCGGCACGGGGCGCAAGCTGTACTTTCTGCGCCGGGTGCCGCGCGACCCGTTTGCGCCCGCGTCGTTGCCGCCGGAAGCGACATGGCGGCTGCGCAGCTTCGCTTCGCCCCCAGACGACCCCAAGCCCGGGGCCGATGTGTTTGATCTGCGCTCGTGGTCGGATGCGCTGGGAATGGATGGAACACCCCATGCGTCGTGGTAAGTCCGTCAATGGGCCGCGCCCGTCACGCGGACGTGGAGCGTTCGCTGGGTTCACGTTGATTGAGCTGCTGGTGGTGCTGGCGGTCGTCGCGATCCTGGCCAGCCTCATCGCGCCACAGTACCTCGACCGCATCGACGATGCGCGCGAGACGGTGCTGCGCAAGAACCTGGTGGGTTTGCGCGAGGCGGTCGATCTGTTCTACCGGGACAAGGGTCGCTATCCCAAAAACCTCAAGGAACTGGTGGACGCGCGCTACATACGGGCCGTTCCCGAAGACCCGATGACGGGGGGGACGGACAGCTGGGTGATCGTGCCACCGGTGGCTGGCCAGCGCGATGGTGTGTTCGATGTCAGAAGCGGCTCGCCTGAACGCGCCCGCGACGGCACCCCGTTTTCCCAGTGGTGAGGATCGGGCCCATGCGTGCGCGACAACGGGGCTTCACGATGCTGGCGGTGCTGGCGGCGCTTGTGCTGCTGGCCTTGTCTTTGCAGGGCGTGATGTGGGTGGTGTCCACCCAGGCACAGCGTGAACGCGAGTTGGAGTTGTTGCGTGTGGGCGCGGCGATTCGGGATGCGATTGGCCGGTATGTGGAGTCGTCACCGGGGGTGGTGAAACAGTGGCCGCCCAGTCTGGAGGCCCTGTTGGACGATCGCCGTTCGGTGGTGCTGCGGCGGCATTTGCGCCGCCTGTATGCCGACCCGATCCAACGCTCCGACGAATGGGGCCTGGTGCGTGCCCCTGATGGCGGGGTGGCGGGGGTGTATTCCTTGAGCCATGCGCCTTCGATCCGTACCAGCGGGGTCGATCTGGCCGTGTATGGGGTGGAGCCGGCGGCGCGCTATGTCGACTGGCGTTTCGTCTATGTGCCGCCCTCGAAGGCCTTGGAGGCGCCGCAATGAGCCAGACCTTCCGTGTGCGTCTGCTGCAGGAGGCTTCGGGGAGCGTGACCGAGGAGGTGCGCGAAGCGCCGTCCGAGGCCGCGCTGCGGGCCCGCTTGCTGGCCGATGGCCTGGTGCCCCTGGGTATCCGCCCTGTTCGCCAGTTTCTCCCGCCATGGAAACGAAAGGCGGCACCGTCGTTCGCGCTGTTCTGCCGGGAGTTGCGCACCTTGATTCAGGCGGGCATGACGGTGGTGGAAGCGGTGGACACCCTTTCGGCGCGGGAACGGGCCATGGGAAACAGCGGGTCCCTGGCGGCCCAGCTGTTGCGCCACCTGGAGCAAGGCAAGTCCTTGTCCACCGCATTGGTGGAGACGCCGGGTGCGCCGTCCGTTCTGGTAGCGGCGGTCAAGGCCGGGGAACGGACCAGCGATCTGGCCCAGGCCCTGGACGACTACCTGCGTTTTGACACGATGATCACCGCGCTCAAACGCAAGGTCGCCAGCGCGGCCATTTACCCCGCGTTGGTCACGACCTTGGGTGTGGGTATTTCCTTGTTCCTGCTGTTGGTGGTGATGCCGAATTTCGCACGGATGTACGCGCAGGTGCGCGGCGATGCGCAAGGTGCCGCGAGCTGGATGATTGAGTTGAGTCTGTGGGTCAGTGCCCACCACGCCCTGGCATTGACGGCGGTGGCTGTGTTGATCCTGGCCGCATTGGCCTGGGGCTGGAGCGGGATGGCCAGGCGCCAGGTCATGGTCTGGATTCAGAAACCAGCGTACGTTCGGCGCAGGGTGGAAGATTTTCAGCTGGCGATGATGTTCCAGGCGTTGGCGCTCATGCTCAAGGGCGGTTACCCCATGACCGAAGCCCTGGCGGTGGCCAGCCGCTCCGCGCTGGACGAAAACCTGGCCCGGTCGTTGCGGGATGCGCTGGCCCGGATCGAGCAGGGCGCGCCGGTGGCCCAGTCCTTGAGCGACGCGCATTTGTGTGATGAGGTGGGGCGACGCCTGATGGCGGCGGCCGAGCGCAACGGCAGCTTTCATCTCGCGGCCGATGTGGTTTCGCGCATGCATGGTGAGCGCTTTGAGCTGTTTGTCGAGCGACTGACGCGCATTGTCGAGCCCGTGCTGCTGATGGCCGTGGCGCTGATGGTGGGCGGTATCGTGGTGATGATGTATCTGCCTGTCTTCGACATGGCCACCCGTTTGCGTTGACCTTGTATGACACCAGAACGACTTCAATCTTTGATCCAAGAGGCCAGGCGGCAACCCTCTGAGCTGGAGGGCTGGCTCTGGGAGCGCCTGCTCGCGGCCGGCGGCGTGCCGGCCGAGCAGTTGGCGCGGTGTTTGGCCGACTGGCAAGGGGTGGAAGTGCTGCCCATGGCGCCGACGTTCTGGCGCGCGGCGACGGTCTTGTCGGCCGATGAGGCTGCGGCGCTGCTTGTGATCGAACAGGCCAGCTATCTGCTGGTTGACGACCCGTGGTCGGCCGAGTCGATGCGCCGGCTGGACGGCGCGGGCCGAGAGGACCTGCGCCTGGCCATCGCCTTGCCCGGGCAGCGAGCGCAATCAGGGGCGGGGCGTTCGCGTGTGGTTGCGGATACCTCCAAACTCGAAGCCTCACCCGCGGTGCCTCAGGGTTCGGTGGTGTCGTTCGTGAATGAGGCCATTGCGGGTGCCTATGCGGGTGGCGCGAGCGACATCCACTTTGAGACGAACCGCAAAGGCATTCATGTCAAGTACCGCCTGGACGGCGTCATGTCGGCAGGGCCGGCCCTGGAGGACCCGGCCAAGGCCGAGGAAGTCATCTCCCGCATCAAGGTCATGGGGCAGTTGGACATCACCGAACGACGGCGCCCGCAGGACGGACGCATCCGCTGGCAAAGCGATGCAGGGGACGGCGTGGACCTGCGGGTGTCCATCATGCCCAGCATTTTTGGCGAGGACGCGGTGCTGCGGTTGCTGGACAAAGCGCAGCTGCGCCACGAGACCGCCACGATTTCGCTGGACCTGCTGGGGTTTTCAGCGGAGCTGGCCCGCAGGGTCCGGGCGTTGGCCTCCAAGCCGCACGGCATGCTGCTGGTGACCGGCCCGACCGGCAGCGGCAAGACCACGACGGTGTACGCCGCTCTGTCCGAGGTCAACGATGGGTTGGAGAAGATCATCACCATCGAGGACCCGGTGGAGTACGAGCTGCCAGGCGTCTTGCAGATTCCCGTGAACGAGCAAAAGGGCCTGACCTTTGCGACGGGGCTGCGCTCGATCCTCCGGCACGACCCGGACAAGATTCTGGTCGGGGAAATCCGCGATCCGGAGACGGCACAGATTGCGGTGCAGTCGGCCCTGACCGGGCACCTGGTGTTCACCACCGTCCACGCCAACAGCCTGCCGGATGTGTTGGGCCGTTTCCGGCATTTCGGGATCGAGGCGTTTGCCCTCGCCTCGGCGCTCAATGGGGTGGTCGTGCAGCGTTTGCTGCGCCAGTGTTGCCCGGATTGCATCCAATGGCGTGATCTGTCGCCGCTGGAGCAAGCGCAGTTGAAGCAGGAGGCTCTGCCCGTTCCGGCCAGGGTGCCTGTGGCGGCGGGATGCCCCGCCTGCCGTGGGACGGGTTACCGAGGGCGCTTCGTGCTTGCGGAAGTGCATGTGCTCAACGATCGGGTTCGCGACATGATGCTGGCCCAGGAGAGCATGTCGGCGTTCAAGGATCTGCTCTACGGCGATGGCCGACATCGGCTGGCTTACCAGGCACTGGAGCTGGTCGGTGACGGACGCACCACGATCGAGGAGGTCCACCGTGTGGTCGGTCTGGGCTGAGCGACTCGATTTGTACGTGTGCAGGGGCCAGGTCTGGATCCGGCGTCCCGGCCGGCCCATGGCCTCGGTGACCGCACCCACGACGCTGCCCTTGCAGGCGTTGCTGCGCAAGGTGGACGAGGCGCTTCGGGCGGATGCACCCGGGTCGCGCTGTCGCGTCCATATCAGCTTGAGCGCGCAGCTGTGCCCGCCGGTGATCTTCGAGGTGCCCAAAGGCATCCATTGGAAAGAACGGGCCTGGATCGCACAGCGCAAGGCGGCATTGCATTGGGGGTTGGCTGCCGAGCAGGCCGACAAGATGGCTTGTGTGCTTTCGCCCACGGTTCATGGCTTGGCGGCTGCGATGCCTGGCGCCATGCTGGAGCTGATTCGCCAGTGGGTTGGGAGCCAAGGGTGGCGATGTGTCGCCGTTGAACCCATGTGGTCGCACTTGACCCTCGCCCATCGAAAGCTGTTGCGCCATGCCTCCGGTCTTGAGTTGCTGGAGCCGGATGGCGGGCCGGTGGTGCTGGCGGCGGGTGTCGATGGCGCGCGCGTGCGGCTGGCCTGGACATCCCGCAGCGGTGATCCGGCGAACAGCACGGGCGGTTGGAAGTCCTGCTTTGAGGTGGAGGCGACATGAAGCCGCTGCACATTCACTTTGTGACCCGGCGGCCGCGTTTTCTGGCGGCGGCCATGGTGGTCGTCTTGCTGCTGGCGCTGTCTGCGGGTGTGTGGCTGGAGTGGCAGGCCAGGGCGGCGCGAGCCGACGTGCAGAAGAAGATGGCAGAGCTCCATGCGAACATCCGGGGGGCCTTGGAGGTGCGGAAGCCCGAGGGTTCTCCGCAGGCAGAGCCACCCTGGGTCAAAGAGGCCGATGCCACGCTGCGCCACGACTGGAACAAATTGATGGGGGGGCTCGAAGGCATTGACATGCCTGGCATACGACTGCTGTCGGTGCAGGCCGGCACCTACCCTGACAAGGTTCGGGTCGAATACCAATTGGACGGATGGACGCGTGTGGCGGAGTTGTCCTATGCGCTGAACCACATGAAGGCTTCATCGGGGCACTGGTCCTTGATCTCCGTGGGCGCCTCGAACAGCCAGACCCTGTCGGGCTCCGGCATTCGGGCGGTCTGGGAGCGTTGAGCGAGGGCCGGGGCGATGCCCCGGTGGCCTCTCACCACTCGGCAAAGCTGCCGTCCTTGTGGCGCCACACCGGGTTGCGCCAGCGGTGGCCTTCGGTGGCGCGTTCCTGCACGTAGGCCTCGTTGACCTCGATGCCCAGGCCCGGGCCGGTGGGGATGGTGACCATGCCGTCCTGGTAGGCGAACACCTCGGGGTTGCTCACGTAGTCCAGCAGATCGTTGGCGGCGTTGTAGTGGATGCCCAGGCTCTGCTCCTGGATGAAGGCGTTGTAGCAGCCGGCGTCGATCTGCAGATTGGCCGCCAGCGCGATGGGGCCCAGCGGGCAGTGCAGCGCCAGCGCCACGTCGTAGGCCTCGGCCATGGCCGCGATCTTGCGCGTTTCGGTGATGCCGCCGGCGTGCGAGGGGTCGGGCTGGATGATGTCCACGTAGCCTTCGGACAGGATGCGCTTGAAGTCCCAGCGCGAGTACAGCCGCTCGCCCAGCGCGATCGGCATGGTCGCCACGTGGGCCAGCTCCTTGAGCGCCTCGTGGTGTTCGCTCAGCACCGGCTCTTCCACGAACATCAGCTTGTAGGGCTCCAGCTCGCGCACCAGCACCTTGGCCATGGGCTTGTGCACGCGGCCGTGGAAGTCCACGCCGATGCCGACGTTGGGCCCCACGGCCTCGCGCACGGCGGCCACGTTGGCCAGGCAGCGCTCGATCTTGTCGTGGGTGTCGATGAACTGCAGCTCCTCGGTGCCGTTCATCTTGACGGCGGTGAAACCCCGGGCCACGGCCGCTTTCGCGGCGGCGGCGGTGTCGCTGGGGCGGTCGCCGCCGATCCAGCTGTAGACGCGGATGCGGTCGCGCACGCTGCCACCCAGCAGCTCGGACACCGGCACGCCCAGCGCCTTGCCCTTGATGTCCCACAGCGCCTGGTCGATGCCGGCGAGCGCGCTCATGTGGATACCGCCGCCGCGGTAGAAGCCGGCGCGGTACATCACGGTCCAGTGGTCTTCGATGTGGCGCGGGTCCTTGCCGACCAGGTAGTCGGCGAGCTCTTCGACCATCGCGGCCACGGTGTGGGCGCGGCCTTCGAGCACGGGCTCACCCCAGCCGGTGATGCCTTCGTCGGTCTCGATTTTCAGGAAACACCAGCGCGGTGGCACCAGGAACGTGGTCAGTCGGGTGATCTTCATGGAAACGTGCTCGTCGGGAATGGGGTGAGGGGTGTTGGGGCGTCAGGCAGCGGGGCAGGCCAGGCGCCAGGCCTGCATGAAGGCGGCGGCGTGGCGGGCCACGTCGGCGGCGCTGTCGCCGGGGCGGTACAGGGCCGAGCCCAGGCCGAAACCGCTGGCGCCGGCGGCGGCATAGGGCGCGATGCTCTCGGGCGTGATGCCGCCCACGGGCACCAGGGCTACCGGGGGCCTGAGCACGGCGCGCCACGCTTTCAGCACGGCGGGGCTCAGGGCTTCGGCGGGAAACAGTTTGAGGATGTCCGCGCCCGCGGCCAGCGCGGCGTAGGCCTCGGTCAGGGTGGCCACGCCGGGCGCGCAGGCCATGCCGGCGGCCTTGGCCGCGCGGATCACCGCCGGGTCGCTGTGCGGCATGACCACGATCTGCCCGCCCGCGGCGGCCACGTCGGCACAGGCCTGCGCCGAGATGACCGTGCCGGCGCCCACCAGGGCATCGGCCGGCAAGGCGTCGCGCAGGGCGCGGATGCTGGCCAGCGGATCGGGTGAGTTCAGCGGGACTTCGATGATGCGAAAGCCCGCGTCGTACAAGGCGCGGCCGATGGCGACGGCCTCTTCGGGCCGCAGGCCACGCAGGATGGCGATCAGGCCGCACTCGGACAGGGCCTGGTGAAAGGAGCGGGGGATGTTCATGTCGGTGTTCCAGAGCGGCGGCGCGGGGGGCGCTTCATACCAGTTCAGCGGCCTGGGCGATGCGCCACAGGCCCAGGGGCGTCACGCCGGAACGGATCTCGGGCGTCGGCAGGCCCTGCGCTTCCAGCGCGGTCGCGTAGCGCAGGCACAGCTCCGGCTCGCCGCACAGCACCACCGCCGGACCGTCCCGCAGGGTGGACGCCAGCGCCGCCACCTCGTGCCCGATCAGCAGCCCCGACAGGTAGTCGGGCTGGGCGCTGCCGGGGAGCTGGCGGGTGAGCCCCAGGGTGCGCACGCTGAAGACGGTGGAGAGCACGCCCAAAGCGCCCAGCTTGGAGCACGCCACGCGCAGGCCGCGCGCGAAGGCCGGTTCGTCCTGCGGCCCGCCCAGCTCCATGGTGCGGCCCAGGATGGTGTGTTGGGAGAGCGCGGCGTACACCTCGCCGGTCATGAAGGTCTCGAAGCGGGTGACGGCGCCGTCCTCGACCCAGGCCCATTTGGTGTGCGTGCCCGGCAGGCCGATCAGCAGCCGCGACGGCGTGTGGCGCCCGGTCGCCCGGCTTTGCAGCACGCCCATGATCTGGGTCTCTTCGCCGCGCATCACATTGGGCAGCTCGCCGGCCTGCAGCAGGCCCGGCACCACGTGCAGCGGCTGGCCACCGGGGCGTTCGATCCGGGTCACCGCTTCCGCCAGATCGGCCTCGCGGCTGGGCAGCGGCTGGTAGGGTGCTTCGCGCCAGCCCTGTGCGCTGCCGACCATGCCGCAGGCGATCAGCGGGGCGGACGGGTGGTCGGCCAGCCAGTCGCCGCACAGCGCCTGCAGCGCCTGCTCGAAGGCGGCGGCCGGTGAGTCGACACCGGGGCCGGCGGGCAGGTGCATCACGCCGTGCTCGCTGCGCCGCGCGGCCAGCACCGCGCCGTGCGCCCCCATGGCATAGGTACGCAGCGAACTGGTGCCCCAGTCGAGAGCGATCAGCACGGGTGTTTCGAGCAGTTCGGATGGGTTCATATCACTTTCTCAAAGAACTGGCCGGAGCACAGCGACTCCGCCCAGTGCACCCGTGGAACCGGCTTCGCCGGGCCACCAGGTGCGTCCCCCCTTTTTGGGGAAGACGCGAAGCGGCGCAGGGGGCTCATACCTCTCAGCGTCCCCAGCGGAGCACGAGCGGGTCAAGTCGCCGCGCGATGTCCAACAACCCGCGGCGCACTTCGGGGTGCATCGCTGGGAAAGGGTGGCGGCCGGCTTCGCAGGCGATCACGCCTCCGGCCTTCATCAGGGCCTTGGCGGTGAGGATGCCGCCCTGGCGGTTTTCGTGGTTGATCAGCGGCAGCCAGCGCTGGTAGAGGGCGAAGGCCAGATCGTGGTTGCCCAGGCGGTGCGCTTCGATGATGGGGCGGATGCCGTCGGGGAAGGCGCCGCCGGTCATGGCGCCGGTGGCGCCGGCGTCCAGGTCGGCCAGCAGGGTGATGGCTTCTTCGCCGTCCCACGGGCCTTCGATGGCGTCACCGCCCAGTCGGATCAGCTCGCGCAGCTTGCTGGCCGCGCCGGGCGTCTCGATCTTGAAGTAGGCCAGCTGCTCGATCTCCTGCGCCATGCGCGCGAGGAACGGGGCCGAGAGCACGGTGCCGCTGGCGGGGGCGTCCTGCACCATGATCGGAATGGAGATGGCGTCGGACACGCGGGCGTAGAACTCGAAGATCTGCGGCTCGGGCACGCGGAAGGTGGCGCCGTGGTAGGGCGGCATCACCATCACCATGGCCGCGCCCATGTCCTGCGCGCGCTTGCTGCGTGCCGCGCAGACCGAGGTGCCGTAGTGCGTGGTGGTCACGATCACCGGCACGCGCCCGGCCACGTGCTCGAGCGACAAACGAGTGAGGGTCTCGCGCTCGTCGTCGGACAGGGAAAACTGCTCGGAGAAATTGGCCAGGATGCACAGGCCGTCCACGCCGGCGTCGATCATGAAGTCGAGGCAGCGCTTCTGGCTCTCCAGGTCGAGCGTGCCGTCCTCGTGGAAGGTGGTGGGCACGACGGGGAAGATGCCGCGGTAGCGCGGCATGCGGGAAGAAGAGGTCATGATCGGATCAGTGTGAATGACGGGGCACGGCTGAGCCGCGGCAGCCGACGAGGAAATCAAAGTCGCAGCCTTCGTCGGCCTGCAGCACGTGGTCCACGTACAGGCGCTGGTAGCCGCCGCGCCCGCCCATGTCGGTGTTGTCCAGTGCGGCCAGGCGTTCGGCCAGTTCGGCGTCGCTGATGTCCAGGTGCAGGCGGCCTTCTGCGCAGTCGAGTTCGATGAAGTCGCCGTCGCGCACGGCGGCCAGCGGGCCACCGGCGGCGGCCTCGGGCGCCACGTGCAGCACCACGGTGCCGTAGGCGGTGCCGCTCATGCGCGCGTCGGAGATGCGCACCATGTCCTTGATGCCCTGGCGCAGCAGTTTCGGGGGCAGGCCCATGTTGCCCACCTCGGCCATGCCGGGGTAGCCGCGTGGTCCGCAGTTCTTCATCACCATCACGCAGCTGGCGTCGATGTCGAGGCTCTCATCGACGATGCGTTCCTTGTAGTGCTCGAGGTTTTCGAACACCACGGCGCGGCCCCGGTGCTTGAGCAGCTCGGGCGAGGCGGCCGAGGGCTTGAGCACCGCGCCGCGCGGCGCCAGGTTGCCGCGCAGGATGCAGATGCCGCCGTCGGCGATGAGCGGGTTGTCCAGCGTGCGGATCACCTCGTCGTTGTACTGCGGGGCCTCGCGCACGTTGTCCCACATGCTCTTGCCGTTGACGGTGAGCGCATCGGGGTGCGGCAGCAGATTGTTTTCGCCCAGGCGGCGCAGCACGGCGGGCAGGCCGCCGGCGTAATAGAACTCTTCCATCAGGAAGCGGCCCGAGGGCTGCAGGTCCACCAGGGTGGGCGTGCCCTGGCCGATGCGCGTCCAGTCCTCCAGCTCCAGCTGCACGCCGATGCGGCCCGCGATCGCTTTCAGGTGGATCACCGCGTTGGTCGAGCCGCCGATGGCGGCGTTGGTGCGGATGGCGTTCTCGAACGCTTCGCGCGTGAGGATCTTGGACAGCGTGAGCCCTTCGTGCGCCATCTCCACGATGCGCCGGCCCGACATGTGGGCCAGCACGTAGCGGCGCGCGTCCACGGCCGGAATGGCCGCGTTGTGCGGCAGCGAAGTGCCCAGCGCCTCGGCCATGCAGGCCATGGTGGAGGCCGTGCCCATGGTGTTGCAGGTGCCGGCCGAGCGCGACATGCCGGCTTCGGCCGCGAAGAACTGGTGTTCGTTGATCTCGCCCGCCTTCAGCGATTCGTGCAACCGCCAAACGGCCGTGCCCGAGCCGATGTCCTTGCCCTCCAGCTTGCCGTTGAGCATGGGGCCGCCGGTGACGACGATGGCCGGCACGTCGCAGCTGGCCGCGCCCATCAGCAGGGCGGGCGTGGTCTTGTCGCAACCCACCAGCAGCACCACGGCGTCGATGGGGTTGCCGCGGATGGCTTCTTCCACGTCCATGCTGGCGAGATTGCGCGTGAGCATGGCGGTGGGGCGCAGGTTGGACTCGCCGTTGGAGAACACCGGGAACTCGACCGGAAAGCCGCCCGCCTCGTAGATGCCGCGCTTGACGTGTTCGGCGATCTTGCGGAAGTGCGCGTTGCAGGGCGTGAGCTCGCTCCAGGTGTTGCAGATGCCGATGATGGGGCGGCCGTCGAACTCGTGGTCGGGGATGCCCTGGTTCTTCATCCAGCTGCGGTACATGAAGCCGTTCTTGTCGGCGGTACCGAACCATTCGGTGGAGCGGAGTTTGCGTTTGGGGGTGGTCATGGTGTGTGGGGAATGGGGGGAAGCAGGGGATCAGGACCGCTTGGACGCGCGGTGCGTCAGCAGGCGTTGCAGCAGGCAGAAAACGAACAGCAGGATGCCGACGACGATGCGGGTCCACCAGGAGCTCAGCGTGCCGTCAAACGAGATCAGGGTCTGGATGATTCCGAGCATCAGCACGCCAAACAGCGTGCCGGCCACGTAGCCCACGCCGCCGGTGAGCAGGGTGCCGCCGATCACCACGGCCGCGATGGCGTCGAGCTCCATGCCAACGGCGTGCAGGCCGTAGCCCGAGAGCATGTAGAAGGTGAACACCACGCCGGCCAGTGCCGAGCAGAAACCCGAGAGCGTGTACACACCCACCAGCGTGCGGCGCACCGGCAGGCCCATCAGCACGGCCGACTGCTCGTTGCCGCCCACGGCGTAGACCGCGCGGCCAAACGGCGTGTTGTGGGCGATGAACACCGCGGCCAGCAGCACGGCGACGGCGATCACCGCGCCCAGCGAGAGCGAGGCGTCTTCCCACAGCGGCAGGCGCCACTGCGCCAGCTCCGAGTAGGGCTCGCTGGTGATGCTGATCGAGTCGATGCTGATGAGGTAACACAGGCCGCGTGCGAGGAACATGCCCGCCAGCGTGACGATGAAGGGCTGCAGCCGGAAGCGCTCGATCAGGAAACCCATGAAGGCGCCGAAGGCCGTGCCCATGAGCAGCACCAGCGGAATCGCCACCAGCGGGCTCCAGCCCCGGTGCTCCACCAGCGCGGCCAGCACCATGGTGCTAAGCGCCACCACCGAGCCCACTGAAAGGTCGATGCCGCCTGAGAGGATCACGAAGGTCATGCCCACCGCGACGATGATCAGGAAGGCGTTGTCGATCAGCAGGTTGAGGAACACCTGGGCCGAGAAGAAGCCGGTGTAGAGCACCGAGCCCATGGTGGCCATGGCCACGAACAGCGAGATGGTGGCGATCAGCGGCAGGAACTTGGGGTTCAGGCGCGAGCGCACGGTCTTTTGCGGCATAGGCGCCACGGGATTCGCTGCGGCGTCGAACGAGGGGGTGGGGACCGCACTCATGACGACGCTCCCTGCACGCCGGGCCGGCGCACCAGCACACCCACCTGGGCGCGGAACTCGGGCGACTGCAGCAGCATCACGATGAACACCACCACCGCCTTGACCACCAGGTTGATCTCGGGTGGCACGCCCAGCGAGTAGATGGCGTAGGTCAGGGTCTGGATGATGAGCGCGCCGATCACGCTGCCCACCAGGCTGAAGCGCCCGCCGGTCAGCGCCGTGCCGCCCAGGGTCACGGCCAGGATGGCGTCGAGCTCCAGCAACTGGCCGGCGTTGTTGCCATCGGCGCTTTTCACGTTGGAGCTGATGAGCAGGCCGGCGATGCCCGCGCACACACCGCAGAAGGTGTAAGCGGCCACGATCAGGCGGCGCGACTGCACGCCGGCCACACGCGCCGCCGTCGGGTTGATGCCCACGGCCTGCACGAACAGGCCCAGCGCCGTGCGCGTGACGGCCAGGTACAGCGCGGCGAACACGGCCGCCACGATGAACAGCGAGAACGGCAGGCCTGCCAGGTAGCCCCCACCGAGGAAGAAGAAGGGCTTGTAGTAGATGGTGATGATCTGCCCGTCGGTGATGAGCTGGGCGATGCCCCGGCCCGCCACCATCAGGATCAGCGTGGCGATGATGGGCTGCATGCCCACCTTGGCCACCAGCACGCCGTTCCACAGGCCGCACAGCGCGGCCACGCCGATGGCGCCCCCGATGGCGAGCGGCATGGGGAAACGGGTCTCGGTGCCCGCCACCGAGCCGCCGATCATCCAGGCCGCCACCGCCGCTGCGATGGCCACCACCGCGCCCACCGAGATGTCGATGCCGCGCGTGGCGATCACCATCGTCATGCCCAGCGACACCAGCACCAGCGGCGCGGCGCGGTTGAGGATGTCGATCAGGCTGCCATACAGGTGGCCGTCGCGCCACTCGATGTGCAGGAAGCTGTCGTTGAACACCGTGTTCACGATCAGCAGCAGCGCCAGTGTGATCAGCGGCCAGGCGAGGCGGTGCCGCAGCGCGGCGCTCAAGGGATGGGTTTCAGACATGTTCGGCGGCGATGAGTTCGTAGACGGCGTCTTCGCTGCTCCCGGCCGGGAGTTCACCGACCTTGCGGCGGTCGCGCAACACCACGATGCGGTGCGCCACGCGCACCACCTCGCTCATTTCGGAGGAGATGAACAGCACGGCCATGCCGGCCTGCGCCAGGCGCAGGATCTGTTCCATGATTTCCTGCTTGGCGGCGACGTCGATGCCGCGCGTGGGCTCGTCCAGGATCAGCAGACGCGGCTCGATGGCGAGCCAGCGCGCCAGGATGGCCTTCTGCTGGTTGCCGCCCGAGAGCAGGCCGATGGGTTTGTCCACGCTCTCGGTCTTGATGCCCAGCAGCTTCACGTAGCGCTCGGCCAGCGCGGTCTGTTCGGCGCGCGAGAGGAATTTGCCCACGCCCATGCGCGCCTGCAGCGCCAGCGCGATGTTCTCGCGCACCGAGAGTTCGGCCACGATGCCGTCGGTCTTGCGTTCTTCGGGGCACAGCGCCAGGCCGTGGCGGATCGCGTCCATGGGGTTGGAAAACGCCACCGTCTTCCCGTCGATGCGCAGCACGCCACGGTCGGGCGACTCCAGGCCGAACAGCAGCCGCGCCAGCTCGGTGCGGCCCGCGCCCAGCAGGCCGGCCAGGCCCACCACCTCGCCCGCGCGCACCCGCAGGTCCACCGCCTGCAGCTGGCCGCTCTGGCCCAGGCCCTCGGCCTGCAGCAGGGCCGGCGTCACGTCGTCGAACACGGGCGACACGGGCGCCTCGGTGGACTGCGCGGCCAGCTCGCGCCCCAGCATGGCCGCGATCAGCGCCTGCGCCGGCAGCTCGCCCACCGGCCACTCGCCCACCCAGCTGCCGTTGCGCAGCACGGTGATGCGGTCGGAGATGGCGTAGACCTGGTTCAGGAAGTGGGTCACGAACACGATGGCCAGGCCCTCGCTGCGCAGGCGGCGCAGCACCTCGAACAGCTTCTGCACCTCGTCGTCGTCCAGGCTGGAGGTGGGTTCGTCCAGGATCAGCACGCGCGACTCGATGCTGAGCGCGCGCGCGATCGCCACCAGCTGCTGCACGGCCACGGGGTAGTCCGACAGCAGCCGCGTCACGTCGATGTCCAGCCCGATGCGCGCCACCAGCTCGCGGGCGCGCCGGTTCAGCGTGGCCCAGTCGATGCGGAAACCTTGCGCGAGGCCCAGGCGCGGGTAGCGCCCGGCGAAGATGTTCTCGGCCACCGAGAGGTTGGGGCAGAGGTTGACCTCCTGGTACACCGTGCTGATGCCCAGGCGCTGCGCGGCCCGTGGCGAATCGGGCCAGGCCGTGGTCTGCCCCTGCGCTCCGCCGCCCAGCCGCATCTGCCCGCCGCTGGCTTCGAGCACGCCGGTGAGCACCTTGATCAGCGTGGACTTGCCCGCGCCGTTCTGCCCCATCAGCGCGTGGATTTCGCCCGGGTACAGACGCAGCTGCACGTCGCGCAGCACGGGGATGCCCGAGAACTGCTTGTGAACGCCCGTGAGCTCCAGCACGGGGGTGGGGGTGGACGTGCTCATCTCAGGTCGTCATGTGGTGCCGGAGTGCGAACCGCAACGCATGAAGCAGCCCAGGCCAGGGCACCGCCGGGCCGGCTTTGCCGGACGGCCAGTGCCGCCCCCTTGAGGGGGTCGCGCGGAGCGCGGCGGGGGTGTTCCATATTCATGCCTTGTTCTTGTTGTAGACATCGACCAGAACGGCCGCGAGCAGCACCACGCCCTTGATGACCTGCTGGTAGTCGATGCCGATGCCCAGGATGGACATGCCGTTGTTCATCACGCCCATGATGAAAGCGCCGATGACCGCGCCCATCACCTTGCCGACACCGCCCGAGGCCGAGGCCCCGCCGATGAAGCAGGCGGCGATCACGTCGAGCTCGAAGCCCAGGCCGGCTTTCGGCGTGGCGGTGTTCAGCCGCGCGGCGAACACCAGGCCGGCCAGCGCGGCGAGCACGCCCATGTTGACGAAGGCGTAGAACGACAGGCGCTCGGTCTTGATGCCCGAGAGCTTGGCCGCTTTCTCGTTGCCGCCCATGGCGTAGATGCGCCGGCCGATGGTGGTGCGGCTGGTGACGAAGTCGAACAGCACGATCAGCAGTGCCATCACGATCAACACGTTGGGCAGGCCCTTGTACGACGCCATGAGGTAGGCGAAGTAGATGAGCAGCGCGGCGAAGGCGGCGGTCTTGATCAGGAAGAAGGCGGTGGGTTCGGCGTGCACACCGTGCTTGAGCCGGTTGGCGCGCGAGCGCACGCCGGCCACGGTCAGCGCCGCGGCCACCGCCACGCCCAGCAGCAGCGAGGTCACGCGCAGGCCTTCGGCGTCGAACAGGTCGGGGATGAAGCCCGAGCTGAGCATCTGGAAGGCGTCGGGGAAGGGGCCCACCGACTGACCGGCCAGCAGCGCCAGCGCCAGGCCCTTGAACACCAGCATGCCCGCGAGCGTGACGATGAAGGAGGGGATGCGCGAGAAGGCGACGAACCAGCCCTGCGCCGCGCCGATCAGGCCGCCACACAGCAGGCACACGATCGAGGCCGGCACGAAATGCCATTCGTATTCCACCATCAGCACCGCGGCCAGCGCGCCGATGAAACCGCAGACCGAGCCCACCGAGAGGTCGATGTGGCCGGCCACGATCACCAGCAGCATGCCCAGCGCCATGATGACGATGTAGCTGTTCTGCAGCACCAGGTTGGTCAGGTTCAGCGGCTGCATCAGCGTGCCGTCGGTCATGTACTGGAAGAAGCCCATGATGGCCACCAGCGTGATCAACATGCCGTATTCGCGGAAGTTGTGCTTCAGGTGGTCCAGCGGCGATTTGCCGTGGTGGGGGACGGCATCGGTGGGGGTCACGGCGGTGGCGGGTGCGGTGGGGGTGGGTGTCATCTGGCTCATATCAACTGGCTTTCACGATCGCTCGCATGATTCGTTCTTGAGAGGCTTCGGCAGTGGGCATTTCGGCCACGAAACGGCCTTCGTTCATCACGTAGATGCGGTCCGAGATGCCGAGCAGCTCGGGCATCTCCGACGAGATCACGATCACGCACTTGCCCTCGGCCGCCATCTGGGCGATCAAGGTGTAGATCTCGTACTTGGCGCCCACGTCGATGCCGCGCGTGGGCTCGTCGAGGATGAGCACCTCGGGGTTGGTGAAGAGCCACTTGCTCAGCACCACCTTCTGCTGGTTGCCGCCCGAGAGGTTCACGGTCTTCTGGTCCACGCCCGAGCAGCGGATGCGCAGCTTTTCGCGGTAGCCCTCGGCGACGCGGTGCTCGCGGCCGTTGTCGATCACGGTCGCCGAGGACACGCCATCGAGGTTGGCCAGCGACACGTTGAACTGGATGTCTTCGCTCAGCACCAGGCCGTTGCCCTTGCGGTCTTCGGTGACGTAGGCCAGGCCGTGGCGCACGGCTTTTTCCACCGTGCTCACGTCGATGGGCTGGCCGTGCAGCAGCACCTGGCCGCTGATGCGGTGGCCCCAGGAGCGGCCAAAGATGCTCATGGCCAGCTCGGTGCGGCCCGCGCCCATGAGCCCGGCGATGCCCACGATCTCGCCGCGGCGCACCTGCAGGTCGATGCCCTTGATGAACTCGCGATCGCTGTGGTGCGGGTGGTAGGCGCGCCAGTTGCGCACCTCGAACACGGTCTCGCCGATGTTCGGTTGGCGCCGGGGGTAGCGGTCGGCCATCTCGCGGCCCACCATGGCCTGGATCACGCGGTCTTCGCTGACGGCGCCGGCGCGGCAGTCCAGCGTCTCCACCGTGCTGCCGTCGCGCAGGATGGTGATGGAGTCGGCCACGCGGGAGATCTCGTTGAGCTTGTGCGAGATCAGGATGCAGGTGATGCCCTGACCCTTGAGTTCGAGCAACAGGTCGAGCAGCGCCTGGCTGTCGTTTTCGTTCAGGCTGGCGGTGGGTTCGTCCAGGATCAGCAGCTTGACCTGGCGCGACAGCGCCTTGGCGATCTCCACCAGCTGCTGCTTGCCCACGCCCAGGTGGGTGATCAGGGTTTCGGGCGACTCCTTCAAGCCGACCTTTCTGAGCAGGGCCTGGGTCTTGCTGTGCGCGGCCATCCAGTCGATCACGCCGTGGCGCGCCGTTTCATTGCCCAGGAAGATGTTCTCCGCGATCGACAACAGCGGCACCAGCGCGAGCTCCTGGTGGATGATGATCACCCCCAGGTGTTCGCTGTCGCGGATGTCGTCGAAGCGGCGTTCCTGCCCTTCGAAGACGATCTCGCCGTTGTAGCTGCCGTGGGGGTAGACCCCGGAGAGCACCTTCATCAGGGTCGATTTGCCGGCGCCGTTTTCACCCACGATGGCGTGGATCTCGCCCGCGCGCACGCGCAGGTTCACCTGGTTGAGCGCCACCACCCCGGGGAAGGTTTTGCGGATGTCCCGCATTTCGAGCAACATGGTCTGGACTTGTCTGTAGAGGCCTGGGGTTCACACCCGGCAAGGCCCGCCGCCCGCGTGGCCGTGTGGGCACGCGAGCGGCGGGGGTTCTTGGCCGGCGGGGCGGCTTACTTGATCTGCGATTCCTTGTAGTAACCGCTGCCAACCAGCACCTTGTTCCAGTTGGAGCCGTCCACGGCCACCGGCTTGAGCAGGTAGGAGGGCACGACCTTCACGCCGTTGTTGTAGGTCTTGGTGTCGTTGATCTCGGGCTGCTTGCCCGAGAGCGTGGCGTCCACCATGTTGGCCGCGACCTTGGCCAGCTCACGCGTGTCCTTGAACACGGTGGAGTACTGCTCGCCTTTCAGGATCGACTTGACCGAGGGGATTTCCGCGTCCTGGCCGCTGACCACCGGGCAGGGCTGTTGCGCCGTGCAGTAGCCCACGCCCTTGAGCGAGGACAGGATGCCGATCGACAGGCCGTCGTACGGCGACAGCACGGCGTGCACCTTGTCCTTGCCGTAGAAGGCCGAGAGCAGGTTGTCCATGCGGGCTTGTGCCACCGCGCCGTCCCAGCGCAGCGTGCCCACCTTGTTCATGCCCAGTTGCTTGCTGCGCACCACCAGCTTGCCGCTGTCGATGTACGGCTGCAGCACGCTCATGGCGCCGTCGTAGAAGAAGAAGGCGTTGTTGTCGTCGGGCGAGCCGCCGAAGAGTTCGATGTTGAACGGGCCCTTGCCCTGCTTGAGGCCGAGCTTGTCGACGATGGAGGTGGCCTGCAGCACGCCGACCTGGAAGTTGTCGAAGGTGGCGTAGTAGTCCACGTTCTTCGAACCCTTGATCAGGCGGTCGTAGGCGATGACCTTCACGCCCTTGTCGGCCGCGCTCTGCAGCACGCGCGAGAGCGTGGTGCCGTCGATGGAGGCGATCACCAGCACCTTGGCGCCCTTGGTGATCATGTTCTCGATCTGCGCCAGCTGGTTCGGGATGTCGTCGTCGGCGTATTGCAGGTCGGTCTTGTAGCCGCGCTCCTTGAGCACCTTGACCATGTTGTCGCCGTCGGCGATCCAGCGCGCCGAGGACTTGGTGGGCATCGAGATGCCGATGCTGCCTTTGTCCTGCGCCATCGCCAGTGGCGAGACGCCGACGGCGCCCAGCGCCAGAGCGGCCAGCGCGGCCTTGAGGGTTGCACGTTTCATGTATGTGTCTCCAGTCTTTCGAGAAACCGCACGCCTTGCGCGGCGTGCGGGGTTGGGGGCGATCCGGGGGCCGGATCAGTACTTGCGCTTGGGGAACTCCTGGGCGGCGACTTCCATCGGGAAGATGCCTTCTTCGGTCACGATGCGTTTTTGCACCGCCTTGCCGGCCTTGATGTCTTTCACGGCGGCCATCAGCTGCGGGCCCAGCAGCGGGCTGCATTCCACCGACACGTTGAGCTTGCCGGCGATCATGGCCTCGAAGGCGCCCTTGACGGCGTCCACCGAGATGATGGTGATGTCCTTGGCGGGCTTCATGCCGGCCTCTTCGATGGCCTGGATCGCGCCGATGGCCATGTCGTCGTTGTGCGCGTAGAGCACGTTGATCTTCTTGCCCTCGGCCTTCAGGAAGGCTTCCATCACTTCCTTGCCTTTGGCGCGGGTGAAGTCACCGGTCTGCGAGCGGATGATCTTGAACTTGGCGTCGGCCTTGATGATTTCCTCGAAGCCCTTCTTGCGGTCGATGGCCGGGGCCGAGCCCACGGTGCCCTGCAGCTCGACGATGTTGACCTCTCCCTTCTGGTCTTTCATCTTCTCCACCAGCCAGCGGCCGGCCTTGCGGCCTTCTTCGACGAAGTCCGAACCCATGAAGGAGACATAGAGCGAGGTGTCTTTCACGTTCACCGCGCGGTCGGTCAGCACCACCGGGATCTTGGCGGCCTTGGCTTCGCGCAGCACGGTTTCCCAGCCCGACTCGACCACGGGCGAGAACGCGATCACGTCGACCTTCTGTGCGATGAAGGAGCGGATCGCCTTGATCTGGTTTTCCTGCTTCTGCTGGGCGTCGGAGAACTTCAGCTCGATGCCGGCTTCCTTGGCGGCCGACTTGATCGACTCGGTGTTGGCGGTGCGCCATTCGCTTTCGGCGCCGACCTGGCTGAAACCCAGCACGATGGGCTTCTGGGCCCAGGCGGCGGCGGGGAGCAGCCCGGCGAGCGGGGCGCAGGCGATAGCGACGGCGAGGGTTCTGCGGTTCAGTTTCATCATGTTGTCTCCTGGTTGATTGGGAAAGGCGCTTGCGGGGAACGGGTTCAGGCCAGCATGTAGCCGGTCTTGACGGTGGTGTAGAACTCGACCGCGTAGCGGCCTTGTTCGCGCGAGCCGTGGCTCGATTCCTTGCGCCCACCGAAAGGCACATGGAAGTCCACGCCCGCCGTGGGCAGGTTGACCATGGTCATCCCGACCTCGGCGTGGCGTTTGAAGTGCATCGCGTGCTTGAGCGAGGTGGTGCAGATGCCCGCGCACAGGCCGAAGGGCGTGTCGTTGGCCAGCGCCAGCGCGTGTTCGTAGTCGTCGGCGCGCAGCACGCAGGCCACCGGGCCAAAGATTTCTTCGCGCGCGACGCGGTGTTCGGGCCTGGCCAGGAACAGCGCCGGGCTCATGTAATGTCCCGGCGTGGGCCGCTGCAGCAGGTCGCCGCCCCAGACGTGTTCGGCCCCTTCGTTGCGCGCGATCTCGATGTAGGCCAGGTTCTGCTCCAGCTGGGCGCGGTCCACCACCGGCCCCATTTCGATGCCACGCTCCAGCGCGTGGCCCACCTTGAGCGTGCTCAGGCGCTGGCGCAGCTTGGCCACGAAGGCGTCGTGCACCGGGGCCTGCACGATCAGGCGGCTCGACGCCGTGCAGCGCTGGCCGGTGGAGAAATAGGAGCCCTGCAGCGCGCAGTCCACCGCCTGGTCGAGGTCGGCGTCGGCCAGCACCACCAGCGGGTTCTTGCCGCCCATCTCCAGCTGCACCTTGGCGCGCCGCGCCGTGGCCGACTTGAGGATGCGCTCACCGGTGGAGACCGAGCCGGTGAAGCTCAGCGCGTTGACCAGCGGGTGGTCCACCAGCGTCTGCCCGACCTCGCGGCCGCTGCCCATGACCAGGTTGAACACGCCCGCGGGCAGGCCGCAGCGGCTGATGATCTCGGCCAGCGCCCAGCCGCAGGCCGGCACCAGCTCGGCCGGCTTGAACACCACGGTGTTGCCGTAGGCCAGGGCCGGCGCGATCTTCCAGGCGGGGATGGCGAAGGGGAAGTTCCAGGGCGCGATGATGCCCACCACACCCACGGGTTCGCGCGTCACGTCCACCCGCACGCCCGGGCGCACCGAGGCCATGACCTCGCCCGGCACCCGCAGCGCCTCGCCGGCGAAGAACTTGAAGATCTGGCCGGCGCGCGCCACCTCGCCCACGCTCTCGGGCAGGGTCTTGCCTTCCTCGCGCGCCAGCAGCGCGCCCAGCTCGTCCTTGCGCGCCAGCAGCTCGCTGCCGATCTGGTCGAGCACGTCGGCGCGGCGCTGGGGGCTGCTGTGGCTCCAGTGGGGCAGGGCGTCGGCCGCGGCGCGGATCGCCAGCTCGGTCTGGTTGCGGTCGGCGCGGGCGTATTCGGCCACCACTTCCCGGGTGTCGGACGGGTTGGTGCTCACCCCGGTGGTGGTGCCGATCTCCCAGCGCCCGTTGATGAAGTGCCGGGGGTTCTGCTGCATGTCGCCGAGTTTCATGGGTGCCCTTGCCGTTTTTGTCTCGGGCTGCAGTCTATGTTGGGTTTGTATATCAATCCAATCGTTTTTTGGACAAAATACATATCTATCCGAACATTCTGGAAAACCCCGATCCTTTACGCCATGAGCACCTACAACCACTGGTTCATCCGCGCCCGCCTCAAGACCCGCCAGCTGCTGCTGCTGGTGGCGCTGGCCGAAGAAGGCAACATCCACCGCGCGGCCCAGGTGCTCAGCATGACGCAGCCGGCGGCGTCCAAGCTGCTGAAAGACCTGGAGGACGTGCTGGAGGTGTCGCTGTTCGATCGCCTGCCCCGGGGCATGCGGCCCACCTGGTACGGCGAGACCATGATCCGCCACGCGCGCATGGCGCTGGCCAGCCTGAACCAGGCGCACGACGAGCTCAACGCGCTCAAGACCGGCCACTACGGGCAGGTCGGCATCGGCGCCATCACCTCGCCGGGCCTGAGCCTGCTGCCGGCGGCGGTGGCCCTGGTCAAACAGGAGCACCCCAGCCTGCGCATCTCGCTGGACATCGAGACCAGCCCGGTGCTGCTGGACCGGCTGGAGCAGGGCGCGCTCGATATCGTGGTGGGCCGGCTGTTCGCCGAGCACGACAAGACCCACCTGCGCTACGAACCACTGACCGAGGAACTGATCTGTGCCATCGCCCGCCCCGGCCATCCGCTCTCGGGCATGAGCGGGCTGACCCTGCGCGACGTGCTCGCGGCCGGCTGGATCGTGCCGCCCGCGGGCAGCGTGCTGCGCCACCGCTTCGACCTGATGTTCCAACAGGACGGCCTGGCCCCGCCGATCAACACCATCGAGAGCTCGGCCCTGCTGTTCATCACACGCATGCTGCAACAGAGCGACATGGTGGCCGTGCTGGCGGCCGACGTGGCGCATTACTACGCCTCACACGGCCTCGTCACCGTGCTGCCGCTGGACATGCCCTGCCACATGGACGCCTTCGGCATCATCACCCGCACCGACCGCCTGCTCTCGCCCGCGGCCAAGGTGATGATGAAAGCACTCAAGCAGACCAGCATGGCGCAGTATGGGCGCAAGCTAGAACAGGAGTGAGGGTCCACAAACGATCCGCCGCCGGGCCGCCCCAAGGCGGATCAACCCCCTTGGGGGGCAGCGACCCGCGCAGCGGCGGGGCAGGGGTGCTTCCTGTTATGCCCAGCCCGCGTCCACCTTGAACTCCTGCGCCGTGCACATGGCCGCGTCGTCCGAGCCCAGGAACAGCACCATGCGCGCGATGTCCTGCGGGCGCAGCTTGTCGGGCAGGCACTGGTTGCGCTGGATGTCCTGCTCGCCTTCGGCGTCCAGCCAGAGCTTGATCTGGCGCTCGGTCATGACCCAACCGGGTGACACCGTGTTGATGCGGATGCGGTCGCGGCCCAGGGTCTTGGCCAGGCCGCGCGTGAGGCCGTTCACCGACGACTTGGCGATCGCGTAGCAGGGGTAGGCCGCGCCCTTGGTCTGCCAGCCGGTGGAGCCCAGGTTGATCACCGAGCCCGCGCCGAGCCGGCGCATGCCCGGCACCACGGCCTGGATCGCGAAGAAGGCGGGGCGTTCGTTGATCGCCATGCGCTGGTCGTAATAGTCCGGCGTCACCGACTCCAGCGTGTGGCGGTCGTCGCTGGCCACGTTGTTGACCAGCACCGAGAAGTCGCCCAGCTCGCCCGCCGCGTCGCTGATGGCCGCCTGCAGGGCCGCCACGTCGCGCACGTCGCACACGCGCCACCAGGGGCGCGGGTGGCCGGCGTCAACGAGTTGCTGCGCCAGGCTTTCGCTGGCTTCGCGCGCCACGTCCACGAAAGCGACGCGTGCACCTTGTTCGGCAAACGCCGCCACAATGGCAGCTCCGATGCCGCTGCCACCACCGGTGACGAAGACCGAGCGGTTCTGCAGGCTGGGAAACCGGGAGAGTCCACCCGCTTCAGGGCTTGGGGTGGGCGTGCTTGAAAAATCTGTCATAGCAATATGTGTATCAGTCAATGAGAAAAATGTCGGTTCCAAGCATCACTTTGCGTTGATAAGATGCGGCCCGTCAAGAGGCATTCATCGGACATGTGCAGAAACAACAACCGGAGACAACGATGAGCGCAGCACCCGACCTTTCCCAAGCCAGCCAGCAGGGCGAAGGTATTTCCGTGAGTGGTGGCGTGGACAACCCGGCGAGCGCCTTTGTTGCGCCCGTGGTCGGGCCCTTGCGCTGCCTGCAGGCAGCGGGCGCCGAGCTGGGTGAAGGCCTGCTCTGGTCGGTGCGCGAACAGGCGCTGTACTGGGTGGACATCCTGGCCTGCCAGCTGCACCGGCTGGACCCGGTCAGCGGCGACCACACCGGCTGGACCTTTGCCGAGGAGATTTCGGCGCTGGCCGAGCGCGCCAACGCGCCGGGCCTGATCGTGACCCTGCGCCGGGGCTTTGCCCTGTTCGACCCCGCCACCGACCACGAGCCCCGCTACCTGTGCCAGCCCGAGCCCGAGCTGCCCGGCAACCGCTTCAACGACGGCAAATGCGACGCACAAGGCCGTTTCTGGGCCGGCAGCATGGACTTCGCCTGCGAAGCCCCCACCGGCTCGCTCTACCGCTACGACCCCGACGGCCAATGCACGCGCCACGACGAGGGCTTCGTGGTGACCAACGGCCCCACCTGGGCGCTGGACGAGGGCCGCCTGTGTCTGTATTTCAACGACACGCTCAATGGCAGCACCTACCGCTACGACTGCGATCCCACCACCGGCACCCTGACCAACAAACAGCTCTGGAACCGCTTCGAGCCCGACGACGGCTTTCCCGACGGCATGGCCACCGACGCGCTGGGCCGGGTCTGGATCGCGCACTGGGGCAGCGCCTGTGTGAGCTGCCACGACCCGGTGACCGCCCAGGAGCTCGGCCGTGTGATGCTGCCCACCAGCCACGTCACCAACTGCGCGTTTGGCGGGCCGGACCTGCGCACACTGTTCATCTCCACCGCGCGCACCGGCCTCACGCCCGAACAACTCGCCGCCGAGCCCTTGGCCGGAGGCCTGTTCGCCGTCTCCGTGGACGCCCCGGGCCTGCCCGCCAACCTCTTTGGTGGGTAGATGGCTCCCCCCGCCGCGCGGCCCGGCAAAGCCGGTTCCTCGGTGTCCTTGGATGGCGCCGCTTCAGGCGTTGGGGTGTAGCGCTTCGGCACCATGGAACGCCGATACCTGTTGACCTTCACCTTTGAAACCTTTGAAAGAAAGCGCACCGATGACCGAGACCCATCACCCCATCGTCTGGCTGCACCACGCGGGGCAGCGCCTGGGGCTGGTGCCTTCGCTGGGCGGCAGCGTGGCCGCCTGGCAGCTGGATCGCCCGGAAGGCCCGCTGGACCTCTGGCGGCCCTGGGACGGCGTGACTCCGGACCTGTACCAGCTGGCTTCGTTCCCCATGGTTCCCTGGTCCAACCGCATCAGTGGCGGCGGCTTCACGCACGACGGGCAGTTCCACCCCATGCGGAACAACCGCGCGGGCGAGCCCTACCCGATCCACGGTGACGGCTGGCTCCAGCCCTGGGCGCTCACGCAGCCGGCCGACGACACCCTGGTGATGACGCTGCGCTCGCAGGGTTTCCAGGGCAACCCCTACGACTACGAAGCCGTGCAGACCTTCCGGCTGCTGGACGGCGGGCTGGACCAGCACGTGGAGGTGCGCCACCTGGGCGCGCAGCCGCTGCCCTACGGCATCGGCGTGCACCCCTGGTTTCCGCGCACACCCGCCACACGCATCAGCGCGCCGGTGCAAGGCGTCTGGCTGTGTGGCGACGACCCGATGCCCGTGGCGCACACCACGCAGTTCCCGCCCGGCTGGAACCTGAACGAGGGCGTGTCGGCCCACGGCAGCCTGATCGACAACGGCTACACCGGCTGGGGCGGCAGCGCCCGCATTGAGTGGCCCGAGCGCGGCCTGCAGCTCACCGCCGCCATGCCCGACTTCGAGCGCGACGGCGGTGCCGCGCAGCACTACTGCCTGATCTACCGGCCGCCGCAGGGCCCGGCGTTCTGCTTCGAGCCCATCACCCAGCCCATCGACGCCTTCCACCTGCCCGGCCAGCCGGGCCTGCGCGTGCTGGCGCAGGGCGAGGCGTTTGCGCTCAACGTGCAATGGCGCTGGGGCGCCCTGCCGGTCGAGGCGCCGGCAGGCGCGCGCTGATCACGGGCTGTACGCCAGGCCCGAGGCCACACCGCCGAACAGGTCGCCTTCGACCAGGGCCACACCGGGAAACTCGGCCTGCAGCGCCTGCTGGAACGGCCGCAGGGCCGAGGAGCCGCCGGTGAGGTAGATCGCATCGAGCGCGCCGTCGTTCAGGCCGGCGCGCTGCACGCATTCGCGCGCGCAGGCCACGGTGCGCGCCAGCAGGGCCGCCAGGTGTTCCTGCATGTCGGCCGGGCCCATGGGGGCGCTCAAGGCCGGCTCCACCTCCGACAGGTCCACCACCGTGCGCTCGCCCTGCTGCGAGCAGCGGATCTTGGCCTGCTCCACCTCGTGGGCGATGCGGTGGCCCTCGCGGTGGCGCAGCACCTTCATCAGCCGCTCGTGCAGGCGCGTGTCGCTGTAGTTCACACGCAGCGCCTGTGCCTGGCTCAGCGCGCGCGGCAGGTACAACCACTGGATCAGGTGCCAGGTGGAGAGATCGAAGAACACGCGGCTGGGCACCTCGCGCCGCTGCGGCCCCAGGTGCCGGTAGCCCAGCAGCGGCATCACCTGCTCCAGGCTGAGCCGGTGGTCAAAGTCGGTGCCACCGATGTGCACGCCCGTGGTGGCCAGCACGTCGTCACCGCGCTCGGCCAGCGCTATGCGCTGCGGCCCCAGGCGCACCACGGTGAAGTCCGAGGTGCCGCCGCCCAGGTCCACCACCAGCACCAGGCTCTCGCGCACCAGGCGGCGTTCGTAGTCCAGCGCGGCGGCGATCGGCTCCAGCTGGAACGACACCTGCTCGAACCCCACCGACTGCGCTGCCTCCAGCAGCGAGCGCTGGGCCAGCGCGTCGCGCTCGGGGTCGTCGTCCACGAAGTGCACCGGCCGCCCCATCACCACCCGGGTGGGTGCCACGCCGCCCAGCGCCTGCGCGGCGCGCTCGCGCAGCGCCGCGAGGAAGGTGGCCACGATCTCCTGGAAGCTGATCTGCTGGTGGTTGACTTCGGTTTTCTCCATCAGCAGCGGGCTGCCCAGCAGGCTCTTGAGCGAGCGCATCAGCCGCCCGTCGGTGCCGGCCAGGTACTGCGCCACCGCGTCGCGCCCGAAATGCGTCTGGTGGTCTTCGGCGTTGTAGAACACCGCCGTGGGCATGGACACCGCTTCGCCCTCCAGCGGTATCAGGCGCGCCGTGCCCCGGGCGTCGGCCCAGGCCATGGCGGAGTTGGAGGTGCCGAAATCGATGCCGAGGGTGCCTTGGGGCGAAGGGGTCATGGGAAGCGGGGAAGGGGGCAGAAGGGCGGGCGCGGCGCGCGGCCGGGCCAACGGGCCGCCGCGGTGGCGAGCCCGTGAGGACGGGGGATTCTGCCAGCTTGTGGGGCGGGGTGCCCCGCCCCTCAGTCGGCGCAGCGGGTGGCGCCGCGCCGCCGCAGGGCCTTGCCCATGACCAAGGCCATCACGGCTTCATGACGGCTTCATGACGGCTTCATTTGGCCGGAGCCGGTGCAGCGGGCATGCGCTGCATCATCATTTCCATCATGGTCTGCATCATGTCCATGCGCATTTCCATCATCTGCTGGCGCTGCGCCGGATCGGCGGGCATGCCCTGGCCCATGCCGCCCATGCCCATGCCCCCCATGCCCTTCATCCCTTGCATGCCCTTCATCGTCTCCATGCCTTCGTGCATGGTCTTCATGTGTTCGGCCATCAGCGCCTGCCGCTCTTCCGGGGTCTTGGCGTTCATCATCTTGTCGCGCATGGCCTGCATGGTTTTCATGCGGTCCTGCATCGCCGCCATCGGGGCGGCCGGGGCTCCCGGCGTGGCCATGGCGGCGTG
Source organism: Hydrogenophaga sp. GW101-3F08 (assembly GCF_059424585.1). Taxonomy (NCBI): domain Bacteria; kingdom Pseudomonadati; phylum Pseudomonadota; class Betaproteobacteria; order Burkholderiales; family Comamonadaceae; genus Hydrogenophaga; species Hydrogenophaga sp. GW101-3F08. The sequence continues at coordinate 191,066 of NZ_JBWKZP010000005.1, forward strand.
TCTCGGGCCGTAGCCGGGCCTGCCGGGGCCCGCGCAGGCGGTGAGCAGCACCAGGGTTGAAACGGCGAGCAGGGTCTTGAGCGAGTTCATGGACATCTCCTGTTGAAAAACCAAAGGGGGCTGTGCCTGAGCGCAGCCGACACTAAAACGGGCGCCTCAGACCTGGGAAGGGGGTCTGTGCATGCAGCATAGACCTTTGCCTATCCAATGTGCTGCGCCAGATCAAGCCCGCGAGGGTGGGGCGACCGCCCATCGGGAGGTCCGGTGGTCCCAGCGCGGGATCGCCCGCCGCGGTGGGCGATGGCATGATGGGCATCCAACCCCCTTTCAACCTTGTGCGGGACGCGACGGATGCCGTGTGCGAAGGGCTTCCTTCACCGCCACTTCACAACCGGAGGACCGGTATGTCTCTTCTCGGAAAAGCCTGCCTCGCGATGTGGTGGGACATGGCCGCCGACATGCGGGCGGAATTCGAGCACTGGCACTCGCACGAACACTTTCCCGAGCGCCTGGGCCTTCCCGGCTTTCACCGCGCCTCCCGCTGGACCAGCGCGGACGGGGGCGAGGGCATTTTTGTGATGTACGAACTGGCGTCGCACGAGATCCTGTCGTCGCCGCCCTACCTGGCCTCGCTGAACGCGCCGTCGCCCTGGTCGGCCAAGATGATGCAGCACCACCGCAACATGGTGCGCAGCCAGTGCCGCGTGCTGGCGAGCCGGGGCGCGGGCGTGGCCCGCCAGGCGCTCACGGTGCGGCTGTCGCCCGCGAGCGGGCGCGGGGCCGAGCTGCTGGCGGCGCTGAAACCGCGCATGGCCCAGTGGATGGGGCTGCCGGGCCTGGCCGGTGTGCATCTGCTGCGGCACGAGGCACCGCCCATCGCCACGACCACGGAGCAGAAGATCCGCGGCGCGGACCAGACGGCCGATTGGGTGCTGGTGGCCTGCGGGTACGACGCCACGATGCTGGGCGAGCTGGCGCAGACGCTGTTTTCCGAAGACAACCTGACCAAGCTCGGTGCCCGCCCGGGCCAGATCAACGCGCTCTACGCGCTCTCCCATTCGGCCACGGTGCCCGAGATCCAGTAGCGGCTGGGGCCGTCGCCCAGACGCTCCGACGGGGCGGGCCCGGCGCCCGTGGTGTCGGCCCGGGCATGGGGCGCCGCCGCTGGACAGCCTCCGGGCTTTCATATACTGTACGCATAACCAGTATTTGAGCCACCCCAGCGCCCCCACCCCATGCAAGCCGCCCCCGCCTGGCAGGCCGACGACCCGTTGGCCGCCACCCCCAGACCCTCTCGCCCGGCGCGCCAGCCCGGCGAGCTGCCGGCGGCCGTGGCGGCGGCGCTCTGGCGCGGCGACCAGCTGGGCAGCCCGGTGTCGGCCGTGTCGCCCAGCGGCTTTGCCGCGCTGGACGCCCAACTGCCCGGCGGCGGCTGGCCCGGCCACGCGGTGACCGAGATCCTGAGCGCCCAGAGCGGCACCCTGGAATGGCGCCTGCTCGGTCCGCTGCTGCGCCAGGTCTGCGCCGCCGGGCGTAGCGTGGTGGCGGTCGGCCCGCCCCGGCAGCCGCATCTGCCGGGCCTGCGGTTCGAGGGCATCACCGAGCGCCACCTGGTCTGGGTGCAGGCCGACACCGCGTCCGAGCGCCTGTGGTCGACCGAACAACTGGTCAAGGCCAACGCCTGCGGGGTCCTGATCGCCTGGCTGCCCCAAGCACGCCCCGAGCAGGTGCGCCGCCTGCAGGTGCTCGCGTCCAGCTGCGAGGGGCCGGTGTTTCTGTGCCGGCCCGCCACCGCGGCCCACGAATCGTCGGCCGCGCCGCTGCGCCTGCTCGCCCGCGTGGGGGTGGACTGGGAGCTGCTGGTCGACGTGTTCAAACGCAAAGGCCCGCCGCTGGAGACCACGCTGCATCTGCCCTCGGTGCCCGGCGGCCTGCAGGCCATCCTGACGCCGCGGCTGCACAAGCCCAGCACCCTGCTGCCGCGCGACCCGGCGCCGCAGACCGCCCCATCGCCTTTTTCCCGCGAGGCCGGCCATGCTCTGGTCAGCGCTCCTGCTGCCGGCACCCGACGACACCGCCTTGCCCACTGACGCGGCGCTGCAGGCGCTGGCGCTCTGGGCCCTTCAATTCACGCCCCGGGTTGCTGTCGCCGACGAAGCCGTGGTCATGGAGCTGGCGGCCAGCGTGCGCCTGTTTGGCGGCTGGCGCGCGCTGTGTGATCGCGTGGTCTCGGAGGGCACCGAGCTGGGGGTGCGCCAGGTCGCCTGGGCACCCAACAGCCTGGCTGCGCTGGCGCTGGCGCGTGCCGGCGTGGAAGACGGTTTTCACCAACCCCTGGACGTGTCGCTCGACGCCCTGCCCATGGAAACGCTCAGTGCCGTGCGCCCGCACCGCCTCACGCTCGCGCACATCGGCTGCCGCAGCCTGGGCGACGTGCGGCGCCTGCCGCGTGGCGGCATCGGCCGGCGCTTTGACAAACAGCTGCTCAGTGCGTTGGACCAAGCCTATGGGCTGGCACCCGAGGTGCACCGCTGGATCGCGCTGCCCGAACGCTTCGCGCAGCGGCTGGAGCTGATGTTCCGCGTGGACGATGCCCCGGCCCTGCTGTTCGGCGCGCGCCGCCTGCTGCTCTCGCTGTGCGGCTGGCTCGCCGCGCGCCACAGCGGCACCACGGCGTTCACCCTGCGCTGGGCGCACGACGCGATGCGCTCGAAGGCCGCGGGCGAGGGCGGCGAGATCACCATCCGCACGGCCGAGCCCACGCGCGACATCGAGCACCTGTGCCGCTTGCTCGGTGAGCACCTGGCCCGGGTGGAGCTGCAGGCCCCGGTGGGCGATCTGGTGCTGACGGCCGACACCGTGATGCCGCTGGAAGAAACCAGCGCCTCGCTGCTGCCCGACACCGTGCGCCAGGGCGAGACGCTGCACCTGGTGCTGGAGCGCCTGGCCGCCCGCCTGGGGCCGCAGCGTGTGCTGCGCCCGGTGCTGTGCGAAGACCACCGGCCCGAGTGGATGTGCCGCTGGCAGCCGGCCGCCGAGCCCTTGCCCCGAAAACCCGTCATGGGTAGTGAGTTGCCGCAGCCCGGCTTCATCCTGAGCGCGCCGCTCAAGCTGCTGGTGCGCGGCAACCGGCCGTATTACCAGGGCGAACTGCAATTGCTCGCCGGCCCGCAGCGGGTGGACGGCGGCTGGTGGGACCGCGATGAGACCGCCGGGCAGATTCGCCACGTGGTGCGCGACTACTGGGTCGCGCAGTCGGAGGCGGGCGTGTTGTGGGTGTTCCAGACGCGGCTGGACGAGGCGCCTGCGTGGTACTTGCATGGAATATTTGCTTGACCCCCGCCGCGCTGCGCGCGACCCCCTTCCAGGGGGCGATGCGAGTGGCCCGGCAAAGCCGGTTCCACCGCATCCTGGGTTCGGGCATTTCGCGCCGGAGGGGGCCCTCTCGCCATGACGCCACAACCCCCGGGCATCCCGCACTACGCCGAGCTGCGATGCCTCTCCAACTTCAGCTTCCTGCGCGGCGCCAGCAAGCCCGAAGAGCTGGTGGAGCGTGCCCAGGCGCTGGGCTACAGCGCGCTCGCGCTCACCGACGAATGTTCGCTCGCCGGCATCGTGCGTGCCCATGTGGCCGCGAAAAAGCAGGGCCTGAAACTGCTCGTGGGCAGCCAGTTCCAAGTCACGTGCGACGCGCCCTTCACCCTCGTCGTGCTCGCCACCAACCTCAACGGCTACGGCAACCTCTGCGAGTTCATCACCCGGCTGCGCCGCACGGCGCCCAAGGGCACGTACCGCCTCACGCTGAAGCACATCAGCGCCGACGCACTGGCCGACTGCCTCGTGATCGCCGTGCCGCAGCGCGGCAGCGCGCAGGCGCAGACGGACAGCGTGGCGCGCTGGTTGCTGCTGCACTTCCTAGGCCGCTGCTGGCTCGGCGTGGAGCAGTTGCGCCTGATGGACGACGAGGTGCGCCTGCACCGGCTGCGCCAGAGCAGCGAGCTCACCGCCGTGCCGCTGGTGGCCGTGGGCGATGTGCACATGCACCTGCGCTCGCGCAAGGCCCTGCAGGACGTGCTCACCGCCACGCGCATCGGCAAACCCTTGACCGCATGCGGCCACGCCCTCGCGCCCAACGCCGAGCAGCGTCTGCGCTCGCGCCTGGAGCTGGCGCAGTGTTACCCCGAAGCGCTGCTGGCCGAGACGCTGAAGATCGCCGAGCGCTGCGCTTTCTCGCTCGACGAGCTGTGTTACCAGTACCCCAGCGAAGTGGTGCCGCCCGGCGAAACGCCGGCCAGCTACCTGCGCCGCCTGACTGACGAGGGCATGGGCAAGCGCTGGCCCGCGGGCACCTCCGACAAAGTGCGGCAGCAGGTGGAGCACGAACTCGCGCTCATCACCGAGCTGCGCTACGAACACTACTTCCTCACCGTGTACGACATCGTCGCCTTCGCGCGCTCGCAGCACATCCTCTGCCAGGGCCGCGGCTCGGCGGCCAACAGCGCGGTCTGTTACTGCCTGGGCATCACCGAGGTGGACCCGGCGCGCGCCTCGGTGCTGTTCGAGCGCTTCATCTCGCGCGAACGCAACGAGCCGCCCGACATCGACGTGGACTTCGAACACGAGCGGCGCGAAGAAGTCATCCAGTACCTGTACCGCAAATACGGGCGCGAGCGCGCCGCGCTCACCGCCACCGTCATCAGCTACCGCCCGCGCAGCGCCCTGCGCGACGTGGGCAAGGCCCTGGGGTTCGACGAAGCCGCGCTCGACGCGCTGGGCAGCGGCCACCGCTGGTGGGGCGAGGACGGCCTCGCGCCCGAGCGCATCCGCGAAGCCGGGCTCGACCCGGACAGCCTGAAGGTGCGCCAGCTGGTCGCACTCACCACCCAGCTCATGGGGTTCCCACGCCACCTCTCGCAGCACACCGGCGGCTTCGTGCTCACGCGCGGCCCGCTCTCGCGCCTGGTGCCGATCGAAAACGCCACCATGGCCGACCGCACCGTCATCGAGTGGGACAAAGACGACCTCGACGCCATGGGTCTGCTCAAGGTGGACGTGCTCGCGCTGGGCATGCTCACCGCCATCCGCAAGTCGCTCGACTTCATCAGCCAGCGCAAGGGCTTTGCATTCCGCCTGCAGGACATCCCCGACAAGGACGAAGCCACCTACGACATGATCTGCGCCGCCGACACCGTGGGCGTGTTCCAGATCGAGAGCCGCGCGCAGATGAGCATGCTGCCGCGCCTGCGGCCGCGCGCGTTCTACGACCTGGTGGTTGAAGTGGCGCTGGTGCGGCCCGGCCCCATCCAGGGCGGCGCGGTCCACCCCTACCTGAACCGCCGCCAGGGCAAGGAGCCGGTGGACTACCCCAAGGGCCTGGAGGCCGCGCTGGAGCGCACGCTGGGCGTGCCCGTGTTCCAGGAACAGTGCATGCAGATCGCCATCATCGCGGCCGGCTTCACCCCCGGCGAAGCCGACGGCCTGCGCCGCGCCATGGGCGCGTGGCGGCGCACGGGCGGCCTGGGCCAGTACGAGCGCCGCCTGGTCGACGGCATGACCGAACGCGGTTACGAGCTGGCGTTTGCGCAGCGCGTGGTCGAGCAGGTGAAAGGTTTTTCCAGCTACGGCTTCCCCGAAAGCCACGCGGTCAGCTTCGCCCTGCTGGTCTACGACAGCAGCTGGATCAAACGCCACCACCCGGCCGAATTCCTGGCCGGCCTGCTCAACAGCCAGCCGCTGGGCTTCTACACGCCGAGCCAGCTCGTGCAGGACGCGAAACGCCACGGCGTGGACGTGCGGCCGGTGGACGTGATGGTGAGCGACTGGGACTGCACGCTGGAAGAGCAGGGCTTCGACCCCCTCTCCCCCTGGGAGAGGGCAGGGGTGAGGGCCGCCCCCGAGCCCACCATGCCGTCCGTGCGCCTGGGCCTGCGGCTGATCAGCGGCTTGTCGCACGACGAAGCGAAGCGCCTCATGTCTGCGCGCAAAGAAGCGGTATTCACGGACTCAGACGACCTCGCTCGCCGCGCCGCGCTCGATCAACAAGCCATGCAACAACTCGCCGCTGCCGACGCGCTGCAATCCCTCAGCGGCCACAGAAGACAGCAGGTCTGGGACGCCGCCGCCCTCAAAACCCCGCCTGAGCTGTTGAAAGAAGCGCCGGTGGACGAAGACACACTGGCCCTGCCCGAAGCCCCCGAAGGCGAAGCCATCGTCTGGGACTATGCGTCACTCGGCCTCACCCTGCGCCGCCACCCGCTGGCCCTGCTGCGCGAGCGCCTGCAGGCGCGCCGCTTCATGACCGCCGCAGCGCTGAAAGACGTGCCCGACGGACGCCTCGTGCGCGCCTGTGGCATCGTTACCGGCCGCCAGCAACCCGAAACCTCCAAAGGTGTGGTGTTCGTGACGCTGGAAGACGAAACCGGCGTGGTGCAGGTCATCGTCTGGAAAGCCCTGCGCGAGCGCCAGCGCAACGCACTCGTCCGCTCACGCCTGATGGCCGTGCACGGCGTGTGGCAGCGCGAAGGCGAAGTCTGCAACCTCATCGCCGGCCACCTGGAAGACCTCACGCCGCTGCTGGGAAGGCTGGCGACGGAGAGCCGGGATTTTCATTGAGCGGTGCGGGCGTGGGCGGCCAGCAGCGCCGGGCCCAACACCGCGCGCAGCGCCGCCACCGTGGCGGGCAGCGGCTGCAAGCTCAGCCCGTTCTTTTTCAGAAACGCCTGCCAGAGCGCCTGGCGGGTGGGGTCGTTCGCGAACTCGTCGGTCAACCCCACCGGCAGTGCCACGGGCACCGCCATGCCACGCCGTTCAAACGTGGCGGCAATGGCCTGCGCCAGCGTGCCGGCATCCAGCGTTTCGCGCTCCAGCAAGACCGACACATCCAGATAGTCCTTCAAGCGGCTGTTGGTCATGCCGAGCAGGGCCACCGCATGCAGCTTCTCCGCGATCACCGTGTACACCGGGTAGGTGCGCAAGCGAGGGGCGGGCAGGTCGGCGATCAACACCGGGTAGACCGCCTCCACCGGCGCGGGCGTGACCGCATCGCCAAAGCCGATGTTGATCTGCGTCTTGCAACGCGCCTTGGCGATGTCCGCGCTGATCAGGACCCGCGCTCCGGCATAGCCGGCCCCCTTGCGGATGTCTTCGGCGCTCACCGACGCCGGATCGAAGCGGATGCCATCGCCCACCACGATGCTGGAAACGTCGCGGAAGGTCTGCACCACCGAGGCCAGATCGCTGGCCCCGAAGCCCAGCAAGTCCGCGTCGCGCGTGGCGCGGTGTGGCATGTCGTACCAGAGGGTGAACAGCAGTGCGCCCTTGAGCACAAAACGGTCGGCGTGCGCCGACTGGCTCAACCGGTAGAGCATGCGCTCCAGCGCAAAACGCACCAGCACCTGATTGAAGTCCACGCCCTCGGCCTTGGCCAGATTCAGCAGACGCGCCCGCACCGACTGCGCCACATCCTGGGTCATTCAATGGCCTCCAGATAAGGGCGCATCACCTGGGCCACGCGGCACACCTTGGCGCAGTGCCACAGATCGTCCGCAGTGGCTTTGCGCTGAGCCCTCGCTTCCTTCAGGGCCTCCAGCGCCACATCCAGGCCGATCTTGTTGCGGTGCTTGAAGCAATCGGCCACGGTCTTGGCGACGCTGTACACCCGCAGCGCCACGCCGTCGCGCTCAACCACCTCGATGCCGGCCGAATAGGCCTCGCCCGTGAACTGCACCATCTTGATGGGCGGGTAATCGAGCCGGGGCACATGGCTGCCTCGCGGCATGGCAATCCACACCTGGCGCGGCAGCTGGGTGGTGAGCTCGTGGAACTGCAGCGCGGTCAGCAGGCAAAACACCGCCTGCGGCACCCGCCGGGCCACGGCCAGCAGGCTTTCGTTTTCTGTCGGCGAATGGTCCGGCAGCCGGTAGAGGCCACGCCCCACCTTTTCCAGCAAACCGGCGGCGGTCATGCGCGTCAGGGTCACCCGGGGAACGCCCATGGCATCGAGGTCTCTCGGTCGCAGCAACCCCTTGTGCGCCACCAGGTCGTGGACGCGTTGGGTGTGGGAAGGATTTTCAGCGTCGAGTGGCATGGGGTCTCATGCATGTTCCATTTATGCGTCGATTATATTTTGTTGACGAACTATTGGAACATGTTGAGCCGGCAAACTGATAATGAAGCCGATGGATTCGCGCCCAGGGCAAGGCGCAAACCGCGGCGATAGCTTGGCTATCGCGAGGATTTTCCACGCCGCCATGGGGGTAAAGGCGCGGTTTCATATGCAAGCTATTTGCGGGACAGGACATCAGGAGCCTGCGCGGCAGAAGGCATCGGCTGCAACACTTCCTAGGCTGGCTGACGACGGAGAGCCGGGGTTTCCATGCCAGGAATGTTGCGTGCCAATGGACTCAGAGCTCCAGTGCAAGAAACAGGGTCCCTGGTACCGGGTTGAAGCTCACGGGGGTAGAAGGTCGAAAGCCCAGCGACATATAGAGCCTCTGCGCCGCAGTGAACTCCGGCAGCACATCCAGGCAAATGCGTGCGTAGCCCATCTGGTGCGCTGTCTCCAGGATTTGTACGACCAGGCGGCGCCCCAGGTTTTCGCCTCTTGCCACTGGGCGCACATAAACGCGCTTCATTTCGCCAGTGTGCTCGTCGATGCGGCGCAGTGCCGCGCAACCGACGACCGCATCACCGTTCCAGGCCAGAAGCACGCACCCGTCGGGCTCGGCGTACTTGCCAGGCAAGCTGGCGAATTCCGTTTCGTAGTTCTGGAAACCCAGGTCTGCAGTGGGGCTGGTGACGTATTCCCGAAAAATGCTGACGACGCGTTCGTGATCTTCAGGAAAGTGGGCTGACTTGATTTCGCTCATTCAGGTGCGTACCTTGTTCCAAAGAGCCGGATGCCGATCCGGTAGACGGGGCAGTTTATCGGTGTGGGTGAGGCGTTCGTTTTGGATTTTTGGAAATAGTCACCGGGGTGTGAGAGACTGCACTGGCCCCCGAATCCACAGTGCATCCACCCGAACCCGCCCACCCGATGTCCGACTGGAAACACCAGCAAATGATCAAGGCCTCGGCCTGGCCGCTGGCCGCCGAGCTGCTGGCCCCCGATGCCGACTTCACGGCCCGGCTCGATGGTGGGCTGGTGCCCCTGCATTGGGCTTGCCGGGAAGGCAAGGCCGGCCTGCTCAAGTACATGATCGAACACGGCGCGAACGTGCACGACCGCACCGACGATGGCCGGGGCATGCTGCAGCTGGCACTCCAGTCGCGGAGTTTCCAGACGGTCATGCTGCTGATCGACCGGCTCAAGGCCACGGCCGCGCCCCCGCCCGACGAGGCGCTGAAAAAGCGCCTGAACGCCGCGTTCAGCACGGGCCACCCCGACGCCAGAAACCGCCTGCAGCAGACGCTGCGGGACTGGGAGCGCCTCGCGAAAACGGCGCCTTCGCCCAGACAGCCTTGATCGACAGGCAGGCCTCAAGCTTCGCCTCAGCTCACCGTCTCCCGTCGGCTTGAAACCCCGCCGCCGGCTTCGTACCATGGCGTCGTCCCCCAACGCAGGAGCGCCCCATGTGCCGCAACATCAAGACGCTGTTCAACTTCGAACCGCCCGCCAGCGAGCTGGAGATTCGCGATGCTTCGCTGCAGTTCGTGCGCAAGCTCAGTGGCTTCAACGTGCCGTCGAAGGCGAACGAAGCCGCGTTCGAGCGCGCGGTGGCCGAGGTGGCCGACTCGGCGCGGCGGCTCATCCGGTCGATGGTGACAAACGCCGAACCGAAGAACCGCGAGGTGGAGGCGATCAAGGCGCGCGAGCGCTCGGCGCGCCGGTTTGAAGAAGGCGCCCGTCGGTAGACGCCATCAGCCTTGCGCTTCCGCCTCCGGCCACAAACGCGGAAAGTAAAAGCGCAGCGCATGCTGCGGCACGCCCAGGCGCAGCTTGCCGTGGGGCGAATCGGTTTCCAGCAGGCCGCGTTTGAGCAAGGCGCTCACCTGCGCCGTGGCCAGGCGTTCTCCCAGGCCAAGCAGGGCCTTGAAGTCGGCGCGCTCCAATTCGCCCTGGGTGGCAAAGAGGTAGTGAAGGGCGCGCAGCGCCTCGCTGCGCACGCCTTGTTTCACCACCTGTTCTTCAAACGCGAGGCAGGCGGCCATGCGGTCTTTCATGGTGGACAGGGCGAGCGTGTCGGCCATGAAGCCCACCTGGTCCAGACACACGCCCAGCACGTAGGCGATCCACTGCTCCAGGCCACGTTCGCTGAGGTTGCCGCGCCCATCCAGATCGCCCGCGCGCGGCTCGTCGGCGGCGGCGAGCCGTGCGTAGTAGGTTTCCTGGCTGCGTGCAAAGCCGCGCAGCGGCGACCACAGGCCGTTGCTCAGACCCAGATGGCCCAGCACCAGATGGCTGTGCAGCCGTGCCACGCGGCCGTTGCCATCGCGAAACGGGTGAATCCACGCCAGGCGCTGGTGGGCAGCCGCCATGGCCACCACCTGCATTTCGCCGCGCCGCACCTGCCCGTACACCTGGGCCCAGCGGTTCAGGAAGGCGGGCAGGTGTTCGGCGGCGGGCGCGGCGTGGCGGCCCACGCTCACCTGTTGTGTGCGCAGTGCGCCGGGTTGCAGCTGTTCGGGCACCGCACCGGGGGGTAGATCGGCGGTGGGGATGGCCAGGTCCGCCTGCGGCAGGCGGGCAAACAGGTCCTGGTGAATGTCTTGCACCGTCTGGGCCGACCACACGCGGGCCGTATCCCACTGCGGCCAGAGGGTTTCGAGCTGTTGCTCGGTGGCGATGTGGGCCAGGGCCAGCCGCTGCCGGCGGGCCTTGTCGGCGTCTTGCGCGTAGTCGTCGTGCAGGGCCTGCTCGATCTCCAGCGGCAGGGTGTGCTGGCCCTCGATCTTGTTGGAGTAGTACGAGTTCATGGCCCGCAGCAGGCGCCGCAGACCACCCAGTGCACCGGGTTGGCATTGGCCTGACAGGCGGTCGGCCTGGCGGATCAGGTCGTTGGCTTGCTCCAGCAACGGCCCCAGGCGGTGTTCGCCGGGCAGCAGCGGCTCCATCTGGGTTGGATGGTCATACAGTGGAAATGTTTGCGACTTTGAAATCATGGTTAAGTCTATGACTTAACTTGGTTTTTTCAAAACCGTGCGGATGTGTTTGCGACTTTTACTGCGCGCAGCGCATCAAGCCACGCCCCATCGCCAAGTGGCAGGGGCAGGCGTTCTGGTGCCTCAACCGCCCAGCATGCGCTCCGTGATCCAGCGCCAGTGCTCGGCACTCACCGGGGTGATCGACAGCCGGCTGCCGCGCTGCAGCACCACCATGTCGGCCAGCGCGGGCGTGGCGCGCATCTCGGGCAGGCCGATCGGGCGGGTCTTCTTCAGCGCCTGCACGTCCAGCAGCAGCCAGCGTGGTGCTTCCGGTTTGGACTTGGCGTCGAAGTAGGGCGAATCGGGGTCGAACTGGGTCGGGTCGGGGCGGGTGCCCGAGGCCACGCGTGCGATGCCGACGATGCCCGGCTCGGCGCAGCTGGAGTGGTAGAACAGCACGCCGTCGCCCACCTGCATGGCGTCGCGCATGAAGTTGCGGGCCTGGTAGTTGCGCACGCCGGTCCAGGGCACGGTGGCCCGCGGGGCGGCCAGCGCGTCGTCGATCGAGCACTCTTCGGGCTCGGACTTCATCAGCCAGTACTGGGTCATCGCGGCATCTTATCGGGACCGGAGCGCCGACGCGATACCCGTTGACAGCACCCTGCGCGCATTGCGGTTAGCCTACGCGGTTCGCCGCCCCGACCGAAACGCCCCCACATGCCACCCTCTCCAGCGCGCACCGCTCCCCACGGCCTGCTGATCGCCAACCTGCTGGCGCAGCTCGCGTTTGGCCTGCTGGCCATGACGATCTGCCTGCCCTCGATGCAGGAATGGGGCGCCATCTTCGGCACCGGCCAGGCGGCGGTGCAGCTCACCTTCAGCGGCTTTGTGGTGGCCTACGGTTCGCTGCAACTGCTCTACGGCCCGCTGTCGGACCGCATCGGGCGCAAGAAGATTCTGCTGTTCGGTCTGGCGGTCGCGTTCGTGGGGTCGGTGCTGGCGGCGCTGGCGCTCAACCTGCCGCTGCTGGTGGCCGCGCGCGTGCTGCAGGGCGCGGGCGCCGCGGCGGGCATGGTGGTGGGCCGCGCCATGGTGCAAGACCTGTTTCAGGGCCCCGAGCGCACGCGCGTGATGGCCTTCGTGGGCATGGCCATGGGCCTGTGCCCGCCGCTGGCCACCATCATCGGCGGGCAGCTGCACGTGCGCCTGGGCTGGCAGGCCAATTTCGTGGTGATGGCGGTGCTGGCGATGGTGCTGTTCGTGGCTGCGTGGCGCGGCTTGCCCGACCACCAGAAGACCACCGCCGCGCAGCCGCACTGGCTGCGCGCCATGCTGTCCTCATACGCGCGGCTGGGCCGTGAGCGGGCGTTCATCCTGTCCGTGGCCCTGCTCTCCATGACCACGGCCACCTTCTACGCCTTCCTGGGCGGCGCCCCCATCGTGCTGGGCAGCTACGGCGTGCGGCCCGACGGCATCGGCTACTACATCATGTGTGTGCCGGGCGCCTACATCGTGGGCAATTACCTCGCGTCGCACATGGCGCACCGCACCGGCGAGCGCGTGATGATGCGGCTCGGTCAGGGCTGCACGCTGGCGGGCATCGGCCTGGTGGTGGTGCTGGCGCTGGCCGGGCTGAACACGCCGCTGGCGTTTTCGTTGCCACTGATGCTGGTGGGCATCGGCCACGGCCTGCTGGTGCCACCGGCGCTCGCGGGCACGGTGGGCCTGGTGCCCGCGCTGGCGGGCTCGGCCGCGGCGGTGGCCGGCCTGATGCAGCAGATGATGGGCGCTGTGGGCGGCTTCGCCGTCGGCCTGTTCCGGCACGAGGGCGCGCTCAACCTCGGGTGGCTGATGCTGGGCCTGGCGCTGTGCGGGGCTTTCGCGCAGTGGCTGCTGCACCGGCACCAGGCGCGCGCGCACTGAGCGCCCGCGCTCACACCCCGCCGTGCGGGTGCGTTGGATCCACCCACAGCACCTGCTCGGGCTTCTCCACCGGCTCGATGTCCAGGTTCACCGCCACGGCCTGGCCGTCGCTGCGGCAGAGCACGCACTCCAGGGTTTCGGTGGCGCTGGCGTTGATCTCCTGGTGCGGCACATAGGGTGGCACGTAGATGAAATCGCCCGGGCCGGCCTCGGCGGTGAACTCCAGATGCTCGCCCCAGCGCATGCGCGCGCGGCCCTTCACGACGTAGATCACGCTCTCCAGCGGGCCGTGGTGGTGGGCGCCGGTCTTGGCGTTGGCGTGGATCGTCACGGTGCCGGCCCAGAGCTTCTGCGCGCCCACGCGCGCGAAGTTGATCGCGGCCTTGCGGTCCATGCCTGGTGTGCTCGGCACGTTGCCGTCGAGCTGGTTGCCCGGCACCACGCGCACGCCGTCGTGCTTCCAGGCCGGCCCGTGGTCATGGCCGTGCGAATGTGGGTGCTCGGGGTCGTGCGGGTGTGTCATGGCGGGTCTCCTGGCGGGGGAGTCCCAGTGTGCCAGCCTGGCCGCGCTGGCGCAGCCCCCCGGGGCATCGCCCCACCATCAGGCCGGTTGTGCCACGGCACCGATGCGGAACACCCCGACCGACGTCACCAGGTGGCGCGCCTGATCGTCCAGGCTTTGCGAGGCCGCCGCCGTTTCTTCCACCAGCGCCGCGTTCTGCTGCGTGGTCTGGTCCAGCTGTGTGATGGCCTCGCCCACCTGGCTGACGCCGGTGCTCTGCTCCCGCATGGCGGTGGAGATGTCTACCACCAGCTGGCTCACGCGCTTGATGGCGCCCACCACGTCGGTCATGGCGTGTCCGGCCTGATCGGCCAGCGTGGTGCCCGAGCTCACCTGGTCCAGGCTCGCCGTGATCAGTTGCTTGATCTGCCGCGCCGCCTCGGCCGAGCGACCGGCCAGCGCGCGCACCTCGGCGGCCACCACGGCGAAGCCCCGGCCCTGTTCGCCAGCGCGTGCGGCTTCCACGGCCGCGTTGAGCGCGAGGATGTTGGTCTGGAACGCGATGCCGTCGATCACGCCGATGATTTCGCCGATGCGCCGCGACGACTCGTCGATGCTGCGCATGGTGCGCACCACCGCGCCCACCGTTTCACCGCCGGCCTCGGCCACGGTCGAGGCGTTCACCGCCAGTGTGCGGGCCTCCTGGGCGTTGTCGGCGTTGAGGGCGATGGTGCTGGTGAGCTGCTCCATGGCCGCGGCCGACTGCTCCAGCGCGCTGGCCTGTGCCTCGGTGCGGCCGCTCAGGTCCTTGTTGGCGCTGGCGATCTGCGAAGACGCCGAGCCCACATGCTCCACCCCCCGGTGCACCTGCGAGACCAGCCGGCACAGGCCCGCCTGCATGGTGCCAAGCGCGCGAAGCAGGTCGGCCACCTCGTCGCGGCCGCTGGCTTGTACCGGCTGCGTGAGGTCGCCAGCGGCGATGCGGTTGGCCACCGCCACGCCCTCCCTCAGCGGCCGCACGATGCTGCGCGTCAGCACGACCGCGGCGGCCAGACCCAGCACCATCGCGATCCCGCCCAGCACCAGCATGAGCTTGCGGGTGCTGACGATGTCATGCGTCACGGTGGCGCCGCGCTGCTGAGCCAGGTCGTCCTGCAGTTGGCGCAGGGTGTCGATCGGCTGCTGCAGCCGACCCAGCGCCGGCAGGGTTTCGTTGCGCACCAGTTGCCGCGCTTCGTCGATCTGGCCCGCCTGCACCAGCGGCGCGATCTTCACGAACGAGGCCACGTAGGCCGCGCGCGCTGTTTGCAGTTCCGACAGCGCGGCCCGGCCCTGCGGCAGCACCACCAACCGGTCCAGTGTCTTCAGCGCCTCGTCGATCGCCGTGCGGTTTTTCTGCATGCGGGCCTGGATCACGGGCAACTGCGCGGGCTCCACCAGCAGCAGCTCGGCGGTGTTGAGTCCGTTGGCCCTCGTGGTGGTGTCGATCACGGACACCGCCGACACCTTGACCAGCTCCTGGTCGATCAACTGGCTGTTTTCTTCTCCGATGCGCTGCAGCGAAAAGTAAGCCGAAACGATCAGTCCGGCGATGAGCAACAGCATCAGGCCGAAGCCCAGCGCCAGACGCGCACCAATGCGCAAGCTTGAAATCACTCCCATGAATTCCTCCCTGCCGTGAACTCCACGGCTTTGTGGAGCCTGTATCGGCAGGCGTTGCGCGATCTGAATACCCCAATGGAACTAGGACGCGGTGCCGGTGGAACTACGGTGGGGCCCCGAAGACGGGGCATCTGCCAGCGGCCAGCACGCGGGAAGGCCATCGGCGAAAATCGCGGTCTGCCCCGTTTTCTCCAGAGGTCCCGTTTTGCCACTGCCCGCGCCCCAGCCCCGCCAACCCATGCACACCCGCAAGGTCGAGTACCGCGGGTTCCAGCGCGACGATGGCCTGTGGGACATCGAAGGCGAGATGCTCGACACCAAGCCCCATGCCTTCGAGATCGAAGGCGAGGGCGAATGGGCGCCCCACGAGCCGATCCACCACATGCACATCCGCGTGACGCTGGACGACGCGATGGTGATCCGCGACATCGCGGTGGCCATGGACGCGCACCCGCACGATCCTTGCCCGCAGGCCATGGAGCCGATGCGCCGCCTGATCGGCGAGACGCTGGGGCGCGGCTGGCGCAAGACCATCGAGCGCCACCTGGGCGGCATCCAGGGCTGCACCCACCTGCGCGAACTGTTGTTCAACCTGGCCACCGCCGCGTTCCAGACCCGCTCGGCGTCGTTCGCGCCCACCGCCGACGGCCGCCCGCCGATGCACCTGGGCCAGTGCCTGGCCTGGGACTTCAACGGCCCGGTGGTGGAAAAGGTCTACCCCATGTTCTTCCGCTGGCAGCCGCCGGTGAAAACCAAGCCGGTGGCCTGAGCCGGCGCTGGTGGGTCGATTCATCCGCGAACAAGGCGGGAATCACATCGTCTGGTCAGGCGTCAATCTGCATCGACGGCCGTGCCTGCACCTTCTGCAGCCAGGCCAGCGTGGTCGGGTGCTGGTCCACCGGCGCACCCAGGTAAACGCTGTAGCCGATCACCGACGCCACGATCAGGTCGGCCAGCGTGTAGGCATCGCCGAGCAACCAGGGCTTCTGGTTCAGGCGCCCATCGAGCACGGTGAGCAGTTCGTCAAGGCCTTTGCGCGCCGCGGTGCCGTGGGCGTCGTCGGGTGTGCCCATGTTCTTTGCGGCCTGCAGCCGCACCAGCTGCGCGCCGTAGGTCACGTAGGACCAGGTGCTCCATGACATCGCCTGAAGGTGTTCCGGTGTGCCGCCGGCCGGCCACAGGCCACTCTGCACGCCATAGGTGTGGCCCAGCCACAGCTCGATCGCCAGCGCCTCGAACATCGGCGCGCCGTCCACCGTCAAGGTGGGCACCTTGCCATTGGGGTTCAGGGCCAGGAAGTCGGGCTGGCGCTGCTCACCGGTGGTGATGTCGACCTTGACGCGCTCGTGCGGCACGCCGAGTTCGGCGAGGGCGCAGGCGACCGGGGTGGCGCTGGACATGGGGTGCCAGTAGAGAACGATCTTGGACATGGTGGGCTCCTTGGTGGTGTGGGTGGCGGGCTCGACACCGTGCCGAACCCGTGGCCACAATGTCGCGCCCATTGCGGACAGCTTCGGCCCGCAATAAAAGTTAGAGTGCGAACATGCTTTCATCGTCCTCGCGCCTGCTGCGGGTGCTGTCGCTGCTGCAGACCCGCAGCCACTGGGCTGGCCCTGAGCTGGCCGAGCGGTTGGCCGTGCACCCGCGCACGCTGCGGCGCGACATTGACCGGCTGCGCCAGCTCGGCTACCCCATCCACGCCAGCAGCGGCGTGGCGGGCGGCTATGCGTTTCGCGCGGGGCAATCGCTGCCGCCGCTGCTGCTGGACGACGAAGAGGCGCTGGCGGTGGCCATTGCCCTGCAGATTGCCGCGGCCGGCACCGTGAGCGGTGTGGAAGAGAGCTCGCTGCGTGCGCTGGTGAAACTGGAACAGGTGATGCCCACCCGCCTGCGCCGCCGCACGCACGCGCTGCGCTCGGCCATCGTGCCGGTGCAGCGCATCGGGCCCACCATTGATGCCGGCGTGCTGGCCTCGTTGGCCACGGCCTGCCGCGACCAGTTGCAGGTGGGTTTCAGCTACCGCGACCTGCGCGGCCAGGCCAGCGTGCGCCAGGTGCAGCCGCACGGGCTGGTGCACACCGGCAACCACTGGTACCTCGTGGCCTGGGACCCGGCGCGCGACGACTGGCGCACCTTCCGCATCGACCGCGTACAGGGCACCCCCCGCAGCGGCGCGCACTTCGCACCGCGCCCCGCGCCAGCGGGCGACCTGCGCGCCTACGTCACCGGGGCCATGGCCGGCGTGCACCAGGGCGATCAGGCGCGCGTGGTGCTGCACCAATCGCGCGAGGTGATGGCGAAAACCATTCCGCCATCGGCCGCCACGCTGGAAGCGATTGACGACGCCCACTGCCTCATGCTCTGCGGCACCGGCCAGCTGGACTCGCTGGTCTACTGGCTCATGGCGCTGGACGTGGAGTTCGATGTGCTGGAGCCGCCCGCGCTGAAGGAGCGGCTGCGCCGGGCGAGTGAGCGGGTGGGGCGGAGTTTGGCGCGGGCTGGTGGGTGAGCCTCAGAGGCCCCGGCGAAAGGTTTGGGTCTACTTGAAGACCAATCTAGGCTGATTGCGGGCATGCACCCTGCACGTCCGGAGGACCGCTGCAGGCGGGAGCGGTCAGCAACGATCTGGGTATCGATTGGAAGAGAACTCTCCGCCGCTTGCCGCTTACAGCGGGCGGTGTTTTGGAACGAACTTTAGGTGCAGGCTATGCGAGGTTATGTAGAGTTACCGACTCGTTCGGACTCAGCAGCGACGTTCTTGATCGATGCACTCATGAGCCGTCCACCAACAGTGTTTGGAACATACTTCGGACTTCATTCTCACTTAGTGAACTTTGGGGAAGAGCTTGACCAGGTGATCCAGTTCCAAGCTCTGGCTTTTCTGCTTCGTCCGCAATAGCGGCAATCTCGTCGTGAACTTCACGTAACGGAGCTGCGAAGAATCGTGACCTCTTCTTGCGCTGCGCCAGCTCGGACAGATTCTCGACCAGCCGCTTCTTGTCAACCAAGTCTTCGCAGTTATCCAAATCATTTCGCCAGCCGCCGTTCATGTACGAGCGTAGACCCTCAAAGAACTTCTGGCCATAGCGTTGCTGCCAGCCCGGCGTGGATTCAGGGAGGTCGATCAGGTCTTGCCAGTGGTACGACCTAGCGTGCGGTAACGCATCCAGCAACTTCTCGAGCACGAGCAACCGAATATTCGCTCCTCGGCCCGCCACGAACCTGTCCAGCGTAGCCATCTCCCGCACAAGTGCCGGCGTATGCCAAAGCCCGACCAATTGCGGGGACCATTTCGCAATCAGCTGCTCCATGGTGTCATAGACCTGATCCAGGCCAGGCTCTGCGTGCTCGACATTGCTGAACTCGGCAAGAAATCCCAGCCGTTCCTCCGTGTCGTAGTCAATCCGGTGACCAATCGTCTCCCCGTCAGCTGAGGTCGTCCAAGCGTAAGTAGGCCCATGCGCCAACGCAGTGAGCCTTGAAATGAAGGCCGCACTGTGACGCTGCGGAAGCAGTTGCGTCGACGTTGATCCGACTTCCTTTCTCAGCCGCCAAAGCGTTGCAATCTGCTTGAAGCGCGTTGCCGATTCAAAGATGTCAGAGTAGGTTTCCGGATCGCCAACAATGACAGACCCGACATACCCCTTGATTGACGGATTCAAGTAGCCAACACCTCGGGTTCCGATGGCCACGAATCCGCCTTCAAGGATCTTGAGATTCGCATCAAATTCATTAGGCTCAGTTTGCTGGTTGTACCTCTTTGCTCTCGCACTGCGAAGCTCTGAGAAACAGGATGCCAGCCCGAGAAGGCTGTCGCCACCATCCGTGTACAAGGCCAGCAAGAGGCAACGCCCAGCCTCCGGAATCTGCGTACGATAGGCGTGATCCCAGATCCTTTCAGGGTTGTCGAGCAGGTCTTCAACGTAACTTTGATAGTCCGTAGCCGGCACCGATCCGACGCGACTCAAGTCTGCCAACCACTCAATAAGCCGAGGGTTGAAATGCGGATGACGAATGATCCGCAAGAAGAAGTCTCCGCGAAGCGTCTCGCTCTTGTGTGCGTTAGGCAGCTCGCTGAAGTAGAGGTGGTTGTAGAGGATCCTTGCACGGTCACCGAAGCTGTAGTGTCCAAGCTTGAGAACAATTCGGTCACGGATCAATGTATTGCCGTCTAACCGCTCAGATAGGCGAATCGCGCTGCTGAGGATGTGCTCGCGCGTGGTAAGGATGAGCATGGAGTCCTGCGATCGCCTGACCATCTCAATGAAGTCGACCACAGCCTTGTCTCGGTTCTGACCGAAGTACTCCCGACGGTCCCCGAGGAAAGTCTGGCCAAGAAAGTCGTCGTAGTAGAAGATCTGACGCGCTCCTCGTCGATACAACTTCTTCCCCTCGGCAATGTCCGCCTGGATAACCACCGGCTCGTAACCTTCCTCCAGACTTGCGTAGAGAAGCATCTCCGCCAGCGTCGTCTTTCCAATTCCCGGCGGACCGGAAACAACCAGGATTCGGGTCGCTCTCAGGATCTCTTTCGCCCGGGGATAAGCCTGGTTCTGAACGAAGAGTGGCAGCTTCTGTTTGATGCGCTCCACCTCGAACTCGGTCTGACATACCTCCGCGTTGTGCAAGACCCGATCGATGACGCTGGCGCTTGTCAGCCACAGTTTGAAATTTGCTCTCTCGACATTTGGGTGCTTCGCGAGCAGTCCATCAAGGTCGTCCGCGCCGTGAATGTCCGCTGGTGACTTCACATAAGGCGTTAGCGTTTGGAGGATCGACTGCTTGTTGCCAGGCGAAAGACTCACTGTCGTCATGACGACATACCGGTTCGGGTTCACCTTCACGATCTTTGGCAACTCGGAGTCTCTCAAGTGACGCAGCAGCGCTGCAAAGCCCGACTTGATGTAGTGCTTGCACTGAACGATCACCGTGTTGTCAGGGGACGCAGCGTACCGCAGGTCGATGCCACTATCGCGACCTTCCTTGAATGCCTCCAACGCGACATTCCATTCGGCCTGCAAGAGATCTCGCGAGACTTCCTCAAAGTCCTGAGGTGAGAGAGCTCCGTAGTTGTAGTTTGGCATCTGCGATCTTTTTCCGCACGTGTTCAAAGGAGCCTAACTAGCATCGCCGATTCGATTGAGCCTCAATGCCGCGTTCGTGCCATGCACTAGCGCGGTCCGGCGAGTTCGGCGAGTTCGGCGAGTTCGGCGAGTTCGGCGAGTTCGGCGAGTTCGGCATCTTAGAATCTCACGCGCGTCAACACACTTCGCTCCTCTCAACTTGTTCTGGGGCGTCAGCTGCTGCTTCGTTATTGCGATGCTACGATCTGGTGTGGCTTCGGTATTGGTTAAGGACGGTTTAGCAAACTTCCCACCAAGGGAAGAGGCGCTTAGCTGTAAAGCGGCACGGTTTTGGGTCTGTCCTGGTCCATGCCGAGGTCACACCCGTTATATTGCCTGGCGTCTTCGGGCTACCTCATAGATCGAGTAGAACTGACTGACATCTTGTCGGATGTAGCCGGTGGTATCGATCAACTGCGTGCGCTCCAACACAACCCTTACAACGGCCTCGTGCCGCTCATAGAACGTCACCCGCGCAGTGACGCCCTCGTACCATCGCTTGCGCGTCTGTCCGCAGGGAAGGATCTCCTCCTTCACGGGGGTCAGTCGCTTTGATTCGGGACGCGAGGCATTCAATAGCATCCTTGCTGCCACTGGAAGCAGTTGCAGCGACTGCTGCTTAGTACGGGTAGGCCTCGACAGCCGCGTGATGTGCTCCCAACCTCGGCGCGAGATTAAGGCAGCAAAACTCTTGGGCTGCGCGATTGCAGCCTCACGCCAGGCGAGGTAGTAGTCCTTTGCCGTCTCAAGAAGGCTCTGTTTTCCGAGAAACTGGAGAGATGGCTCGTTTGTCCACTCCGTGATGATGGTGTCGGCGCGAACCGTGGGCAGCTTGCGGAACTCGGCCCAGCGCCAGCACAGGTTGTAGATGGTCGACTTCGCTGCGACGTCTAGCTTCCGATCGATGGAGAAGGCGACCTTACCGGTCTCCGAGACGGCTCCGGATTTAAGGTCCGTCCAGTACGCCACAGGGTCACCAGATGTTAATCGCTGCGGCACGACATGGATCATGATCGCAGGACCGGGGTATGAGGCCCAGCGCGATTCGTGATTTTGCAAATGCTTTCGCCCAAGCGAAAGTTCGTAGTCTTGGGTAGGGGCCTTGGCAACATACCCCGTCTTGATCTGAACGAAAATTAGATCGCCGGTGGGCCCGGCGTAGGCCGTTAGACTCCGCCGACGTTTGAGTAGGATCACTGCATCGACTGCGTCGTCGTTGTGCGCCGAGATCACCTCTAGGCCACAGCGCCATATTCCTTCGACGATCCACCGCACCCAGGCTACGCCCTCCTGCCCCTGACTATTGGTGTCAACGCGCTGGCGCTTCTTTGCCAGCGCTGAGTTTGCTCTTGTGCCCATTCCGCCTATTGTCGCGGCATAACTGGACGAGTAGCCCGTCAAGGGGTGACCGCCTTCTAGGCGCCACGCCGCTTGCTCGGTCCGCTCAGACGGGACTGCCGCCAAGTAGTCTCGAACCCGGCGCCGAGGAGACGGTCGAGCATGTCGAAGCGTCGCTTTGCACTGACAGCGAAGAAACTTCCAATCAAGTTGGTCGTGATACTCCCTGAATCCATCGCACCCTCACGCCTGTTTGATGCCCGTCCTCGCGGGCAATCACACCTTGCTCGCGCAGCTTACTGAATATATTTGTAATCTGCTCGGCAGAGTCCATGGCGAGGAGGTCGAGCGCCTGGCGGTTGTTAATGGAGCCGTGGCGACCAATGAATGTCTTTATGACGCTTGCGGCATCGCTCTTGGGCGCTCGTCTCAGCGTAACGTAAAGATTGGTACCGTCTTCCCTGAAAATTGGATCGATGAACCCTGCCTGCCGCATGCGTTCAACAACCGTGTTGATGCCTTCACCGAGATCCTTGTTCGGAGCGTCAGGGTACTTAGAGAGCAGTCGCACGAGCTTCGGATTGCGCGAAAAACGTGCGTCGGCGATGTTTTCCGTGGTTACATAACCTGGGAGCCGACCTGGGCTACGGAACTCGACTCGGTTGCGATAGACGCTAATGAGGACGTTGTCTGAGACTCCGTAGTCGCGATGAAGCACCGAGTTCACCAGAAGCTCATACAGGGCCTCTTCAGGGTATGTCGCAGCCGTCAGGCCACCGATCGTCCAGCACGCGCATCGGCTGATGACCTTCTTGAGTGTATTGAAGGCTACTTCAATCTGCTCTCGAAGCGCCCCCTCTATCGAGTGCTGATCATTGGTCAGGCTGTCGCGCTCGATCTCATCGTGAGATGAGTCGTAGCGAACGATCTTGACGGCGCACTGGCGTGGAAGCATTGCACTTGGGTTCTCTGCAAACAACAAGGCACATGCAACGGTGGGTGAGTAGTTCTCGTGGTGAATGAGGCGCTCGCTGAGCGTAAAGGCGAACGGATCCTTGTTGGTGATTTTGAGGTTTTCGAGAAAGGTGCGAAGTGGCGCCCCATCGATGACCGGCTCGGGACGCACATCATTGAGGTAGCTGTCTTCTTCAGACACCATGCCCTTGGCTCGCATGAGATCCTGAACCTTGCTGGCGGTCAGCTTCAGGTTCTGGGCTCCTTTGCGGATCACGACGTCGCCACTGCCGGTCTCGTGAACCTTCAGACTCTTGCGAATCTCGAGTTCGAGCACATAAGTGCGAGCCAGGTTACCTTCGCGATATAGAAAGCGATGATTGAAGTCGATTCCTGGGTTCAGCGAAGACAGCATCGAAATGAACGGGTTGAACTCCTCGATCGAAGTCTTGCCCACCCACCGATCCAGAGGCACGGGCACCTTGCCGATGTCTTCGATCCCCACGACGAGGGTTCCACCCTCTGCGTTGGCAAACGCGATGGCGGGTTCCTGAATGTCCTTGGGTTTGAGCCTGGCCGACTTCCTGTCAAAGTAATCGTCCTCGCCTCGTTGGCAGAGATCAAGCAGTTCGACCTCTCCGATTTCTACGATTCTGTCCATATTCCCTGATCTAACGATCTATTGCTGACGGCGCGGTGAGCCATTCAGTCTCACCAGCGATGCTACGAATGTAACAAGGGCCAACGTGGACAGCCCTTAGCGCAACTATGACCTCAATCAATCAGATAAGAATCTTCCTATCTGGCAAAAGAGTCCTTTTGGGTGGGGCTGCGCCGCCATGACCGTCTGGCCGCTCCTGTCAAGAGATCGTGAGTTCGGAAGTCGCCTACCATCGACTGCAACCGCTGCATCGCAGTCTCTAGCTCCAAAAAATAAAAGCGCTGAACCTCAGCCCTGCTTCGCCAACCAAGCCCGCCAGCTGCCCAGCGCCGTGATGTCGGTCCCACCCTCAACCCCCATCGCCTCGCACACAAACCCGCTGACCCACGAACCATCCGCGAGCTTCACCTTGCCAATGCCCAGCGGCGCGGGAATGCCGTCGACGAAGCTGCCGAAGTGTTGGGCTGGCAGCTCCCAGACTTCCATGTCGATGGCGGCGCCGCCTTCCTTCACGCGCACCATGCCGGGCCGCTGGACCGGGCCGCCGGCGAGGGCGTAGAACTTGTACTCGGGCGCGGACTGCACCGCGCCGAGCAGGCGCGCGCCGCGTTGGGTGAGTTGCCAGTTGAGCGGCAGGCCGCTGAGGTGCGCGCCGCAGACCGCGACCTTGACGGTGCCGGCGGTGTTGCTGCCTTTGGGCTGGTCGGTTGTGCTGATGGACGGGGTGCTGACCAGCGGCGTGGCAGTGGCTCCGAGCGACAGCGCCTGTGCGCGGTGGAAACGGTCGGCCAGGCGCAGCAGCGGCACGTCCTTGAACGCGGGCGCGGCTAGGGTGACGCCCCAGGGCAGGCCTTGCGCGTCGCCGCTGGCCTGGAAGCCTGCGGGCACCGCGACGGCGGCGTAGTCCAGCAGGTTCATGAAGTTGGTGTAGTAGCCCAGGTTCGAGTTCAGGCGGATCGGGTCGGCCTGCATCTCGGCGATGCGGTAGATGGTGCCGGCGGTGGGCGTGAGCAGGCAGTCAATGTCTTTCCACACGGCGTCGCACACGCGCTTGAGCGCCTTCAGCCGGTAGCTGGCCGCGAACGCCTCGGCGGCGGTCTTGCTGCGGCCGCCTTCGATGATGGTCCGCACGGGCGGGAACACGGCCTCAGGCTGGGTGTCGATGAAGTCTTTGATGGCGACATACCGCTCGGCCACCCAGGGGCCTTCGTAGAGCAGGCGCGCGGCTTCGAGGAAGGGGGTGAGGTCCACCTCGACCGCAGTGCCGCCGAGGGCATGCAGGCGTTCGATGCTTTGCGCAAAGAGGGCAATGGCCGCGTCATTGCCGAAGAAGTTGAGGTCCTGCGGACGCGGCACGCCGAAGCGGAACGGACCGGTCGAGAAGTCCACGCCGAAGGGCTCGGCCTTTCGGCTGAAGGCGTCGGCGTCGTCGTAGGCCGCAGCGACGGCGAGCACGGCCTGCGCGTCAGCGGCGGTGAGCGCGAAGACCGACACCGTGTCCACCGAACGGCAGGCCGGCACCACGCCGGTGCCCGAGAGCAGACCGATGCTGGGCTTGAGGCCCACGAGGTTGTTGAAGCTCGCGGGCACGCGGCCCGAGCCGGCGGTGTCGGTGCCCAGCGAGAAGCTGACCCAGCCCTTGGCCACGCTCACGGCCGAGCCGCTGCTGGAGCCGCCCGACACGAACTCGGGGTTGAAGGCGTTGCGGCAGGCGCCGTAGGGCGAGCGCGTGCCATTCAGGCCGGTGGCGAACTGGTCGAGGTTGGCCTTGCCCAGCGGCACCGCGCCGGCCGCCACCAGCTGCTGGATCAGGAAGGCGCTCTCGCCGGGGGTGTAGGCGAACTGTGGGCAGCCGGCGGTGGTGGGGATGTGCGCGAGGTCGATGTT
Source organism: Hydrogenophaga sp. GW101-3F08 (assembly GCF_059424585.1). Lineage (NCBI taxonomy): Bacteria > Pseudomonadati > Pseudomonadota > Betaproteobacteria > Burkholderiales > Comamonadaceae > Hydrogenophaga > Hydrogenophaga sp. GW101-3F08. The sequence continues at coordinate 216,198 of NZ_JBWKZP010000005.1, forward strand.
GTCCTTCAGTGCGAAGGGCACGCCGTAGAGCGGCAGGCTCGCCGGGTCCACGCCGTCGAGCCGCGAGAGGAAAGGTTCGATCTCAGCGTCGCTGAGGCGGTGGATGAAGGCGTTGTTGGTGTCGCTGGCGCAGCGGCGCATGGCTTCGGCGACCACGTCGCGCACGGTGGCGCCGCTGGCGTAGGCGGCCTTGATGCTGGCGATGTCGAAAGAAAGGGTGCTCAGGTTCATGTTGGGCTCCTTGAATGTTGTTTGAATGAAGGTCAGATGGCTTCGTCGATCAGCACCAGCACGTTCTGCCCCGCGGCCACCGAGCCGCCCTGGGCGCACATGAGCTTGTGCACGGTGGCGCTGGCGGGCGCGAGCAGGTTGAACTCCATCTTCATGGACTCGATCACCATCAGCACGTCGCCGGCCTGCACCTGCTGGCCCTCGCTCACCGCGACCTTCCACACGTTGCCGGGCACGCTGGTGGCGATCAGGCGCCCGCCTTCGGGCAGGTCGATCTCGCTGTCCGGCCCGGCCGCTTCCACGTCGGCCTCGCTCGCCACCTCGGCCAGGCCGGCCGCGGCCCAGCGCTCGCGCTCGGCTTCAAACGCCACCTGCTGCGTGGCCTTGAAGGCGGCGATGCTGGCCGCGTTGTCGGCGAGGAAACGGCGGTAGTCCTTCAGGCTGAAGCTGCCTGCTTCGGTGCGCAGCGCGTAGCCGCCGTGCGGGAAACCGGCGCGGATGCGCAGCAGCTCTTCCTGGCTCACGGGGTGGAAGCGGATCTGGTCGAAGAAGCGCAGCAGCCAGGGTTGCTCGAACACGGTGCCCGTCTCCCCGTGGCGCCAGCGGTTCCACATCTGCAGCGTGCGGCCCACGAACTGGTAACCGCCGGGGCCTTCCATGCCGTAGACGCAGAGGTAGGCGCCGCCGATGCCCACCGCGTTCTCCGGCGTCCAGGTGCGCGCCGGGTTGTACTTGGTGGTCACGAGGCGCTGGCGCGGGTCCAGCGGCGTGGCCACCGGCGCACCGAGGTACACGTCGCCCAGGCCGAGCACGAGGTAGGGCGCTTCGAACACGATCTTGAACACCTCGTCGATGCTGTCCAGCCCGTTGATGCGGCGGATGAACTCGATGTTGCTCGGGCACCAGGGCGCGTCGGGTCGCACCGACTGCATGTATTTTTCAATCGCCAGCTTCGTCTGCGGGTCGTCCCACGACAGCGGCAGGTGGACCGTGCGACTGGGCACCACCATGTCGTCCACCGGCGGCAGCGCGGCCTCGGTGGCGATCAGCAGCTTGAGCAGCGCGTCGCGCGTGATCAGCGCGGGGTCGAAGTGCACCTGCAGCGAGCGGATGCCGGGGGTCATGTCGATGATGCCGGACAGCTTGCCTTGGGCCTGCAGGTCCTTCAGCGCCGTCATCAGCACGTGCACGCGCAGACGCAACTCGATGTCCAGCACCAGCGGACCGAACTCCAGCAGCACGTAGCGGTCGCCGGCCTGGCGCACCAGCATGGCGGGCACGTCTTCGCGCGCGGGGTCTTCGTAGATCACCGGTGTGGTGTGGGCCGCTGCGTCGTCGCTCGGCGCGGCGGGCAGCGCGCCGGCCAGAGACGACAGCGCCGCTTCCACCGCCGCTTCGCGTTCACCCGCCTGCGCCAGCGAGAGCCGGTGGAAGCGCACCGTGTCGCCCGGGCGCAGCTGGCCGAGCTTCCACAACTCGGCGTTCACCACCACGGCCGGGCAGACGAAGCCGCCGAGGCTGGGGCCGTCGGGCCCGAGGATCACGGGCATGTCGCCGGTGAAGTCGATCGCGCCGATGGCGTAGGCGTTGTCGTGGATGTTCGACGGGTGCAGACCCGCCTCGCCGCCGTCGGCCCGCGCCCACTGGGGTCGGGGGCCGATCAGGCGCACGCCCGTGCGGCTGCTGTTGTGGTGCACCTTCCAGTCGGTGGCGAAGAAGGTGGCGATGTCGTCGGGCTGGAAGAAATCGGGTGCGCCGTGCGGCCCGTAGAGCACGCCCACGTCCCAGTGGTGGCCGTAGGTGGGGATCAGCGCGGCGGGTGTGGCCGCCACCACCGGCGTGGCCGTGCCCGCGAGGTGCAGCACATCGCCCGCGCGCAGATGCCGCCCCGCATGCCCCCCGAACTGGCCGAGCGTGAAGGTGCTGCGGCTGCCCAGATACGCCGGCACGTCCAGCCCGCCGGCCACGGCGAGCGCGAGGCGCACGCCCGCTTCGGTGCGGCCCACGGCCAGCGTGCTGCCCGTTTTCACTTGCAGCGCCTGCCACATGGCAACCGGCTGACCGTCCAGCGTGAGCTTCACCGGCGCGCCGGTCACGGCCACCACGGCATCGGTGTTGAAGCGCAGCGTGGGGCCGGCGAGCGTGATCTCCAGCGCGGCGGCGTCGGGCGCATTGCCCACCAGCTGGTTGGCCAGGCGGTGCGCGTAGGCATCCATCGGGCCGCTGGGCGGCACGCCCACGTCCCAGTAGCCGGTGCGGCCCGGCCAGTCCTGCACGCTGGTCTGCACGCCCGGCTCCAGCACCTCGATGGTGGCGGGCCGGTACTCGAAGCTGTTGAGAAAACGCGTGATCTGCCGGCCTTCGCGGAACACCGCGCTGCGCACCACCTGGCGCAGGTAACCCAGGTTGGTTTCGATGCCGGCCAAGCGCGTCGCGTCCAGCGCGGCTTCCATCTTCAACAGTGCCTGCTCGCGGGTGTCGGCGATGACGATGAGCTTGGCCAGCATCGGGTCGTACCAGGCGGGCACCTCGGTGCCGCGCTCGACCCAGCCGTCCACCCTTGCGTCGGTCGGGAACACCACCTCGGTGAGCAGCCCCGCGCAGGGCTGGAAGTTGCGCGCCGGGTCTTCGGCGTAGAGCCGCACCTGGATGGACGCACCGCGCAGCACCGGCTGCAGCGTGGCCAGCGGCGGCAGGTCGCCCGCGGCGAGCTGCAGCATCCAGGCCACCAGGTCCACGCCGCTCACCTGCTCGGTCACGCCGTGCTCCACCTGCAGGCGCGTGTTCACCTCCAGAAAATAGAAGGCGCCGGTGGCCGCGTCATACACAAATTCCACCGTGCCGGCCGAGCGGTAGTCCACCGCCTGCGCCAGCCGCACGGCGGTGGCGTGCAGCTCGCTGCGCTGCGCGTCGCTCAGGCCCGGCGCCGGGGTTTCTTCGATCACCTTCTGGTTGCGCCGCTGCACCGAGCAGTCGCGCTCGCCCAGCGCGATCACACCGCCCGCGCCGTCGCCAAACACCTGCACCTCGATGTGGCGCGCCTGCTCGACGTACTTCTCGATGAACAGACCCGCGTCCTTGAAGTTGGCCTGCGCGAGGCGGCCCACGTTCTCGAACGCATCGGCGAGTTCGACCGCGCTCCACACCAGCCGCATGCCGATGCCGCCGCCGCCCGCCGTGCTCTTGAGCATCACCGGGAAGCCGATGCGCTGTGCCTCGGTCTGCGCCTGCGCCAGATCGCAGAGCAGACCCGAGCCCGGCAGCAGCGGCACACCGCGCTGCTGCGCCAGATCGCGCGCCGTGTGCTTCAGGCCAAAGGCGCGCATCTGCGCCGGCGTGGGGCCGATGAAGGCGATGCCCGCGGCCTCGCAGGCTTCGGCGAAACCCGGGTTTTCCGACAGGAAACCGTAGCCGGGGTGGATGGCCTGTGCGCCGCAGTCCTTCGCGATCTGCAGGATGCGGTCGGCACGCAGGTAGCTCTCGGCCGCGGGCGCCGGGCCGAGCAGGTAGGCCTCGTCGGCTTCGCGCACATGGCGCGCCTGCGCGTCGGCTTCGGAATACACGGCCACGCTCTGCACGCCCAGCTGTTTGAGCGTGCGGATGATGCGGCAGGCGATGGCGCCGCGGTTGGCAATCAGGACCTTGCTGAACATGGAGTCTCCGGGGCAGGCCGTCCTGCCGATACAACGAAGTCAGACAGGTCGTCCTGCTGGCAGATTGAAGAAGCCGGTGCGCGCCTGCACGCCAACCGGGACACACCGCGGAACCGGCTTTGCCGGGCCGCTGGTGTGGTCCCCCCAACGGGGGGAAGACGCGAAGCGGCGCAGGGGGGGCTCACTGCTCGTCCCAGACGAGCAGTTGAATCGGCGTCGGGTTGTACGCGTTGCACGGGTTGTTCAGCTGCGGGCAGTTGCTGATCAGCACCCACACGTCCATCTCGGCGCGCATCTCCACGTACTTGCCCGGGCCGGACACGCCGTCGTCGAACTTCAGGTCGCCGCTGTCCGTCACCGGCACGTTCATGAAGAAGTTGATGTTGGGCACCAGGTCGCGTTTGGTCAGGCCCATGTCGGCGCGCTGCAGGGCAATCAAATAGTTGTCGCGGCAGCTGTGCATGTACTTCTTCTGCAGCGCGTAGCGCACCGTGTTGCTCTCGGCCGCGCAGGCGCCGCCGAGCGTGTCGTGGCGGCCGCAGGTGTCGGCCACGATGGTGAGCATGGGCCGCGCGTCGTTGCTGCGGATGACCGAGCCGGTGGTCAGGTAGATGCCGCCCTGGTGGACCATGGTGTCGGTGGCGCTGTAGTGCTCGGCCAGGTCGTCTCGGTTGTAGAAGATCACGTCCGCGGCCTGGTTGCCTTCGAGGTCGACGATGCGCAGGGTCTGGCCTTTGTTGACGGCGAAGAGGATGGGTTCGCCCGCGGGGTGGCGCTGGTCCATCACGGCGTGGGCCGGGTCGAGCTGGCTTTCCAGGATGCGGATGTCGGTGGCGGTGGATTCGGTGATGGCGTTCATGTCGGTCTCCTTGATCACAGGTACAGGACATCAGAGTTGTGCAGGGCGCGCGCGTTTTCCGGGCGGAAGGCGCGGCAGAAGTCTTGTGCCGGCGCGGCGCCGCAGCGCCAGGCCAGCAGGCCCACCTTCTTCGGCGCGTACAGGGGAGCAGGGTCCAGCGCGTGCGGCGCGCTGGACACGGCGAGGATCACGTCCATGTCGAAGCGCAGCTCCACGAAGTCGCCCGCCTTCGCGTGGTCGGGCGCAAAGCCGAAGCGGCCCTGCGCGTCCACGCTCACCTTGCTGAACAGGTTCACCGGCGCGATCAGGTCGCGCCGCGTCAGGCCGTACTTGCCGATCTCGATCAGCAGGCCGTCTTTGCCGGAGCGGTACATGGCGTTGCGCGCCTGCTCGTAGCGCCGCTCGCCGTACTTCGTGGCCATGAGTTCGTTGTCGAGCAGGGCGCCCAGCGGGTCGTGCCAGCCCAGGCTGTCGGCGGTGACGCTGGCCATGCTGCGGCCCATGTCGCTCATCAGCACATGGCCCTGGGTGTAGTGCGCCGTGTGCTGCGCCTTCAGGCTGTCGGGCATGTTGTAGCGCTCCAGCTTTTCCAGCGCGCTGTAGAGCACCAGGCTCAGGTTGGCGCCCGCGTCCAGGGCCACGAAGCGGATCGCGCTGCCGCGCGGCATGCGCCAGCTCCAGTGGCTGCCGCCGGGCAGCACCTCGCTCCACATCACTTTGTTCGTGTCCACGCCGGCCAGCGCGGGCGCGGGGAACCGTTGCCAGAAGGCGGGCGCGTCCACCGGTGCGGCCTGCGGCGGGTTGGGCAAGACGGTGGTCAGCGGGTCGGGGAGGTCGTTGAGGTTCATGGGTGTCTCCAGGGTTCAGGCGGCTTCAGTCACCGCACCGCTCAGGCGCTGCAGCTGTTCCAGGTCGGTCTTCATGCCCGAGGTCTCGCGGATGCGTTCGAGGATGTCGCGCTTCAAGCGCACGAACTCGGGCGCGAACTTGAGGTCCTGCGTGCGCTGGTCGCCGAAGGGCACCTCGTAGATGGTGTCGATGCGGCCCGGGCGCGGCGCCATCAGCACCACGCGGCTGCCGAGGTAGAGCGCTTCCTCCACGTCGTGCGTCACGAACACGATGGTGGCTTTCTCCAGCCGGTGCACATAGCGGATCAGGTCGTGCATCACCTCGCGCGTCTGCGCGTCCAGCGCGCCGAAGGGCTCGTCCATCAGCACGATGTCGGGCCGGCCCATGAGCGCGCGCGCGATCGCCACGCGCTGCTGCATGCCGCCCGAGAGCTGGTTGGGCCAGGCGCCCGCCGAGGCTTGCAGGCCCATCAGGCGCAGCAGCGCGTCGGCCCGGCCGTCGGCGGCCTCCACGTCGGCCGAGGTGCGGTCTTTGGTGTGGGCGTGCAGCTGGCGGCAGAACTTGATGTTCTGGCACACCGTCATCCACGGGTAGAGGCTGTAGTGCTGGAACACCATGGCGCGGTCGATGCCCGGGCCGGTGATGGGTTGGCCGTCCACCAGCAGCTCGCCGCTGGTTTGTGTTTCGAGCCCGCCGATGGTGCGCAGCAGCGTGCTCTTGCCGCAGCCCGAGGCGCCCACGAAGGTGACGAACTCGTTGGCGCCGATGTCCAGGTCCACGTTCTCCAGCGCGTTGGTGGGTGCGCCGTCGAAGTGTTTGGTGAGGCCGCGGATGGAAACTTTGGGGAGGGTGTTCATCGCATCAGCCTTTCAGGTACAGCCAGGGGAAGGCGCGGCGGTGCAGCCAGCGGAACAGCTGGTCCGTCACCAGCCCGATGAGGCCGATGACGATGATCCCGGCGAAGATGGTGTCGGTCTGCAGGAAGCGCTGCGCGCGCAGGATGGCGTAGCCCAGGCCCGAATTCGCGGCCACCAGCTCGGCGACCACCAGGTAGGTCCAGGCCCAGCCCATGGTGATGCGCAGGGTGTCGAGCAGCGCCGGCTTGGCGCTCGGCAGGATCACCTTTTCCACCAGCTCCCAACGGCTCGCACCCATGGTCTGCGCCGCCTCCACCTGCGCGGCCGGCACGCGGCGCACGTCTTCCGCCACCATCAGCACCATCTGGAAAAAAGTGCCGATGAAGATGATGGAAATCTTGGAGCCCTCGTCGATGCCCACCCACAGCATCACCAGCGGAATGAAGGCGACCGCCGGCATGTAGCGGATCAGGTCGGTCAGCGGCTCCAGCAGCGCCTGCACCGAGCGGAACGAACCGATCAGCAGCCCCAGCGGCAGCGCGATCACCGCCGAGAGCACGAAGCCCGCGACCACGCGGTAGACGCTGATGCCCATGTCTTCGAGCAGGTTGTTCTCCAGCGCCCAGTCCCAGGTCTTTGACAACACGGCCAGCGGCGAGGGCATGAAGGTCGGGTCCATGCCACCCCAGGCCGCCAGCGCCGCCCACATCAGCAGCGGGGTGATCAAGCCGGTGAGCGCCAACCCCCAGTAGGCACGGCGCGAAATGCCGGTGCGCACCGTCCAGAAGCCGGTGCGCGGGGGCTTGGGCGTTGGTGCCGTGGCGGGCACAGGCGCGGGCGCCGGCGCCGGCACCGCTGTCGCCGCCGAGGCTGGGGCCTTTGGCAATGCGGCGGCCGACCCGGCAAGGGACGGCGCAAAGGGAGGAAGCTGGGACATGCGGGGCTCCTGGCGAAAGGGACAAACGGCGAGAGAGGCTCGTGCGCAAGCAGCGAAGCGTCTCCCGGGCTTTTGTCCCTCCGTGGAGCCACACGATCGTGGCCGACCGCTCTCGGACCAGACGGCTCAGACTTCTTCGGTGAAGTGGTCTGGGCCCGGAACCCTAGCGGTCTTCAAGGCAAGCGGCGTGCGGTGGCACGGCGCCTCTCTGGTTCAGGGTGTTAGCAAGTAGGGTGCCAGATGGGCATGGGGTGCGGCGTGGTGTGGATGCACCAGGTTGGTGTGTGCGGTGGCTCGGATGGAGGTGCGTGCCCCAAAGGGATACAGCGGCTGCCCGAGCATGCGCTTCGGTTCAGGTGCCAGCAGCCGCTGTCCGGCGCGGATGAGCGTGAGCGTCAGCGCTCGGGGCGCGTGCCCATGGCCGTGAGCACACCCAAGCCGATGAATGATGTTCCCGCGAGCCGGTTGCCCCAGAGGCCGTGCGACGCAGCCCGACGCAGGCGCGGTGCGACGAGACTAGCTGTGAGCACGTAGATGATGTCGGTGCAGCAAGCGATACCCACGAAAACGCCGCCGAGCGCCAGGGTCTGCATCAGCGGGTTGCCGTGGGCATCCATGAACTGCGGCAGAAAGGCGGCGAAGAACATGGTGGTTTTGGGGTTCAGCAGCGCCACCACAAAGCCATCGCGAAAGACGTGCCGCAAGGGCTGCGCCGGCGCCTGCGGCGTGGCGTCGGTGACAGGCGACGATGCCCGCCACATCCGGATGCCGAGGTACACGAGGTAGGCGGCGCCGGCCCATTTCACCGCGGTGAAAGCGGCCGATGACACAGCGAACAAGGCGGCCAGCCCGAGCGCCGCACCCAAGGCATTGGAGAAATTGCCCAGCGCGACGCCCAGCACGGACGCAAGCCCCCATGCGCGGCCCTGCGCCAAAGTGCGGGCCACGATATAGACGACGGCGGGTCCGGGGGTGATGGCCAACACAAGGCTGGCACCAACAAAAGCCAGGAGCAAAGGCGGGTCGGGAAGCATACGGACTCCAGATGTTGAGGCGGCGAGTATCGCGACTCCATCGCCGCTTGCAAAGAACCCCTTGCCGGATGTCGGCATGGAGAGGCGGTGCCCCGCGCCTTGCAGGCACGGGTTGCAAGGTCCGCTTGGGTCGGCACCAGGCATCGATTTCCAAGTCTCCGGTGCGAACCCTTGCGCGTGATCGGGCCCCCGTCTCTGAGCCTCAGGCCGCCACCGCCCCCCGCGTGGCCGACGGCAGCTCGCCGAACAGGGCCTTGTAGTCGCTCGCGAAGCGCGAGGGGTGCCAGAAGCCCCAGCGCGCCGCGATGTCGCCCACGGGCGCTGCCCGGTTCTGGCGCAGTTCACTGCGCACCTGGTTGAGGCGCATGGCGCGCAGGTAGGTCACGGGGCTGATCTGCATCACTTCTTCAAACGCGTACTGCAGCGCGCGGCGCGAGGTGCCGATGGCCTGGCAGAGGTCGGGCACGGCGATCACTTCGTGGGCGTGGGCCTGCATGTACTGCCGGGCGCGGGCGACGATGCGACGGCGGCTGGTGGCCGAAGCGGGCAGCGCGCCCGTCGGCTCGCCCGAGCGCAGGTTGGCGAGCAGGGCATCGCAGAGCGAGAGTGCGAGCATGCGGCGCGCGGCGGGATGGGCGCTGAGGTCGCTCGGGTTTTGCGCGAGCCGCAGGGCGGCGTTGAGCAGCCGGCCGTATTCGACGCAGGCCGCGCTCGTGGGCTTGAGCAACAGGGGCACCGGGGGCAGCTCCGCCCCGTGGCCGTCCACTTGGGCCACCAGCTCGCGCAGGGCCGCCTGGTCGACCGAGAGTGCGAGGATCTGCGTGTCGGCGCTGGCCACGAGATCGAACTCGCCTTGGGACGACACGCCGATGAGTTGTTCGCCCTGCAGGCGGTGGCCACCGAACCAGCCGGGCGATTGCCCGGCGCGCACGAGGGCGACGGAGACGCGATCGGCGCAGACGCGGCCCGCCTGCATGACGGTCTGGTTGGCGCGCTCGGCAAACACCTGCACCGGGCCCACGCGCAGTTCGTCCACCTCGCCCTCGAAGCGTCCGGCCGAGAGCTGCTCGTAGCGCTGGTCCCAGTCGGGCAGGCTGGCGGCCTGTTCCGCGGCATCGCGTGCACGTTTGTGGGAATGATCGAAGTTCATGCCGGCCGCGATGCAAGTTGTGCGCCATTGTTGGGGCCGGCGCAGATTTGCCAAATACGGATAACCCCTCGGTGTCGGCGAACCCTAAGGTGCGGGCCTTGTCCGAACCCGCTTCACGAGGAACCCCACCATGCCCACCCGCTCCCTCCCCCTGGCACTGAGTGCCGTCGCCCTGGCCGCCGCCGCGCTGTGGTCGCCCCTGGCGCTGGCGCACGGCGCCGCCGCCAAGATGGTGCCGCTGAAAAAGGCCGCCAAAGACTTCAACGCCACGGTGCACTGGGACAGCTATGCCCGGGTGTTCACGCTCGCGCGCAACAGCACGCTGGTGCGCGTGAAGCCGGGCGCGAAGACGGCGCAGGTGAACGGCGCGCCGCTGCGGCTGGCCGTGCCGGTGGTGCTGCGCAAGGGCAGGGCGTATGTGGCGGCCGACTTCTTCCAGCAGGTGTTCCAGTCGGGCCTGGACAAGACCTTCGTGGTCGAGCGCAAGCCCAACCCGCTGAACCCGCTGACCTCAGACGAGATCCAGGCCACGCTGGAGGTGCTGAAAGCTTCGGGCCAGTTCAAGCCCGGCCACCGCTTCACCGAGATCGTGCTCAAGGCGCCGCCGAAAGACCAGGTGTGGGCGCACGCGCTGGAGGGCACACCGGTGCAGGCGCCGCGCCAGGCGGCGTTCGTCATCCTCGACGGCCGCAAGCTGATCGAGGGCACGGTGGACCTGGCCACGAAGCGGCTCACGCAGTGGCAGCCGGTGCCCGGCGCGCACGGCATGGTGCTGATCGACGATTTCGGCGCGGTGCAGGCGGCCATCGAGGGCAGCCCGGAGTACGCGAAGGTGCTGGCGCTGCGCGGCATCAACGACGTGAAAAAGGTGGTGGCCACGCCACTGACGGTGGGCTACTTCGACGGCAAGGACGGCCTCAAACAGGAGCAGCGCTTGCTCAAGGTGGTGAGCTACCTGGACGTGGGCGACAACAACTACTGGGCGCACCCGATCGAGAACCTGGTGGCGGTGGTGGACCTGGAGAAAAAGCAGGTCATCCAGATCGAAGACGCGGGTGTGGTCCCGGTGCCCATGAAGCCCACGCCTTACGACGGCAGCGCCGGGCAGACCAGCGCGCCGCGCAAGCCGCTGCACATCACCGAGCCCGAGGGCAAGAACTACACCATCACCGGCAACACGCTGACCTGGCGCAACTGGGATTTCCACATCGGCCTGAACTCGCGCACCGGCCTCACGCTCTCGACCGTGACCTACAACGACAAGGGCAGCAAGCGCAAGGTGATGTACGAGGGCACGCTGGGCGGCATGATCGTGCCCTACGGCGACCCGGACGTGGGCTGGTACTTCAAGGCCTACCTGGACTCGGGCGAGTACGGCATGGGCACGCTGACCTCGCCCATCGAGCCGGGCAAAGACGCGCCGCAGAACGCGGTGTTCCTGGACGCCACCATCGCCGACTTCACCGGCACGCCGATGACGATCCCCAACGCGATCGCGGTGTTCGAGCGCTACGCCGGCCCCGAGTACAAGCACCAGGAAATGGGCAAGCCCAACGTGAGCGTGGAACGCCGCGAGCTGGTGGTGCGCTGGATCAGCACGGTGGGCAACTACGACTACATGTTCGACTGGGTGTTCGCCGAGAACGGCACCATCGGCATCAACGCGGGGGCCACCGGCATCGAGGCGGTCAAGGGCGTGAAGGCGCGCACCATGCAGGACGCGAGCGCCAAGGACGACACGAAGTACGGCACGCTGATCGACCACCACATCGTGGGCACCACGCACCAGCACATCTACAACTTCCGCCTCGACCTGGACGTGGACGGCGAAGCCAACGCGCTGACCGAGATCGACAACGTGGTGACCCCCAACACGGCCGGCGGCCCGCGCACCAGCACCATGCAGACCACGCAGCGCACGGTGGCCAGCGAAAAGCCGGCGGCGCAGAAGTTCGACCCGGCCCACATCCGCCTGATGAGCAACCCGGGCAAGACCAACAAGGTGGGCAACCCGGTGTCGTACCAGCTCATCCCCTACGCCGGCGGCACGCACCCGGTGGCCAAGGGCGCCAACTTCGGCCAGGACGAGTGGATCTACAACCGCCTGAACTTCATGGACAAGCAGATCTGGGTGACGCGCTACCACACGGACGAGCGCTTCCCCGAAGGGAGGTTCCCCAACCGTTCGAACAAAGACACCGGCCTGGGCCAGTTCAGCGCGGACGACCAGGCGATCGTGAACACCGACAACGTGGTCTGGCTGACCACCGGCACCACCCACGTGGCGCGGGCCGAGGAGTGGCCCATCATGCCGACCGAGTGGGTGAACGTGCTGCTCAAGCCCTGGAACTTCTTCAGCGAGACGCCCACGCTGGGGCTGGTGCAGCCAGCGAAGCCCGCGAAGTAAGCGCCTTCCACGCAACCACCCGACAGGCCCTTGCAGCATTTGGAAACCATTGGTCATCATGCGTTGACACAGCCAACCTACATTCCCCTCCACACAAGAAGGAGTGTTGATATGGACAAGTCAATGATGAAGGGCATCGCCGTGGGCGGGTTGGCCATGGTGGTGCTGGGGGCCAGCGCTGTGACCGGGTACAAGACCTTGAACCAGCCGAAGTTTGCCGACGTGGTCGCGGTGAAGGAAGTGACGGAGACCGTGGTGACGCCACGGGAGCGCTGCGAGAACGTGCAGGCGCGGCGGCAGGCGCCGGTGAAGGACGAGCACCGCGTCGCGGGCACGTTGATCGGTGGCGTGGCGGGTGGGCTGCTGGGCAGCAACATCGGCGGCGGCAACGGCAAGAAGCTGGCAACCGTGGCCGGGGCGGTGGCCGGCGGTTATGCGGGTAACCAAGTGCAAAAGAACATGCAGCAGAACGACGTGGTCACGACGACGGAGCGCCGCTGCAGGACGGTGAAGCTCAAGTCGCAGCGGCTGGTCGGGTACGACGTGACCTACCGGCTCAACGGCCAGGACGCCCAGGTGCGCACGTCCTTCCAGCCGGGCGCCACGCTGCCGGTGAAGGACGGCCAGGTGGTGGTCACACCGCCGCCCGAGATGCGTTCGGCAGTTTAGGAAAACATGCATAGATGTCATTCTTTGACGATTGACTAATCATCTATGCCGGCTTTTTGATGGATGCCGACCTGCAGCGCAAGGCGTATTGCTGAACGACTTCAGCGCCAGACAGAAGCCTTTCGCAGGCCTAAGCCCGCGTCGTTCCGGTCCAGATACGCCCGCACCAGCTCGCGCAGCCGCGCCCGCCCGAAGCTCGGGTCGTGTCCCGCGTGCACCACGCTCACCGGCAGTGCCAGCAGGCGCTCCATGGTGCGCGCGTAGGCCACGCGGTCAGAGTGGTGCAGGTCGTCGATGAGCGGGCCGTCGTAGATGGCGTCGCCGGAAAACAGCGTGGCGGTTTTCGCTTCCCAGAGTCCGATGCTGCCGGGCGAGTGGCCGGGCAGGTGCATGACTTCGAAGTGGCGGTTGCCGAGGTCGATGACGTCGCCTTCGTCGAGCCGGCGCGTGACGGTGGCTTGCCTGATTTCCCAGGCCGAGAGGTCGTAGTCGGGCGTGGGCAGGGCGGTGAGCGCGGGGCCGCCGGTGGTGTAGCCGGGCACTTCGATGTTGACTTCGTTGAGGTCAAGGTCGGCCAGCGTGCCGTCGGGGTCGGCGTGGGCAAGTGCGTCGGCTTCGAGGCGGTGGCACCAGCATTCTTCGAACTCGTGGTGGCCGCCCACGTGGTCCAGGTGCACGTGCGTGGCGAGCGCGGCCACGCGCTGGCCGAACAGGTGGCGCGAGGCTGCGTGCAGGCTGCTGACGCCCAGACCGGTGTCGACCATGAGGTCGAGCCCGCGTCCGCGGATGTGCCAGATGTTGCAGCGGAGCAAGGGGATGACGTGCGGTTCGGTGATGAGGGTGATGCCCTCGCCGAGGCTGCGAAAGGTGAACCAGTCGCCCGGGGCCGTGGGCAATGGGGTGGTGGCTTGCATCACAGCGGTAGCCCGCAGCGCGGGCACTCGTCTCGTGCACCTGGGTGGGCGTGGTCGAAATTCATGCGTTCTCCTAGGCAAGTTGTGCGCCATGCCTGGCGCATCTGGGTGGTGTCGCGCGGCATCACGGTGGGTCAGACCTCCATCGCATGGAGGAAACGTTCCCTCCCTTTGTTGATGTGCGCTCGCACCCGCCTGCCTAGCATGGCTGCTCCACGGCATGTCGCCACTTTCAGGAGTTCACCATGGGCATCGACATCTCCAGCGCCATCGACAAGGCTTCGTTGTCCGATGCCTGGGCCTTGAAGCTGCGCGAGCATTACTTCATCGGCCCGCACATTCTGGGCATTGAAGTGACGCAATGTATCCAGTACTTCCGTGCATCGCGCCATCTGACCGACCCCGCCGACCGGGGCCCCAACAATTCCCTGCGGCTGGTGGCCTACAAGACCGCCTGGGTGCGGGTGTATGTGCGCGCGGGCTGGGGCGGGGCGGTGAATCTGACCGGCAACCTGCAGATCAGCGCGCGGCGCAACCGGTGGTTGCCCCTGTGGGTGGACGTGGGCACGCTGACGCCCCAGACACCCGGCACGGTGGCGGCGCAAACGCTGCCCGACTACGCCACCGAACGCGGCACCATGACCGCCACGCTCAACTTCATCGTGCCCGCGGACGACATGGTGGGCCGGATGGCCTTCAAGGCCAACATCTGGCGCGCCGACGACGCCACGGCGGCCATCGTGGACAGTGAAACGGTGGAGGCCGATGTCACCCTGCTGCAGACCTTGCGTGTGCGTGGCCTGATGGTGGCCTACAACGGCCCCAACGCGGCCGGCAACGGCACGCTCAACATCGCCGCGCCCACGGTGGGCGAGCTGCAGACCACCGCGGCCTGGTCGCACACCGTGTTCCCGGTGCAGGCCGAGGGCGTGTTTTCCAGCGCCGGCACCGTGACCCTGACGGTGCCGCTCACCGGCGCCCCGCCGAATCCGGGCGGTTGCTCGGCGGGCTGGATCACGCTCAACGGCCAGCTCGCGGCGGCCAAGGCCAACGACGGCAACCGCACCGACGTCGTGTACTACGGCCTGCTGCCCAATGGCGTGCCCATGGGGCCGGTGATCGGATGCGCGAGCAACGGTGTGACCTCGGGCGGGGTCGGCAATGGCGTGACGATGGCGCACGAACTCGGGCATTTCGCGGGCCTGCCCCACGCGCCCTGCGGCACGCCGGGCAACGCCGCCTACCCGGCCTACGAACCCTACGACCCGGCCGGCACCCCCACGGCGTCCATCGGTGAATACGGGCTGGACATCAACGACGGCACGCTCCACCAGCCCAGCCAGAAAGACTTCATGTCCTACTGCGGCCCACGGTGGACGTCGATCTTCACGCACCAGGTGCTGATCGACAATGCGATCTTCGCCCCGACCACGACCAACCCCCGCTTTCGCATTCCGGAGCTCTACGATCCGTGGTTGTGGCCCTGGGAGTACATCCCCGACCCGGCCCCGGAGCCCTGGGAACACTGGAAAAACCGCATCGAGGACCTGCGCATGCGACCCGTCATCACCCTGATCGGCACCTTCGAGCGCGACGCCTCGATCACCATGCAGCACGTGATGCGTGTGGACGCCCAGTCCACCGTCGCCACCGGCGTGCCCACGAAGATGGTGGCCGAGCTGGTCGGCGCCAACGGCGATGTGCTGGCGAGCGCGCCGGTGATGCGCATCCCCGCCGACGCCCATGGCAGCGGTGGCTGTAGGTGCGGCGGCGGCTGCGGCGACGGGGAGCCGCCGGTGTTCGGCTTCCAGGCCATGATCCCCAACGTGGGCCGTGGCGCGGCGCTGCGCATCGTGCACGTCGGCGCGCTGGACGATGCCGAGGGCCGGTTGAAGCGCCCGCTCACCGTGGCCTGGGAACGCAAGGCGGCCGGGCGGGCGGTCAAGCTCGGTGAGATCGCTGTGAAGCCCGGCGCACGCGGTGTGGCCCTGGCCTGGAAGCTCGACGGCGCGGGCGCCGAGGGTGCGGTGAGCTGCTCGGTGCAGTTCAGCAAAGACGGCGGGCGTTCGTGGAACGGCTGTGCGGTCGGCATCACCGATGGCAAGGCGCTGATCCCGGCCGACGCGCTGCCGAGCGGCAAGCTGCAGTTCCGGGTGCTCGCGCACGACGGCTTTGACACGGCGGTGCGCACCTCGGACGCGGTGGAGATCGCTGTGCGCGCGCCCAACGTGGCCGTGATGTACCCCAGTGCCGGCGCGCTCATCGAAACCGCCACGCCGATGCGCCTGTGGGCCAACGCGATGAGCAGCTCGGGCGAGCGCATCGAGGGCGAGGCCTTCGAGTGGCAGCTGGACGGCAAAACGGTGGGGCGCGGGCGCGAGCTGTGGATCCGCGCACCGAAGCCCGGGCGGCACGAAGCCAGGGTGGTCGTCACCGACGGCCGCAGCAAGGGCGAAGCGAGCGCGGCGTTCACCACCTTCGATCCCGACCAGGACACGCCACCCCCGAGCAAGCCCGCCAAGCGAGGCCGTTGACCGGGTGGGTCCGCCCACCTCCAGGCACATCTGGTGAACCTACCCGTGGGCTGGCCGTTCGTCGTCCACCCACTCCAACACCTGCCAGTCGCCCGCGAGCGGACCCCGTTCCACGCGGGCGTGCTCGGTGTCCACCCGGTGCAGCGCGCAAGGCAGGGCCTGGCCTTCCAGTGCGGGCCGGGTGGCGCGCTCCACCGTCCACACGCCGTGCGCCAGCGTGCCAAAGCCGATGCTGAAATCCAGCAACGCAGCGGCCTGAGCCGGGCGGCGCTGCAGCACATCGCCCAGGGTTTCGTCGGGCACCAGATCGGCCGGCCAGGCGGCAGCGCGCGGGCGCAGGTGCAAGCCGTACACGCCGGCCACCAGCAGGCGCTCGGCGGTGGGCTGGCCACCCGCATCGAGCCGCGCGAGTGCGATGCGCCGGCCGAGCGAAGCGGGCAGGCGCTCCCACACTTCGAGGTAGCGGCCGTGGACGCCGGTCTCGATCACGCGGTCCGGCGTTTCGAACACCATGTGGCCGGCATCGGGTGTGCTGCGCGGGGGCTGGAAGTCGATCGTGCGCTGCCAGGTGCAGATCTCGGGCAAGGCCGGGTCGGGCCGGGTGATGGCGGTGGTGCCGGCGAAGCCTTGCTGCAGCGCCAGGCCGTCGGGCGTGTCGCGCGCAGCCTCCGCAGGCACACGCAAATCGCCGTGCCACAGGCCGGTCTGCAGCCAGCGCACCCAGGTGGTCGTGTCGCGGCCCTCGGGCGATTCCAGCAGGGTGCGTGCCCACACGCCGTGGTATGCGGCGGGCACTCCGAGGTGGCCGGGGTGGGTGGGCGTGTTCATGCGGTGGCTTGCGCGTGCGCCGCTTGCAGCGCCTGCACACATTCGTCGGTGCACAGCACCGAGCCGAAGATGCCACCTTCGACGCCGATCATGGCCAGCGCGGGCGCCTGCAGCTCGGGCTGGCTGGCGGCGGTGGCATCGCCCACGGTGGTGCAGACGTAGCCGCGGTCCACCGCTTCGCGCAGGGTGGAGTGCACGCAGACCTCGGTGGTGACGCCGCAGAGGATGAGCTGGCGCACACCCTGCCGCGTCAGCAGGCTGTCGAGACCGGTGAGGTAGAAGGCGCCGTAGCCGGGCTTGTCGATCACCGCTTCGCCGGGCAGCGGGCGCAGTGCGTCCACAAAGTCGTGCCCCTGTTCACCGCGCACCAGCAGGCGCCCCAGCGGGCCGGGGCTGCCGATGGGCGCGCCGGCTGCCACGCTGCGCGCCATCTTCGCGGGCGGGCAATCCGAGAGGTCGGGCAGATGCCCTTCGCGCGTGTGCACCACCCGCAGGCCGGCGACGCGCGCTGCGGTCAGCAGGCGCTGCACCTGCGGCACCACCGCCTGCGTGCGCGAGATGTCGATGCCGGCCTGGTGGGCGTAGCCGCCGGGGCTGCAGAAGTCGCGCTGCATGTCGATGACGATCAGCGCGGTGCTGACGGGGTCGAAGGCGGGCAGGGCGTTCATGGCGCGGGGCGGGTGAATCCGGTGGTGATGGCTTCGGCCATGCGGCGCGCCACCTCGTCGGCGAGCAGCTTGCCTTTGGCGGCGTCGGAGCCTTTGGCTGACGAGAGCACGCCCGAGGGCGGCACCCAGTCGGTGCGGCTGGGGTACATGTCGTAGGGCGGGAAGTCGGCCGGGCCGTCGTCGGGCAACAGGTCCAAACGCACCAGGCTGGGGTGGTGGTGCAGCATCATGGACGTTTCCAGCACGGCCGCGTGTTCGAGCGCGAAGCCGGGGAAGCCCTCGGGGAAGACGTCGCCCAGGGTCTGTGGCGTCATGAAATCCCAGTACTCCAGCCGCATCACCTGCAGCGCACACGCGGGGTTGGCGGCCTTCGCGTCGCGCAGGCCGAGGTCGATGCCCTCGATCAGGAACCACTGGTTTTCGTAGTGGCCGTTCACGATGATCAGCTTCGTCAGGCCGTGGCGTGCGAACTCGCGCACCGCGTCGCGCACCTGGCCGATCAGCGTGGCGGCGTCCACGCTGGTGGTGCCGCAGAAGTGTTGGCCGCCGCCGCACTTGGGCTGCGACTTGTAGCCGTAGCTCAGCGTGGGCGCGACCAGGCCGCCCACGCGCGCCGCCGTGTCGGCGGCCACGGCGCTGGCGAGCAGGCCGTCGGTGCCCAGCGGCAGGTGCGGGCCGTGTTGTTCGAGCGCGCCCACGGGCAGCAGCACGGGCGGTTGGTCGGCGCGAATGCGCTGCTGGTAGTCCAGCCAGGACAGCTGGTTCATCCACACGGTGTTGTTGTTCATCGGGGTCTCCGGGTTCAGGCGGTGGTTTCGGTGGTGGGTGCGACGGGGGCTTCGGCGGGCGTTCCGCCCAGCGCCTCCACCAGGGCCGCCGCAGCGATGAGCGCGCCACCGGCCCAGCCCAGGGGCGTGAGGCTTTCGCCGCCGAAGGCGAGCGCGGTGCCGACCGAGACCAGCAGCTCGGCCAGCAGGATCACGCCCGCGCGGCTGCTCTCCAGGTGGCTCACGCCGTATTGCCAGGTCACGGTGGCCAGCAGCATCCAGCCAAAGCCGTAGGCCAGCAGCGCCAGCCACACCAGCGGCCCCATCGCCGACAGCACCGCGGGCAGGCCCGGGCCGCCGAGCCCGGTGGCCAGCGCCGAGAGCAGACCGCAGCCGATGAACACCGAGAAGGTCTTGGTGCGCAGTGGCACGCGGTGCGCGGCGCGCGCGATCACGTTGTTGGCGGCGAAGGCGAAGCCGGCCGAGAGCGAGAGCGCGTCCACCCAGGTCAAGGCCAGCGCCGCGGAATCCCCCAGCCCCGGCCCGCCGAGCACCATCCAGAGCCCCACGATGGCCGCGACCACGGCCAGCCAGCGCGTGAGCGGAATGCGCTCTTTGAGGAACAGCCAGCCGCCCAGCACCGACCACACGGGCGAGAGGTAGAACAGGAACATCACCCGCACCACGTCGCCCAGCATCAGCGCGTTGACGAACGAGGTGTTGGCCCAGCCACCCACCAGCGTGAGCGCGAGCACCAGCCCCCACTGCGCGCGCCAGGCGGCGCGGTCGCGCCAGAGCAGCGCCACGGCCAGCAGGCCCACCGAACCGTAGGTGATCAGCGCCACCAGCGGGCCCGAGAGGCCCTGCGCAATGAACCCTTTGAGGGGTATCCACGACAGGCCCCAGAGCGAGGCCGAGAACAGCAGCACGCCGGTGGCGAGGCGGTCGGACGGGCGGGCGGGCAGGAATGTCATCGGTTCTCCATGGCGCCGGAGCAGCGACACCCAAGGGCACCGAGGAACCGGCTTCGCCGGGCCTCTGGTGCCGCCCCCCTTGAGGGGGGTGACGCGAAGCGGCGCGGGGGGTGCTTCATGTCATGACGGAGCCGCCGTTGGGGCCGAGCACCTGGCCGCAATAGAAGCGCGCGAGGTCGGACGCGAGGAACAGCGCGCTGGCCGCGATCTCTTCCGGTGCACCGAGGCGGTGCTGCGGGATCGCGAGTTCCTTCTCCACCCACTCGGCGCTCATGTGGTCGAGCGAGACCATGGCGGTGGCCACCGGGCCGGGCGCGATGGCGTTGACGCGGATCTGCTGCGGCGCGAACTCGCGCGCCAGTGAGCGTGTGAGCCCGATCACACCAGCCTTGGCCGCGCAGTAAGGGGCGTAGCGCTCGCGCCCGAGGATGCCGAGGTCGGACGCGATGTTGACGATGGCGCCGCCACCGCGCGCCACCATGCCGGGCAGCACGGCGCGGCACACCAGGAAGACGGACTTGAGATCGGTGCCGAGCATCTGGTCCCACTCGGCTTCGGTGGTGTCGAGGAAGGCCTTTTCCTGGATGATGCCGGCGTTGTTCACGAGCACATCGACCGTACCGAAGGCCGCGAGGGCACCGTCCACCAGGCGTTGCACCTCGGCCGCCTGGCTCACGTCGGCGCTAATCGCGGTGGCCTGGCCACCTGCGGCTTCGATGGCCTGCACCAGCGAAGCGGCTTCGGCATCTTGCCGAAGGTGGTTGACCACCACACGTGCGCCGGCCTGCGCGAACAGCAGCGCAGCGGCGCGGCCGATGCCGGTGGCGGCCCCGGTGATCAGCACCGTCTTGCCCTGCAGTCCGTAGTTCGGCGACGTCATCAAACCGCCGTCAGAAAAGAAACACCCACGGCACCGATGAAGCCATCGGCCCGGTGCGGTGCGCCGGGCGGCAGCACCGCGCCGTAGTCGCTCGCGAGCACGCGGGTCACGCGGTGGCGGTGGTAGGCGCGCAGCAACTCGCCCACCGTGACCACCTGCGCATTGCCCTCGGGGTACAGCTCGCGGTGCAAACGCGGCAGCTGGTACCAGGGCGCGACCGGGCGCTCGTGGTGCGCGTTGTGGAAACCGAAGTTGAGCCAGACCAGGTTGAGCCACCTGGCGTCCAGGCCCACCACGTCGCTGTAGGTGTTGGCCTGCTCGTAGGCGCGGTCGCGCAGCTTGTCTTTCGGGATCGGCGTTTCGTCGAGGATGGGGTAGGCGTCGTAGGTGTGCTGGAAGCAGTCGGCGAAACGCAGCAGGTGCACGAACAGCAGGTAGGCCAGCGCGTACAGCGCCAGCGCCTTGAGCGACCACCATGCCAGCAGCGCCCAGGCCGTGATCCGCACCACGGCGACACCGATCACACGGCTGCGCGCGGCCTTTTTTCGCTCACCCATGAAGGGCAGCGCGACCACGAAGCCGCGCATGACGAACTCGACCGCGGGGATGTGCAGCCACTCCAGCGCGAGCACCACGCGCCGCACCCGCGGGTGGGCGCGCAGGAAGCCCTGCAGGTCGAAGGTGATGACGTCGGCGCGTTCGATGTGGTGGCGCATGTGTTTGCGGCGCAGGTCGGCGAAGCTGGCGTAGGCGCTGCCGTTGATCCAGCTCATGAACCGGCCCCAGCGCTCGTTGGCCTGCGGCGTGCGGAAGATGGCGTGGTGTGCGAACTCGTGGATGAAGTAGGCCGACCAGGTGAGCGTGAGCGCGACCAGCAGCACGCCCAGCGCGTTGAGCGTCCAGTGGCTCTGGCCCAGCAAGGCGATGCCCAGCGGCCAGCCGAGCACGGTGAACGCCAGCGCGACGGTGTTGGGCCACACGCCGTCGGCGTTGCGGAAAAGGGCTTGTGTCATGGCGGGAACTCCATGCGGGGAACGCGGGGTGGCCAGCGCTCCGCGCACCCGTGCCAGCGGCACGGGCGGCGGAAATCTCTGAGCGGGGTTTACTTGGCCAGCGCCTTGACGAGCGCGGCGTCGAAGGTGGCTTCGGTGGCCGGGACGGTCTTGATCTGGCCCTTGGCCAGGAGCAGCTGGCCGATGATGTCGCCGCTGGCGTAGTACGAGGTGGTTTCCTTCGCCTTCATGAAGGCCTTGGGCATCTCGGCGACGGGGATGTTGTAGACCCCACCGAGCTGTTCCTTCACCTCGGCGGCCGACACGCCCATGAACTTGCCGATGATCTTGTTGGCCTCATCGGGCTTGGCCTTCATGTAGGCCAGGCCGTCAAGGTAGGCCTTCATGATGCCGGTGATCTCGGTGGGCTTGGCCTTGATGACCTTGTCGTCGAACACCAGCACGTCGGCGATCAGGCCTGGCGCGTCCTTCGACGAAAACACCACCTTGAACTTCTTGCCACCGCCTTGGCCGAGCACCTGCGACAGGCTGGGTTCGTAGGTCACGCCGATGGGCAGTGCACCCGAGGCCATCGCGGCCGGCACCGCTTCGGGCGTCATGCTCACGGGGCTGATGTCCTTCTCGCTCAGGTTCACCGTCTTGAGCGCGTAGGAGAGCAGGAAGTCGCTCGGCGAAAGCGGGTTGTAGCCGATCTTCTTGCCTTTGAAGTCGGCCACTTTGCCGATGCTGCCGTCGGCCACGATGGCGTCGCCGCCGTTGGAGTAGTCGATGGGCATCACCACTTTCATGGCGCGGCCCGCCGCCACCTGGCCCACCACCTGGTCGTAGGTCAGCATGCCGCCGTCGACCGCGCCCGAGGCGATGGCCGCTGGAATCAGCGCCGGGTCGTTGAAGACCTGCAGCGAGACCTTGAGCTTGTACTTCTTGTAGAGGTCCAGCGCGTCGGCCACATAGAACGGACCGTAACCCACCCAGACCACGGTGGCCAGTTTCATCGAGGTCTGCGCGAAAGCCGAGGCGGTGGCCAGCGTGAGTGCCAGGCCCAGGGCGGGCTTGAGGAAATGGTGGCGTCGCGAAGAAGAACGCAGGCTGCTGGCGGTGAAGGCGGTGTTTTTCATCAGAGGGACTCCAAGGGTTGGTGGGACGTGCAGAAGAACCGATCGGTGATCGTTCTCCCGGGCTTTTGTCCCTCCGTGGAGCCTGCGATGAGGCCGGCACACTCTCGGACCAGACACCACGCCACGCGTGATCGGAACCCTAGTGCACCTGTGTGCTGAGGATTTGCAGGTCAGACCCCAAACCGCTCTTCTTGCGGGTTGGCTATCAGCAGAAACCATGCCAGCCCGCACCGCAGGGGCACAGCCCCTGGCGCGCCGTGGCGACCGGTTCGGAAACCCCAAGCTGGTGCGGCTGGAGCGGTGCGTGGTGCTGCCGACCGCCCGTTGTTGGTGCCCGCCCGTGCCGTGCCCAGCCTCTCAGTGCAGCTTGACCAGCGGCGTGGCGCGCTTGACGAGGAAGCGCGCCACCGCCAGCACGGCGGTGCGCAGGCTGCCCAGCACCGCCTGGTGGTGCATCAGGTGCAGGCTCACGTACATGGTGCGCGCCAGCGCGCCCTGCACAAACCAGGTGGAGCGGAACAGGTTGCCCATGAGGTTGCCCACCGAGGTCTGCGTGCCCACCGACACCAGCGAGCCGTGGTCGCGGTAGACGTAGGCGCCGGTCCGCTCGGGCCGGCCCATGGCGCGCGCCATCAGCGTCTGGTAGAGGTGGCTGGCCTGCTGGTGCGCGGCCTGCGCGCGCGGGGGCACCCAGCCGCCACTGGCGGTGGGGCAGGCCGCGCAGTCGCCCAGGGCGAAGATGTCGCTCTGTCCCTTCACCCGCAGCGTCGGCTCCACCTCCAGCTGCCCGCTGCGGTTCGTGGGCAGGCCCAGCGTGGCCAGCATCTCGGGCGCCTTGATGCCGGCGGCCCACACCACGAGGTCGGCGGGGAACACGCGTCCCGCGGCGTCTTCCACCTGGGCCGGCGTGATGCGTGCCACGCGGCAACCGGTCTCGACCGCCACATGGCGTTCCTTCAGCAGCTTCGTGGCCGCCAGCGACACCTTCTCGGGCAGGGGCGCGAGGATGCGATCGGCGCCTTCGATCAGGGTGATCTGCACGTCGCGCTGCGGGTCGAGCCGGCGAAAGCCGTAGCGCGAGTGCACCACGCTGGCCTCGCGCAACTCGGCGGCCAGCTCCACGCCGGTGGCGCCGCCGCCGATGATGACGACGCGCACCTGGCCCGGCGCGCCCGCGCTCTTGCGCAGCTCGGCGGCCGTGAGCAGCTTGAGCATGCGCAGGCGAAAGTGTTCGGCGTCGGCCGGCCGGTTCAGCGACAGCGTGTGTTCGGCCGCCCCGGGCACGTTGAAATGGTTGGCCGTGCTGCCCACCGCCAGCACCAGTTGGTCAAAGGGCAGGCTGCGCGCGGGCACCAGCTCTTCGCCGTGTTCGTCCAGCACCGGTGCCACCTGGATCTCCTTGCGCGCCAGGTCCAGCCCGGTCAGGGCGCCCAGGCAGAAGTTGAAGCGGTTGTCGTGCGCCAGCATTTCGTACGACAGGCCTTCCTGGTGGATGTCCAGCGTGCCCGCGGCCACCTCGTGCAGCGAGGGCTTCCAGATGTGGAACAGCTGCTGGTCCACCAGGGTGACCTGCTCCACGCCGAGCTTTCGGCCCAGCTTGCAGGCCAGTTCCAGGCCGCCTGCGCCACCGCCCACGATCACGATGCGAATGTTCATGCTGTCCTTCTTGTTTCTTGTGTAACGGCGTGTTTTCCGTTGTCCGCGCCCTTGCAGTCAGAGGTTCCCATTTTCCGGCCTGGGCGTCTGCGACAGACCGGACCGCGTGTGTGGGTACGCGGGCAGCCATTGCATACCGCCTCCACAACACCCACACTACGCGCTCCACAGCCCGCCCGGTGGCGACCGACCCGAAGAATCCCAGGCAACCGTGGCGAGCGAGGATGGCGCTGGTGTGCGTTGCCACACAGAAGCGGCCAGGGTTTGATCGGAAACTTGTCGGTTCACGATTCGGCGCTTACCCCCAACGGAGTTCACCATGTCAGGCCAGACCTACCGCATCGAGAGCGAATCTCCCATCGTGAGTCCGTTGCTGCCCGAGTCGGGTCAGGCGGAAATCTGGCTGGACGATGGCGAGCTGGCGGTGGTGGTGGCCGCCAAGAGCCACACCGTGCCGGGCGGCCGGGAAATCCGCGTGGTGCACGTGCCCACGGGCGAGGTCGTGTTCCGCAAGGCGGACGAGCGCGACCGCGAGCCCGTCGAAGGCGGTGGCGTTGGTTGACCCTTCTCGGTCCGGGCTATAAACCGGCATGGAATTTTTCAGCTGGTTGCCCCCCTCCCTGATCGAATGGTTGCCCACCCTGGGCGTGGCCCTGTTGGTGGCGCTGATCGCCGAGACCGTCTACCAGGCCGGTAAACGCATCTTCCTGCGGGCCACGCGCGCCGCACCGGTGACCGCCAGCATGGGCCGGGCCGTGCAGGCGCCCGCCCACGTGCTGCTCTACCTGCTGGCGCTCAACCCGGTGTGGCAGCGGGTGCCCGCCGGTGTGGCCTGGCTGCCGGGCGCGGAGCGCTGGACGGCGCTGCTGCTGATCGGCGCCGTGACCTGGCTGCTGGCCCGCGCCGTGCATGGCGTGGCCCGGGGTGTGATCGAGGCCAACCCGCTGGCCGGCGCGGACAACCTCGCGGCGCGCCGCATCCAGACCCAGACCCTGGTGCTGTCGCGCGTGTCGCAGGGCCTGGTGGTGCTGATCGGGGTGTCCCTGATGCTGATGACCTTCCCGGCCGTGCGCCAGGTCGGCACCAGCCTGCTGGCCTCGGCCGGCGTGGTCGGCATCATCGCGGGCTTCGCGGCGCGCCCGGTGCTGGGCAACCTCATCGCCGGCCTGCAGATCGGGCTGAGCCAGCCGATCCGCATCGACGACGTGGTGATCGTCGAAAACGAATGGGGCGTGATCGAGGAAATCACCGGCACCTACGTGGTGGTGCGCATCTGGGACCAGCGCCGCCTGATCGTGCCGCTGCAGCACTGGATCGAAAAACCGTTCCAGAACTGGACCCGCAGCACTTCCGAACTCATCGGCACCGTGTTCCTGTGGGTCGACTACCGCATGCCGCTGGAGCCGTTGCGCGAGGCGCTGCAGCAGGCCTGCGAGTCGTCCCCGCACTGGGACCGGCGGCTCGCGCTGCTGCAGGTGACCGAAGCGGGCGAGCGCGCCATGCAGCTGCGTTGCCTGGTGACCGCGGCCTCGGCCCCGGCCGCGTGGGACCTGCGCTGCCATGTGCGCGAACAGCTGATCCACTTTATCCAGCGCGAATACCCGCAGTGCCTGCCGCGGCAGCGCTCGGACGTGGTGCTCGAGGAACCACGGGTTGCGCCGCCACCCGTGGGCGAGGCGCCCGCGCCCGCCGAGCCGGTGGAGGGCGGCGCCGAGCAGATGGAAACGCCGCGGAGCCGCAGCAGCCACACGTGAGCGACCCGTGTCCCGGCGGGCCTCGGGGACAATCGCGCCATGGCCATCCCCATCAACGCCGAGACCGTCCACACCCCGCCCGTGCCCGCCGCCACCGTGATGGTGCTGCGCGACGGGCCCACCGGGCCGCAGGTGCTGATGGTGCGGCGCCACGGCAACTCGGGCGTGCTGGGCGGCGTGCACGTGTTCCCCGGCGGCAAGCTCGACGCCGCGGACCGGCAGGTGGACCCGGCCGCGCTGGACCGGCCGGCGGCGCACTGCCTGCGCGGGCTGGGCGAGCCCGGGCTGGACCCGGACACCTCGGTGGGCCTGCACGCGGCGGCGCTGCGCGAGACCTTTGAAGAATGTGGCCTGCTGCTGGGCCTGGCGGTGCAGCCCGGGGCGCTGCGCAGCCTGCGCGAACACACGGCGGGCGGCCTCGGCTTCGCCGCCGCGCTGCGGCGCCTGGGCCTGCCGCTGGCGGTATCGAGCCTGCTGCCGTGGTCGCGCTGGGTCACGCCGCGTGTGCCCTCGGTGACCAACAAGCGTTTCGACACCCGCTTCTTCGTCGCCGTGGCTCCGCCGGAGCAGACCGCGCAACACTGCGCCTTCGAAGCCACCGAGGCCGTGTGGCTGACGCCGCGCGGCGCGCTGGAACGCTTCTGGGCCGGCGAGATCGACCTGGCGCCGCCGCAGATCATGAGCCTGTGCCAGCTCGGCCGCCACGCGGACGTGGCCCAGGTGCTGGCCACCGCGCGCAGCCGCCCGCCCGCGCTGATCGAGCCCGAGCCGTTCGATGACGAAGACGGCGTGCGTGTGATTTGCTACCCCGGCGACCCGCGCCACAGCGTGGCGCAGCGCGCCTGGCCTGGGCCGACCCGACTGGCCTACCGCAACCAGAGATTCGAAGCCGATGGCGGCTTGGCCGCCTTGTTGAGCCTGAGTCCCAGGCCGTAGGTTGGGGTGAGACCCCAACACCCACCCATCAAACCACACCAAACCGGTACCGCGTGACCGCCCGGTACGGCCGCTCCGGGCTCACCCGGTTCTGTGGAAAGCCCGGGCAGTTGACCGCATTCGGGTACTGCTGGGCCTCCAGGCAGATCGCGGCGCGCGGGCGGTGCACCGCACCGCCCTTGCCGGTGTCGGGCACGTCGCTGTTGCCCAGCTGGCCCGCGCCGTAGACCTGCAGCACCGGCTCGCCGGTCCAGACCTCGAGCGTGCGGCCACTCTGGGGGGCCACCAGCCGCGCTGCGGGGCCGTCGCCCGCGGCCAGCACATAGGCGTGGTCGATGTCGGGCAGGGCGCCCAGCTGCTGCGGGCTGCGCAGGTCCAGCGCGTGGCCGTGCAAGGAGTGCAGCGCGCCGGTCGGCACGTTGTCGCCATCGGTGGCCAGCAGCTCGCGTGAATTCAGCTGCAGGTGCTGGCCGTTGATGTCGCTGCCCGGCCCGTCCAGATTGAAAAACGCGTGGCAGGTGAAGCTGGCCGGGCTGCTGCCTTCGGTCATGCTGGCCTCGTGTTCGACGACCAGTTCGTTGTCGTCGGTAAGGCGATAGACCAGGCGCAGGTCCATGTTGCCCGGGAAGCCGTCCACCGCCTGCGCAAAACGGTGCGTCAGCGCCAGCGTCTGTGCGCCGGGCTGCTCGGCGTTCAGCACCTGAAAGCGCAGGCCGGCCGGCCCGCCGTGGATGCTGTGCGGCCCGGCGTTGGCTTGCAGCGCATGGGGCACACCGTCCCAGTCAAAACGCGCTTGCGAAATGCGCCCCGCGTAGCGGCCGATGAAAGCGCCCATGGACGGCGCGCCGGCTTGCAGCGCGGTGAGGCTGTCGTAGCCCAGCACCACGTCGCCCAGCACGCCGTGGCGGTCGGGCGCCAGCAGCTGCAGGATCTTGGCACCGAGGTTGGTGATGGCCACCTCCATGCCGTGGCGGTTGCTCAGCCGGTACAGGCGCACCGGCCGTCCGGCCACACTGGCTTCGAATCGGCGCGGGTCCAGGGCGGGGGTGGTGTGCATAGGGTCAGCGCTGGCCGATCTCGGCGCGCTCGCGCGTCCATGCCCGCGCCTGCTCGCTCAGCGACAGGCCCAGGCCGGGGCGCGTCGGCACCTGCATGCGGCCGTTGGCGATTTCGATGCGCTCGTTGAACAGCGGCTCCAGCCACTCGAAGTGTTCGACCCAGGGCTCGGTCGGGTAGGCCGCGGCCAGGTGCACGTGCAGCTCCATCGCGAAGTGCGGCGCCAGCATCAGGCCGGCGTGCTGCGCCAGGCCAGCGATCTTCAGGAAGGGTGTGATGCCGCCCACGCGCGGGCCGTCGGGCATCAGCCAGTCGGCCGCGCGGTGGCGGATCAGGTCCCAGTGCTCACCGGCGCTGGTCAGCATCTCGCCGGTGGCAATCGGCGTGTCGAACTGCTGCGCCAGCGCGGCGTGGCCCTCGTGGTCGTAGGCGTCCAGCGGCTCCTCGATCCAGACCAGGTTGAAGCCCTCGAGCGCGCGGCACATGCGCTGCGCGGTGGGTCGGTCCCATTGCTGGTTGGCGTCCACCATCAGCGGCACACCGTCGCCCAGGTGTTCGCGCACCGCCTGCACCCGCTGCATGTCGATGCGGCCGTCGGGCTGACCGACCTTGAGCTTGATGCCGCCGATGCCGCGCGCCACCGAGGCCGCGGCGTTCACCTTGAGCTGGTCGATGGGCGTGTGCAGGAAACCGCCCGAGGTGTTGTAGCAGCGCACCGACTCGCGGTGCGCGCCCAGCAGCTTGGCCAGCGACAGGTTCGCACGCCGCGCCTTCACATCCCACAGCGCCACGTCAAACGCGCCGATGGCCTGTGTCGACAGGCCACTGCGCCCCGCCGACGCACCGGCCCAGCACAGCTTGTCCCACAAGCGGGCGATGTCGTTCGGGTCCTCGCCGATCAGGGCGGGCGCGATCTCCTGCGCGTGCGCGAACTGACCCGGCCCGCCGGCCCGTTTGCTGTAGCTCAGGCCCAGGCCTTCGTGGCCTTGCTCGGTCTGCAGTTCGACGAACAGCATCGCGATCTCGGTCATGGGCTTCTGGCGCCCGGTTAGCACCTTGGCGTCGCTGATCGGGGTGGCCAGCGGCAGGACACAGGAGGAGATGCGCATCCAGGCGATGCGGTCGGCAAGCTGGCTCATGGGCGGGCGGCTCCCGTCGTCATTGCGGCTTGATGCCCGCGGTCTTGATCACCTTGACCCAGCGCTGCAGTTCGCTGGCGACGAAGTCCGAGTAGGGCTTGGAGCCCTGCACCGGCACCACGAAGCCGTTGCCTTCCATCTTCTGTTTGATGGCGGGCATGGACATGACTTCCTTGAACGCGGCTTCGAGCTTGGCCACGATGGGCGCGGGCGTGCCCTTGGGCACCGACATGCCCGACCAGCTCAGCGCCTCGAAGCCCGGGTAGCCGGACTCGGCCACCGTGGGCACGTCCGGGTACAGGCTGTTGCGCTGCAGGCTGGAGACCGCCAGCGGGCGCAGCTTGCCGGCCTTGATGTGGGGCAGGGCCACGTCCTGGTTGATGAACATCATCGGGATCTCGTTGCCCAGCAGCGCGGTCATCATGGGGCCGCCGCCGCGGTAGGGGATGCCGGTCATGAAGATGCCCGCCGTCTGCTTGAACAGCTCCATCGCCATGTGGCCCGAGGCCGCGTGGGTATAGCCGTAGTCCAGCTTGCCGGGGCTGGCCTTGGCGGCCTTCACCAGGTCGGCCAGGGTCTTGTAGGGCTGGCTGGCGTTGACCACCAGCACGTTGGGACCGCTGTGCACATGGCTGATGTGGATGAAGTCCTTGACCGAGTCGTACTTGAGGTTGGGGTCCAGGCCGTGGGCCACGGCGTTCTGGCCCACGCCGGTCTGGACGATGGTGTAGCCGTCGGCGGGGGCCTTGGCGCCGCGCTCGGTGCCGATCACGCCACCGGCGCCACCCACGTTCTCGATCACCACCGGCTGGCCGAGGATCTTGGACAGCGGGTCGGCCACCATGCGGGCCATCACGTCGCTGGTGCCGCCGGGCGGAAAGGCGACGATGATCTTGATCGGTTTGCTGGGGTAGTCGCTTTGCGCGAAGGCGCCCAGGGGCAGGGCAGCGAGTGCGGACGCGGCGATCAGGTGTCGGCGGTGGATCATGGTGGTGTCTCCGGGGTGGATGGAAGAAAGACCGGTCGAACAGCCGGCTATGAGGTGAAGGACTCCAGGGCACCGCCGGGCCGGCTTTGCCGGACGGCCAGTGCCGCCCCCCTTGAGGGGGGTGACGCGAAGCGGCGCAGGGGGTGTTTCATGTAATCGGCGCGGGGTTGAAGAGGACGAGGTCGTTGTGCAGGCCCCACTTTTCGGCCCAGGTCTTCTCGCCGCTGGCCACGGCCAGCATGCGGTGGAACAGCTCCCAGCCCAGCTCGTCGATGCTGGCCTCGCCGCTGGCGATGCGGCCGGCGTTGACGTCCATCAGGTCGTGCCAGCGGCGCGCCAGGTCGTTGCGCGTGGCCACCTTGATCACCGGGCATTCGGCCAGGCCGTAGGGCGTGCCGCGGCCGGTGGTGAACACGTGCAGGTTCATGCCGGCGGCCAGCTGCAGCGTGCCGCAGATGAAGTCGCTGGCGGGCGTGGCGGCGAAGATCAGGCCCTTGCGGTTCACCTTCTCGCCGGGCCCGATCACGCCGTGGATGGGGCCGTTGCCGCTCTTGACGATGGAGCCCATGGCTTTTTCGGCGATGTTGGACAGGCCGCCCTTCTTGTTGCCGGGCGTGGTGTTGGCGCTGCGGTCGGCCTGGCCGCGCGCGAGGTAGGCGTCGTACCAGCCGAGTTCGCGCACGATGGCGTCGGCCACGGCCTGCGTGGCGGCGCGGCGGGTGAGCTGGTCCACCGCGTCGCGCACCTCGGTGTTCTCGCTGAACATCACCGTGGCGCCCGCGCGCACCAGCAGGTCGGTCGCAAAACCCACGGCCGGGTTGGCGGTCACGCCAGAGAACGCATCGCTGCCGCCGCACTGCACACCCACCACCAGTTCGCTCACCGGGCAGGTTTCGCGCTGGCGGCGGTTGAGGCGCTCCAGATGGGTCTTCGCCTGCGTGAGGATCGAATCGATCATCGACATGAAGCCGACGTGCTTCTCGTCCTGCAGCACGACCACGTCCGGACCCTGGCGCTCGTCCGAAATCGGGATGCTGCCGGGCGGCAGCAACCGCTCGGGCTGCAGCTTCTCGCAGCCCAGGCTGAGCACCATCACCTCGCCGCCGAAGTTGGGGTTGCTCGCCAGGTTGCGCACCGTGCGGATCGGGATGATGGCGTCCGGCGCGTCGATGGCCACGCCGCAGCCGTAACTGTGCGTCAGGCCCACCACGCCGTCCACGTTGGGGTAGTGCGGCAGCAGCTCTTTCTTGATGCGCTCGACAGCGAACTCCAGCACGCCGGCCACGCACTGCACCGTGGTGGTCACGGCCAGCAGGTTGCGCGTGCCCACGCTGCCGTCGGCGTTGCGGTAACCCTGGAAGGTGTGGCCCTCCAGCGGTGGCAGATCGGCCGGCGGCTGCGGCGCCGGCAGGCCCTGCAACGAGCGGGCCTCGGGCATCACCAGCCGTTGTTCGTTGACCCAGCCGCCAGCGGGAATGTCCACCGCGGTGTGGCCGATCACCACGTTGTAGCGCCGCACGGCGGTGCCGGCGGGCAGGTCGCTCAGCGCGACCTTGTGGCCTTGCGGCACGGTTTGCACCAGCGTGGGGCCACCGGGCAGGGTGGTGCCGGCGGGCAGGCCGCCGTCGTTGACCACCACGGCCACGTTGTCGTCGGGGTGGATGCGGATGGTGCGGGGTGTGTCGGGGGCGTTCATCGGGAAAGGGCCTTGTCGAATGCGATGGGGTTCAGACCGCGCGGGCGGGCAAGGGTTCACCCGCCAGGCCGGCGTGCAGGTTGGCCAGCACCAGGTCGGCCATGGCTTGGCGCGTGTCGTAGGTGCCGCTGGCCATGTGCGGCGCCAGTACCACGTTCTCCATGGCCAGCAGCGCGGCGGGCACGTGGGGTTCGTCGTCGAACACGTCCAGCGCTGCGCCGCCGAGTTCGCCACTGTGCAGGCAGGCGATCAGCGCGGCCTGGTCCACCACGCTGCCGCGAGCCACGTTGACCAGCAGGCCTTTGGGGCCGAGCGCGCGCAGCACCTCGGCGTTGATCAGGTGCCGCGTGCCGGCGCCACCGGCCACGGTGAGCACGAGGAAGTCGGCCCACTGTGCGAGCGCGGGCAGCGAGGGCTCATGGCGCCAGGCCACGCCATCCACCGGGCGGCGGTTGTTGTAGGCGATGTCCATGTCGAAACCGGCCGCGCGGCGGGCCACCGCCTGGCCGATGCGGCCCAGGCCCACGATGCCCAGCCGCTTGCCGCTCACGCGGGTGGTCATCGGGTAGCGGCCCTGCAGCCAGTCGCCGCGTCGCACGAAGCGGTCGGCCGCGGCGATGCGGCGCGCGCCGTCGAGCAGCAGACCCATGGCCAGGTCGGCCACGCAGGCGTTGAGCACATCGGGCGTGTAGCCCACGGGCAGGCCCTGGGCACGGGCGGCGTCCAGCGGCAGTTGGTCGAGACCGACGCCGAAAGAAGAGACCACCTTCAGCGCGGGCAGTTGCGCCAGCCAGGCCGCCGGCACACCCATCGGCGCCGAGGTCACCACCGCCGTGATGCGCGCCGCATCGCCCATGTCGGCCAGCGGCGTGGCGGCGGTCAGCGCTTGCGCACCCAGCACCTCGTGCTGTTCGCGCAGGGCGGCCTCCAGCGCCGGCATCAGCGGGCCGATCTGCAGGACGGTGGAACCGGGGGCGGTGGACGCGGTCATGCGGGGGGTGGCGGAGGCAGGGGGTAAGGGTCAGACGGCGCCGTGTGCCTCGACGTACAGCGCGTACAGCGAATGGCAGCTGGCCATGTAGAGGCGGTTGCCCTTGGGGCCGCCGAAGCAGAGGTTGGCGCAGCGCTCGGGCAGGCGGATGTGGGCCAGCGGCTTGCCGGCGGGGCTGAACACCATCACGCCGTCCAGGTCTTCGGGCTTGCCCTTGAGCTGGTAGACCTTGCGGCCATCCACGTCGCTGGGCTCGGCCTGCAGGGCGCCGTTGCTGCCCCAGCCGCACCAGAGGTTGCCGTCGCGGTCCACCTTGAAGCCGTCGAGGGCGCCGAAGTCGGCCGCGTCGATCAGCTTGCTCTTGTTGGTCACCGTGCCGTCGGCGTTGACGTCGTAAGCCCAGATGCTGCGATTGGGCGTGCCCTTCCACTCCACCACGTAGAGCTTCTTCTCGTCGGGGCTGAAGGCCAGGCCGTTGGGGTTGACGAGGTC
The DNA here is from genome assembly GCF_059424585.1 of Hydrogenophaga sp. GW101-3F08. Classification (NCBI taxonomy): domain Bacteria; kingdom Pseudomonadati; phylum Pseudomonadota; class Betaproteobacteria; order Burkholderiales; family Comamonadaceae; genus Hydrogenophaga; species Hydrogenophaga sp. GW101-3F08. Next base: position 249,248 of record NZ_JBWKZP010000005.1, read on the forward strand.
GGTGATGACGGCGGTCAGTTTGCCGTCGGCGGCGATGCGGTAGACGTTGGTGGTGGCCTGCTCGGGTTTGGCTTTGAAGCCTTCCCACTCGCCGTTGATGCCGAACAGCGGGTCGGTGAACCAGATGGAGTCGTCGGACTTCACCACCACGTCGTTGGGCGCGTTCAGACGCCTGCCATCGAAGCTGTCGGCCAGCACGGTGAGCTTGCCGTTGGTCTCGGTGCGGGTGACGCGGCGCGTGACCGAGTGTTCGCAGGTGATCAGGCGGCCCTGGCGGTCGCGGGTATTGCCGTTGGCCCAGTTGGCCTTGCCGCGGAAGACGCTGAAGGCACCCGTCTTCTCGTCGAACTTCATGATGCGGTTGTTCGGGATGTCGCTGACCAGCAGATAGCCCGGCGCACCGTCCGCGCCCGGGAAGTAGGCCGGGCCTTCGGCCCAGCGCATGCCGGTGGCGACCTGCTCGACGGTGCTGCTGTAGATGCGGTACTTCGCGAACGACGGGTCGAGGATCTGCACCGACGGGTCGGGGTAGCGCTGGTTGGGGACGAAGGCGAAGGCCTGCGCGAAGGCGGGCGCGCCGGTGGCGGCCAGGCCGGCGGCGCTGGCGGCTTTCAGGAACTGGCGGCGGGTGTCGGGAGCGGGGGTGTTCATGTCTGTCTCCTCGTGTTCATCGGGCGGTTCTGTTCATCACTTCAGCCATCTGCTTCAACGACGCCGCACCTGCCTCGCGAGAAGTCACCGAACCGGGGATGCCGCCGATCTGGCTCCGCCAGTCGGCAGGCATCGCCCCCTGGGGGTGACGCCGAAGGCGGCGCGGGGGGAGCGTCATCGGACCATGCAGGGCTTCTTGTTGTCGAACTTCCAGCCCGGGATCAGGTACTGCATGGCCATCGCGTCGTCGCGCGCGCCCAGGCCGTGCTGCAGGTAGAGCTGGTGGGCCTTCTCGACCTCGGCCATGTCGATCTGAATGCCCAGGCCCGGCTGCTTCGGCACCTGCACGTAGCCGCCTTCGATCTTGAGCGGGTCCTTGGTCAGGCGCTGGCCGTCCTGCCAGATCCAGTGGGTGTCGATGGCCGTGACCTTGCCCGGTGCCGCCGCGCCCACGTGGGTGAACATGGCGAGCGAGATGTCGAAGTGGTTGTTGGAATGGCTGCCCCAGGTCAGGCCCCAGTCGCGGCAGGTCTGCGCCACGCGCACGCTGCCGGCCATGGTCCAGAAATGCGGGTCGGCCAGCGGGATGTCCACGCTCTGCAGCGCCAGCGAATGCGCCATCTGGCGCCAGTCGGTGGCGACCATGTTGGTGGCGGTGGGCAGGCCGGTGGCGCGGCGGAACTCGGCCATCACCTCGCGACCGCTGAAGCCTTCTTCGGCGCCGCACGGGTCTTCGGCGTAGGCCACCACGCCGCGCATCTTCTGGCCCAGGCGGATCGCGTCCTTCAGCAGCCAGCCGCCGTTCGGGTCCAGCGTCACGCGGGCCTCGGGGAAGCGCTCGTGCAGCGCGGTCACGGCCTCCACCTCGGCGTCGCCCGCGAGCACGCCGCCCTTGAGCTTGAAGTCCTGGAAGCCGTAGCGTTTCTGTGCGGCCTCGGCCAGGCGCACCACGGCCTCGGGCGTCATGGCCGCCTCGTGGCGCAGGCGGCACCAGTCATCGGCGTTGTCGGGTTCGCTCGCGTAGGGAAGGTCCGTTTTCAGACGGTCGCCGACGAAGAACAGGTAGCCCAGCATCTGCACCGCGTCGCGCTGCTGGCCTTCGCCCAGCAGGGCCGCGACGGGCACGCCCAGGTGTTGTCCCATCAGGTCCAGCAGGGCCGACTCCACGGCGGTGACGGCGTGGATGGTGGTGCGCAGGTCGAAGGTCTGCAGGCCGCGGCCGCCGCTGTCGCGGTCGGCGAACTTCGCGCGCATGGCGTTCAGGATGGCCTGGAGGTTGCCGACGGTCTGGCCTTCGACCAGCGGCCGCGCGTCTTCCAGCGTCTGGCGGATCTTCTCGCCGCCCGGCACCTCGCCCAGGCCGGTGTGGCCTGCGTTGTCGGTGACGATGACGATGTTGCGCGTGAAGAAGGGCGCGTGTGCGCCCGAGAGGTTGAGCAGCATGCCGTCCCGGCCGGCGACCGGGACCACACGCATCGACTGGACGATTGGTGCGGTCATGGGACTCTCAATCAGCTTTGATGCCACGCGAGGTGATGAGCTTCTGCCAGCGCGAGAACTCGCTGGCCTGGAAGGCCGCGAACTGCTCGGGGGTGTTGAGCACCAGTTCAAAGCCCAGTTCCAGCAGCTTGCCGTTGACCTGCGGGTCCTTGAAGGTGCTGACGATGGCCTCGTGCACACGCTTCTTCACGTCGGCCGGCAGACCCTTGGGTGCGGCCACGGCTTGCCAGGACTGCACGTTGGCATCCTTCACGCCGCTTTCCTCCAGCGTGGGCACGTCGGGCAGCAGCGGCGAGCGCTTGGCGCTGGTGATGGCCAGGGCGCGCAGCTTGCCGGCCTTGATCTGCGGCATGGCGGTGTTGATGTTCATGAACGACGAGTCCACCTGGTTGCCCAGCAGGTCGCTCATCACCGGGCCGCCGCCCTTGTACGGCACGTGCACGCCGCTGGTGCCGGTCTGCTGCCAGAAGAGTTCGGCCGTCAGATGGTCGCTGCTGCCGTTGCCCGAAGACGCAAACGTCATCTTGCCTGGGTTGGCCTTCACGTAGGCGATCACGTCGGCCATCGACTTGTGCGCCGAGACCGCGGGCACCACCAACACGTTGGGCGCCTGCACCACCACGGTGATGGTGTCGAAGTCCTTGAGCGCGTCGTAGCTCACCTTGAACAGGTGCGGCGCGATCACGAACGGGCCGAGCGAGGAGACGAACAGGGTGTGGCCGTCGGCCGGCGCGCGCGCCACGTGCGCCGCGCCGATGGTGCCGGTGGCACCGGCCTTGTTTTCCACCACCACCGTCGCGCCGCCACCCAGCTTCTCGGGCAGCTTGCCCGAGAGCGTGCGCGCGATCAGGTCGGTGGAGCCGCCGGGCGGGAAGGGCACGACGAGCGTGACCGGTTTGTCGGGCCAGGCGAAGGCGCTGGAAAGGGAGAGTGCCGCGGTGAGTGCGCACAAGAGCTTTTTCATGTCGATGTCTCCGGAGATTCAGAAAAGGAGCGGCCCGGGCGGGCCGCCGCGGGGTCGATCACTCGAGGGTGATCTTTTCGTCTTTCACGATCTTGGCCATGGCCGGGATTTCGGCCTTCATCCAGGCGCCGAACTCGGCCGGGCTCATGTTGGAGGGCTCGGCGCCCAGGGTCTGCAGCTTTTCGCGCACCTCGGGCAGGGCGGTGATGCGCTGCACCTCGGCGTTGAGTTTGTCGACGATCGCCTTGGGCGTTCCGGTGGGGGCCAGCAGGCCCTGCCAGCTGCCGGTGTGGAAGCCGGGCGCCGTTTCACCCACGGCGGGCGTGTTCGGCAGTTCGGCAAAGCGCTGGGCGCTGGAGACCGCCAGCAGCTTGATCTTGCCCGCCTTCACGTGCGGGTAGGTGGCCACCATGCCGTTGAAGGTGACGTCGATGTGGCCGGCGATCAGGTCGCTCATGGCCTGCGAGCCGCCCTTGTAGGGCACATAGTTCCAGCGGATGCCGTTGCGCTGCGCGAACTGCACGCCCGCCAGGTGCGTCGCGCTGCCCATGCCCGCGGCGGCGGCGAAGTTCAGCTTGCCCGGCTGCGACTTGGCCAGGGCCACCAGTTCCTGCGTGGAGTTCACCGGCAGCGCGCTGCTGACCACGAGCAGGTGCGGCGAATAACCCACCATCGCGACCGGGGCGAAATCGTTCATCACATGGAACGGCAGCTTGTACAGCGAGGGGCTGATCACCAGGTTGCCAACGTCCATCAGCAGCAGCGTGTGGCCGTCGGGTGCCGACTTGGCCACCAGGTCGGCGCCCAGGTTGCCGCTGGCACCGGCCCGGTTTTCCACCAGCACCGATTGACCCAGGGACTCCGTGAGCTTGATGCCCAGCAGACGGGCCAGCACGTCGGACGTGCCACCGGCCGGGAAGGGCACCACGATCCGGATGGGTTTGCTGGGGTAGCCGGCCCCCTGTGCCAGGGTCTGGCTGCCGGTGAGCGCCAGCAGCGAGGCGGCGATGGCGAGGGCGAATCTGCGTTTGTGCATGTCGGTCTCCTGTCGAAAAAAGAAGTCCGCTTCCGTCAACCCCTGCCGGGGCTGGTGAAAAGAGATGGTTGAAAAAACCGTCGGCCCCGCGGGCCGCCGGGTTTTATTGCGGCCCCAGCGCGTCGATCAGCGCTTTGAGCTGTTCCATCTCGGCGGGCTTGAGTTCGGTCAGCGGTGCGCGCACCGGCCCGGCCGTGTGGCCCACCAGGGTGGCGCCGGCCTTGACGATGCTCACGGCGTAGCCCTGTGCCCGGTTGCGGATCTGCAGGTAGGGCATGAAGAACTGCTTGAGCAGCTTGTGTTGCGTGGCCATGTCGTCGGTGCGCACGGCCTCGTAGAAGTCCATCGCCGTCCTGGGGATGAAGTTGAAGACGGCGGACGAATACACCGGTGTGCCCAGTGCCTTGTAGGCCGCGGCGTAGACCTCGGCCGTGGGCAGACCGCCCAGGTAGGCGAAGCGCTCGCCCATCTTCATGTGGATGCTGGACATGAGCTCGATGTCGCCCACACCGTCCTTGAAGCCGATCAGGTTGGGGCAGCGATCGGCCAGGATGGCCAGCGACTCGGGCGTGAGCTTGCAGACGTTGCGGTTGTAGACGATGACGCCGAACTTCACGCTCTTGCACACCGCTTCCACGTGCGCGATCAGGCCTTCCTGGCAGGCTTCTGTCAGGTAGTGCGGCAGCAGCAGGATGCCGTGGGCGCCAGCCTTTTCGGCCGCCTGCGCGCACTGGATGGCGAAGCGCGTGGGGCCACCGGCGCCGGCGATGATCGGCACCTTGCCGCGGCAGGTGTCCACCGCGGTCTGGATGATGCCGGGGTACTCCTCGCCGGTGAGCGAGAAGAACTCGCCCGTGCCGCCGGCGGCGAACAGCGCGGTGGCGCCGTAGGGCGCCAGCCACTCCAGGCGCTCGGCGTAGGCCCGGGCGTTGAAGTCGCCGTTGGCGTCGAAGTCGGTCAGCGGGAACGACAGCAGACCGGAGGACATGACCTGCTTGAGGTCCTGGGGTGTGTATTGCATGGTGGGCTTTCTTGTGTGAACAAAGAAGAGGTCAGAAGCGCGGCTGCTGACCGGTGAATGAGGGGTCGTACTTGCGCATCTGCGCCAGGTCGTCGCGGTTGCGGATGGGGGTGCGCAGGTAGTTGTCGTGCAGGCGGGCCAGGGCCTCGCGGTCGATGGCCACGCCCAGGCCGGGGGTGGTGGTCACGCGCAGGCTGCCGTCTTCAAATTTCAGGCGCCCGCCCTGTACCACCTCGTCGTCCTGCCAGGGGTAGTGCGTGTCGCAGGCGTAGGACAGCTGCGGCACCGAGGCCGCCAAGTGGGTCATGGCCATCAGGCTGATGCCCAGGTGCGAGTTCGAGTGCATGGACAGGCCCAGGCCGAAGGTCTCGCACATCAGCGCCAGGCGCTGCGTGGCGCGCAGCCCGCCCCAGTAGTGGTGGTCGCTCAATACGATCTTCACCGGGCAACCCATCTCGGCGTTGCGGCGGAATTCCTTCAGATCGGTCACCACCATGTTGGTGGCCAGCGGCACGTCGCACGCCGCGGCGACGGCGGCCATGCCGTCCAGGCCTGGGGCCGGGTCTTCGTAGTACTCCAGCACGCCGCGCAGCTGCTCCACCACCTTCAGGCTGGTGGCCACGGTCCAGTTGGCGTTGGGGTCGATGCGCAGCGGCGCGCCGGGGAAGGCCTGGGCCAGCGCCAGCATCGCGGCCACCTCCTGTTCGGGCGGCAGCGCGCCGGCCTTGAGCTTGATGCTCTTGAAGCCGTACTGGTCGATCATGCGGCGCGCCTGCGCCACCATCTGTTCGGGCGCGATGCCTTCGCCAAACGGGTCGGGCGCGTAGGGCTTCTCGATGTGCTCGGCGTACTTGAAGAACAGGTAGGCGGAAAAGGGCACGGCCGGGCGCGCGGCGCCGCCCAGCAGGTCCACCACCGGCGCGTTGGCCAACTGGCCCTGCAGGTCCATCATCGCGACCTCGAAGGCGCTGATCACCTTGGCCACGGTCTTGGACACGTGGGTGCCCGGCGCCAGCGAGACCTGCTGGCCCAGGAACTCCGACTCGGACATCTGCTTGGGCGCCACCAGCGCGGTCACTCGGGTGTCCATCTCGTTCAGCGCCCAGGGCGAGAGCCCGACCAGCGCGGGCGCGGCCTTGGCCAGCGCCTGCAACATGGGCAGGTCGCCGTAGCTCTCGTTGATGCCGACCAGGCCCGAGTCGGTCTCGATCTCGATGATCGAGCGCAGGGCCCAGGGCTCGTGGATGCCCGCCGCGTTGAGCAGCGGCGGGTCGCGGAACGCGATGGGCGTGATCCGGACGTGGCGGATGGCGTGCGAGGTCATCACTTCACGTCCAGCACGGCCGGTAGCCACAGCGACAGCGCGGGGATGTAGGTCACCGCGATCAGCACCAGCAGCAGGGCGCCGAAGAAGGGCATGAGCGCCTTGACCACCTGCTCCATCGGCAGCTTGGCCACGGCGGCCCCCACAAACAGCACACCACCGACCGGCGGGGTCAGCAGGCCGATGCCCAGGTTGACCATCATGATCATGCCGAAGTGCACCGGGTCGACGCCGATGCTGGTGATCACCGGCAGCAGGATGGGCGTGAGGATCAGGATCAGCGGCGCCATGTCCATCAGCGTGCCCAGCACCAGCAGCAGACCGTTGATCAGCGCCAGGATCACGTAGCGGTTGTCCGACAGCGATGTCAGCGCCGCGGTGATCTTCATCGGGATCTGCATCAGGGTCATGATGTAGCCGAAGCTCGCGGCGAACGCGATCAGGATCATGACGATGGACAGGGTCTTGACCGTGCGGTGGACCAGCTTGGGCAGCTCGTTCCATTTGTAGTCGCGGTAGATGAACATGGTCACGAAGAAGGCCCAGAGCACCGCGATCGACGCCGACTCGGTGGCGGTGAACACGCCGCTGAGGATGCCGCCCAGGATGATGATCATGGTGGCCAGGCCCCAGAGCGCGTCGGCGCAGATCTTCAGCGCCTGGCGCAGCGGGATCACGTCACCCTTGGGGTAGTTGCGCTTGCGCGCCATGTAGAGGCACATGATGGCCAGTGTCAGCCCCAGCAGCAGGCCCGGCAGCACACCGGCGATGAACAGCGCCGCGATGGAGACCGTGCCGCCTGCGGCCAGCGAGTAGATGACCGCGTTGTGGCTGGGCGGGATCAGGATGGCCTGCACCGAACCGCTGACGGTGACGGCGGTGGCGAAATCGCGCGGGTAGCCCTTCTTCTCCATTTCGGGGATCAGCACGGTGCCGACCGAGGCGGTGTCGGCCATGGACGAACCGGAGATGGCGCCGAAGAAGGTGGAGGCCAGGATGTTCACCAGCGACAGCCCCCCTTGGATGAAGCCAACCAGCACGTTGGCGAAGGCCACCAGGCGCCGCGCCATGCCGCCTTCGGCCATGATGGCGCCGGCCAGCACGAAGAAGGGAATCGCGAGCAGCGAGAACTTGTTGACGCCGTTGGCGACCGCGATCATCACCGCGTCCAGCGGGATCTCGATGTACCAGGCGCCGATCAGTGCGGCCATGCCCATGGCGTAGGCCACGGGGGTGCCGATCAGGATCAGCACGAGAAAGCTTCCAAGCAGGACCCAGGCTTCCATCACGCAGCTCCTTCTGCGTCGGCCGCGACGCTTTCGTGGTCGAAGGTGACGACCGCGCGCTGGCGCTGGTCACCCAGGAGGATGTGCTCGAGCACGAACAGCGCGGTCACGGCGCCGCCGATGGGCACGGGCAGGTAGGTGAAACCCACGGGCATCCAGGGCAGTTCGGGAATGGACTGCCCCCAGGTGCCGATGCACAGCTGGATGCCGTACCAGAGCATGAACAGGCTGACCAGCAGCATCAGCACATGCACCACCGCACGCAGCGGGGGTTGAACCGACGACGGCAGGCGCTGCGTGATCATTTCGACGGCGATGTGGCCACCGGCGCGGTAGCTGCACGAGGCGCCGAGGAAGGTGAACACCACCATCAGCAGAATGGAAATCGGCTCGGGCCACTGCGAACCCGTGCCCAGCACGTAGCGCGAAAAAATGCCCCAGGGAATGAAGATCGACATGCAAAAGATGCAGGCCCCCGCGACCCAGATGCAGGCCAGGTAGACCGAGTCGAGAAGGCGGGACACCGGATGTCCGCCGGACGGGTGGTGACTCATAAAGAAACCCAGGAAAGAAAGAAAAAACGGTGGAGAGAAACATCCAGCACACACCGAGGAACCGGCTCCGCCGGGCCTCTGGTGTGGTCCCCCTGGGGGGAAGCCGCGAAGCGGCGCAGGGGGGATTTACTTCACAGCAGCGATGCGGTTCATCAGATCCACGTGCTTGGCGCCGTACTTGGCGCGCACCGGCGCGGTGGCGTCATAGAAGGGCTTGTTGTCGATGTTGATGAATTCGACGCCGGCGGCCTTGAGCTTGGCGGTGTACTCGGCCACGCTCTTGTCCCACAGCTGGCGCTGTTCCAGCTGGGCTTCACGCGCCAGCTTCTTCACCAGGGTCTGGTCGGCGGGCGTGAGCTTGTCCCAGGCCACCTTGGACATCACCAGGATCTCGGGAATGATCAGGTGGTTGGTCTGGCTGTAGTACTTGGCCGGGGTGTTGTAGTGGTTGGCGGTGAAGTAGCTCGGCGGGTTGTTCTCCGCGCCGTCGATCACACCGGTCTGCAGCGAGGTGAAGACCTCGCCGTAGGCCATGGCGATGCCGTTGCCGCCCATGGCGTTCATGGTGTCCACGAACAACGGGTTGCCCATCATGCGGACCTTCTGGCCCTTCAGGTCGGCGGGCGTGCGCACCGGCTTCTTGGTGTAGAGGCTGCGGGCGCCGCCGTCCATCCAGCCCAGGGCCACCAGGCGGGCCGGGCTGGCCGTCACCTTGGCCAGCAACTCGTCACCCACGGCGCCGTCGATCACCGCACGCATGTGGGCCACGTCGCGGAACACGAAGGGCATGTTGAACACGTCCACCTCGGGCACCACCGGGCCGATCACGCCCAGTGAAATGCGGGCCATCTGGATCGCGCCCAGCTGCACCTGCTCCACGGCTTCCTTCTCCTGGCCCAGCACGGCGCCCGGGAAGGTCTGGATCTTGATGCGGCCCTGGGTGGCGGCGTCGAGCTTCTTGCCCATGCTCTCGACAGCGGCCACGGTGGGGTAGCCGGCCGGGTGGGTGTCGTGCGACTTCAGCACGGTCTGTGCCTGGGCGCTCAGGGGCAGCAGGGCGGCCATGGCCATGCTCAGGATCAGTCGGCGATGTGTTTTCATGATGTCTCCGTTGGGTTTGAATGAACGAGGTGAAAGCTGCCGTGCTTGCGTCAGATGGCGCAGCGCGGTTCGTCCAGACCCCTCAAGCCTGGACGCAGTGCAAACACGCCACCGGCCAGCGGCTGGTCGGCGAGATCGCCGCCGGGCCGGATGGAGGTGACGAACAAGGTGCCCTGGCCGGTGCCGCCAAAGGCGCACATGGCCGGTTTTTTCACCGGAACGGCCAGCGAGCGGTCGAGCCGGCCGTCGGGCGTGAAGCGGTGCACCAGGCCGGCGTCGTTGCCGCAGATCCAGTAGCCGCCCTCGGCGTCCACCGCGGCGCCATCGGGCCGGCCGGGCAGGGGCTTGAAGTCGATGAAGACGCGCCGGTTGTGGGGTGTGCCGGTGTCCGTGTCGTAGTCGAAGGCCCAGACGGTCTGCACGTTCGGGTGCGAGTCCGAGAGGTACATCGTGCGGCCGTCGGGGCTGAAGGCCAGGCCGTTGGGCGTGATGAAGCCGGTGTCCAACGGGCGTGGTGGCGTGCCGTCCAGCGCATACAGGCTGCCGGCCGGAGCCGCGAGCGCCATGTCGGCCACCATGGTGCCGGCGCGAAAGCGGCCCTGGCGGTCGCAGCGGCCGTCGTTGAAGCGCATGCCGGCTTGCGGGTGCGTGACGCGGGCGATCCATGCGCTGTCCACCGAACCGTCGTCCTGCGGGGTGAGGCGCGCCACGCCGCTTTCCATGGCCGCGATCCATTGGCCGTGGGGCAAGGCGTCGCTGCCTTCGGCCAGGGCGATGCAGCCGGTCTGCTCGGGTGTGGGCCAGGAGCGCGCCGCGCCGGTGGTGGCGTTCCAGCACCACAGGGCCCGGCCCGGAATGTCCACCCACCACAGGCAGCCACGCACGCCGTCCCAGACGGGGCTTTCGCCCACGCCGTTGCGCGCGTCGAGCACCAGTTCGGCCTGCATGCTTGTCATGTCACTTCTTATTGGGGGCTGCAACGACGAAACCACCACCCTGATAAATGGCGGCGGGGTCGTTCAGATCCGGCGCGCTGGTGCGGGCGTACACCGCCTCGCGGAACACGTCCGAGCTGTCCTGCGGCACGTAGCCGATGTGGCGCGCGCGGCTGTTGTCCCACCAGGTCACGGCGTTGTCCGACATGCCGAACACGATGCTGTGCCCCAGCACCGGGGTGGACAGGCAGGCACTGATGAGTCGGTGCAGGTCGTCAAAACTCAGCCAGGTGGCGAGCATGCGGCGGTCGCGCGGTTCGGGGAACGAGGAGCCGATGCGCACGCAGGCGGTCTCGATGCCGTGGCGGTCGAAATAGAAGCGCGAGAGGTCTTCGCCAAAGGCCTTGCTCAGGCCGTAGAAGCTGTCGGGCCGGGCCGGGTGGTCGGCGGTGATGGTCTCGCTCTGCTTGTAGAAACCGGTCACGTGGTTGGAGCTGGCGAACACGATGCGCTTGACGCCGTGCTGGCGCGCCGCCTCGTAGAGGTGGTAGGCGCCCAGGATGTTGGCCTGCAGAATGGCGCCAAACGGGGCCTCCACCGAGATGCCGCCCAAGTGCACGATGGTGTCGCAGCCGGCCACCATGGCGTCCACTTCGGCGGCGTTGGCCAGATCGGCCAGCACGATCTCTTCGTCCGGCTGGGCTTCGCCAAAGGCCGACTTGTCAGACAACCTCAGCACATCGCAGTTCGCCTTGAGCCGCTCGCGCAGGGCCGTTCCCAGGCCGCCCGCAGCCCCGGTGAGCAGCAGTCTGTGGTGAGTTTTCATAGGGGTTTCCATGGATATCTGGCTTTTTTCGAGAAGGGCTTGGACACGCGACCGGGTGTTTGCTACAGTTCACTGATGTTTTGTTGTCTGTCATACGTTGTCTGACAACTGAGCGAATTGTGTGAACCCGGGTGGGTCCTGTCAAGGAAAAAAGAATGCTCTCCGTGAAAACCCTAGGTGATGCCCTGATGCCCGCCGCCCCGGAGCCGGTGGTCCAGCGCCCGCGCCGCCAGCGCGGGCTGGTGCCCGAGATCGTCGAGGCGCTGGGCGGCGACATCCGCGAAAGCCGCCTGCGGCCGGGCGACAAGCTGCCCACGGAGTCCGAGCTGATGGGCCGTTTCGACGTGAGCCGCACCGTGGTGCGAGAGGCGATTTCGCGGCTGCAGGCTTCGGGCCTGGTGGAAACGCGCCACGGCATCGGCACCTTCGTGATGGCGCCGAGCGAGGCGCAGGCCAACTTCCGCATCGCGCCCGAAGACTTCGCCACCGTGGCCGACGTGATCTCGCTGCTGGAGCTGCGCATCAGCCTGGAGAGCGAGGCCGCCAGCCTGGCCGCCCAGCGCCGCGACGACACCCACCTGCAGAACATGGCCGCCGCGCTGGCGGCGTTCGAGCTGTCGATCCACGGCGACTCCGACGCCGTGCCCTCCGACTTCCAGTTCCACATGGAAGTGGCGCGCGCCACCGGCAACCGCCACTTCGCCGACCTCATGACCTACCTGGGCACCATGATCATTCCGCGCACCCGCGTCAACACCGCCAACAGCGCACCCGAAGGCCGCCTGGCCTACCTGCAGCGGGTGCACCACGAACACGAGGCCATCTACCACGCGATCCGCGCGCGCGACGCCGACGCCGCGCGCGCGGCCATGCGCACCCACCTTTCCAACAGCCGCGAGCGCCTGCGCCGCGCACAGCCTGAAGGGGCGTGAAGCACCCCCGCCGCGCTGCGCGCGACCTCCTGGGCTGTACCCTCAACCCTCGTTACCATCCTGCGTTTCTCTTTTCTTTCAAACCCATGACCACCCTGCTGCAATCCTTCAACGCGCGCACCGGCGCGCCCCATCAAGAAGCCCTGTCCGCCTCGTCCAGCCAGGACATCGACGACAGCGTGGGCGCCGCGCACCAGGCGTTTGAGGTCTGGGGCAGCAGCAGCGGGGCGCAACGCGCGGCCCTGCTGCGGGCGCTGGCCGAAGCGCTCGAAGCCGATCGTGAGGCCCTGGTGGCCTGGGCCGACCTGGAAACCGCGCTGGGGCCGGTGCGCCTGAGCGGCGAGCTCGACCGCACCACCTTCCAGCTGCGCCGTTTCGCCGACCTGGCCGAGCGCGGCGTGCCCTTCGAAACCCTGGACGATCCCGCCGTCGCCGGCGGGCCGCCCGTGGGCCACCCGGCCATGGTGCGCCAGCGCGTGCCGCTGGGGCCGGTGGCCATGTTCGCCGCCAGCAACTTCCCGTTCGCGTTCTCCGTGCTCGGTGGCGACACCGCTTCGGCGCTGGCCGCGGGCTGCCCGGTGGTGGTGAAGGCCCACCCGGGCCATCCGCTGCTGTCGCGGCGCGTGTTCGGCCTGATCCAGCAGGTGCTCCAGGCCCAGGGCCTGCCGGCCGGGCTGGTGGGCATGGTGCAGGGGGCCGGCGTTGAGGTGGGCGTGGAACTGATCCGCCACCCGCTGATCGCCGCCGGTGCCTTCACCGGCTCCACGCGCGGCGGCGCGGCGCTGCAGGCCGAGGCCAACGCCCGCCCGCGCCCGATCCCGTTCTACGGCGAGCTCGGCTCCATCAACCCGGTGCTGGCCCTGCCCAAGGCGCTCGCCGCCCGGGGCGCCGAACTGGCCAACGCGCTGGCCGGTTCCATCGCGCTGGGTTGCGGCCAGTTCTGCACCAACCCGGGCCTGATCGTGCTGCTGGACGGTCCCGAGTCGGACGCCTTCGTCGAACAACTGACCCAGGCCCTTTCGACCCAGAAACCCCACCCCATGCTCACCGCGGGCATGAAGCGCGCGTTCGACGCCGGTGTGCGCCAGATGATGGACCAGGGCGCGCAGGCGCTGCTGGCGGCCCAGGGCGCCGCGCCAGCGCCCGGCCCGCACCTGCTGCAGGTGAGCGCGGCGCGCTTCCTCGAACGCACCGCCCTGCGTGAAGAGGTGTTCGGCCCGGCCAGCCTGATCGTGCGCGCGACTAGCCAGGCCGAGCTGCTGGAGGTGCTGGCCGCGGTGGGCGGCAGCCTCACGGTGACGCTGTGGGGCGTGGACGACGACACCCCCGAGAACCGCGCCCTGGTGCGCGCGGCCACCACCATCGCCGGGCGCGTGCTGTTTGCCGGCGTGCCCACCGGCGTGGCCGTGACCGCTGCCCAGCAGCACGGCGGCCCCTGGCCCGCGTCCAGCGCCCCCATGACCACCTCGGTGGGCGACGCCGCGCTCGACCGCTTCCTGCGCCCGATCAGCCTGCAGGACGCACCTGCCTGGCTGCTGGCGCGGCAGGGCGTTCCCTGCTGAGCGGCGAGGCGTTCAAGGGGGCCGGCATGGGGTTTTTGCGCAGCCTGGTGGGGCGGCGCACGAACCCGGTCCGTGCGCGCCCGCAGGGTTCAATGCAAGGAATGCATCGGTTCCACGATCGGCAACGCGTACTCCCGCCCGACGAGGGCGCGGGCGCCCAGGTAAGCGTTCTTCAAGCGCTCGGAAAGTTCATCCAGGTGCACTTCGCCGCGGGCGTCGCACGGCACGGAAACGCCGCGGCCGGGATGGAACAGCGATGCGAAGAGCAACCGGTGTTCGCATGGGTTCGAGGGAGAGGTCATATCGGTCTCCTGTACTGAGCGGCTACCCGTGTTCACCGGGGTCCGTACCCACTGCCGCGGGCCCCGTTTGCCTTCAGTCGCTCAGCCAAGGCACAGCTGAATTTTCGGCTTGTGCCAACGGGGCCAAACGCTGGAAAGCGCCGTCAAATTCGGGCTTTTCTTCCGTTCCAGCGTACCCCGCGCCATAGGGTGGTTCACCGCGCTGCGCGCGTCTGTTTGTCAGCGCACAGACGCACGCCAGAAGGGCCGGTAAGTTCACCTCATTCCTTTGGCCCATGCGGCCGGGGGGATGACCCGGCGGTGGTTTTTTGTCACCCGGGCGGCGGCACGGTGCTGCACGAACTGGAGTGAACCCATGCTGAAAAAGAAGGTGGTGCTCGTCACCGGTGCGGCCTCGGGCATCGGCAGGGCGGTTGCGCTCTTGGCGGTGCGCGAAGGCGCGTGCCTGGTGCTGTCGGACATTGCCGCCGAGGCCGGTCTGGAAACCACCGCCTTGGCGCAGGCCCAGGGCGGTGAGGCCATATTCGTGGCGACCGATGTGGGCCATGCCGAAGAGTGCCAGGCCCTGGTGTCTCAGGCCATGGCGCACTACGGTCGCCTTGACGTGGCCATCAACAACGCCGGCATCGGCGGCGTGGCCGCGCCGCTGGCCGACTACCCGCTGGACGCCTGGGCGCAGGTGATCAACACCAACCTCAACGGCGTGTTCTACGGCATGCGCGCGCAGATCGCCGCCATGCTGTTGCACGGGGGCGGCGCCATCGTCAACGTGGCATCCATCCTGGGCGCGGTCGGCTTTGCCACCGCGTCGGCCTACACCGCGGCCAAACACGGCGTGGTCGGGCTCACCCAGGCGGCCGCGCTCGAATACGGCGCCCAGGGCGTGCGCATCAACGCCGTCGGCCCCGGCTTCATCCACACGCCCATGATCAGCGGTCTCGAAGAAGACCCCGTCGTCAACGCCATGCTGGTCGCGGCCCACCCCATCGGGCGCCTGGGCCGGGCCGACGAGGTGGCCGAGCTGGTGCTCTGGCTCGCGTCCGAGCGCGCGTCCTTCGTCACCGGTGCGTACTACCCGGTGGACGGTGGTTACCTCGCGCGCTGAGCCCCTCTTTTCCTTCACCGTTGCGGACCCCGCACACCATGGCCTCACGCCCCCACGCCTTCCAGCTCGCCACTGCCCTGGCCACTTTGGCCGCCTTGACCCTGGCGGGCTGCGACAAGCCGCCCGAAGCGGTGGCACCACCGGCCCCGGAGATCACGCTGGGCGCCCAGGTGGACGATGCCGTCATCACCTCGGGCGTCAAGTCGGCGCTGGTGGCCGATCCGCGGGTCAAGGGCTTTGACCTGCAGGTCGAAACCCGCAAGGGCGTGGTACAGCTCAGCGGCTTCGTGGACAGCCAGGCCCAGATCGACCAGGCCGTGGCCCTTGCGCGCACCGTGACCGGTGTGACCGAGATCGAGAACAGCGTGAGCCTGAAGGGCGTGCCCAGCACCGCGGGCACCAAGATCGAAGACGCCACCGTGACCGGCCGCGTCAAGACCGCCTTGCTCGCCGACCCCGACATCAGGAGCTTTGACATCAGCGTGCTCACCCACAAGGGCGAGGTGCAGCTAACCGGCTTCGTGAACAGCCAGGCCCAGATCGACCGGGCCGTCCAGATCGCCGCTGCCACCGAAGGCGCCAGCAGCGTCAAGAACGGGTTGCTGATCAAGCAGTGAACCTGTGAACACAACGACCCGCCACCCCACCAGGAACCCCACCATGACCACTCCCCACCCACTCACCTCCGTTGCCACCCTGCGCAGCCAGGCGCGCAAACACCTGGAGCGCGGCGCCGTGACGGCCGGCTACAGCGCCGACCGCAACCAGGTGCTCAAGCTGCTCAACGAAGCGCTGGCCACCGAGATCGTGTGCGTGCTGCGCTACCGGCGCCACCACTTCATGGCGCGGGGCATCCACGGCCAGAGCGTGGGGGCTGAGTTCCTCGCGCATTCGGTGGAAGAGCAAGGCCATGCCGATCTGCTGGCCGCGCGCATCGTGCAGCTCGGCGGCGAGCCCGACTTCTCGCCCGACAGCCTGAGCGAACGCAGCCACGCCGAATACGTGGCCGGCGATACGCTGACGCAGATGATCCAGGAGAACCTGGTGGCCGAGCGCATCGCCATCGACAGCTACCGCGACATGGTCCAGTACCTGGGCGACCAGGACCCCACCACCAGCGTGCTGCTCAAGCAGATCCT
The DNA here is from genome assembly GCF_059424585.1 of Hydrogenophaga sp. GW101-3F08. Lineage (NCBI taxonomy): Bacteria > Pseudomonadati > Pseudomonadota > Betaproteobacteria > Burkholderiales > Comamonadaceae > Hydrogenophaga > Hydrogenophaga sp. GW101-3F08. The sequence continues at coordinate 265,486 of NZ_JBWKZP010000005.1, forward strand.
GGCGGTGGAAGAAGAACACGCCGACGAGCTGGCCGACCTGCTCGAAGGCATGAACGGCTGAAGCAACCCCGCAGCGCTTCGCGCTACCCCCCCAGGGGGGCGGCACTGGCCGTCTGGCAAAGCCAGCCCGGCGGGCCCTGGGCTGAGCCACCTCTTGCACCAGCGCGACGCTCCGGCGCCATACATGAGGCCATGAGCGAATCGTGCGGCAAGACCCGGCACGCTGCGGACTTGAGCCCAAGCCGCTACAGTTCGCCCAAGCGGGGCATGGTGTCCCGCAGCCCCGCGTGGGCACAGGAGGCGTTTCGCATGGCGTGGCTGGTTCTGGGGCTGGTTCTGTTTCTGGGTGTGCACACCGTGTCCATCGTCTCGCCCACCGGGCGCAACCAGCTCGCGCAGCGCATGGGCGAGCACACCTTCAAGGGCCTGTACGCGCTGGTCGCGTTCGTGGGCCTGGGGCTCATCGTCTGGGGCTACGGGCTGGCGCGCGAAGCGCCGGTGCTGCTCTACGCCCTGCCCAGCGGTTTTCGGCACCTGGCCGCGCTGCTGATGCTGCCGGTGTTCGTGCTGCTGTTCGCGGCCTACCTGCCCGGGCGCATCAAGAGCGCGACGAAACACCCCATGCTGCTGGCCGTGAAGCTGTGGGCCCTGGCCCACCTGCTGGCGCAGTCGGCCACCGGTGGCACGCTGGCCGACGTGCTGCTGTTCGGCGGCTTTCTGGTCTGGGCCGCGGCCGACCGCGTCTCGCTCAAACGCCGCGCCGCCGCCGGTCTGCTGCGCAGCCTGCCCCTGGGGCCGGCGCGGGCGCGCAACGACGCGATCGCGCTGGTGGGCGGGCTCGTGGTTTATGGGGTGTTCGTGCTCTGGCTGCACGCCTGGCTGTTCGGGGTGCGGCCGTTCGGCTGAGCCCAGGAACCCTGTGGACCGACCCCGAACCAACCCCGTCTGACCCTCCATCCATGGCCAGGGAGCCGACCATGACAATCCTCCGTCTGTTCAGCCTTTCGCTCACCACAGCCCTTGCCGCGCTCGCCGCCGCCGCGCCAGCCGCCCAGGCCCAGGCCCAGGCGGGTGGCGTCACCACCGAGGTGGTGGCGCGCGGTCTGCAGAACCCCTGGGGCCTGGCCTTCATCGGCGAGGGCCGCATGCTGGTGACCGAGCGGCCCGGGCGCATGCGCGTGGTGGCGCCCGATGGCACGCTCGGCGAGCCCTTGGCCGGTGTGCCCCAGGTGGACGTGATCGGGCAGGGCGGTCTGCTCGACGTGACCACCGACCGCGACTTCGCGCGCAACCGCACCCTCTATTTCTGTTACGCCGAGCCCGCCGCCAGCGGCGGCGGCAACTCCACCGCGCTGGCCTCGGCCCGCCTGTCCAAGGACGCCACGCGGCTGGAAGACGTGAAGGTCCTGTTCAGCCAGAAACCCAAGGTCAGCAGCCGCGCGCATTTCGGCTGCCGCATCGTGCAGGCCCGCGACGGCAACCTGTTCCTCACGCTGGGCGACCGCTTCAGCCGCATGGCCGACGCGCAGACCCTGGACAACCACCTCGGCAAGGTGGTGCGCATCAAACCCGACGGCAGCGTGCCGCCCGACAACCCCTTCGTGGGCCGCGCGGGCGCGCTGCCCGAGATCTGGAGCCTGGGCCACCGCAACGGGCAGGGCGCCGCGCTCGCGGCCGACGGGCGCCTGTGGACCGGTGAACACGGCCCGCAGGGCGGCGACGAGATCAACCGCCCCGAGGCCGGCAAGAACTACGGCTGGCCCCTCATCACCTACGGCGAAAACTACGGCGGCGGCCCCATCGGCGAAGGCCTCACCGCCAAACCCGGGCTGGAGCAGCCGCTGCACTACTGGGTGCCGTCCATCGCCCCGGCCGGCATGGCCTTCGTGCACAGCGATCGTTACGGCAAGGCCTGGCGCGGCAACCTGCTGGTGGGCTCGCTCAAGTTCCGCTACCTGGCCCGGCTGGAGCTCGACGGCACCCGCGTGCGCCGCGAGGAAAAACTGCTGCCCACGCTGGGCCAGCGCGTGCGCGACGTGCGCCAGGGCCCGGACGGCTTCATCTACCTGCTGACCGACGAACGCAACGGCCAGTTGCTGCGCCTGCTGCCCGCGCGCTGAAAGGACCGCCATGCCCACCCCACCGACCGCTGCCAAGGCACCCGCCGCACACGCAGCGCGCCCCGCGCCCGGCCTCGACCTGGAGCGCGCCGCCCTGGCCCGGCGTTACCAGGCGGTGCGCGAGCGCAGCCTGGCGCTGGTGGCGCCACTCTCGCCCGAAGACTGCCAGGCCCAGTCCATGCCCGACGCCAGCCCCGCCAAATGGCACCTGGCGCACGTGACCTGGTTTTTCGAAACCTTCGTGCTGGAGCGCTTCGAGCCCGGCTTCCAGCCCTTCCACCCGGCCTTTCGCGCGCTCTACAACAGCTACTACAACGGCGTGGGCGAACCCTTTTCGCGGCCCCAGCGCGGCCTGCTGACCCGCCCCGACTTCGCCGAAGTGCTGCGCTGGCGCGCCGAGGTGGACCAGCGGGTGGCCCGGCTGCTGCGCCACACCAGCCACCCCGAGGCCCTGGCGCTGATCGAGCTGGGTGTGCAGCACGAGCAGCAGCACCAGGAACTGCTGCTCACCGACATCAAGCACCTGCTCTCCATCAACCCGCTGCACCCGGTGTACCGGCGCGCCTGGCCGCTCAGCAGCGTGGCCAGCGTGCCGGCGCAGTGGGTGGAGCGCCCCGGGGGGCTGGTCGAGATCGGCCACGCCGGGCCGGGCTTTGCGTTCGACAACGAAAGCCCGCGCCACCCCCAGTGGCTGCAACCCCATGCGCTGATGAACCGGCCGGTGACCCATGGCGAGTGGCTGGCCTTCGTGCGGGACGGCGGCTACACCGACCCGCGCTGGTGGCTCGCCGCCGGCTGGGACTGGCTGCGCGCCGAAGGCCTGGCCGCGCCGCTCTACTGGACACTGCCGGCCGACAGCGCCGCGCCGCCCACGGTGTTCACCCTGCACGGCGACATGCCGCTGGACCCGCACACCCCGGTGACGCACATCAGCTACTACGAGGCCGACGCCTTCGCGCGCTGGGCCTCGGCCAGCCGCGCCGAATGGGCCGGCGCGCGCCTGCCCAGCGAGGCCGAGTGGGAAGCCAGCGCCGCGGCCCTGCCGGTGCAGGGCAACGGCCAGGACAGCGGCGCCCTGCACCCCATGCCCGCGCGCGCGGCCGCCGCGCCCGGCGCGCTGCTGCAGATGCACGGCGACGTGTGGGAGTGGACCAGCAGCAGCTACAGCGCCTACCCGGGCTACCAGCCGGCCGAAGGCGCGGTGGGCGAGTACAACGGCAAGTTCATGGTGAACCAACTGGTGCTGCGCGGCGGCTCCTGCGCCACGCCCCTGTCGCACCTGCGCGCGAGCTACCGCAACTTCTTTCCCGCCAGCGCCCGCTGGCAGTTCAGCGGCCTGCGCCTGGCGCGCAGCCTTTGACCCCGTCGCCCCGGCCCGCCCCAGCGCGACCCGGGATGTGTTCAACACCGGGCCCACGGGCCTGCAACCCCCAGGGCCAGCCATGCCGTCCACACCCTGTCTGCCCAGCTTTGTCCAGCTGCACCGCCCCGACGACGACGCCGTGCGCGCCGAACTGGCGGCCGGGCTGTCGCTCACGCCGCCGCGCATCGCCCCCAAGTTTTTGTACGACGCGCTGGGCTCGCGCCTGTTCGACGCCATCACCGAACTGGCCGAGTACTACCCCACGCGCACCGAGGCCGCCATCTTCGCGCAGCACGCGCCCGACATGGCCCAGGCCGTGCCCGCCGGCGCGGTGCTGATCGACCTGGGCGCGGGCAGCTGCGCCAAGGCCGCGGGCCTGTTTCCCGCGCTGCGGCCCGCCGCCTACGTGGCGGTGGACATCTCGGTGGACTACCTGCGCGCCGCGCTCGACGCCCTGCAGCAGCGCCACCCGGCATTGCCCATGCTGGGCCTGGGCATGGACTTCTCGGCCCGGCTCGCGCTCGGCCCGCAGGCGGCGGACTGGCTGGCCACGAGCGGCGCCGCGCGGCTGCCGCGCGCCGTGTTCTACCCCGGCTCCAGCATCGGCAACTTCTCGCCCACCGAGGCCCTGGCCCTGCTGCGCCAGGCCCACGCGGTGTGCGCCGCCGGTGGCGCGGGCGGGGGCCTGCTCATCGGCGTGGACCGCGTGAAGCCACGCGCTGTGCTCGAACCCGCCTACGACGACGCCCTGGGCGTGACCGCCGCCTTCAACCGCAACCTGCTGCTCAACGTGAACCGCCTGCTGGGCGCCGACTTCGCCCCCCAGGCCTGGCGGCACGTGGCGTTCTTCAACGCCGAGGCCTCGCGCATCGAGATGCACCTGGAGCCCACCCGCGCGCAGACCGTGCGCTGGCCCGGTGGTGAACGCCATTTCGCGGCCGGCGAGCGCCTGCACACCGAAAACTCCTACAAGTGGGAACCCGCCGATTTCGAAGCCCTGCTGCACGACGCGGGCTTTGGCGCCGTGCGCCATTGGAGCGATGACCGGGAGTGGTTCAGTGTGTTCTGGGGATCTGCTTGACCACCCCTGCCGCGGGCTGCGCCCGCGACCCCCTCAAGGGGGCCACACCAGCGGCCCGGCGGAGCCGGTTCCGCGGTGTGTGCTGGTGGGAACCCGTCAACGCTGACCGACCACGCTGCGGAAACCGGCAAAGATGTCGTTGCGCTCGGGCGTGAAGAAGTTGCGGTACTGGGGGTGGCGCATGCGCGGCGCGGTGGCGTGGCTCGCGCCTTTGAGCACCGGGCGGCCGTCGAACCAGGGCCGGGAGTAGTCCACATAGGGGTGCGGCTGAAAACCGGGGAAGGGCGCGAAGGCGCTGGCGGTCCATTCCCACACCTCGCCCCACTGGAAACCCGGGTGGCCCGCGGCCACTTCCCATTCGGCTTCGCTGGGCAGGCGCCGCCCGGCCCAGGCACACCAGGCCTGGGCCTCGAACGCCGTGAGGTGGCAGGCCGGCGCGGCCATGTCCAGCGGCTGCCAATGCCCGCCCCGTTGCCGCTCCCAGCCGCCATCGGTTGACGGGCGCAGATGGCGCGGGTGGCGCCAAGGCTCTGCACCCGAAGCGCTGCTCCCAGGCTCCACCGTTGCGCCGGCCTGCAGCCAGGCCCAGCCCGCCTCGCTCCAGAAACGCCGCTGCGCATAACCGCCCGCCGCCACGAACGGCAGAAACCGCGCCCAGCTGACGGTGCGTGCGTCGATCTCGAAGGTGGGCACCGATACGGCGTGGGCGCCCAGCTCGTTGTCAAAAGCGAAGCCCGGGCCGCTGCGGCCCAGGGTCCAGGGGGTGGCGGCGATGGACAGGGTTTGTGGCAGGGTTTGCTCTGGGGGCGGCGCAGCGGCGGACACCGTGGCGTCCAGAGCGTCCAACCCCAGCGTCTGCGCCATGTAGACCGCCGCCTCGGCGTGCATGTCTTCGTGGAACAGCGCGAGGCGAAAGAAATACAGGCCGGCGTCGTTGTCGGGCGCCTGCGCCAGCAGCGCCAGCGTGTCGGCCAGGCCGTGGGCCAGGTCGGCGCGCACCGCGTCGGCATCGGGCAGGTCCAGCTGCCAGCGCCGGTCGTGCGGCACGGTGCTGGAGTTGTACAGCGCATCCGCGTTCAGTCCGCGTGTGGCCTGCCGCGCTGGCGCGCGCGGCGCCAGCGGGTCGGCCTGCGTGCCCAGCCCGCGCTGCGGGTTGCGCGCGATCCACCAGTCCGCAAACCAGCCGATGTGGCCCAGCTCCCACGGCGGCGGGTTCAGCTCGGGCGTGCAGGGCACGCGCAGGGCCGGCCCCAGCGCGGCCTGGTAGGCGGCGAACAGGCGCAGCGTGCGCTCGCGCGCGCCCACCAGCGCCTGCGTCAGCGCGGCCTTGCCGGCGCAACGGGCCTGTTCGGCTTCGGACACAATCACCGCCATCGACTCACCCCCATGAAAAAACCCGCTCTCTGCATCGTCACTCCCGCGCTGGCCGATGCCAACAACGGCAACTGGCAGACCGCGCGCCGCTGGGCGCAGATGCTGTCGGGCCATTATCGGGTTCGCCTGGCCCAGCGGTGGCCCGATGGCGACGCCGCCGCCGACGGCACCGACATCCTGCTCGCCCTGCACGCGCGGCGTTCGGCCGCCTCCGTGGCCGCGTGGGCGCAGGCGCACCCCGGGCGGCCGCTGGTGCTCGCGCTCACCGGCACCGACCTGTACCGCGACATCGCCACCGACGCCAGCGCGCAGCGCTCGCTGGCCCTGGCGCAGCGGCTGATCGTGCTGCAGGACCAGGGCCCGCTGGCCCTGCCCGAGGCCCTGCGCGGCAAGGCCCGGGTGGTCTTCCAGTCCAGCACCCCGCGCCGGACCCTGGCCAAGACCACGGCGTGGCTGCGCGTGCTCATGGTGGGGCACCTGCGCGAGGAGAAGTCGCCCCAGACGCTGTGGGCCGCGGCGCGCCTGTTGCGGCCCGACGAAGGCATCCAGATCGACCACATCGGCGATGCGCTCGACACCGCGCTGGGCGAGGCCGCGCGCCAGTGCATGCGCGACTGCCCGCACTACCGCTGGCTCGGCGGCCAGCCACACGCCCGCACGCGAGAGCGCATCCAGCGCGCGCACCTGCTGGTGCACCCCAGCCACATGGAAGGGGGCGCCCACGTCATCATGGAAGCCGCGCTCAGTGGCACGCCCGTGCTGGCCTCGCGCATCGCGGGCAACGTGGGCATGCTCGGTGCCGACTACGGCGGCTACTTCTCCGCGGGCGACGCCGCCGCGCTGGCCGCGCTGCTGCGCCAGGGCCGTCAGGACCTCGCCAGCGGCGGCGCCTGGCTCGCCGCGCTGCAAGCACAATGCGCGATCAGAGCCACCCGGTTTGAACCGGCCGCCGAGCGGGCCGCCTTGCTGAGCCTGCTGGGCGAACTGCGACACCCCACTGGGCGGCAACCTCCCTGAGCCGCGCCGCCGCATCCCAACCTTACGCCGCACCGAACCCGAACCCGCCGATGAACGCACCCATGCCCCAACCCGCCGCCACCAAAGAACCCCGCCTCACCAGCCTCTCGCACGGTGGTGGCTGCGGCTGCAAGATCGCCCCCGGCGTGCTCAGCGACATCCTCAAAGGAACGGCCGCCATGCCCATGCCGCCCGAGCTGCTGGTCGGCATCGAAACCGCCGACGACGCCGCTGTGTACCGGCTCAACGACGAACAGGCCCTGATCGCCACCACCGACTTCTTCATGCCCATCGTCGACGACCCGTTCGACTTCGGCCGCATCGCCGCCACCAACGCCATCAGCGACGTCTACGCCATGGGCGGCACGCCCATCATGGCGCTGGCCCTGGTGGGCATGCCCATCGGCGTGCTCAGCACCGAGACGATTGGCAAGATCCTGCAGGGCGGGCAGGACGTCTGCCGCGCCGCCGGCATCCCCATCGCGGGCGGCCACACCATCGACTCCGTCGAACCCATCTACGGCCTGGTGGCCCTGGGGCTGGTGCACCCAAAGCGCGTCAAGCGCAACGCCGACGCACAAGTGGGCGACCGCCTGATCCTGGGCAAACCCATCGGCGTGGGCGTGCTCTCGGCCGCGCTCAAGAAGGACGCGCTCAGCGCCGAGGGCTACGCCCGCATGATCGCCACCACCACCCAGCTCAACACCCCCGGCCCCGACCTGGCGGCGCTTGACGGTGTGCACGCGCTCACCGACATCACCGGCTTTGGCCTGGCCGGCCACACCCTGGAGATGGCGCGCGGCGCCCACACCACCGTGCGCCTCAGCATGGACCGCGTGCCGCTGATCGAAGGCGTGCGCGCCCTGGCCGCCCAGGGCATGGTGACCGGCGCCTCCGGCCGCAACTGGGCCGCCTATGGCCACGAAGTGCGCCTGGGCGACCACCTGCAACCGGTGGACCAGGCCCTGCTGAGCGACCCCCAGACCAGCGGCGGCTTGCTCGTGGCCTGCGCGCCCGACGCGGTGGCCGAGGTGCTGGCCATCTTCGAGCGTCACGACTTCGCCGCCGCCGCCGAAGTGGGCGAGATCGTGGCGCCTGTGGCTGGCGGGGTGCGGCTGCAGGTGGTTTGAGACGGGGCTGGGGCTCAGGCGGTTGCCATGCACAGCGGGAAGATCGTTCTGGTTTCTACCTCCGGCTACGTCGCCAGCCGGGATGATCCGTTGTTGCGGGAACTGATCGAGAGCCAGATTGAGCTGTTCTGCGCCCTGGGTGTCGACGCCGAAAAATGGGAGGATGCGCTGGACTGGATGTGCATGGGAGCCGACGGCTCGGAGGCCACATTCATCACCACCACCTCGCATCCTGGCGAATCAGAGGCCGAGGTCATCGAGTTCGCCCGAAGCTTTTCCACCGAGAGGCCACACGAAGTCGAGGTCATTCGGGTTTGAAGGGGGTCCTGGGTGCTGTTAACCGCCGCTTCCTGGATGATGGTGCCGGGCGCGCCTTCGGCCTTCTAAAACACCATGCAACAACAGATTTTCATAGTGCTTTAGAGTCCGAAAGCTTCAGGAGGCACCCATGAAAAAACCGGATTCGACCGAGGGCCCATCGGCCTCTGCGCTGATTGACCAACGCATCGCCGATCTCGCAGACTGGCGCGGGCAGACCTTGAGCCGGATGCGCCAGCTCATCCAGGAGGCCGACCCGGAGGTCGTCGAGGAGTGGAAGTGGATGGGCACGCCTGTGTGGTCGCACGACGGGATCGTCTGCACCGGCGAGTCCTACAAGTCGGTCGTGAAACTGACCTTCGCCAAGGGGGCTTCGCTGGATGACCCGGCCAGGCTGTTCAATTCGAGCCTCGACGGCAACACCAGGCGCGCGATGGACATTCGCGAGGGGGAGGTGGTTGACGCGGCTGCATTCAAAGCGCTCATCCGCGCCGCCATCGCCCTCAACACCGTCGCAAAAGCAAAGCCCAGGCGAGCGAAGTAGGCCACCGAAGCGCAGAACGCTCGCCATGCACATGAGCCCTCAGGTTGTTGCCGTCAGTTCCAGCCCGGCCCACGCTTTCACCAAGGGCGTTGCCTCGCAGATCCGCTTGCTGGCGGGCCTTGGTGTGGAGGGGGATGCGCATTGCGGGGTTACCGTGCAGCACCGCTCGCGGGTGGCGCAAGACCCAATGCAGCCGAACCTGCGCCAGGTTCACCTCATCCATGCCGAGCTGTTCGAGGAACTGGCCGCGCAGGGGTTCGAGGTGGGACCCGGCCAGATCGGCGAGAACATCACCACACGCCATCTCAGTCTTCTCGCGCTGCCGGCGGATGCCGAGTTGCACATCGGCTCTTCGGTCATCGTCAGACTCACCGGCCTGCGCAACCCCTGCGAACAACTGAACCGGTTTCAGTCGGGTCTGATGGCCGCGGTGCTCGGCCGCACGCCCGAGGGGGCGCTGGTTCGCAAAGCCGGTGTCATGGGGGTCGTGGTGGCCGGCGGGATCGTGCGACCGGGTGATGCCATTTCCGTGCGGCTGCCGGTAGGGCCCCACCGCATGCTGGATCGCGTTTGACCAGGGCCGCCGCGCCGCGCTGCTCTCTTCTTTCCTCACACGTGGACACCATGAAAATCCTGTGCCTGTCGGGCAGCCTGCGGGCCGCATCCATCAATGCCGCGCTCCTGCGTGCGGCGGTGCGGCTGGCGCCGCCGGAGGTCCAGCTCACGGTGTTTGCCGGCGTGGGCGATCTGCCGCTCTTCAACCCCGATCTGGAGGCGCAGCTGCCTTCGCCGGTCCGCGCGCTGCACGCCGCCGTCGCCGCGTCGGACGCGTTGTTGATCGCGAGCCCCGAGTACGCCCATGGCGTGACCGGCGCGATCAAGAACACGCTGGACTGGCTGGTCGGTTTTGAGCCTTTCGTGGACAAGCGTGTCGCGGTTCTGAACGCATCGCCGCGTGCGCACCACGCCGACGCGGCGCTGCGCGAAACGCTCAAGACCATGTCGGCCGTGATCGTCGAACCCGCTTCGCTCAGCATCCCGCTGCTCGGTGCCCACCTGGGGGAAGACGGCATGGTCGAAGACCCGCTGGTTGGCGCCACCGTGCGGCGCGCCCTGGCCGCTCTGCACGCGGCCGTGCGCCAGGGGCATACCGAGCAAGGCCCGTCGTTTCCGGTGGCGTAGCGCCATGAACGAGCAGCAGTCGCTGGCGGCGGCCATCCACGAAGCCGTGACGCTGCAGCCCTACGACGCTTCGTGGCCCGCGGCGTATGCCGCCGAGCGGGAACGCCTGCTGCGGGCGCTTCCCGGCGTGTTCATCGGCCTGGAACACATCGGAAGCACGGCGGTCCCGGGCCTGGCGGCCAAGCCCATCGTCGACATCATGGCCGGCGTCGCGTCCATGGCGGTGGCGGAGTCGGTGGCGGTCGCACTGTGCGCGTGCGGGTACACCACGTCGGCCGAATTCAACGCCACGCTGAGCGACCGCAAATGGTTCATGCGCTGGGCCGATGGCCACCGCACCCACCACCTGCACGTGGTGGTTCACCAGGGCCAGGCCTGGCACGAGCGGCTGCGCTTTCGCGATGCACTGCGCGCCGACCCTGCGCTCGCCGCCCGCTACGCCGCGCTCAAAGCCAGCGCCGCCGAGCAACACGCGAGCGACCGGGAGGCGTACACCGATGCCAAAGCCGGTTTCGTTCGCGCCGTGTCCGGCGCCGCGCGGCCGTTGCATCATGACGACCCGCCCTGGCCGCTCAAACACCAGACACCCGAGGAGAAAAAACCATGACACCCGCTGAACTGGAGCAGTACCTGCACGAGCACATCCCCCTGTCGCTGGCAATGCAGGTTTCCGTGGAAGAGGCGTCGCCCGCGCAGGTGGTGCTGGGCGCCCCGCTGCGTCCCAACATCAACCACCGCGACACCGTGTTCGGTGGCAGCGCTTCCGCGCTGGCCATCCTGTCGGCCTGGTCGCTGTTGCACACCAAGCTGACCGCGGCGGGCTACAAGACCCGGCTGGTCATCCAGCGCAACACCATGAGCTACGAGCAGGCGATCGTGGGCCACTTCACGGCCCGCGCGCCAAGCCCGACGCCCGAGGCATGGCAAGCGTTCACGCGCATGCTGGAGCGCAAGGGCCGGGCCAGAATCACGGTCTCGTCCACGCTCTGGTACGACGGCGCTGAAGCGGGCCATTTCGAAGGCGAATTCGTCGCGCTGGGCACCACGGGCGCGTAGTCGGTCAAGGAGTGCTGCCATGGAACTGCTCGTGAACATCGATGTGGATGACCTGGACAAGGCGCTGCGTTTCTACACGAGCGCGTTCGATCTGCAGGTAGGGCGGCGCTTTGGCGCGGATGGGGTTGAACTGCTGGGCGCTTCCTCCGCGATCTATCTCCTGGTGAAGCCCGCCGGCAGCCCGGCGACCCAGGCCTCCAGCCAGGTGCGCGACTACGGGCGGCACTGGACGCCGGTGCACCTGGACCTGGTGGTGACGGACATCGATGCCTCGGTGCAGCGGGCGCTGAGTGCGGGCGCGACGCTCGAAGCCGAGGTCCGGTCCAGCAACTGGGGCAAGATCGCGCCTATGGCCGATCCGTTTGGCCACGGTTTCTGCCTGCTCCAGTTCGTGGGCCGAGGCTACGACGAAATCGCCACCGCGGCGTAACACCCGGGCGTACGGTGGACCGCTCGCCCAACGAAGGCAGACCCATGCGCATCACCCTCTGGCTTCTTGCGTTCGTTGCCCTCGTGTACGGCGGTGCCTGCGTGGCCCTGTACGCGTTTCAGCGCTCGTTCCTGTACTTTCCCCAACCCAGCGCCCTGGCGGGGCCGGACACCACGCGCAAGCTGGTGGTGCCAGGGGCCGAGCTGGCGGTGTCGGTCCGACCGCACAGCGGCCCGAAGGCCCTGATCTATTTCGGCGGCAACGCCGAAGACGTGTCGCAGCAACTGCCCTGGTTTGCCCGCGCGTTTCCAGACCACGCCATCTACCTGCTGCAGTACCGCGGCTACGGCGCCAGCACCGGGGCACCCACCGAAGCTTTGTTGAAGAGCGATGCACAGGCCCTGTTCGACTCGGTGCATGCCGACCACCCGGACGTGGCCGTGGTGGGGCGCAGCCTGGGCAGCGGTGTGGCCGTGCACCTCGCGAGCCAGCGGCCGGTGTCGCGCCTCGTGCTCGTGACGCCGTACGACAGCATCGTGGAGCTCGCGGCGCGGCAGTTCCCGGCGTTTCCGGTGCGGTGGCTGCTGACCGACAAGTTCGAGTCGTGGCGCTACGCGCCCTCGATCCGGGTGCCCACACTGCTGCTGGCGGCCGAGTTCGACAACGTGATCCCGCGCTGGAGCACCGACCGCCTGCGCACACGTTTCGCCAAGGGCGTGGCCTCGTTCTCGGTGGTACCGGGCACCGACCACAACACGATCTCGAACAGCCCGCAGTACCTGGAGGCACTGCGGGCTGCGTTGTGAGCAGGGAGCGCGAGAGGGGGCGCTTGGTGGCGGTTTCCGGGGGGCGCGCCGGTGGGGTGGCCTGGGTCGCGATGGGGCGACGCCTTGGTGTGTTGTATGCGCGCCAAAGGTTGGCCCCCTTCCGGTGGAAACAACGACCTTTGATCCACTGCGCTTGGACAACCCGAGGTGCTTCGGCGAAGCGGCGCTTTTTCCCGTGATAGCGTGTCGGCTCCCGCGACTGCGGGGACCGCTGTGAAGCGGTAGTTCCCGGGGTTTGTCGAACAACTCCGGCGTTTTCTGTCACAACCCAATCTATCTATCGGAGGAAAAAAAAGTGAATCGATTTCTGGGTGCCATGGCCATCTGTTTTGCACTCGCCGGGTGTGCCACCGTCAACCCCATGGCCTTTGACAAAGATGCCAAGACCATTGACACCAGCGAGAAGTCTGTGGTGCTGATGGCCGTTGAGGTTTCTCGATCCGACGACAGCCGTTATGTTCCGAAGCCTTTTGTAGTGAAGCTTGAGCAGCCGAACGCCCAAAGCAAGGAAGAGCGGCAGAACTTCAAGCTCGATGAGGATGAAGACACCGTGAAGGAAGGGGACCGTATCGTTTATCTGACGCGCATGGCCTTGAAGCCCGGTCAGTACAAACTGGGCGATGTGACGGGCCAGGCCAAAGGGTTTCCGTTTATCGGGACCTTCGTGGTTCCCCTGTTGATGGACCTGGAGGTGAAACCGAACTCGATCACCTACGTCGGTCGACTCACGGCCAAGTTGCGGCCGCGGCAGGGGGAAGAGTTCCGCGCCGGGCCCGTGATCCCCTTGATTGACCAGTCGGTGACGGGCTTGTCCGGCGGTACCTGGGATGTGACCACGGAAAACCTGTCGGAGAAGGACCTTGCGCTGTTCCGCTCCCACTTCCCCGTGCTCACATCGGTCACCATCGAAAGCGCGCCGCTCGCGCCGTTCGACCGTGCCGCGGTGCAGCGTTGGTGGGAGGGCGGGATGCAGCCGGCTGCGGCGACGCCGGCCGCTCCGGTGGCGGCCAGCAAATAAGGCCAGGGCCATCGGCCCGCCCCGGCAGTGACCGCTGGGGCGTGCATCCCGCGGCCATCAGCGGGAGCGGTTTCCCGTTGCGCGCGGCCGGTGCCCGAGGAAGGTCGGGCGCGCCGACCGAAGTGTGTTTCAATGTTTTCTTGTCACCCGTCTCGGTGCCGTCAGCACCGGGGGCGGGTGTCGCATACTGGAGATACACCCTTGAACATCACCCGAATCGTGGCCATTCTTTTCATCGTCGGGGGCGCGCTGGGCCTGGTTTACGGCAGCTTCAGCTACACCAAGGACACCACCGCGCTCAAGCTCGGGCCGATCGAGCTCAAGGTGGAGGAGAAGGAAACGGTCAATGTGCCCGTGTGGGCGGGCATTGGCGCCATCGTCGTGGGCGCGGTGCTGCTGGCTGTGGGCGGCAAGAAGGGCTGACCGGTCCGCACGGCGCCCGGTGGCCCGCCTTTGTGCGCGGCCAGCGGGGTGCTTCAGGGTGCTTGGTCTGCCCAGCGCAGCCCGGCCACCCAGCCGGTGCTGTGGCTCGCGGTGTTGTCGCTGTCGGCGCCGATCAGCACGGTGGAGATGCGGGGCAGGGCTTCGCGCGGTGTCTGGGCGCCCTGCGGCAGCTCGTCGGCGAAGAGCCGGGCGAAGTCTTGCGCCACGTCGCGCGACTCACTTACCCAACGCGCCAACGGCGCACCGCGGCCTTGCAGGCTGATGAAGCGCACGCGGCGGCTGTAGGGGTTGGCGCCTTCGGTGAGCGCCGGGTGCGAGCTGTCCCACAGATAGCATAGCGTGGCCGCAGGCAGCGCCTCGCCGCTCACGCCGCGCGCCAGGCGCAGCACGGTGCGTTCCCAGAATGGCACGCGTTCCATCGGGTGGTCGAACATCACGCAGACCTTGAGCGCGGCGTCGTCGCCGGCCTTGCTGAGGATGTCGACCGGCACCCGGGCGCCCACGAGCGGCTGGTCCAGCCGCCAGCGCCATTGCAGCCGCGCGGCAGGTACAGGGCCGCTCCAGCCGTGCACCAGCGTACCGTAGGACGACGCGGTGGACACCTTGAGCGCGCGTTCGCCGTCCACCGTGCCGGCCTCGAAGCGGGTCGGCGGCAGTTCGGTGTGTTGCTGGGGAAAGCCGACAAAGCGCCAAGCCGGGTGCAGCGCGCCGTCGTCCTGCAGCAGCGGGGGCAAGGCGGCGCCGGTCTGGGTCTGAGCCGGGGCGCTGCCCACCAGCGCCAGCGCGAGCAGGGTGCCGGCCAGGGTGGTGCGGCGGCAGTGGGTGGCGCGCATGGTCAGCGGCCGGCGTCGTTGAGCGACCAGTCGTAGTCCAGGTGGCTCACGGGCAGGCTGCGCGCGCGCAGGCGGGCCTGCTCGGCGGGTTGATCGCTCAGCTGTTCGGCGTAGCGGGCAAACACGTCTTCCACCCGCGTGAACCCCTGGTGGCCGGCCTCGAAGTCTTCGCGGAACCACTTGAAGATGCTGCTGACTTCCAGCCGGCCCCCGACCACGCGGTTGCGCGTGCGGTCGCCCAGGAAGCGGCGCATGCCGTCTTCGAGCTGGGCCACGAGCCTCGCGGCGGTGAAGGCCTCGTCGCGCAGCGCCGGGCAGCCGATGCTGGCGCAGTTCAACGCGGCGTGCACGCGCGGCTCCTGGTAGCGCGGACGCAGCTGCTCGTGTTCGATCCAGTCGAGGTGGCGCTCCTGGCCGAGCAGCCGGAAGAACTTCTTTTTCCAGGGCGCCTGGATGAACGAGCCCAGGTCCTTGATGGACTTCAGATCCGGGTATTTCGTGAGGATGAGTTCCACCGTGAAGGCGTTGTAGGCGTTGATCAGAAAGGCCATCTGCTGCGGCCGGCTCCAGCCGTCGAACGTGGCCTGGGGCACGGCGCTCAAGGCCTCGAGCACGGTTGCCAGCGCGGCGCGGTCGGCCAGAAACCCGGCGTAGCCGACGCGCGACTGCTTGCCGTCGGCCAGCCAGCGCACGTGTTTTTTCAGCAGCGCGTCCCAGGCGGCGTAGCCGTGGTCGAACGTGGGCTGGGCCCGCGCGGCGAGCGGAAAAAACGCGCTGGCGGCGAGCAGGGCCAGGGTCTGGCGGCGGTGGATCATGGTGTGTCGATTCTTTCACGGCCGGTGGGTTCCACCGGCATCGTCATCCGCGCTTCCAGGCGTGGTACTTCGCCACCCAGGCCAGCAGCCGCTGCGGCGCGTGCGCGCGCTTCCATTCGCCCGCGGCGTACTTGTTGGCCTCGGCCAGTGTGGGGTAGGTGTGGATGGTGCCCAGGATCTTGTTCAGACCCAGGCCGTGTTTCATGGCCAGCACGTATTCGGCCAGCAGATCGCCGGCGTACGTGCCGACGAGGGTGACGCCGAGGATGGTGTCCTTGCCCGGCACGGTGAGCACCTTCACGAAGCCGTGGGCCTCGCTGTCGGCGATCGCGCGGTCCAGGTCGTCAATGCCGTACTTCGTGACCTCGTAGGGGATGTTCTTTTCCTTCGCTTCCTGTTCGTTCAGGCCCACGCGCGCCACCTCGGGGGCGATGAAGGTGGCCCAGGGGATCACCGAATAATCGGCCTTGAACTTCTTGAAGTCGCCGAAGAGGGCGTTGACCGCCGCGTACCAGGCCTGGTGCGCGGCCACGTGGGTGAACTGGTAGGGACCGGCCACGTCGCCCGCGGCGTAGATGTTGGGGTAGAGGGTCTGCAGGTACTCGTTGGTCTCGATGGTCTTGTTCGTCGGGATGCCCAGTTCTTCGAGCCCGTAGCCCTGCAGCCGCGCCACGCGGCCCACGGCACAGATGAGCTGGTCGAAGGGAATGCGTTTTTCCGTGCCTTCGTGCTCGACGATCAGCATCTTCTCGCCGCCCACGGCCTCGCAGCGCAGCGCCTTGTGTCCGGTGAGTACCGCCACGCCGTCCGTTTCCAGCGCGGCTTTCGCGAGCGCGCTCACCTCCTCGTCTTCGCGGATCATGATGCGCGGCGCCATCTCCACCTGCGTCACCTGCGATCCCAGCCGGCCGAAGGCCTGGGCGAGTTCGCAGCCGATGGGGCCACCACCCAGCACCACCAGGCGTTGCGGAACCTCGTCGAGCTTCGCGAACGCGTCCCACAGCGTGTCGCTGGTGACATAGCCCATCTCGTCCAGACCGGGCAGCGGCGGCACAAAGGGGCGGGCACCGGCCGCGATCACGATGCTGCGCGCGGTGAGGGTCTGCGTGCCACCGCCGCTCTGCGCGATCTCCACCGTCCACGGGTTCAGCAACCTGGCGTAACCCTGCAGCACCTCCACGCCCAGACCGGTGTAGCGCTCCACGCTGTCGTGCGGCTCGATGGCTTTGATCACGTCGTGGATGCGCTGCATCACGGCCCTGAAGCTGAAAACCGGGCTTGCATCGCTCAGGCCGTAGTTCGATGCGTGGCGCATCTGGTGCGCCAGTGTGGCGCTTTTGATCAGCGCCTTGCTCGGCACGCAGCCGTAGTTCAGGCAGTCGCCGCCCATCTTGTGGGCCTCGATCAGCGTCACCTTGGCCTTCACGGCGGCGGCGATGTAGACCGACACCAGGCCGCCCGCGCCCGCGCCGATCACGATCAGGTTGCGGTCGAACTTCGCCGGCCGAACGCTGGCCCAGCGTGCGTACACCTTGCGCTTTTGCACCACCTCCACGACGCGCCGCGCGATCAGTGGGAACAGGCCGAGTAGCACAAAGGAGCCCAGCAGCGCCGGGCTCAGGATGCCTTGCAGCGACGTCAGCTGGCCCAGTTGCGTGCCCGCGTTCACGTACACCGCCGTGCCGGCCAGCATGCCGAGCTGGCTGACCCAGTAAAACGTCCAGGCCTTCATCTTCGTCAGGCCCATCAGCAGGTTGATCAGGAAAAACGGCACCACCGGAATCAGCCGCAGCGTGAACAGGTAGAACGCACCTTCCTTCTGGATGCCTTTGTCCACCTCGGCCAGGCGCTGGCCAAAGCGCGTCTGCACGCTGTCGCGCAACAGGAAACGCGAGGTCAGAAACGCCAGCGTGGCGCCGATGCTGGAGGCGAACGACACGATCAGCAGGCCCCAGCCCAGGCCGAAGATGGCGCCACCCGCGAGCGTGACGATGGTGGCGCCGGGCAGCGAGAGCGCGGTGACGGCGACGTAGACCGCGAAATACCCCAGCGCGAGCGCCAGGGGCTGCTGCGCCCGCAGCTCGGCGAAACGGGCCTGGCTCTGCTGCAGGAAGTCGAGGCTGAAATACCGGTTGAGATCGAAGGTGAAAAAAGCGACGATGGCCATCAGCACGGCCACCAGCAGCAGGAGTTTGCGGAAGTTCACGACACGGTTCTCGGGTGGGTTTCCTGGTGAGTCGCGCAGGGTTCGCCATTCTTACACCGGAAGGGACAAGGCATGAGGCAATGGATAGGCAGTGCGCTGGCGCGCTACCTGGGCGCGCCGGGGCACACCGCGAGCATCGGTTTTCCCACCGACATGGTGCTGCTGGCCGCCTGTGTGCGTCCGGGCGACGTGATCCTGGTGGAGGGCAACTCGCGCGTGAGCACGGCCATCAAGTACCTGACCCAGTCCACCTGGTCGCACGCGGCGCTCTACGTGGGGCCGATCGCCGGTGGCGGGAGCGATGCGCTCAACGTGGTCGAGGCCGACATCAACGCCGGTGTGCGTGCGGTGCCACTCACGGCGTTCGCCGGGCGGCACTGCCGCATCTGCCGGCCGGCCAGCCTGCGCGCCGACGAAGCGCAGGCCGTGTGCCGGTTCACCCTGCAGCGCCTGGGCCACCACTACGACCTGAAGAACATCGTCGATCTGGCGCGCTACCTGTTTCCCACGCCACCCGTGCCCACACGCTGGCGCCGCCACCTGCTCGCGCTGGGCAGTGGCGACCCCACGCGTGCCATCTGTTCGACGTTGATCGCGCAGGCCTTCGCGTCGGTCAACTACCCCATCCTGCCCATCATCGAGGTGGCCCAACTGAACGATCCGCACTGCCAGGACTGTGTGCGCCAGATCCTGCACGTGCGCCACCACAGCCTGTACACGCCGCGCGATTTCGACGTTTCGCCGTATTTCCAGGTGGTCAAACCGACGCTGGAGGCGGGCTTCGACCACCACCGGCTGGTCTGGGCATGAGGGCCCCCCGCCGCGCTGCGCGCGCCGCTTGATCCGGTCGGTGGCTCGCGTCTCGGGTCTCGGTTATGGTCCTTCCATGAACCGCGACGCCATCCCCCCCGAAACCTGGCATGCGCTGGCGGCCGCCGAGGTGCTGCAGCACCTGGCCGCCAGCGAGACCGGCCTGTCCAGCCGCGAAGCGCGTGAGCGCCTGGCGCGGCACGGCCCCAACCGGCTCGCCGCCGCCGAGCGCCCGGGCTGGTTGCGGCGCTTCGCGGCGCAGTTCCACAACCTGCTGATCTATGTGTTGCTGGCCGCGGGCTTGACCACGCTCTGGTTGGACGACCTCATCGACGCCGCCGTGATCTTCGGCGTGGTGCTCATCAACGCCGTGATCGGCTTTGTCCAGGAAGGCAAGGCCGAACGCGCGCTCGAAGCCGTGCACGCCATGCTGGCCAGCCACGCCATGGTGCTGCGCGACGGTGAGCGCCACGAGATCGACGCCGCGCAACTGGTGCCGGGCGACGTGGTGCTGGTCGAGTCGGGCACGCGTGTGCCGGCCGACCTGCGCCTGCTGACCGCCAGGAACCTGCGCATCGACGAGGCCGCGCTCACTGGCGAGTCGCTGCCGGTGGACAAGGACAGCGCGCCGGTGGCCGCGCTGGCGCCGCTGGCCGAGCGTTCGGGCATGGCCTACGCCGGCACCGTGGTGGCGGTGGGGCAGGGCACCGGCCTGGTGGTCGCCACCGCGGCGCAGACCGAGATCGGCCGCATCGGCCGCATGGTCTCGGAGGTTCAGACCCTGGCCACACCGCTCACGCGCCGGCTCGACCAGTTCGCGCGCCAGATCACCTTCTTCATCCTGCTGGTGAGCGTGGCCACCTTCCTGTGGGGCAGCCGGGTGGGTGGCCTGCCGCCGCTGGACATCTTCCTGGCCGTGGTGGGCCTGGCCGTGGCCGCGATCCCCGAGGGCCTGCCCGCCATCGTCACCATCACGCTGGCCATCGGCACCGCCGCCATGGCCGGGCAGCGCGCCATCGTGCGGCGCCTGCCGGCGGTGGAGACGCTGGGCTCGGTGGGCGTGATCTGCACCGACAAGACCGGCACGCTGACCAAGAACGAAATGACCGCGGTGCGCGTGCTGGTGGTGGCCGACGGCGTGGACGTGAGCGGTGCCGGCTACGCGCCCGAGGGCGGTTTTCATGTGGATGGCCAGACCATCGCGCCCGAGCGCCACGACGGCGTGATGCGCCTGGCGCGCTGCGCCCTGCTGTGCAACGACGCTCGCTTGCACCGTGACGCACAAGGCGGCTGGACGCTGGCCGGCGACCCGACCGAAGGCGCGCTGCTCACGCTGGCGCTCAAGACCGGGCTGGACCTGGCTGAGGAGGCCGCGCGCATGCCGCGCATCGACAGCCTGCCCTTCGAGTCGGAAAACCGCTACATGGCCACGCTGCACCACGACCACCGCGGCCGCGTGCTGGCCCTGCTCAAGGGCGCGCCCGAGCGCGTGTTGGGCCTGTGCGTGCGCGACGCGGCGGGCCAGCCGCTGGACACAGCGGCCTGGCAGGCGCGCATGGACGGGGCCGCGCGCCAGGGCCAACGCGTGCTGGCGCTGGCCGAATGCGAGCTGCCCGTTGGCACGACCGGGCTGACGCTGGGGCACATCACGCCGCGCTTCACCCTGCTCGGCCTGGTGGGGCTGATGGACCCGCCGCGCCCCGAGGCGGTGGAGTCGGTGGCCGAGTGCCTGCGCGCCGGCGTGCGCGTGCTCATGATCACCGGCGACCACGCCACCACGGCCGCCGCCATCGGCGCCAGCCTGGGCCTGCGCGACGGCGACCCGATCACCGGCAGCGAAATCGACACCCTGGACGACGCGGCCCTGAGCACCCGCCTGGGCCAGACCGACGTGGTCGCGCGCGCCAGCCCCGAACACAAGCTGCGCCTGGTGGCCGCGCTGCAGAGCCAGGGCCAGCTGGTGGCGATGACGGGCGACGGCGTGAACGACGCGCCCGCGCTCAAGGCCGCCGACATCGGCGTGGCCATGGGCCAGCGCGGGACGGACGCGGCGCGCGAGGCGGCCGACCTGGTGCTCACCGACGACAACTTCGCCACCATCGCCCACGCGGTGCGCGAAGGCCGCCGCGTGTTCGACAACATCAAGAAGTCGCTGCTGTTCATCCTGCCCACCAACGGCGGCGAGGCCGGTCTGATCCTGATCGCGGTGTTCGCCGGGTTGGCGCTGCCGGTAACGGCCGGGCAGATCCTGTGGGTCAACATGGTCACCAGCATCACGCTGGACATGGCGCTGGCCTTCGAGCCCGCCGAAGACGGCGTGATGCGCCGCCCGCCGCGCCCGGCCAGCGAACCGCTGATCACGCGGCTGCTGTTCCTGCGCATCGCCTACATCACGGTGCTGATGGTGGCGGCCACCTTCGTGGTCTACGGCTGGGAGCTCTCGCGCGGCAGCTCCATCGAAGTGGCGCGCACCGCGGTGGTCAACATGCTGGTGATGAGCGAGATCTTCTACCTCTTCAACGTGCGCCACTTCACCGCCAGCGCCTTCCGCTGGGAGACCCTGGCGGGCAATCGCATCGCGCTCTGGGCCTGCGCCATCACGCTGGGGCTGCAGGGGCTGTTCACCTACGCGCCGCCGATGCAGGCGCTGTTCGGCACCGCCCCGCTGGACGCCTGGTCGTGGCTGCTGATCACCGCACTGGCGAGCGCGAAGTTCGTGGTGGTGGAAATCGAGAAGGCGGTGCTGCGCCGGCTGGGCGTGCGGCGCATGTGAGGCGGGGTCGCCTCAGCCGCCGGTCGTGAGTTCGTGCACCACGTTCGCGACCGATCCGGCGTCGGGCAGGTGCGAGATGGCACCGATGAGCTCGTCGCGCACCTGGCCCAGCAGGGTTTCAAAGCGGGCGGCGTCCACGCCCAGGGCGGTCGCGAACGACTTGACCATGGCGCGCTCTTCGGCGCTCAGGTGGCCGTCGGCATGGCCGGTCATGAGGCACATCAGCACCACGGTGTCGGCCACGTCGGCCGGGCAGCCGGCCATGGCCTGGGCGTCAAAGGCGTGGCTGCCCGACAGCACCGAGGCGGTGGTGGGCATCTCCGGCGTGCGCGAGCTTTCATAGAACTGGCCGATCAGGGCCGCTTCGGCGGGGTGGATGCCGTCCACCTGGGCCACCGCGAGCATGGCTTGCGTCAGCTGGATGACCTGGGTGGTGCTCAGGTTCTGGTCTTGCATGGGGTTCATGGAAAGGCTCCTCATCGGGTGGTGGGTCAGCGGGTCAGGGCGCGCCGTTTGGCGGCGACCAGGTTGCTCTGGATGTCGGCGATGGCCATGTCGCGGAAACGCTGGGGCAGCATGGAGCGGCGCGAGGTTTCGGATACCGCGAGCAGCTCCATGAACTCGATCATGTCGCGCTCCTGCGGGGGCATGAAGTCGGCCGCGGCGGCGGCGAGCGCCTCGGCGTTCAGCGGCGTGGCCCGGTTGCGGGCCAGCTCGACCGACAGCAGGGCCAGCGCTTCGAGGTCGGCGTTGGAGTAGCCGGTCAGCGTGTCGCACAGGGTCATCAGCTCTTCCATGCTCGCCACGCAGGGCTCCTCGTAGCGCGAGAGCACGGCCTGCAGCACCTGGACACGCTCGGCGGCCGTGTCGCAGTAGAAGAACGGGATCTTGCGGTCCAGCCGGCCGGGGCGCTTGATGTCGGTGTCGAGCTTGTCGGGGCGGTTGGTCATCATCACGAACAGCACCTGGCCCCGGTTTTCCGGCTCGGCCATGAACTCTTTCAGCCGCGCGATCACGCGCGAACTGGTGCCGCCGTCGCTGTCCTCGCCGCCGCCGTTGCCAAAGCTGCGGTCGCCCTCGTCGATGATCACGGCGATCGGCCCCATGGCCTTGACCGTGGCCAGCACGCGCTCCAGGTTGGCCTCGGTGGAACCCACCCACTTGGAGCGGAAGTTCTTCAGCGCCACAGCCGACAGGCCCGCCTCTTTCAGGAAGGCCTTGATGACGAAGGTCTTGCCCGAGCCCATGGGGCCCACCGCGAGCAGGCCCATCGGGGTCAGCGTGGTTTCGCCGGCCTTGAGGTTCTGCGCGATCGCCATCAGCTCGTGCTTGATGTGTTCGTGCCCGCCGACCGACGAGAGGCCGTGTTTGGGCTCGATGAACTCGATCAGGCCCGCGCATTCTTTTTCGATCATCTCGCGCTTGCGCGCGTGGATGACCTGGAGCACTTCCTGGTCGGCGTCGCCGGTGGGCAGGGTCTTGCCGGGTTCGATGAGGCGCGTGATCTCGGCCGGGGTCATGCCGGCGGTGATGGTGGCCAGCGTGTTGGCCCGCGCCTGGGCATCGGGCGTGCCCTGCAGCAGGGTCTGGATCAGCTGGCGTCGCTCGGGTTCGCTCAGGCCGTGGCCCTGGGAGCTGGCCAGGATGTTGGCCAGCTGCACGGTGCGCAGCCCGCTGGTGCGTTCGGAAAACAGGGTCTGCTGGTGTTCGCTGAGCTTGGGCGCGAAAAAGCCGATCACCCGCTTGCGCAGCGGCAGATCGGGCATGGGGATCTCGATGGCCGCGACCTTGGGGTTGGACAACAGGCCCGGGTTGATCGCGTTGAGCGACTCGGTGATCAGGACGATGATGTTGTCGCCGTTGGTCAGGCTCTGGTCCAGGGACCAGCGGTGGAACACCAGGTAGGTCTGGCGGTCGGGCTGCGCCATGAAACTCGGGTCGCCCGCGGGCAGCAGGGCGTCGGCATACGGCACGATCACGGCGGTGGACTGCTGGGCGCGCATGCGCTTTTCCAGGGCGTGCAGCGAGGCCAGCAGGTCGGGCTCGCTCCCCGCTTCGAGCTCCTGTTCCAGCGCCTTGCGCTTGTCTTCGGTGGTGGCCCCGGACAGCACCCGGATACCGCGCTCCAGGCTGATCTCGCAGACGTGCTTCTTGGTGTCCTTGAACAGCGCCTGCACCAGGAACGAGTCCAGGTTGTGCAGCGTGTCGCCGACCAGGTAGTTGTCGAACACGTTGCGGTACAGCACGAAGGTGGACGCTTCGCCCGCCAGGTACTTCTGCCGCAGGACCTCCGCCCAGCGGGGCAGCTCGTGGCGGGGGGGGGCGGGTGCGTTCATGCGTGGGGCCGTTCAGAGGGTCTTGGTCGGGGCGGCCTGCGCGGCGGCGCGGGCCTGCTTCATGGCTTCGAGCTGGGCCTTGGCGGTCACGCTGCCGCTGCTCTGGCGCAGTTTGTTCAGCCGCACGTCCAGATCGGAGTTCTGCAGTTCGGCGCCCAGGCTGGCCTGCGCCACCTGGCTCTTGATGTGGTCGCGCACCGCGCCCAGCGCCTGCACCTCGGCGTCCACCGACAGGCCGTCAAGCTGGCCCTGGATCTTGAGCCGCGCCTGGGCGCTGTGCATCTGCGCCAGCATGCGTTCCTTCTCGGCCTTGAGTTTGTCGATCTCGGTCTTCACCTGGATCAGCGAATCCTTGGCGTTGTCGGCGTCGGCGGTGGCCTGGGTGGCGTCGGCGCGCAGCTCGGCAATGGCGGCATCGAGCGAGTTCTTCTTCTGGATCAGCACCACGGCCAGATCGTCCTGGTTGGTGGCGAGCGCCGCTTCCAGATCGGTGCTGACGCTGGCGAGTTCGCGCTCATGCGTCTCCAGCCGCGAGGTGATTTCCAGCCGCCGCGCGATGATGGCGCCGGTGGCGGCCTTGAGCTGGGTGTATTTCTGGATCATCGAGGCGATCGCGTTCTGGTAGGCGATCTCGGGGTGCTCTTTCTCGATGTCCGAGACCCATAGGGAGATGAAGCCGCTCCAGAGGTTGGCGAGGCGGGCGAAGATTGCGTTGTTGGCCATGGGTTCTCCTGGTTGAATGCGTTGGGGGTTTTGGGGCCTGTGGGGCCTTAGGTTTTGAGGCGTTGCGCCGCCTGCCGCGCCGCGGGGTTCGCCGCGGTGGATGCCGCGCGGGCGGCCTGGGGTTTGTCCACATCGAACAGGTCGGCCGGGCCGAATTCGGCCGCCACCTCTTCGGCGATGCGCAGGCGCGAGAGCGATTCTTCGAGCTTGCCGCCCATGTCGGTGGCGTAGGGCGAGGTGATCACCAACTGGTACACCTCTTCCATCTTGTCGGGCATGGCGATCAGAGCGGCCTCCAGCGCGCTGCGGCGCACCGCGAGGCGGCGCGAGCGGTTCATGACCTCGTTGTATTCGCCCAGGGTGGCGCGCAACTGCCGCGCCTCTTCGTCCGACAGGGCGGGGTTTTTCAGCTGCGCCTCGACGCCGGCGATGCGTTTGACCACCTGGTCTTCGCTGGCGCGGTCCTTGCGCTGGCGCAGCGAGGCGTTGACCGTGCACAGGCCGAGGTAGTCCACCGTGAGGGCGTCGAGCTTTTCCACGTCCTGCCGGGTGAGCGAGGTGCGCCGGTCGCTGGCGGTCTGGTAGAGCGCCTGCACGCGTTCCCACATGTGCTGGTAGGTGGACAGGGCGCTGGTTTCACCGCGGTCGCGCAGCTCGGCGATCAGCTGCTGGCGCCGCTGGGTCAGCGCCTGGTGCTGCTGCTCCCGGTCTACCCAGGCGCGGAACACGGGCAGGCTCGGGATGGTCAGGGCGGCGAGGATCTCGGTCCCCAGCGCCACCGTGCCCACCAGGGCCAGACCGGCCCAGCCCATGGGAATGGACGCAAAAATGGCCACCACACCGGCCGCCAGCAGGGCGACCCGGTTGTGCGGGTGCTTCAGGAAAGCGCCCAGGTAGGAAGGTTGTGGGCTCAATGGCGAGGGGTCCGTGTCACTTGGCGAATCGGGCCCAGACGCGCGCGATCTCCTGCTGGTCCCGCTCGGTGAGGATGGGGATGGGCGAGGAGCGGCTGAGCGCGGTGGTGCTGGGCACCACGGCCGGGTTGGACTTGACGCTGTCGCTCATGAACTCGCCGGCCTTGAGGTTGGCGTTGGCGTAGCCCACGGTGTTGGAGATCTTCGCGATCACCTGCGGCCGCATCAGGTAGTCGATGAACAGGTGGGCGGCGCGTTTGTTCTTGGCGTTCGCGGGCACGGCCATGGCGTCGATGGCGAGCAGGCCGCCGTCGGCCGGCACGCGGTATTCCACCGCGTTGCGCGACTTGCCCTGCGCCTGCACGGCGTCGCCCGAGAAGCCGATGGCCACGCAGATCTTGCCGGTGGCCAGGGCGTCGATGAACTGGTCGGTGGGGATCACCTTGACGGTGCCCGCCAGGCGCTGCAGCACTTTGTCGGCCGCGGCGATGGAGTTCTTGCTGTCCCACTTGCCCTGCCCGCCGGCCATGGCGGCCAGGGGCACCACGTCGGAGGCCGAGTCGACCACGCCGACGCCGCAGGACTGGAAGCGGCGCGCGATGGCGGGGTCGAACACCGAGCCCAGCGCGTCCATGGCGTAGCCGGGGTAGGCCTTGGACGTGAGCTTGGGGTTCCAGGCGATGCCCACCGTGTACCACATGTAGGGCAGGCTGTAGGCGCCGTCCTTGTCCCAGGCGCGCAGGGTCGCGTCCACCCGTGGGTCGATGTTGTTCAGGTTCTTCAGGCTGGCCTTGTCGAGCTTGCCCAGCAGGCCTTGGCTGGCCATGCCAGGCACCGCGTTGGCGGTGGGGAACACCACGTCGTAGGGCAGACCGCCCGCGCTCAGCTTGGCCTGCAGGTCGTCGTTGCCGGCAAAGATGTCGTAGACCACGCGGATGTTGTATTCCTTCTCGAAGTCCTGCAGCACGCTGGGTTCGATGTAGTCGGGCCAGTTGAGCACCCGCACCGTTTCCTTGGCGCTGGCGCCCGCGCCGTTGACGGCGCGGCGCAGGTTCATCAGCACGGTGGAGGTGATCAGGCCGTCCACGCTCACGGCCTGGGACTCCTGGAAGGCTTCGGTGGCGACCTGGGTCTGCGGGCCGAAGGTGCCGTCCAGCGGGCCGGCGTTGAAGCCGAGTTTGCCGAGCAGGATCTGCGCTTCACGCAGGCCCTGGGCGTCCACGAGCTTTTCCTTGCCCTTGTAGTTGCCGGCGGACCAGTTCTGGCTTTGCCAGATGTGGCGGCGGATGGCGTTGAGCAGCGCGTCGTTGACTTCGCTGGTGGGCGCCAGGCCGGCGCGGGCGGCAAAGCTGCGGATGGCTTCCTGCGTGGCGGGCGTGAGCGTGCCGGTGGGGGCCTCGCGCAGCAGGCCCATGCGGGCCAGCAGGCGCTGCGCGGACTCCACCTTCGGATTGCGCGCGCCGGCCGCGGCGTTGGGCGCGGCCTTGGGCTCGGCCGTGCCGAACACGAAGCCCTGGGCCTGCGCGGCACCGGCGATCCAGACGCTGCCCACCAGGGTCGCGGTCAGGGCAAGGGTGTGAAATTTCATGGGAAACCTTTTCAACAGGAGACACCGGGCCTTCACTGGCCCGCGGCGAAACAGATGGTATTGCGCGACTGGGCCAACTGGAACAGGCGCGCGGCGGCGTCCTGGTTCGCGGGAATGCCGCCCTGGCCTTTCAGGGTCATCTCGCCCAGGTGGCAGGCCGCCCCGCCGTTGCCACCCTGCACCGCCTGCTCCAGATGGCCGCGCGCCTGGGCAAACTCGCCGCGCTCCATCAACTGGCGTCCGCGCTCGGCGTGTTCGGCCGGCGACAGGGCGCCGTCGGCGGTGGCGGCCGCGCTGCTGGCCTCGTTCGGCGGCGGGGCCGGGACGGGGGGCTCGGCGGCGACGGCGGGCGGCGAATAGGGGTCTTGCGCGGGTGGGGTGGCCACGGTGGCGGGCGTTGTCGCTTCCGGGGTGGTCTGTGGGGCGGAGCCGAAGCGTTCCTTCAGCGCCAGATGCCACACGGCCGACGCCATGGCGCCGACCACGGCCAGGCCGATCAGTCCTTTGGAGAGGGGGGTCAAGCTGGCCATGGTGTCATTCTTGGGTGGGGGCGGCGGGGGCGCCGAATTGGGTGGACAGGCCCTGGAACTGCCGACTGAGCTGGGACAGGCTGGCCAGCTCGGCGGCGGTGCGGTCCTGCGCCGCTTTGAGCTGGGCTTCCTGGGTGGCCAGCTCCTGGGCGGCCCGGGTGGTTTCGCGGGTCGCCAGCGCGTCGAGCTCGGACATCTGCTGGCGGATGTCGCCCACCACTTTTTCGCGGCGCGCCGCCACCGCTTCCATGCGGGCCCGCGTGTCGCGTTCCAGCGCCTGCAGATTCAGCTGCAGCAGTTCGGCGTGCATCGCCAGGGCCTGGACCTTGGCGGCGGCGTCGGCGAGCGGGTCTTCGATCGTCCAGGATTCGTCGGCGGCGTCCATCGCCTTGATGGCCATGCGCCGCGTGGCCTCGTCCATGGCGCTGAGCCCGTCCAGCAGCCGGAGCAGCCGCTCCGCGGGGTAGAGAGCCGGTGCCACGCCCGCCTGGGCGTAGACGGCATCGAGGTCGAGCGGGGCCGCTGCGGCGCTGGGCGGGGCCGCCGGTTCGGCGGCTTCCTGCGCGGGCGCCGCGTTGGCCTGGCTGGGGACCGCCTCGGCCAGCGGTTCCATGGGCGGCGGCTCCACGGGCGTGTCCATCTTGACCAGCCCGGCCTTTTCCAGGAAGCCCAGCATTCCCTTCATGTCTTGTTCTCCAGCATGGTGTTGATACACGGTACTCCCGCACCGGATGACCTGTGGCCGGACCGATCGCTGTCCAGGGCGAACGGAACGGGGAAGCACCCTCGCGGGAGTTTAATGCCAAGCGTGGCGCGGGCCAGCGCCAACACACCCCTTCAACGGAACCGCTGCCACCCCCAGCCGATGCGCAGCGCGATCGTGATGCCGCACAGCGCGGCGAAGCCGTAGGCGATGGGCGCGAACCACTGCGGCCACAGGCACATGGCGGCAAAAGCGGTGATGGTTTCGGTGGCTTCGGTCAGGCCACCCAGAAAGTAGAAGCTCTTCTCCGGAAACGCCAGCGACTGCAGCCGGCGCTTTTCGGCCACGGCGGCAAAAGCCAGGAAGCTGCTGCCGGTGCCGATGAACGCGGCGAGCAGCACGGCGGCGGGCAGGGCATTGGCCACCGGGTCGGCGAGGGCGAAGGCCAGCGGAATGGCGGCGTAGAACAGGAAGTCGAGCGTGATGTCCAGAAAGCCGCCGCGGTCGGTCGGGTGGGTGGCGCGGGCGACCGCGCCGTCCAGACCGTCCATCAGGCGCGAGAGCAGCAGCAGCGCCAGGCCCGGCAGGAACTCCTCGAAAGCAATGGCGGCGGCCGCCGCCATGCCGATGGCGAAGCCGGCGAGGGTGAGGGCGTCGGCGCCCACGCCCAGCCGCACCAGGGCACGCGCGGCCCGCGTCATGGCCGGGCGCAGGGCGCGCTGGACGGCTTTATCCAGCATGGGCCGGCTCCACCCACCGCGACGGATAGGCCCGGTCGGCCGCGTCGCGGGTCTTCATCTGCTCCGGCGTCACGCCCAGTAAGGCCCACCGCGCGGCGGCCGGGCCGGCGGCGCACCTCAACGGGTGGTTGCGGCGATGCGGGCGAAGAGGGGCGGTGGGCAAGGGCGGCTCCGGTGGCGGGCGTGTGGGCGGGGAGCTTAATTCATGCACGCGCCGCCTGGGTGGGGACGTTGGGGTCGGCGGCCGTGAGGCGGTGCACGCCGGTGACCAGGCCGTCCGTCACGGCGGTGGTCAACCCGGTGGAGACATCGAAGGCTTCGCCAGTGGCGGCGCAGGCACAGGCCGCGTCGGGTGCCTGCGGCAGATCGCCGCCGTCCAGCAGGCGCCGCTGGGTCTGCCAGCCGCTGAGGTTGGCACGCAGCTCGTGCACCTTGTCGCGGCAGACCGCGCAGCCGGTCTGTCCGCGCTTCGAAAGGCAACTGCTCACCACGCGCAACGCCATGCAGCCGTGGCGCCATTACGCGGCCGACGAGGCCAGCGGGCCCCACGAAGGCGAGGCCGGCCAGGGGTGACGGCGCTCCCAGCCGTTCAGGCCAGCAGCGCTTGCGCGAATTCGCGGGCGTCGAAGGTTTCCAGGTCTTCGAGCTTTTCGCCCACGCCGATGAAATAGATCGGCACCGGCTTTTCCCGCGCGATGGCGCAGATCACGCCCCCCTTGGCCGTGCCGTCGAGCTTGGTGATGATCAGGCCGGTGAGCTGCAGCGCGTCGTCAAACGCCTTCACCTGCGTGAGCGCGTTCTGGCCGGTGTTGCCGTCGATGACGAGCAGCACCTCGTGCGGCGCCGTGGCATCGGCCTTCTGCACCACGCGCTTGATCTTGCGCAGCTCTTCCATCAGGTGCAGCTGCGTGGGCAGGCGCCCGGCGGTGTCCACCAACACCACGTCGCGACCGCGCGCTTTGCCGGCGGTGACGGCATCGAAGCTCACGGCGGCGGGGTCGCCGCCCTGCTGGGTAATGATCTCCACGGTGTTGCGGTCGGCCCAGATGGCGAGCTGCTCGCGCGCGGCGGCGCGGAAGGTGTCGGCCGCGGCCAGCAGCACGGTGGCGCCTTCGTTGGCCAGGTGCCGTGTGAGCTTGCCGATGGAGGTGGTCTTGCCCGCGCCGTTGACACCCGCGACCATGATCACCGTGGGTTTGTGCTCACCAATCACCAGCGGCTTCTGCAGCGGCGCCAGCAGATCGGCGATGGCGTCGGCCAGCAGGCCCTTGACGGCGGCCGGGTCGGTGGTCTTGCTGTCCTTGACGCGTTTTTTCAGATCGGCCAACAGGTGCTCGGTGGCCTTGACGCCGGTGTCGGCCATCAGCAGCGCGGTTTCCAGCTCTTCGTAGAGCGCGTCGTCGATCTGCGTGCCGGTGAACACCGTGGCGATGCTGGAGCCGGTCTTGCGCAGCCCGGCCTTGAGCTTGTCGAGCCAGCCTTGGCGTGGCGCTGCTTCGCGCGCCGCCGGGACGGGTGTGGCGATCTGAGCCGCGGGCGCGGCGGCGGGGGGCATCGCTGGCGCGGCCGCACGGTCCGGCGCTGCCGGTGGCGAGGGTGGGGTGGGGGCTTTTTTGCGGAAGAACGAGAACATTTTTCAATCTCTAGAATCCATTGCATTCTATGAAACGCACCCCGCCCTTGTTTGACACCGTCCGCGGTGCGCTTTTCCCGGCCCTGATCGGCGCGCTGATGGCCGGGCCGTCACTGGCCCAGACGCCCGCCGAAGAGCCGCCATCGCCGGCCACCGCCACACCGGCCGCGCCCACCCAGGCGCAGACCTTCACGCTGTCCAATGGCATGACCCTGATCGTGCGACCCGACCGCCGCGCCCCCACCGTGGCCCACATGCTGTGGGTGCGCGTGGGCGCCATGGACGAGGTGGATGGCACCTCGGGCGTGGCGCATGCGCTCGAACACCTGATGTTCAAGGGCACGCCCGACCTGCAGGCCGGGGAGTTCTCGCGCCGCGTGGCCGCCTTGGGCGGGCGCGAAAACGCGTTCACCAGCCGCGATGCGACGGCCTACCACCAGCAAGTGCCCGCGAGCCAGCTGGAGGCCGTGATGCGGCTGGAGGCCGACCGCTTCGCGCACGCACGCTGGAGCGACGAGGAGTTCCAGCGCGAGATCGAAGTCATCAAGGAAGAGCGTCGCCAGCGCATTGAGGAAGCGCCGCGTGCGCGCATGTTCGAAGCCCTCAGCGCCATGGTTTTTCAGGCCAGCCCCTACCGGCGGCCCATCATCGGCTGGATGAGCGACATCGAGGCCATGACGCCGCAGGACGCGCGCGACTTCTACCAGCGCTGGTACAGCCCGGCCAACGCGGCGGTGGTGATCGCGGGCGACGTGGACGTGGCCCAGGTGCGGGCACTGGCCGAAACCCTCTACGGCAGCCTGCCCACGAGCGCCGTGCCACCGCGCAAACCACGCGAGGAGCCGCCCCAGGTCGGGCCGCGCCGGCTCGAATACCGCGCCGCCACCGAGCAGGCCATGGTGGTGCAGGCCTGGAAGGCGCCACGCTGGACCGGGGGCGACGACGCGGCCAACCAGGACGCGCTGGCGCTGACCGTGCTGGCCGCCGTGCTCGACGGCTACAGCGGCGCCCGGCTGGAACGCGCCCTGGTGCAGGGCCTGGGCACCGGCGGCCGGCGCATCGCCGACAGCGCCGGCGCCTCCTACGGTCTGATGGGCCGCGGGCCGCAGCTGTTCACACTCAGCGCCGTGCCCGCCAAGGGCGTGTCCGCCGAACGGGCCGCCGCCGCGCTCCGGGACGAGGTGACGCGCATCGCGCGCGAGGGCGTCACCCAGGCCGAGCTGCAGCGCGTCAAGACGCAATGGACCGCGGGCGAAATCTACAAGCTCGACTCGGTGTTCAACCAGGCACAGGAGCTGGGCAGCTACTGGATCAACGGCATGGACGTGAACGCCAGCGCACGCCTCATGAACCAGTTGCGCGGCGTCACGGCGCAGCAGGTGCGCTCGGTCGCCCAGCGCTATTTTCACGACGAACAACTCACCACCGCCGTGCTGGTGCCCGACCCGGGCCGTCGCGAGCCCGCGGCGCCCAGGCCGGCCGGTCCGCGCCCGGCGCTGACGCGCCATTGAGCCGCCACCGGAAACCACCGATGCCCCATTTGCGCTCCCCCCTCATCCGCCCGGGCCTGATCGCCACCGGCCTGCTGGTGCTCAACGCGCTGCTGCCAGCGCACGCGGCCATCCCCATCGAACACTGGACGCACGCCAGCGGCGCGCGGGTCTATCTGGTGCCCAGCCCGTCCATTCCCATGCTGGACGTGCAGCTCAATTTCGACGGTGGCAGCCGCCGCGACCCCGTCGGGCTGGCCGGTCTGGCCAGTGCCACGGCCGGGATGTTGTCCGCAGGAGTGCTGGCCCACGCCGGCCAGCCCGCGCTCGACGAGAACCAGCTCAGCGAAGCCTGGGTCGATCTCGGGGCGCAGTTCGGTGCCCAGGCCGGCGGTGACCGCTTCAGCGTGTCGCTGCGCAGCCTGACCGAGCCCGATCTGCTGGAGCGCGCCGTGGCCCTGGCCGCGCGCCAGCTCGCCGCGCCGGCCTGGACCCCCAGCGTGTGGCGGCGCGACCGCGAGCGCTCGCTTGCCGCCCTGCGCGAGGCCGAGACCCGGCCCGGCACCCATGCGGGTCGTGCGTTTTCGCGCGCGGTGTATGGGAGTCACCCCTACGGACAGGAGGCAAAGGCCGAGACCCTGAACGCCATCGAGGTGGCCGACATGCGCCGTTTCTACCGCCGCCATGTGGTGGCCTGCCGCGCCCAGGTGAGTCTGGTGGGGGCCATCGACCGCGCGCGCGCCGACCGCATCGTGGGCCAGTTCATGGCCGCGGTGGCGCCGCACGGCTGCGAGGCGCTGCCGACGGTGGCCGAGGTGGCGCCGCTGACCGCCGCGGTCGAGCAGCGCCTGCCGTTCGACGCCGCGCAGGCGCAGGTCTTGATCGGCCAGCCCGGCGTGGCGCGCAACGACCCCGACTTCTTCCCGCTGTTCGTGGGCAATTACATCCTGGGGGGCGGCGGCTTCGTCTCGCGCCTGACCACCGAAGTGCGCGAAAAGCGCGGCCTGAGCTACAGCGTCTACAGCTATTTCGCGCCCGGCCTGCACGCCGGGGCGTTCCAGCTGGGCCTGACCACCCGCCCGGACCAGGCCGATCAGGCCATCGGCGTGGCGCGCGAGGTGGTGCGCGCCTTCGTGGAGCAAGGCCCGACCGAGGCCGAACTGCAGGCCGCCAAGGATTACCTCGTCAACGGCTTCGCCCTGCGCATCGACAACAACCGCAAGCTGCTCGACAACGTGTCCAACATCGCCTGGCACGGCCTGCCGCTGGACTACCTGGACACCTGGACCGAACAGGTGCAGCGGGTCGGCGTGGCCGACATCCGCCGCGCCTTCGCCCGCGTGCTGCAGCCCGACCGCATGGTGACGGTGACGGTGGGCGCCAAACCTTGAGTGCCTGGGTCCGATGCAGGGCGGGGCAGCCCGGCAGCCTTTAAGCTAGTGGCATGAAAAAGCAACCCGGATCCACCCGTCGTCCGACGGTGAACGCACCCCAGGAAGTCCGCATCATCGGCGGTCAGTGGAAGCGCAGCAAACTGCCCGTGAGCGACCGGCCCGGCCTGCGTCCCACCCCCGCCCGGGTGCGTGAAACCCTGTTCAACTGGCTGGGGCAGGACCTCTCCGGGCTGCGTTGTCTGGACGCCTTCGCCGGCACCGGCGCGCTGGGACTGGAAGCGGCATCGCGCGGCGCGCTCGAGGTGGTGCTGGTCGAGCAGGACCCGGGCCTGGTCCACCAGCTCAACGCCACCAGGACCCGCCTGAAGGCCGATGCGGTGCGGGTGGAGCGTGGTGACGGTGTGGCCGCGCTGCGCCAGCGCAGCGGCCAGGGGCTGGATGTGGTGTTTCTGGACCCCCCCTTCGGGGACGACGGCAACGAGCCGCTGTACCTCGCTGCCTTGCAGGCGGCGCGCCAGACGCTGCGCGACGATGGCCTGATCTACCTCGAAGCCCCCCGCGCCTGGAGCGACGACGAACTGGCCAGGCTGGGGCTGCAGCTGCATCGCCAGGGCAAGGCCGGCGCGGTCGCCTTTCACCTGTTGCGGCTATTGCCGGCGCAGTGATGCCGCCCGGGGCGCTCGCGCATAATCCCGGCCATGAACGTTTCCCTTTCCACGCCCGCGAGCGCACCCCGCATCGCGGTCTACAGCGGCACTTTCGATCCGCTGACGCTGGGCCACGAAGACGTGACGCGCCGTGCTGCGCAGCTGTTTGACGAAGTGATCGTTGCGGTTGCCATGGCGCACCACAAAAAAACCCGTTTCAGCCTGCGCGAGCGGCTGGACATGGCCAGCGAGGCGGCGTCGCGCATGCCCGGGCGGGTGCGGGTGCTGCCGTTCGACGGGTTGATGATGGACTTCTGCCGCCAACAGGGAGCCTGCGCCGTGGTGCGTGGCGTCCGCAACCTGACGGACTTCGACTACGAAGCGCAGATGGCGGCCATGAACCGCAAGCTCAACCCCGCCGTGGAAACCGTGTTCCTGCTGCCCCAGGCCGAGCTGCAGTGCATTTCCAGCACCCTGGTGCGCGAGATTTCCTATCTGGGTGGCGACGTGTCGCAGATGGTGAGTGGGCCGGTGGCGCAGCGTCTGAAGCCGCAGCCATTGCAGGCATGAACCTCCATACCGGAGACCAGCCATGGCTTTGATGATCACCGACGAGTGCATCAACTGCGATGTCTGCGAGCCGGAGTGCCCGAACGAGGCCATTTATCTTGGCCCGGAGATCTACGAGATCGATCCGTCCCGGTGCACCGAGTGCGTGGGCCATTTCGACGAGCCGCAGTGTGTGCAGGTCTGTCCGGTGAGCTGTATCCCGGTGAATCCGCAGCACGTGGAAAGCCGCGAGACGCTGTGGCAGAAATACCAGCGCCTGCAGAAGGCGGGTCAGCCCTTGTCGGCGGCCGGCAACCCGCCCGCTTCGGGCACCTGAGCCTTGGGTGCGTCGGCCGCCGGCGGACGCGGCGGCTTGGGGCGTGGCGGTTTGCTGGTGTGGATCAGCGCCGTGGCCTTGTCCATGTCGCCGGCGATCAATTGGGGCAGGGCCTTGAGGCTGCGGTCCAGCGCCTGGACAATCGCGATGCGGTCGTCCGGCGACGGCTTCTTCAACACCCAGTTCGCCACCTCGTTCTTGTTGCCCGGGTGGCCGATGCCCACGCGCAGGCGCCAGTAGTCGGCGCTCCCGAGCTGGGCATGGATGTCGCGCAGCCCGTTGTGGCCCGCGTGACCACCCCCTTTTTTGAGCTTGACCTCGCCCGGCGGCAGGTCGAGTTCGTCGTGCACCACCAGCACTTCTTCAGGCGCGATCTTGAAAAAGCGCGCCAGTGAACTCACGGACTTGCCCGAGAGGTTCATG
The DNA here is from genome assembly GCF_059424585.1 of Hydrogenophaga sp. GW101-3F08. Lineage (NCBI taxonomy): Bacteria > Pseudomonadati > Pseudomonadota > Betaproteobacteria > Burkholderiales > Comamonadaceae > Hydrogenophaga > Hydrogenophaga sp. GW101-3F08. The sequence goes on from NZ_JBWKZP010000005.1 coordinate 300,834, forward strand.
AAGGTCTGGGGTTCCACCAGCCAGACGCTCTGACCCGCCACGCTGGCGCGCGCCACCAGGCCAAAATGCCCACGCTCCATCTGCAGCGGGACCTTGAGCAGCCGCGCCGCTTCGTCCACCCACCAGAAACCGGCGTTGTGGCGCGTGTGTTCGTATTCGGGGCCGGGATTGCCCAGCCCGGCAATGAGTCGGATCATGCGCAGGATTATCGGCAGTTTGGTGAAAGCACGGAAAGCGAAACGGCCCGCCAGAGCGGGCCGTTTCAGGCAGAAAAGAAAGGTCCTGTGGGGACTTATTTCTTCTTCTTACCCTTCTTGTCGTCGGCGGCGGCGACCACGGGAGCGGCCACCACTTCTTCGACGGGTTCAACCATGGTGGCCAAGGTCAGGTCTTTGCGGCCGTGCATCACGAGCTTCACGCCCTTGCCCAGCTTGATGTCGCCGGTGTGCACGGTAGCGCCCTTGGTGCATTCGCCCAGATCAACGGTGATGTGCTCCGGCAGTTGCGTGGCCAGGCATTCGATTTCGATCTCGGTCAGCACGTGGTTGACCACGCACTTGTCGGTCTTGACCGCGGGGCTGTTCTCTTCGTTGATGAAGTGCAGCGGCACCTTCTTGCGCAGGCGGGTCTTGTCGTCCACGCGCTGGAAGTCCACGTGCAGCACCTGGGGCTTGTAGGGGTGGTACTGCACATCGCGCAGCAGCACTTTTTGCACCTGGCCACCGAGTTCCATGTCGAGAATGGAGGCGTGGAACGCTTCCTTCTTCAAGGCATGCCACAGGGCGTTGTGATCGAGTTCGATCGTGGCGGCGGGGGCTTCACCGCCAAAAACGATACCGGGCGCGCGACCGGTGTTGCGCAGACGGCGGCTCGCACCCGTACCCTGCTTGGCGCGCTCAAAAGCGACAAATTGCATAACGTTCTCCAATGGAGGGGTTCCGCGACCAGAACGCCTCTGTTTCAAAAAGAGCCACCCCCACCATGGAGGTCGCCCACTTTTTGTTGCCTTCAGTGCCTCTTAGAAGAGGTTGTCCTGATCGGCAAACAAACTCATGACCGACTCACCCGAGGCGATGCGCGCGATGGTTTCGGCCATCAGCGGCGCCACGGAGAGCTGGCGGATCTTGGAGCAGGCCTGGGCGGCCTGCGACAGCGGAATGGTGTTGGTCACCACCACCTCGTCCAGGGCGGTACCCTTGGCGATGCGCTCGATGGCCGGGCCCGAGAAGATCGGGTGGGTGCAGTACGAATAGACGTGCTTGGCGCCGCGCTCCTTGAGCACTTCGGCGGCTTTGACCAGCGTGCCGGCGGTATCGATCATGTCGTCCATGATCACGCAGTTGCGCCCGTCGATGTCACCGATCACGTGCATGACTTCCGACACGTTGGCCTTGGGCCGGCGCTTGTCGATGATGGCCATGTCGCAGTTGAGCTGCTTGGCCAGGGCGCGTGCACGCACCACGCCGCCCACGTCGGGCGAAACCACCAGCAGGTCGGAATAATTCTTCTGACGCAGATCGCCCAGCAGCACCGGCGAGGCGTAGATGTTGTCCACCGGGATATCGAAAAAGCCCTGGATCTGGTCGGCGTGCAGGTCCATGGTCAGCACGCGGTTCACGCCCACGGCCTGCAGCATGTTGGCCACCACCTTGGCACTGATGGGCACGCGGCTCGAACGCGGACGGCGGTCCTGGCGGGCATAGCCGAAGTAGGGAATGACGGCCGAAATGCTCACGGCCGACGCGCGCTTGAGCGCGTCAACCATGATGATGAGTTCCATCAGGTTTTCGTTGGTCGGGGCACAGGTGGACTGGATCACGAACACGTGGCGGGCGCGCACGTTCTGGGTGATTTCCACCGTGACTTCACCGTCCGAGAAGCGGCCCACGTTGGCCGCGCCGAGCTGCGTGCCCAGATGCTGGGCGATCTCGGACGCCAATACCGGATTGGCGTTGCCGGTGAAAATCATGAAATCCGGGGGTTGAACTTGCATGGTGTTCCCAGCTGGATCGGCGGTCATCGGGGTCGGGCGGCACATGGCCGGGTGCTTGGCCATGCGGCATCAAGCCGCTGTGTGGTGTGTTGCAGAAAAACGGTGGCAGGGGAGGAAGGATTCGAACCTTCGCATGCTGGAATCAAAATCCAGTGCCTTAACCAACTTGGCGACTCCCCTACGCAGGACACCTGCTTGACCCTGGGGCCGGACAGGCGACCGATATGTCGCAGGCTGCGCATCAACTGCCTGGGCTGTGTGCCGGCCGATTCTAATCGGTGCACCAGTCGAGCAATGGATGTGCATCCATGTTGCTGCATTCTCTAACCGTCCAGCCGCTGGGGGCGTCCGACAGATCTTGCGACTGCAGCATTTGCGCAAAGACAGCGGTGCCCGAGCCGGTCATGCGTCCTTGCAGTCCATGGCTTTGAAGCCATTGAATGCCGTGCCCCACATCGGAACACAACGCCTGCGCCACGGGTTGCAGGTCGTTGTGACCAAAATCCAGAAGGCTCTGGATTTCACACGTCAACCGCTCACACGAATCGTTTGCAGCAAAGCCTTGGATTGTAGCAGTCTTTGTGTCCCGTTTCAAATCTGGCGAACTGAAAATGCGCTGCGTGGATGCGCCTCCCGGTGGTTTGACCACCACAAACCGGGCGGCGGGCAAAGCCAGCGGGGTCAACTGTTCACCCACGCCTTCGACCCAGGCGTTGCGTCCGCCCAGGAAAAAGGGCACGTCGGCACCAAGCTGCACGCCAATGGCGGCGAGCTGGGCGCGGTTCAGGCCCAGCCCCCAAAGCCTGTTGAGGGCCAGCAGGCAGGTGGCGGCATCGGAGGAGCCGCCACCCAGGCCGGCCTCGGCCGGCAGGTGTTTCTCCAGTGCAATGTGCACACCCTGCGTGCAGCCGGTGGCCTGCTGCAGAGCGCGAGCGGCGCGCACGCAGAGGTCTTCGGCGGGCAATGATGGGCCAGGCGTCAGGTCTTCGCGGCTGATGCCTGCGTCGTGCCGCCACTCGAAGTGCAGGCGATCGCACCAGTCGATCAGCATGAAGACCGACTGCAGCAGGTGGTAGCCGTCGGGCCGCCGTCCGGTGACGTGCAGGAACAGGTTGAGTTTGGCGGGGGCGGGAACGTCGTACAGCTGCAGCAGCGGCGTTCGGGACAAGGAGGCGCTCATGGTTCGAAAACGATGCGCAGTTCGGCGGTGGGCGGCGGGCTGGTGCGCCACGCGGTGACGCGGCCTTCGGCATGACGAGCCAGATCGACCTGCCAGCCACTGGCGCTGCCGGCCTGGCCTTGCAGCCACTCGAACAGGGCGCCCACCGGCAGTGCGGTGCCGCCGAGTTCGGTGGTGAGTTCGTCCAGGCTGCTGCGCTGGGTGATCTGTCCACCCTGGCGCAGCTCGGCCCCCTGGGGGGACCAGATCACCGTGGCCAGTGTGGTGCCCAGGGGCGACGTGAGCTGGAGTTCACCGGTTTGCGCCGAACCCCGCAAGTCGAACCCTGCCGAGAAGGACTGTGGCGGATCGTTGTCAACCCGCAGGGCCAGCCGGCCATTCCAGGCCGCCTCGCCGGGCGCCACTGGTCGGGGTGTGGCGCAGGCGGTCAGCCATGCGGCGCACAGCAGGACCATCCACCGCCCTGCGAGCGCCATCGCCGGATGCGCTGCGCGCCTCATGGGTTGACGCGCAGCCGTTTGAGGGTTTCCCGCAGGGTTTCGTTGTCTCTGGCCAGCAGCAGGCCCTCGCGCCAGATTTTCAGCGCCTGTTCGCGCTGGCCCTGGGCCCAGAGCACCTCGCCCAGATGGGCCGCGATTTCCGCGTCGGGGCGTTTGCCGTACGCGGCCTGCAGGATCTGCAGCGAGCGTTGGAAATTGCCCAGTCGGAATTCGACCCAGCCCAGGCTGTCCTGGATATAGGCGTCGGTGGGGGCGAGCTCGACCGCTTTTTCGATCAGTTGCTTGGCTTCGGGCAGGCGCAGCTTGCGGTCGGCCAGCGAATACCCCAGGGCGTTGTAGGCGTGGTGGTAGTCCGGTTTGGCCGCAATCAACTCACGCAGCAATTGCTCCATGGTCTCGGGTTTGCCCGCCTTTTCGGCCACCATGGCCTGGTCGTACAGCAGTTCCACGTCCTGGGGAAAACGCTTCACCGCTTCTCCGTACACCTCGTAGGCCTGCTCCCAGGCCTTGAAGTCGCGCAGCAGTTGGCCTTCGGCCACCAGCTTGAGGCGGGCGTCTTCCGGTCGTCGCTCGGGCTGATTGCGCAGCAGCGCCCGGGCCTGGGCGAGTTGTCCCTGGCGGGCCAGCAGCGAGGCCCGGCGCATCTGGGCGGCCATGATGTCGTCCGCGTTTTCGATGCGGTCCAGCCAGGCGTTGGCGGCGGCGATGTCGTTCTGTTTTTCGGCGATCTGGGCCATCAGCAGATAGGCCTGGGTGAGGCCGCGGGCCGAACGCTCATCGTTCACCTGGCGTGCCAGTCCCATGTACTTTTCCAGCGAGGCGGTGGCCTGGGGCAGCGCGTCGTCCTGTATTTGCAGGGTGGCCAGCAGCAGCCACGGTTCTGGCAGTTCGGGCTGGCGACTGGTGAGCAGGTTCAGCTGGTCACGCGCCTCGGCGTTGCGCTGGAGGTCCAGCAGGAGGCGCGCGTAGGTCAGCGAAACCACGGGTCCATTGGGGTCGGCCGGTGCCGCCACCCGCAGATGGTCCTGTATCAGGGCCTCGGCCTCCGGTTGTCCCTGTTCAAGCAATTCCAGCGCCAGCAGGGCGGGAAAGGGTGATGCCGGGTCGGCCGCGTGTCCTTTCCGGGCCGACGCAAGGGCCTGGGATTGCTGGTCCAGCGCAAGCTCCATGCGCCCCAATGTGGTCCACGCGGCGGCGGCGTGTGCCCGCTGTTTGAGCGACGGGCCCAGCGCTTCACGCACCACGGCCAGCGCCTGGGACTTGTCGGCGACCCTCGCATAGGCCTGGGGAATCGCGTTGATGGCGTCGTTGCGCTCGGTCGGGCTGCTCTGTTCCAGGATGTCGCGCAACACCGGTCCGGTTTCATTGACCTGATTGAGCGCGAGCAGGATCTGCCATACAAACCGGTTGGCTTCGACGTCCTTTGGCAGGTCTTTGGCCCAAGCGCGGGCAGCCGTCAAGGCGGCCTCGCCGGAGCGGGCCTGCAGGGCCACTTCCACCGCACGGCGGTAGAGCTGGGCGTTGCGCTGCTGGCGCGCCGCATCCAGTATCAAGGAATAGCCCGCGCCGGGCTCCCCCGAGAGAATATTGAGTTCTCCCAGCAGCAATTGGTAGAACTGCGGCGCGTTCAACGTGGAATTGACCACCGGCTCGGCCGGCTCGCCAGCGCCGGTCACTGGCGCGAGAGGTGGCGGGGGGGTCTGTGCCCATGTGCCCAGGCTTGAACCGAGGAGGGCGGCCGCCAACAACAACCGCATGGGTCTGGCCTGGGGGCGCAGCGGGTGTGCTGGTTCCATGTGCCCGGGAGCCTTGTTGGCGCTGTGGTGCAGGGTATTCATTGGGTCATGATAATGGAAGGGTTCAGGGCGCATTGCGTGTGATTCCTGTAACCCGCCGGTGTTCCGGTCCCCACTGAAAAAGCGCCTGCCCATGCCCGAACTTCCCGAAGTTGAAGTGACACGCCGCAGTTTTGCCGACCGCATCGCGGGGGCGCAGGTGCGCGGCCTGCATCTGGGCAAACCCCTGCGCTGGCCGTTGGGTTGCGAGCCGTCCGAGTTGCAGGGGCGCACGGTGCTGCATGTGGCGCGGCGCGGCAAATACCTGTTGGTGCACCTGGACCGTGGTGTGCTGCTGTTGCATCTGGGCATGTCGGGCAGCCTGCTGTTTGCACCCCGCCTGCCGCCGCCCGGGGTGCACGACCATTTCGAACTGGACACCAGCCGGGGGTGTTTGCGCCTGCACGACCCCCGCCGGTTTGGTGCTGTGGTGTACGTGGCGTCGCTGGACGATCCGCGTGCGCACAAGTTGCTGGCGGGACTGGGGCAGGAGCCGCTGGAGGTGGGTTTTGAGCCTCTGGCTTTTCACCAGGCCTTGGGCCAGCGCCGCTCCAGCATCAAACAGGTGCTGCTGGCGGGGGATATCGTGGTGGGTGTGGGGAACATCTATGCGTCCGAGGCGCTGTTCATGGCGGGCATCCGCCCCACGCTGCGGGCCGATCGACTGAGCAAACCCCGGGCGGCGCGCCTGCACGGGGCCATTGTGGCGGTGCTGCAACGCGCCGTGGCCCTGGGTGGGAGCACCTTGCGCGACTTCTCCAGTGCGCAAGGCCAGAACGGTTACTTTCAGCTCGATGCCATGGTGTACGGCCGCGAGGGGCTGCCGTGCCGGGTCTGCGCCACCCCCATCCGGGCGATCCGGCAGGGGCAGCGGTCCACGTATTACTGCCCGTTCTGCCAGAAGCCCTGAAGACCGCTCCGATGCTATATTGCCCTCACTCCAGAGAACACGGCACATGAGCTTCAATCAGGAATTTGACGACCACGGCGCATGGCGCAGGCAGTTTGCTTTGCGGCTCAAGTTGTTGTCTGAATGGCTGACCGACCACGATTTGATGGAAGCCGGCGTGAGCGAACGGCTCGACCAGTTGCATGCCCAGGTCAAGAACGACAAGATCATGGTGGCCTTCGTGGCCGAGTTCTCGCGCGGCAAGTCCGAGCTGATCAATGCGGTGTTTTTTGCCGGTTATGGCCGGCGCATCATGCCCGCGAGCGCCGGGCGCACCACGATGTGCCCGACCGAGCTGGGGTACGACGCGGAAGTGCCCCCCTGCCTGCGGCTGCTGCCCATCGAGACGCGGCTGCAGCCCAAGTCCTTGCTGGACTGGCGCAATGCCCCGAACAAGTGGGAGCGCGTTGACCTGGACGTCAACGATCCCCAGCAGCTCGCGCGTGCGATCCAGAAAGTGGCCGAGGTGCGCCGCGTCAGCAAGTCCGAAGCGGCTGCGCTGGGTTTCTGGAATGAAGAGTTGCCGGACGACAACCCGCTGGTCGGGCCGGACGGCTTGATCGAGGTGCCGAAATGGCGCCATGCGCTGATCAACATGGCGCACCCGCTGCTCAAGCAGGGGCTCGTGATCCTGGACACCCCAGGGCTCAACGCCATCGGCGCCGAGCCCGAGCTCACGGTCAGTTTGCTGCCGCAGGCCCATGCGGTGGTGTTCATTCTGGCGGCCGACACCGGTGTGACCAAATCCGACCTGACGATCTGGCGCCAGCACCTGGCGGTGCAGGGCGAAGGCCAGGGCCGGGAGTCCCGTCTGGTGGTGCTCAACAAGATCGACACCATGTGGGATGCCCTCAGTTCGCCCGAACAGGTGCAGCTGCAGATCGCGGCGCAACGCACCGATTCGGCCGATATCCTGGGGCTGTCGTCCAAGCAGGTGCTGGCGGTGTCGGCCCAGAAGGGCTTGCTGGCCAAAGTCAGTGGCGACGACAAGCTGCTCGAAGCGAGCAACCTGATGGAGCTGGAGTCGGCGCTCGGTGTGGACCTGCTCGGTCAGCGCCGCAAGATTCTGAGCGGGGCCGTGGCGGCGGGTATTCAGGCGCTGCGGCAGGAAACCGGGCGCCTTGTCCACATCCGGGCACGTGATCTGGTGGAGCAGGTCCAGGAGCTCGATGGGCTGCGCGGCAAGAACGCCGGGGTCATCAAGCAGATGCGCCTGCGCATCGAACAGGAGCAGGCCGATTTTGACGCCAGTGGCGCCAAGATCCACGCCGTGCGGTCGGTGCACCTGCGCCTGCTCAAGAACCTCTTCGCGCTGCTCGGGCGTACCCACCTGAAGGCCGAGGTGTCTGAGCTGTCGCGCGCGCTGAAACAGCCCGGGATCAAGCTCGGCGTGCGGCGCGCCTATGGCCATACCTTTGACCGTCTGCGCGCCGATCTGGCGCGCGCCGATACCTTGGCCGCCGAAATCCAGTCGATGCTGGAAGGCAGTTTCAAGGGGCTGAATGCCGAATACGGTTTTTCGCTCCAGCCGCCTTCCCCGCCCCAGTTGGGCCACTACGCCCGGGACCTGTCGGCGATTGAAAAGAGCCACCTGCAGTACCTGAGCCTGGGCAATGCACTGCGGTTGGCCCAGCCGGAGTTTGCCGAACGGCTGACACGGGCACTCATGAGTCGCCTGCGCGTGGTGTACGACACGGCCGTGAACGAAGTGGAGCTGTGGAACAAATCGGCTTCGGCCCAGCTCGACACCCAACTGCGCGAACGTCGGCGCAATTTCATCCGCCGCATTGAAGCGGTCTCGCGCATCCAGCAGGCCGCGGGTGGCCTGGACGGACGCATTCGCGAGCTGCAATCGCAGCAGGCCGAGCTCAATCTGCTGGACGCCAAGCTGGCGGAGCTGACCGACCACCTGCTGTCCGTTCCCGAAGAAGACGCCGCCGAAGCTGTCGCGGCATGAGCGCCGCCCGGCCGTTCCGAAGGCGCTCAACCCCGCAGTGCGCAGCACGGAGGGATGTTCCATGAGCGCAGCGCTGGGCCGTTCCCAAGCCAACTCGCACCGCAGCCCGCAGGGGGAAGGTACTCCCATAGGCCCCCGCACGGCTGCGACCGAGGCGGCCCGGGCGCCGGACCTGCCACTCACTTTTGCCCGGCGCCTCATCGACTGGCAGCGCCAGTCGGGGCGCAGCGGCCTGCCCTGGCAGGGCACCCGCGACCCGTACCGGGTCTGGTTGTCCGAGGTCATGCTGCAGCAGACCCAGGTGAGCACCGTGCTGGGCTATTACCCGCGCTTTCTGGCCCAGTTTCCCGACGTGTTCGCCCTGGCCGAGGCGCCGGCCGACGACGTGATGGCGATGTGGAGTGGCCTGGGCTACTACAGCCGGGCGCGCAACCTCCACCGTTGCGCCCAGGTGGTGGTGGCGCAGCATGGGGGGGTGTTTCCGGATTCGGCGCTGGGCCTGGAGGCACTGCCTGGCATTGGTGCTTCCACCGCTGCGGCGATCGCCGCGTTTTGCCACGGCGAACGCATTTCGATTCTGGACGGCAATGTCCGGCGCGTGCTCACGCGCCTGCTGGCCTTTGACGCGGACATGGCCCAGCTACCGGCCCAGCGCGAACTCTGGCAGCGGGCGCAGGCGCTGCTGCCAGAAACCCCTTCGAACGGGGACATGACGGCCTATACGCAGGGCCTGATGGATCTGGGTGCCACGGTGTGCCTGCGAAGCCGGCCGCTGTGTGGGCGCTGCCCGGTGCAGGACCTCTGCGTGGCCCATGCCAAGGGGGTTCCGCAGAATTACCCGGTCAAGACCCGGTCGCTCAAGCGGCGGCACGAGTCCTGGTGGCTGCTGTGGCTGCGCGGCCAGGACACGGGTGCACCGGGCCGGGTGTGGCTCGAGCGCCGGCCGGCCCGGGGCATCTGGGCCGACTTGTATTGCCTGCCGGTGTTCGACAGCGAGGCCTCCCTGTTGGCGGCTTTGCCACCGGGCTTGCGCGGTGCCGCGCGTGCGCTGGAGCCGGTGTCCCACAGTCTGACGCACCGCGAGCTGCGTCTGCACCCATGGCTGCTCGAAACCTCGCAGCCCGTGGAATTCGCGACCGGTCTGAGCGGCCAATGGGTGGAGGAAGCGGCGCTGGTGCAGTACGGGCTGCCGGCCCCGGTGCGCCTGCTGCTCTCCAACGACCCGCCCTGATTCAACCTCAGGGAGACCGCAGGCACGTCGTCAGGAGCACGTCGTCAGGAACCCGAGGCGGCTGGACGGGCCGCGGAGGCGGGCCAACCATCGACCTCGCGGTGCCGCACCTGGGTCGCCCACTCGGTGGCGAAGGCCTGCGCCAGCTGTTCGGCCAGGTACACCGAGCGGTGCTGCCCCCCGGTGCAGCCAATGGCCACGGTCACGTAGCTGCGATGGTCGCGCAGCATCTGCGGCAGCCAGTGCCGCAGGAAATCATCGATCTGCTGCCGCATCTGGTCCACCTCGGGCTGGGCGGCGAGGTAGGCCGCCACCGGCGCATCGCGTCCGGTCAGGGGCTTGAGTTCGGGTTCGTAGTGCGGGTTGGGCAGCATGCGCACGTCGAACACGAAATCCGCGTCCATCGGGATGCCGCGCTTGAAGGCAAACGACTCAAACACCAGCGTCAGCGGTGCCTGGACCGTGCCCAGCAGCTCTTTGATGTGGCTGCGCAATTGCGCCGGGCGGATCAGGCTGGTGTCGAGCACCAGCGCCTGCTCGCGCAATTCGGCCAGCAATTCGCGTTCGTGTTCGATGGCGTCGGTCAGCGCCCTGTGCTGATCGTTGGCCTGTTTGAGCGAGAGCGGGTGCAGCCGGCGCGTTTCGGAAAACCGGCGCACCAGGGTGTCGGTGGTGGCGTCCAGGAACACGGTGGTGAGGTGCACCGGCCGGTCGGCCTGGGCCTGCAGCCGTTCCAGCCGGCGGGGCAGACCCGGCAACGAAGCGGCGCTGCGCACATCCATGGCGATGGCGACCCGATGGGCCTGGTGGCTTTGTTCGAGTGCGATGAAGGACTCAAGCAGTTCGGGTGGCAGGTTGTCCACGCAGTAGAAACCGAGGTCTTCCAGCGCGGTCAGCGCCACCGACTTGCCCGAGCCGGACATGCCGGTGATCAGCACCAGTTCGATGGGGCGGGGCAGGGTGTCTGACATGGGGGCTGCGTGTCAGGCGGCGAGCAACTCGCGGGCGTGGGCCAGCGACACCTCGGACTGTTCGTTGCCGCCCAGCATGCGGGCGAGTTCGCGGATGCGCTGCTCGTGTGCGATCGCTTCGACCGTGCTCACGGTCTGCTGGCCGGACTGCTGTTTGCTCACCAGCAGGTGGTGGTCGGCACAGGCGGCCACCTGCGCCAGGTGGGTCACCGACAGCACTTGCCGGTCCTGACCCAGCTGGCGCAGCAGGCGCCCCACCGTGTGGGCCACGGCACCGCCGATGCCCGAATCCACCTCGTCAAAAATCAGCGTGGGGGCCTGGCCGAGCCGGCTGGTGACGACCGAGATCGCCAGCGCGATGCGCGAGAGTTCACCGCCGGAGGCGACCTTGCCGACCGGGCGCGGTGTGACGCCGGCGTGGCCGGCGACCAGGAACTCGACCTGCTCGCGGCCATGGGCCTGGGGCTCTTCGAGGCGCTGCAGCGCCACTTCGAATCGCCCCCCCTGCAGTCCCAGGGTCTGCATGGTTTCGGTGACCGCCTGGGACAGACGGGGGGCGGCCTGCTGGCGCTTTTTCGTCAAGGCCAGCAAGGCGCTGTCAAAGGTTTTCCAGGCCTGGCGCTCGGCCTGCTGCAGGGCGGCCAGATCCAGCGCCTGGTCCACCTGGGCCAGTTCGGCCTTCCACTGCGCATGCAGTTCGGCCAGCTCTTCGGGCGGGCGGCGGTAGCGCCGCGCGAGCGACAGCCACAGCGAAAGCCGCTGGTCGAGCGCCTCAAGGCGGGACGGGTCCTGTTCGGCGTGGCGGGCGTACTGGTGCAGGCTGTGCACGCTGTCCTGCACCTGGGCCAGTGCCGCTTCCAGCGCTTCCACGGGGTCGGCGAAGGCGGGCTCGATGTGGGCCTGGGCCTGCAGGGCCGCCAGCGCGCGGTGGATCAGGTCGCCCGCGCTCGGTTCGGTGGCGTCCAGCGCCGCCACGGCGGCCTGGGCCGCGTCCTGCAGCCCCTGGGCGTTGGCCAGGCGGCCGTGCTGGCCGTTGAGCTCGTCCCACTCGCCGGGTTGCGGCGCGAGCTTGTCCAGCTCGCCGATCTGCCAGGCCAGCCGTTCGCTTTCCTGTTGCAGGCTGTTCTGGCGCTCGGTCGCTGTCTCCAGCGCCTTGCGGCACTGGCGCCACTGCGCCCAGCCCTGCGCCGCGGCGGAGGTGTCGATGCCGGCATAACCGTCCAGCAGGGCGCGCACGGCGTCGGCACGGGTGAGGCTTTGCCAGGCGTGTTGGCCGTGAATGTCCACCAGCTCGTTGGCCAGCACCTTGAGTTGGGCCACGGTGGCCGCGCTGCCGTTGATCCAGGCCCGGCTGCGGCCTTCGGTGTCGACCGTGCGGCGCAGCAGCAGGCTGTCATCCAGCGGGAAACCCTGCTCTTCCAGCCAGTTGGCCAGGTGGGGCGGGGCATCGAATTCGGCGGCGATTTCGCAGCGCGACGCACCCTCGCGCACCACGCCGCTGTCGGAGCGTGCGCCCAGGGCGAGTTGCAGCGCGTCGATCAGGATGGACTTGCCCGCGCCGGTTTCGCCGGTGAGCACGCAAAAGCCCTGGTCCAGCTCCAGGTCCAGCGACTGCACGATGACGAAGTCGCGCAAAACAATGCGTCGGAGGCTCATGAACGTGGGGTGAAGTGGAACGTGTGAAGGGCAGACCGGTCGTATTTTGACCGGGTTTTCAACCGCCTTCGTTCCAGTGCAGCTTTTTGCGCAGGGTGTCGAAATAGCTCCAGCCGACCGGGTGCAGCAGACGCAGCGTGTGCTCGGAGCGCCGCACCACAATCCGGTCGCCGTGCAGCAGGCTGGTGAGGGACTGCATGTCGAAGTTGGCGCTGGCGTCGCGGCCCGAGACGATCTCAACCGCGATCTCGCAGTGAGCGGGCAATACGATGGGGCGGTTGGACAGGGTGTGGGGCGCGATCGGCACCATCACCCAGCCATCAATGGCCGGGTGCAGCAGCGGGCCGCCGGCCGAGAGCGAATACGCGGTGGAGCCGGTGGACGAGGCGATGATCAGACCGTCGGCGCGCTGGTTGGCCACGAAATGGCCGTCCACCTCCACACGCAGCTCGATCATGCTGGCCACGCCACCCCGGTTGACCACCACATCGTTGAGCGCGGTGGCTTCGAACACACATCGGCCGTCGCGCCACACACTGGCGGCCATGAGTGCACGCGGGTCTTCCTCGAACTCGCCGTACAGCATGGGTCGCAGCTTTTCACGGTAGCTGTCGAAGGGAATGTCGGTGATGAAGCCCAGCCGGCCCTGGTTGATGCCGGCCAGTGGCACACCGTAGCGCGCGAGCTGGCGACCGATGCCCAGCATGGTGCCGTCACCCCCCACCACCAGCGCCAGGTCGCAGGCCCGGCCCATGGCGGGCACGTCCAGTGCGGGGTACTGCAGCAGGCCGGTGTTGAGCGCGGTGTCCTGCTCCAGCGACACCTCACAGCCCACATCGTGCAGGAAATGGGCCACTTCCTCCACCGCGTCGCGCGAGCCCGGCGCCTGGTATTTGCCGATGATGGCGACGTGCGCAAAGCGCAACGGCTTGCCCATTTTTCGGGCTGTCGGCGAGGGTTCGGGAGGCAGGCTCATGCACAAATTACAACATAGCCCGCGCGGCCCGCCCGACCCGGAAAACCCTTGTCGCCCGCGGGCTCCCGCGGGGCGCATACCTCCGTAAAATGAAACCATGTTGGATGACCGCGCCAAGTTGCTGCTCAAGGCCCTCGTCGAGCGATATATCGCCGACGGGCAGCCCGTGGGTTCCCGCACGCTGGCCAAAGCCGCCGGTCTGGATCTCTCGCCCGCGACCATCCGCAACGTGATGAGCGACCTTGAAGAGCTGGGTCTGATCGCGAGCCCCCACACCTCGGCCGGTCGGATTCCCACCGCGCGTGGCTACCGCCTGTTCGTCGACACCATGCTCACGGTGCGGCGCGACGGACTGCCGGGGGTGGGCGAGATGGGCGCACCGGGCATCGAGGCGGGCCAGCCCCAGCGCGTCATCAGCCACGCCGCGCAAATGCTCTCCAGCCTCTCGCACTTCGTGGGTGTGGTGATGGCGCCGCGCCGTGCTTCGGTGTTTCGCCACATTGAATTTCTCAGCCTGTCCGAGCGGCGGGTGCTGGTGATCCTGGTGTCGCCCGATGGCGATGTGCAGAACCGCATCATCCACACCCAGGTGCATTTCACCCAGTCGCAGTTGCTGGAGGCGGCCAATTTCCTCAACGCCCATTACTCGGGGCTGACCATGGAAGAGGTGCGCTCGCGCCTGAAGACCGAGGTCGATGTGCTGCGTGGCGAGATCGCGACCCTGATGCAGGCCGCGGTGGAGATCGGCGCCGACGACAACGCGGGGCAGGAGGCGGTGGTGGTCTCTGGCGAGCGCAACCTGCTCTCGGTCAGCGAGTTCTCCAGCGACATGGGCAACCTGCGTCGCCTGTTCGATTTGTTCGAGCAGAAGACGCAGCTGATTCGCCTGCTCGACGTGTCGGCCCAGGCCGATGGCGTGCGCATCTACATCGGTGGCGAAAGCCAGGTGGTGCCCTTCGAAGACCTGTCGGTCGTGACGGCCCCGTACGAAGTCGACGGGCAGGTGGTGGGCACGCTGGGCGTCATCGGGCCCCAGCGCATGTCCTACGAACGCATGATCCAGATCGTTGACGTCACGGCCAAGCTGGTGAGCAACGCGCTGAGCCACAGCAAATAGCCGGCCCCGGCTGGCGCTCGTCGTCGGCCTCTACAATCCACCCCTTCGCGGGCCGTTAGCTCAGTTGGTTAGAGCAGAGGACTCATAATCCTTTGGTCGTTGGTTCAAGTCCAACACGGCCTACCAAAAAAGTCGTGCTACAATGCGTGGCTTACGCGGCTGTAGCTCAGCTGGATAGAGTACTTGGCTACGAACCAAGGGGTCGTGGGTTCGATTCCTGCCAGCCGCACCAAAATGAAAGCCTGCAGCCAAAAGCTGCAGGCTTTTTCATTTCTGCTGTACACCGTACCCATGAGCAAGGCCTTCACCCGCGAGTCCGATCAGGATGCCGACGACGAACTGCCCGTCGCCGCGCCCGTGCCCAGCGGCAAGAACTACATCACGCGCGCTGGCTACGACCGGCTGCGCGCCGAGTTGTTCACGCTGATGGACGAGGAGCGTCCGAAGATGGTGGAAATCGTCCACTGGGCGGCCAGCAACGGTGACCGCTCGGAGAACGGGGACTACCTGTACGGCAAAAAGCGGTTGCGCGAGATCGACCGCCGCATCCGCTTCCTGACCCAGCGGCTGGAGATCGCCGAAGTGGTGGATGCTTCCATGCACCACGGAGGCGACCAGGTGTTTTTCGGCGCCACCGTGGCCTACGCCGACGAGTCGGGGCTGGAAACCACGGTGACCATCCTCGGCGTGGACGAGGCCGACAGCGCGCAGGGGCAGATCAGCTGGGTGTCACCCGTGGCGCGCGCGCTGCTCAAGGCCCGTGTGGGCGAGGTGGTGCGGCTGGTGGTGCCCGGTGGTGTGCAGGAACTGGACATTGTGTCGGTGACGTATCCGGCACCCGCCGCGAAGACCTGATCAGGGCTTGAAGCGCTGGGCCTTGATGACCGAGGTCGTGCGCTTGAGGCTGCGCAAGACGTCGGCCAGATGCTGGCGGTCGCGCACCGAAACCGAGAAGCGGATGTCGGTGGCCGTCTGTGCCGGTTCGTCGCCCATGTCCACGTGGGTGATGTCGGCCTCGGCCGAGGCGATGGCCGAGGCCACGCGGGCCAGCACCCCCTTGCCGTTGGCCACCGTGACCACCACCGTGGTGTCGAACGGACGCACGGGCTCGTCGGCCCACTCCACCTGCAGGAAGCGCTCGCTGTCGCGCAGCAACAGGCGTTTGCCCGTGGGGCAGTCTTCGGCGTGCACCACCAGGCCCTCCCCGCGACCCAGATAGCCCACGATGCGGTCGCCCGGGATCGGTTGGCAGCACGGGGCGTACTGCACCGACAGGCCCTCACTGCCGTCCAGGCTGACCACGCCTTGCGAAACTGTCTCGTCCTGGCCGCTGGCGTAGCGCTCGGTGCTGATGAGCAGCGCGTCGGGCTTGAGACCGGTTTCCGACAGCAGCACAGCGAGTTTTTTGCCCACCATGCTGGCGATGCGCTTGCCCATCCCGATGTCGGTCATCAGTTCGTGTCGAGACTTGTTGCCGGTGAAGCGCAGCAGCTTTTCCCAGGTGCTCTTGTGGTCGCCTTCCTCGTCTGGCAGGGTCGCGATGCCCTCGGAGCGCAGGGCCTGGGTGAGCATGCGCTCGCCCAGTTCGTTGGCTTTTTCCTGCGCCAGGGTCTTGAGGTGGTGGCGGATCTTGGAGCGGGCACGCCCGGTCTTCACGAACGACAGCCAGGCCGGATTGGGTTCGGCGGTGTCGCCGGTGACGATTTCCACCACGTCGCCATTGGCCAGCTCGGTGCGCAGCGGCCTTTGCTCGCCATTGATCCTGGCGGCCACCGCCCGGTTGCCCACGCCGCTGTGGATGGCGTAGGCGAAATCCATCACGGTGGCGCCGCGTGGCAGCGCGAGGATCTTGCTCTTGGGCGTGAACACATAGACCGCATCGGGGAACAGGTCGATCTTGACGTGGTCCCAGAACTCGCCGGCGTCGTGGGTTTCCTGCTGAATGTCCAGCAGGGACTGCAGCCACTGCGTGCCCAGGCGCTGCGAGGTGTCGCTGCCCGGTTCGCTGGCCTTGTAGAGCCAGTGCGCGGCCACGCCCGACTCGGCCACCACGTCCATGGCGTGGGTGCGCAGCTGGAACTCGATGTTGGTGCCAAACGGGCCGATCAGGGTGGTGTGCAGCGACTGGTAGCCATTGACCTTGGGGATGGCCACGTAGTCGCGGAACTTGCCCGGCACCGGCTTGTAGAGCTGGTGCAGGATGCCCATGGCGGTGTAGCAGTCGGTCAGTTCGGGCACGACGATGCGAAAACCGTAGATGTCGGTCACCTGGGAGAACGACAGGTGCTTGCTGTCCATCTTGCGGTAGACCGAATTCAGCGTCTTTTCGCGGCCCAGGATGCGCACCCCCATGCCCTGGCGCGCAAACGCGGCCTCGACCTCCCGCTGGACCCGGGCAATGAGGTCGTGGCGCCGGGTGCGCGACTTGTTCAAGGCCTTGGACAGCACCTCGTAACGCCAGGGGTGGAGAAAGCGGAAGGCGAGATCCTGCAGTTCGCGGTAGGTGAAGTTCAGCCCCAGGCGGTGCGCGATGGGGGCGTAGATCTCCAGGGTCTCGCTGCTGATGCGCTGCCACTTGCTGCGCGGCATGTCGCCCATGGTGCGCATGTTGTGGGTACGGTCGGCCAGCTTGATCAGGATGACCCGCACATCCTTGGCCATGGCCAGCAGCATCTTGCGGAACGACTCGGCCTGGTTCTGTTCCCGGGTGTCGAACTCCAGCCGTTCCAGCTTGGTGAGCCCGTCCACGAGGTCGGCCACCGGCGCGCCAAAGCGCTGGACCAGCTCTTCCTTGGTGACGCCGCAGTCTTCGATGGCGTCGTGCATGAGCGCCGCCATCAGGGCCTGGGCGTCGAGTTTCCATTCGGCGCATTGGGCCGCCACCGCGATGGGGTGGGTGATGTAGGGGTCGCCGTTCTTGCGCAACTGACCCAGGTGGGCTTCGTCGGCAAAGCGGTAGGCCTGGCGCACGCTTTCGATCTCGGCCGGGCTCAGATAGTCCAGCTTGCCCACCAGTGCCGCAAAGCTGGCCGCAGCGGCACTCGCCGCCGGGTGCGCCTGGGCAGCGGAGGATCTCTTTTTGCCGGTTTCAGCCACGGTGGTCATCCCTGTACTTTAGCCTGAGACGGATGGGCATGCAGGGGCAGCCCCCGGCGGCGGGCCCCGGAGCGCGCTTGGCGCTGGTCTGGTCAGCGCAAGGGCGGCACCAGAATCGTCGGCTTGGCCTCGGGCAGCAGGTCGGGGTAGTCGCGGCTGTAGTGCAGACCCCGGCTCTCATGCCGCATCATGGCCGACATCACGATCAAGTCGGCCACCTGCACCAGGTTGCGCAGTTCCAGCAGATCGCGTGTGACGTGGAACTGCGAATAGAACTCCTGGATTTCGCGCTGCAGCAGGGTGATGCGGTGGGCGGCGCGCTCCAGGCGCTTGTTGGTGCGCACGATGCCCACGTAGTCCCACATGAAGCGGCGCAGTTCGTCCCAGTTGTGCGAGATCACCACCTGCTCGTCGGCGTCGGTCACGCGGCTGTCGTCCCACAGCGGGATGTCCGGGCGCGGGGTCAATGCCGCGGTGCCGATGGCCTTCACCGCGGCCTGGGCGAACACCATGCATTCGACCAGCGAGTTGCTGGCCAGGCGGTTGGCGCCGTGCAGGCCGGTGCAGGTGGTTTCGCCCACGGCGTACAGACCGTCGATGTCGGTGTGGCCTTCCAGGTCGGTCACCAGGCCCCCGCAGGTGTAGTGCGCGGCGGGCACCACGGGGATGGGCTCTTTGGTGATGTCGATGCCCAGTTCGGCGCAGCGCGCGAGGATGTTGGGGAAATGCTCGTTCAGGAACTCGGGGCTCTGGTGCGAGATGTCCAGGTGCACGCAATCCAGTCCGTGGCGCTTCATTTCGTAGTCGATGGCGCGGGCCACGATGTCGCGCGGTGCGAGTTCGGCGCGTGGATCGTGGTCGGGCATGAAGCGGTGGCTGCCCAGGTGCGGTGGCAACTTCAATTGCCCGCCTTCGCCCCGCACGGCCTCGGTGATGAGGAAGTTCTTGACGTTGGGGTGGTACAGGCAGGTCGGGTGGAACTGGATGAATTCCATGTTGCCGACGCGGCAACCCGCGCGCCAGCCGGCGGCGATGCCGTCGCCGGTGGCGGTGTCGGGGTTGGTTGTGTAGAGGTAGACCTTGCCGGCCCCGCCGGTGGCCAGGATGGTGTGCTGCGCGCTGAAGGTCTCGACCTCGTCGCGGTCCACATCCAGCACATAGGCGCCATAACAACGGGTGGACCCCACGCCGGGCTTGTGGTCGGGCAACTGGCGCTCGGTGACCAGATCGACCAGCATGTGGTTCTCGAAGAAGGTGATGCCGGGCGTGACACGGGCCAACTGGCTCAGGGTCGCCTGCACGGCCGCCCCGGTGGCGTCGGTGGCGTGCACGATGCGCCGGTGGGAATGGCCGCCTTCGCGCGTGAGGTGCAGTTCGCCGTTTTCGGTGGAGAAGGGAACGCCCAGTTCCTGCAACCAGGCGATGGCCGCGGGCGCGTTCTCCACCGTGAACTGCGTGGCCTCCAGATCGCACAGCCCGGCGCCGGCGACCAGCGTGTCGTCCACGTGCGAGGCGTAGCTGTCGCCCTCGGCCAGCACGGCGGCAATGCCGCCCTGGGCCCAGTTGCTGGAGCCGTCGGAGATGCCGCGTTTGGTCACCACCGCCACACGGTGGGTGGGCGCGAGTTTCAACGCGGCCGTGAGACCGGCCAGGCCGCTGCCGATGATGAGAACGTCAAAGGAATGGTGGGCGCTCATGGCTCTCTGATGTGAAGGGGTGTGGTGCTGGGTGCGCGCCCGTACAGCGGGGCGCGGTGGCCAGTTCGGTTCAGTTGGGTGAGTAGGCCAGCCGCACGTAGATGGGGGCAAAGGCCTCGGCCTGCGTGAGTTCGATCAGCGTTTCCTTGGCCAGCTCCAGCATGGCGATGAAGGTCACCACCAGCACCTGCGAACCCCGGGTGGGGTCGAACAGGTCGCCGAATTCCACGAAGCGCTGGCCCTGCAGCTTGCGCAGCACGATGCTCATGTGTTCGCGCACCGAGAGTTCCTCGCGGCTGATCTTGTGGTGCTGGACCAGCTTGGCGCGCTTGAGGATGTCGCGCCAGGCGCCCTGCAGGTCGAGCACGTGCACGTCGGGAAAGCGCGGCACCAGGGCCTGTTCCACGTAGACCTGCGCGCGCAGGAAATCGCGACCGTACTGCGGCATCTCGGCCAGACGCTGGCCAGCCAGCTTCATCTGCTCGTATTCGAGCAGGCGGCGCACCAGCTCGGCGCGCGGGTCTTCGGCTTCTTCGCCTTCGGCCACCTTTTTGGGCGGCAGCAGCATGCGCGACTTGATCTCGATCAGCATCGCCGCCATCAGCAAGTACTCGGCCGCCAGTTCCAGGTTGCTGGCGCGGATCTCGTCCACGTAGCTCAGGTACTGGCGCGTCACCGCCGCCATCGGGATGTCGAGGATGTTGAAGTTCTGCTTGCGGATCAGGTAGAGCAGCAGGTCCAGCGGCCCTTCAAAGGCCTCCAGGAAGATCTGCAGCGCATCGGGCGGGATGTACAGGTCCCGCGGCATGGTGAACAGCGGCTCGCCATACAGCCGCGCCAGGGCGACGTGGTCGACCACGGTGGGCAGCACATCGTCCAGCCCCTGCGGGGCTTCGTCGAGTGCCGGCGATTCGTGGCTCATGGCATGCGCCCGGGCGGGGGCGGAATCAGTGCGGGTCGGCCTGGGTCTGGTACACGTAGGGCTGCTGGGGCACGGTGGTCGCTGCGGCCTTGGCCTGGAAGTCGCGGTCGATCTGCTTGTCCCACAGCAGGGCGCGTCCCTGGCGCTGTTCCTGCTCCAGCGTGGGCTTGTCGGCCTTGAGCTTGTCGATGAACTGCGTCGCGTCAGACGTGTAGTGCGGGCGGGCGAAGAAAGACATGGTCGGTGGCGCGGGCGGCGCAAGATGGGGAAAACGCCGATTTTACCGGGCGGGCCTGCCGGCCCGATCCGGGGCTGCGCGGCGGCGCCGGTCTGTGTCCTTTCGGCATCAGGCCAGGGCCAGCCAGCGGCTTGCCGACGGGAGCCCGTCCGCTTCGGGCGTACCATTTGGGCGTCCGCAACACGCGCGAAAGGTCCATGAACAGTTTTCCTCAACCTGCCTCATGGCTCCATCTGGACTGGGTTCTGGTGGTCGTCGTGGCGTGGTTGCTGGTTGGCGTTGCAGGCGTTGCGGCGCTGCGCCGGTTCCGGTTCGTGGCGGTGGTGCTGTTCCCGGTGGGCGCCCTTTTTTCGGTGGTCCTGATGGCGGTGGGCATCAGCGCCGCGTTCGCCACGCCGGAGGTGGCGGTGCTGCCACTGGGCCTGCCTCAGTTGCCGTTCCATTTGCGGCTCGACAGCCTGTCCGCTTTCTTCCTGATCCTGATCGGTGGCGTATCGGCGGGTGTGTCCATGTTTGCGGCGGGCTACTTCCGCCGTGGCGAAGGCACGCCTCCGGGGCTCATCTGTCTCGAATACCACGTCTTTCTGGCCAGCATCGCCATGCTGGTGATGGCCGACGACGCCTATGTGTTCATGGTGATGTGGGAAACCATGGCGTTCTCGTCGTTCTTTCTCGTGCTGGCCAACCACCGCATGCCGGAGATTCGCCAGGCCGCTTACCTCTATGTGCTGGTGGCGCACATCGGTGCGCTGGGCATCCTGCTGTGTTTCGGGGTGCTGCAGGCCGGTACCGGGGACTACACCTTTGCCAACATGCGCGCCCAGCACCTGTCGCCGTTCTGGGGGTCGGCCGCCTTCGTGCTGGCGCTGTTCGGATTTGGCGCCAAGGCTGGCGTGCTTCCCTTGCACGCCTGGCTGCCCGAGGCACACCCCGCCGCCCCGTCCCCGTTTTCAGCGCTGATGAGCGGGGTGATGCTGAAGATCGCGCTGTACGGCATCCTGCGGGTGTCCTTCGATCTGCTCCAGACCCGCATCTGGTGGTGGGGTGTGCTGCTGATGGCCGTGGGACTTGCCAGTGCGCTGTTCGGGGTGGTGTTTTCCACCGTGCAGGTGGAGATGAAGCGTTTGCTGGCCTATTCGTCGATCGAGAACATCGGGCTGATCTGCACGGGTTTTGGCCTGTCGCTGCTGTTCTCCGCCTACGGCATGCAGGCCTTGTCGGCCCTGGCCCTGACGGCGGCGATGTACCACATGATCGGGCACGCGTTTTTCAAGAGCCTGCTGTTCTGCAGCACCGGCGCGGTGATGCACGCCACCGGTGAGCGCAACCTGGGCAAGCTCGGCGGCCTGATGCGCACCATGCCCTGGGTGGCCTGGCCCACGCTGGTCGGGGTGCTGGCCTGTGCCGGTCTGCCGCCCTTCGGGGGCTTCGTGGCCGAGTGGTTGTTGCTCCAGAGCTTTTTGTTCACCACGGGGCTGCCCAGTCCGTCGCTCGACATGTTGTTGCCGGTCATGGCGGCACTGGTCGCGCTGATTGCCGCGCTCTCGGCCTACACCATGGTCAAGTACTTCGGGGTGATCTTTCTGGGCCAGCCGCGCGAGGAAAAGCTGAGCGGCGCCCACGATGCCGGGCCCTGGGAGCGGGGGGGGATGTTGTGGTTGGTGGGCGGTTGCGTGGGGCTGGGGCTGCTGCCGAACCAGGTGATTGCGCTGATCAGCCCCGTCACGCAGCGGCTGGTGCAGGCGGGGCTGTCCCAGAGCGCCGCGGCCAGCGGCTGGCTGCTGGTTCCGGTGGGCGTGGAACGGGCCAGCTATGCCCCCGTGATCTTCCTGTTGGGCGTGCTGGTCAGCATGGGCCTGGCGTTCGTGATGGTGCGCAAGCTCTACCACGGCCGCCTGCGCCGGGCGCCCCCGTGGGATTGCGGCCACCCCTGGCAGACCGCCCGCATGCAGGACACGGCCGAAGGCTTCGGGCAACCGATCCGTCAGATCTTTGAGCCTTTTTTCCGCCTGCAACGGCAACTGCCCACGGCGTTTGACGAACGGCCGGTCTACGCGGTCAAGGTGGAAGACCCGCTGTGGCACTGGCTGTACCTGCCGGTGGCGCGGCTGGTCGACAAAGCGTCCAGGGTTGTCGGGATGCTCCAGAAGGGTCGGATCGCGGTGTACCTGATGTACAGCTTCGCGACGCTGATCGTGTTGCTGCTGCTGGTGAAGCGATGAGTGCCCTGGGCGTCTTTTCACAATTGCTGGCGCTGGTGACGGCCTTGCTGCTGGCGCCCCTGCTCACGGGCTGGGTCAATCAGTGGCGTCACTGGTTGCAGAACAAATCGGCGCCGGGTTTGCTGCAGCCCTACCGCATGCTGCACAAGCTGTTTCACAAAGAGTCCGTCATGGCCGAACACGCCTCGCGCCTGTACCGGATCGCGCCCTACGTGGTGTTCGGCTGCATGCTGCTGGCCAGCGCCATCATTCCCACCCTGTCGACCGACCTGCCGCTTTCGCCCGCGGCCGACGCGATTGCGCTGGTGGGGCTGTTCGCCCTGGCCCGCGTGTTCATTTCGCTGGCGGCGATGGACGTGGGAACGGCCTTCGGAACGCTCGGTGCCCGGCGCGAAATGCTGGTGGGTTTTCTGGCCGAGCCCGCCTTGCTGATGGTGCTGTTCTGCGCCTCGATGATCACCGGATCGACCTCGTTGACCGCCATCGTGGAGACGCTGGCCCACCGCGAACTGACGATCTATCCCAGCCTGTTGCTCGCGGGCGTGGCCTTCACCATGGTGTCGCTCGCGGAGAACGCGCGCGTGCCGGTGGACAACCCCGACACCCACCTGGAGCTCACCATGATCCACGAGGCGCTGGTGCTCGAATACTCCGCCCGCCACCTCGCGCTGATGGAGTGGGCCGCCAGCCTGAAGCTGTTTGCTTACTCCTGTGCCGGTCTGGCGCTGTTTTTCCCCTGGGGCGTGGCGCAGGCCCATGCACCCATGGCCTTGTTGCTGGCCCTGCCCATGCTGGTGTTCAAGCTGGCGCTGGGCGGCATCGCACTGGCGGTGGTCGAGACGGCGAGCGCCAAGATGCGGATCTTCCGCGTGCCGGAATTCCTGGGCACCGCCTTTTTGCTTGCGGTGATCGGCCTGTTGGTGAACGTGCTGCTGGGGGTGGGATGATCCAATTCGCGCCGCAACTGATCAATCTGTTCGCCACCCTGATCCTGCTGCTCTCGTTCGCCATGATCTCCCAGCGGCGTGTCGGGTCGCTGATCCATCTGTTCATGATCCAGGGCGCCGCGCTGGTGGCGGCGTCGTTCCTGCTGGGCTATGTCACGCGGCAGCCGGACCTGTACGTGTCTGGCGCGATCACCTTCGTGCTGAAGGTGCTGTTCATTCCCTGGATGCTGCACCGGCTGATCCGGCGCCTCAATGTGCGCTGGGACGTGGAGACGCTGCTGAACATCCCGACGACCATGCTCGTGGGCATCGCGCTGGTGATCTTCTCCTTCAGCCTGGCGCTGCCGGTGTCGCGCCTGTCGAACTCCATCGCGAGCGATGCGCTGGGCATCGCGCTGGCCTGCGTGCTGCTGTCGTTCATGATGATGATCATCCGCTCCAAGGCCATTCCCCAGGTGATCGGCTTCCTGTCGATGGAGAACGGACTGATCTTCGCGGCCACGACCGTGACCAACGGCATGCCGATGATCGTGGAGTTCGGCATTGCGCTGGACGTGCTGGTGGGGGTGTTGATCCTGGGCGTGTTCATGTTCCAGATCCGGGAAAAATTCGACAGCCTGGACATCCACAATCTTGAGTCACTCAAGGAAGACTGAGCCATGAGCGCAGCGCCGGACCGCTCCAAGCCAGCTCGCACCGCAGTGCGCCGCACGGAGGTTGCCAAATGAGCGCCCTGTACTTTGTGTTGGGTTTGCCGCTGATGGGGGGCTTGGCGCTGGCCTTCATCGGGCACTGGTCGCGTGCGCGCGACGTGAACGTGGTCTTCAGCCTGGCGACCTTCGTGGCGGCGTGTTTTCTGACGGCACAGGTCATCAACGACGGGCCGCAGTATGTCTGGGACCGGCAGTTCTTCATCGACCCGCTGAACGTTTTCCTGGTCACGCTCACGGCGTTCGTGGGGATGACCACGGCCATCTTTTCCAGGCCCTACATGCGCATCGAGCAGGACCACGGCAAGATGACGCCGCGGCGCATGCAGCTCTACCACAGCATGTACCAGCTGTTCAGCTTCACCATGCTGCTGGGTTTCACCACCAACAACCTGGGCATCATCTGGGTGGCCATGGAAGCCGCCACGCTCACCACCGTGCTGCTGGTCAGCGTGTACCGCACCTCGGCCAGTCTGGAAGCGGCCTGGAAGTACTTCATCCTGTGTGGCGTGGGGATCGCGCAGGCCCTGTTCGGCACCATCCTGGTCTACATGGCGGCCGACAAGGCCATGGGCCTGGACCACGCCTCGCTGCTGTGGAGCGATCTCAACGGCATCAAGCACCAGCTCGACCCGGCCATCATGACGCTGGCCTTCGTCTTCCTGCTGGTGGGGTACGGCACCAAGATCGGTCTGGTGCCGCTGCACAGCTGGCTGCCCGACGCCCACGCCGAAGGCCCCACACCGGTGTCCGCGGTGCTCTCGGGGCTGCTGCTCAACGTGGCGATGTACGCCGTGCTGCGCTTCAAGGTGCTGACCGACGGCGCACTGGACTCCAACATGGCCGGGCAACTCATGATGGGCTTCGGCCTGGTCTCGGTGGTGGTGGCCGCGTTCTTCCTGTCGCGCCAGAAAGACGTGAAGCGCATGTTTTCCTACTCGTCCATCGAACACATGGGCCTGATCACCTTCGCCTTCGGCATGGGCGGGCCGGTGGCCAACTTTGCCGGCCTGCTGCACATGACGGTGCATTCGCTGGTCAAGTCCGCCATCTTCTTCACTGTGGGCCACGCCACGCAGAAGGCGGGCACCCAGGTCATGAGCGAGATCCGCGGCCTCATCAAGGTGAACCCCACGGTGGGCTGGGGCCTGATCCTGGGCGTGATGGCGATTCTGGGTATGCCGCCTTTTGGCGTGTTCGCCAGCGAGTTCCTGATCCTGACCACCGCCATGCGCGACCAGCCATGGGCCACGCCGTTCCTGTTCCTGGCGCTCGGGGTCGCGTTCGCTTCCATGTTGGTCCGCGTCCTGCCCATGGTGTTTGGCGACACGACGCTCAAGGCCCTGGCGCACCCGCCGGCCCTGATCCCCGTGTTTCTGCACCTGACGTTGGGCCTGGTGCTGGGCCTGTACATCCCGCCCTACCTGAACGACTGGTACGTGCAGGCGGCGCGTTTGCTGGGAGGCTGAACCGATGAAGATACCCGGCCTCGATCTGGCGTTCACGCCGCTGCCGGCCCCGGTGCCGATGGCGCACGGGCAGGTCACCGAAATGCAATGGCTGGCCGCCGCCGCAGCGGTGCGCGAGGCCGGGGGGCGGTTGCTGGCGCTCTGGGCGGGCCAGGCGGTGCCGGTGGCAGAAGGGCCGCTGCGCGCCGAAGCGGTGTGCGCCGCCTACGCCACATCCGAAGGCCTTTTCTGGCTCACCCTGCCATTGGTGGCGGGGAACGGCTTCACGCCGTACCCGGACCTCGCCGCGCTGTTCCCGGCCGCGGGCCGGATGCAGCGCGCGGCCGCCGATCTCTCGGGCGTGCACGCCGAAGGCGCGCAGGACCAGCGCTCGTGGCTGAACCATGGCGCCTGGGCCAGGGAACACCCGCCCCTGTTGCAAAACCCGCTGGCCTTGCCCGAACCCGCGCCGGGGCCCTTGACCGACTACCCGTTCGTGCCAGTGGCCGGCGACGGCGTGCACGAGATCGCGGTGGGCCCGGTGCACGCCGGCATCATCGAACCCGGCCATTTCCGGTTTTCCGTGGTGGGCGAAAAAGTGCTGCGGCTGGAGCAGCGCCTGGGCTACACCCACAAGGGCGTGGAGCAGCGCATGACCCAGCTCGCCCCGCTGCAGGCGCACCGGTTGGCGGGCCGGGTGTCGGGCGACAGCACCGTGGCCTTTGCGTGGGCGTACTGCATGGCGCTGGAGTCGGCCACCCGGACCGTGGTGCCCCCGCGTGCCGCTTGGCTGCGCGCGCTGCTGCTGGAGCGCGAACGCATCGCCAACCACCTGGGCGACCTAGGCGCGCTGGGCAACGATGCCGCGTTCGCGTTCGCACTGGCCCAGTTCTCGCGCCTGCGCGAAGACTGGCTGCGCGATTCCCACGCGGCGTTTGGCCACCGGCTGATGATGGACTGCATCCAGCCCGGTGGCGTCCAGGGCGACGTGGCAGACGACCAGGTCGACCGGATGCTGCAGACCTGCGAGCGGTTGGAGAACGACGTGCGCCGCTTGTTCGCGATTTTTGAGTCACATGCGGGGCTGCAGGACCGGCTGATGAACTGCGGTTCGGTGCCGCCAGCGCTGGCCGCCCAGTTGGGCTTGACCGGGCTGGCCGGCCGCGCCAGCGGCCAGGCCCGGGACCTGCGCTGGGACCACCCATGGGCGCCCTACGACCAGCTGGAGGTGGCGATGGCGACCCACCGGGGGGGCGATGTGGCCGCGCGCGTGGCGCTGCGCTTTGACGAGGTGTTCGAGTCCATCCGCCTGGTGCGCGACCTGTTGCGCGGACTCCCGCCGGGGCCGGTGCGTTGCGAGCTGGCGCTGCCCGATCTGCCCTGCCGGGGTGCGGGCTGGGTGGAGGGCTGGCGCGGCGAGGTGTTCGTGGCGCTGGAGCTCTCGGGGGGCGGGCCGGGCGCGCGCATCGCGCGCTGCCATTTGCACGACCCGTCGTGGCAGAACTGGCCGGTGCTGGAGCACGCCATCATGGGCGACATCGTGGCCGACTTCCCCCTGATCAACAAGTCGTTCAACCTCAGCTATTCGGGGCACGACCTATGATCTGGAAAGTCGCGTGGCAGATCGTCAAGACGGGCATCCGCAGCGAGCCCGCGCCCGACATTGGCGAGGCGGCGCAGGCCGAGGCTTCCCGGATCCAGGCCGAGCTGTTGAGCATCCTGGGGCAGGCGCTGGCGATCCGGGAGGTGGATGCCGGCTCGTGCAACGGCTGCGAGCTGGAGATCAACGCCTTGACCAACCCGTACTACAACCTGGAGGGGCTGGGTATCCGCTTCGTGGCCAGCCCGCGCCATGCCGACCTGCTGCTGGTCACCGGCCCGGTGTCGCGCAACATGGAAACCGCGCTGCGGCGCACCTACGACGCCACGCCCGAGCCCAAGCTGGTGGTGGCGGTGGGGGACTGCGCCTGCGACGGCGGCATCTTCGGCGAAAGCTACGCCAGTTGCGGGCGGGTGGCCAACGTGATCCCGGTGGATGTGGTGGTGCCCGGTTGTCCACCACCGCCGGTGGACATCCTGCGCGGCATCCTCACGGCGGTGCGGCGGCGGGTGGTGTAGTTGTCGCGCCAACCCATCCCCTGCTGGCATGCGCCATCTGGATTCGAACAACGACACAGATATTCAGTGGGTTGTTCCAGCGACGAATTTGGGGCGGTGGAAGTCATCGGATTTGACGCTGCGGATGACTCTTGCAGGCTGGACTGAGTCAATCGATCCCGGAGGTCTGAACGGCCGCAAACACGAACACCAGTCATCCAACCCCAGTGAACTCAACCGACTGCGTTCCCCTCGACGAGCAGCTTCAAGAAGTACCTTTGAGGCCTGCATCGGTGTCGTGTTCGAGGACGTCCGATGCAGAAAACTCATGTTCACCCAGGTGCAGCGTCAACAGCTCTGTGAGCCGAGGACGGTTGTTCTCCGCCACAATCCGTCGGGCTGCCTGCCGAAACGTCTCTGTACCTGCCTTGAAGAGCGGCCCAGCGCCAGCTTGCTGGGCCAGTTCCTTGATCTCCTTGCGATAGAAGTAGATGAACGTACCAAAGTGCTCCCTGTCCAATGCGCAAATGGTTTCAATGACTTCATCTACCGTTGCATCGTTTATCGCCGTTGTTTCGCTGGGGCTCCATCCCCCGCTGGAGACCTTCAACACTGCGTCGATCAGAGATGGCCTGGCAGAAAAATGGCGATTCCCCTCCAGGATGGCGTCTTTGATGACCGGGTAGAAGCTATCCAGTGAATAGAGGTGGCTGTTCCAGAGTTTTGGCGATTCACTCCAGCGTCGCGCCCATTCCCTTGCGATTTCTTGAGCAAGCTCTCCCGATTTGCGCCGATCGAGATCGCTGGCAATCGCGCTCACCTTGTCCGCAGGTATGCCGACCCATGCGGACTTGTGAGTAGTCGCTCGGGCGATGAAGTCTTGATCCGTCATCCCGGGATCGAGGTACGTGTCTTCGATGTATCGAATCGCAGCGTTCTCGGCTTGGTTGGACGCCTCCTGCTCTCGCCGCTGCTGAAAGAGCAAGTCGAACTGCCCCTTAAGTAGGTGCCCGGTCAGGATGTGCTGCATCAGCAGCGCCAGGAACTCCACGTCACGGGTCAGCTTCGTATTCACACCGAATGCCACGGCATCGCTCATCTTCTGCCGGTCATCGTCAAAGTAGCCGGGCCGTGCACACCATGCCGGCCACTCATTCATAAGCGATGCAACGCCTGGGCCGCCGGGCACGGCATTGAAGTTGAGTGCTGCCAGCGTCACAGTCGCTGGCAGCATCGAGTTCTCCAACCCATCGGGCAAGCTGACTGCGTCTCCAAAGATCATCTTCACGATCCTGTCGATCCTTTGGATGACGCGGATGTTCGACACATTCAACCGAGCCAACGTGTCCGTCACCACAGCTCTATAGGGCATGTCCTCGCTCAAGCCAATACTGGCTGCATCTGCCGATGTAGTCAGCAGCGTTATCTCCCTATCGATGCATTTTTCCTTGAGCGTTCGCCAATCAGGCGCGTGCGACTTCTCCAACGGTTCCTCGTTCAGGATGAGCAGGATCTTGCAGTCATTTCGCTTCAGGAGGTCGATGAAGCCCAACAGCGTTTCGACCAGCAGAGAGTTGGCGCGTCGCTCTATGTCATCGAGCACGATCAAGCGCGAATGCAACACCTTGTCGATCAAGGCGGACTGGACCAAGCCACCGAGGCTGCCAACGACTGTGGCCGCGCCCTCAGCTCCTGGTGCCACTTTGGCCGTGATCTTTTCAAGAACATCGATCGCAAAACCAGAGAGCTTCTTTGCTGCCGTCACAGTCCCTTCGGCTCTGCCCAGCGAGTTCTGGAACAAAGCAGTCTTGATCTGATCCAGGGACTCCAGTCCAAAGCATGACGCATACAGGTGGTCATTGCCATCAACAGGAGGGAGGACACCCTTGATCTCCTCCCAAAGGTGGGTCTTCCCGGTACCCCACAGTCCTTTGAAAGCGATCACCCGCACCTTGGTATCGGCCAGGTAGTAGAGGAGATCATCCTTGGTTGTTTGCCGGTTCATTTCCTGTATCCAACATCTCGCCAACCATCGCTCGCCAGAACTGCTGCTGACAAGCATCGAAGATGACAGTTCAATCTGTAACCAATCGCGGGAGTCTATCGATGCCCATGATTCACCCAGCTTATGCGATCTGACCCAGCTACAGCCCGAGGAAGTGTTTCGCAGCACCAAAATTTGGAGCGTACTCCATGCCCACGGCGCGGAGGTCTGCGGCGATGTCGAGCTGAAGATGCGTGGTGTTTGGTGCGTGGTATTCCTTCGTGTTTGACGATGCGAAGACTATCGGGGCCGTCAGGCCAGCAGCACGCAGCTGGCTTGTTGCCTCGATGTAGGCCTCGACGATCACGCAGTCCTTCATCGACTCCTTGCCTTTGCGGGCCGGCGTGCGCGGCGCGTTGACGCGCCTGAAGGCACGGCTGGCAACGTCGTCGTTGTGCGGCACCGGCCGCGCGACGTTTTTCCAGCGATCGAGCACTGTCCTGGCCCGGCTCACATGACCTGAAATGTGCTGTACCTGCAACGAACCAAGGGAACCGTAAGCCACGGCCACGTCGTGGATGCGTTGGATTTGCGCTTGGAACTTCGAGAGACCGTTCAGAGCCTCCAGCTCGACGCCCGCGACATGGGAGGCGAGTTCGAGGGAGACCTGCTCGGCCATGAGAACGATAAGGCCGGCACCCGTTTCGGCCGCTGCGAGCAAGGCGAGCCCAGCGAGTGCATCACTGGGCGTCACAGTCTCGCGGGTGATGTCGCGAATAACATCAAGCACCGTGCACGTGTCGACGCAAAGCACAGGGGCGCTCAGCGCTGCCAGACTTGCGATATCGCTGGAGCTCAAGCTCATGGGCGCGACTGGTCGTACTGCTCCAGCAGCCCGAGCGCGAACTCGTAGTCGATAGCGAGTTCCTGCGCCTTTTCGGCCGACCATTGCTCGACTTCGACAAGCCATCGCGCCAGTTGGTCGGCGTCCAGTCGTTGGGCGCTCCTATAAGCGGCGATCAGGAACGCGTACCAGCGCTCCCTGTCCATCGGATGGGCCGCTCCGGTAGATTTGTTGGCCAAGTGCGAGAAGCGCCTCAAGGCGGCCGCCTGATCGGCCGACAGCCAGTCGTCCAGGGACTGGCTAGCCGAAGTCAGTTCGATCTCGAACCCCCCAGTTTGGGCGGCAGGGCGCGCGACCCGCTCCACGAAGTCCTGCAGGATCGCGTTGTACCGGGTGATGCCGAGCTCGCCGACATGGCGCGGCACGATGTTGGAGACGCGGTAGCCGTCGGCCTCCTGCCAGAGGACCAGGGCGGATTCATCGATGTCGTCGAACGCTGTTCGCACGAGAACGATCACGTCCTCGTCATCGTTGGCGCCCTGTCTGATGTCATCTTCGCGTTCGGGATCATGCCCCCACGGTGCCCGGATCCTATCCAGGATGCTGTCCCGGATTGAGTTGAGGGCCGAGGAGCTTTTCAGGTGCAGGTTCTGGAATATCTCGATGCTTTTCTCTGCCATGTGCATGGGTCCAATTGGAAGGTGTTGCAGTCCAAGAATACATTGAAGGGCCCGGTATCAGGAATAGGAGCTGCCGCAGCCAAGCGGCATACTGCTAATGTTGATTCTTACCTGTCGGGCCGACAAGGGGGCTGGCTCCCGAAACTGCTGTGCATCCGAAACTGTGAGATCACAGTGTGGTCGTGGCTGGCAGCAACCGCTGCAAGGCTGGGCTTGGAACTTCGAAGATTGCTTCAGTCTGATGGCTGTCAGCCCTACGACGGCTCAACGATGGTCTTTGCCAGAACCTGTCGTGTAATGAGCTGTGCCGACCCGCTGAAAATTAATCGTTGGTCGCGCCGGTGATCCACGAACTTGTCTATCGGAGGAGGAGCCATGGAGAAACCACGAGAAGAATCCCAAATTTTTGAGGAGCTGGCCACGCTAGCTGGATCGCCTGGATACGTTCATGCAATCGCACACATCTGTCATCGCGACAACGTCATTCACATCAAGGGCAAGCTGAAGCCGTCCGACATGGACCGATTGTTCAGTAGCGAGCGCCTTATTCGGACGGAATTGACGACGCTGATTGGCCTGATGGTGAAGAAACCGTTAGACCTGTCGCAGCAACCGACTGATGTGGTTGAGAGCTACGTCAAGTGCACCGATGCTCTTTTGCAGGAACTGCACAACTCCATGTCCTACCCGTTGTTCGCGTCCATGTTTGAGGCCGTGAAGGTGGGCGCCATGCCGCCAAATCCATGGCTCGGCCCGGGAATGCGAGAACCTATCTTCTACGGCACCGAATCAGCCTATGCCTTCCAGTACAGGGACCTCGTGCCCGAAAAGTACGGGGCCGATGACGCATGGATGCTCCAGAACAAAGGCTTCACATCCGGCCAGGCGCGGACCATCGCAAGGACGATGTGCACCTTGATGGACGAGAAGGGGACGCGGCTCCTCGCTGATACCCGAACGGCCAACACTCCTCCCGAGACTTGGTTGCCCGCATTTGAGTTCTCGCTGAATGAGGTGACGCGTCATAGCGGTGTTGAGAAAGATGTAGTCGAAGCCTTCTTCCGCGCGTTCCTCTTTGGAGGGAGCAACTCGGGGTTCAAGGAGGTGGGTGACTTCAACGAGGTCGCCGCTCGGCCGCTGCTACCCACCGACCGTGGGACTGTGCTTCTCTTCTCGCACTATGCCATTTGCGAGGCGCTATACGAATCACCGTTCTTTTGGATGTGGGATGACAAGGCTTACCGCCCGACAGCCGCCAAGCATCGCGGCGCCTTTACCGAACAGTTCGCTGCGCGTCGGTTGGCCGGAGTCTTCGGCCGCGAGCACGTCTATACGAATGTGAACCTGCATCGTGGCAAAGACATTGTGGGAGAGGCGGATGTTCTGGTGATCTACGGAGACCGGCTAATCATTGTGCAGGCGAAGGCTAAGAAGCTGACCATCGCTGCGCGCAAGGGGAACGATAACCAGCTAAAAGCCGACTTCGCTGCTGCCATCCAAGATTCGTATGACCAAGGCTGGACATGCGCGAACGAGTTGCTTTCCGGCGGATGTCGGCTGGTGGACGACAACAAGATAGAAGTCGAGCTTCCACTCAACATCAAAGAGGTTTTCCTGTTCAGTCTTGTGTCCGAACACTATCCGGCGCTGGCCTTTCAGGCAAGCCAGTCGCTGAAGTTCCAGACCACCGATGTCATCCGACCTCCGTTCGTGATGGACGTGTTCCTTCTCGACACGTTGACGGAGATGCTGGCGACACCGTTGCGACTGCTTGGCTATGTGAAATTGCGCGTGACCGTCTCGGACAAGCTGATGAGCGGGCACGAGTTGACCGTGCTCGGCTACCACCTTAAGCAGAACCTCTGGCTAGAGGAGAAGCACGATCTCGTCATGCTTGAGGACTCTATCGCACGGGACCTGGACACGGCGATGATGGTTCGCAGGGACAACCAGCCTGGCGACGACACGCCAGCGGGCATCCTCACGAAGATGCGCGGCACCCGCTACGAGAGCCTCATCAAAGAGATCGAAGACAGGGCAGACCCGGCAACTCTCGAACTTGGTTTCCACTTGCTTTCAATGGACGAAGATTCGTGCAGAAACGTCCATCGCGTACTCGAAATCGTGACGAAGAAATCGCAAGTCGACGGCAAGCGAAACGACATTACGCTTGCCTCGAGCACACCACCTTGCGGGGTCAGCTTCCATTGCAATCCAACGCCATCTATAGAGGCGATTGCCGTCTTAGAGACCCACTGTGCCAAACGCAAGTACCAGCAGCGTGCCGCGCAGTGGTTTGGAGTCTCTGTGAGCCCGGCTGGGCAAGTCCAGTTCGGCGTCACGTTGAGCTTTCCGTGGGAAACCTCTGACGAAATGGAACGGCTTACAGCCGACATGAAGCCGGCATCGAAAGTGCGCGATGCTCTTCCCCAATATTCGCGCGAAGTCAGCCGAATGAAACTCGGTCGGAACGACCCGTGCCCCTGTGGCAGCGGGCTCAAGTACAAGAAGTGCTGTTTAAGGGAGTGCGGCGCATTTGTCTAGGTTTTGCGCCGTAGCTTCACAACAGACGACGACTCACCCGCTGTATCTCTGCAACACCGCAGAACCGGTCGGTTGACCGGCTTCACCCAGTGCATGTCAAGGGTCGTGATATGACTGACACCGTGAGTTTGAGGTTCGAGACTAATTGACGGCACTCGCTGCCCACTTGACTTGCGCATGCACCGCGTGGCCGACTGCAATGTGTCTAAACCGAACTTGACCCCGTCGCCTGAAGTCCCCCGACCCGAATAAACACTATCCCGCAATCCCCAGCAAATCCATGATGCCGGAGATGAAGGTCAGGGGATGCGTCGGGCAGCCTGGCAGGTAGAGCGAGGGGGTCACCTTTTCCAGGAAGCTGCGGTCCAGTGCCTCGCTGTCGGCGAACACGCCGCCCGAGATCGCGCAGGCGCCCATGGCGATCACCAGTTTCGGCTCGGGGATCGCGTCCCAGCAGATCTCCAGCGCCTGCGCCATGTTGCGGGTGATGGGGCCTGTGAGCACGAGGCCGTCGGCGTGGCGCGGCGAGGCCACGATGTCGATGCCGTAGCGGCCCAGGTCAAAGTTCACGTTGCCGGTGGCATTGAGCTCCATCTCGCAGCCATTGCAGCCGCCAGCGGACACCGAGCGCAGCTTGAGCGAGCGGCCGAAACGCTGGTGCAGCGCGGCCGACACCTGCACCGGGTCGATGTGGGCGCGCGCCGCCGTGACCACCAGCCCCTCGCGCCGGGTGCTGGCGAGCTTCACGTCGTTGTTGAAGCTCAGCTTGCCGCCGGGGCAGGCGGGTTCGCAGTCGCCGCACAGCACGCAGCGGCCCAGGTCGATGCGCACGGGCGCGAGCTCGATGGCGTGGCTGGGGCAGATGCTCTGGCAGGCCCGGCAGCTGTCGGCGCAGGCGGTGTCGGCAATCAGGGGTTTGCCCCGGAATCCGGCCGGCACGGCGCCGCGCAGATCGGCGATGTACTGCGTGCCCTGGGAGCGGCGCACGGCGATGGTTTTCAGCATGGTGAGGCTCACAGATCGTTGCCGCAGTACGAGAGGTCAAAGCTCTTGTTGCAGATGGGGAAGTCCGAGATGCCGTTGTCGCGCACGGCCAGCGCCAGGCCAAACCAGTTGGCCAGCGACGGGTCTTGCACCTGGTGGTGCAGCAGGCCGCCGGAGTCCGAGGTTTCAATGGCCTGCAGTACCGGGCCGCGGGTGCCTTCGACCAGGCTCACGCACAAGGTCCGGGCGGCCAGCGCGGCGTTCTCCCCTTCGGGTGCCGCGGGTGCGAGCGCGGCGGCTTGTTCGCCCGGAGCGCGGGCCAGTGCCTCCAGCAGCCAGGTCACCGACGCATCGATTTCCCGCATGCGCAGCTCCATGCGCGCCCAGCAGTCGCCAGCGGGGCTGGTCACGGTTGCAATGGGGGCGTGTTCGTAGGCGCCCGGCAGCCGCTCGCGCAGGTCCAGCGCCACGCCGCTGGCGCGCGCCACCACGCCGGCGAGGCCCATGTCCAGCGCCGCCTGCGGGCTGAGCACGCCGGTTCCGACAAAGCGGGCTTTGACGCTGCGTGCGCTGCGCATCAGCCCATTGACTTCGTGGATGTCGCGGGCGAAGCCTTGCAAGGTCTTGCGCAGGTCGTCGCGCAGTTCGGTGGGCAGCGAGCGGGCCCAGCCGGGGCGCAGCCAGCCGCGCCCGAAGCGGTTGCCGCAGACGCGCTGGCTGGCGTTGATGATGGCGGTGCGCAGGCGGCCGTAGGTGGCCGCGGCCTGCAGGTAGGCGATGTCGGTCGCCAGCCCGTTGAGTGTGGCCACGTGCATGGCGATGCGTTCCATTTCGAGCCCGACCGCACGCGACAGCGCGGTGTCGGCGCTCACCGGCCGGCCCGAAAGGGCTTCCATGGCCTGGCAGTGGGCCCAGGCGTAGGCCACCGCGGAGTCGCCGGCGATCGACTCGATGATGGGGGTCAGGCTCCAGGCCGGGCGGCGCAGCAGCAGGGCCTGGGCGCCGCGGTGCTGGTAGCCGAGCTGGATTTCGAGGTGGATGACGCGTTCGCCGTGGCACATGAAGCGAAAGTGCCCGGGTTCGATCACGCTGGCGTGGATGGGGCCGACGCCCACTTCATGGACCTCGTTGCCGCGCACGGTGAAGAAGGGGTAGTCGGCCATGTGCTGCTGGCGTTCGCCCTCGAAGCGCACCGGCTTGAGCCAGGGGTGGCCCTCGGGCACCACGCCGGTCTGTTCCCACAGCTCGCGCTCGTGGATCTGCGCGGCCGGGTGGCTGGTGCTCAGGCTGGGGTAGCGCTCGCCCCGGCGGGCCTGGCCGCGCACCACGCACAGCGCGCCCTCGGGGGGCAGGAACACCGCGGTGAGCACCCAGTCGCCGGTGTCGGCCAGGGTCGCCGCTCGGCCGAACAGGCTCAGCAGGCGCTCGCCTTGTTGCAGGCGCTGCAGGCAGAGGGCAGCGAAGTCGTTCAGCGGCAGGGGCTGCAGCGCCTGGCCGGAAAACAGCGCGCAGGGCGAGGGTTTGGGAATGGTGAGGGACACGGTCTCAGCCTTCAATCGATTGAGCCACCGCCTGGAGCAGCTCCGTGAACACGTCGGGGGTGTAGGTGCCCAGCATGATCAGCACGGTCACGAAGCCGATCTTGGGCAGGGCGGTGATCCACGACTCCTGAACGCTCGGCCGCTCGCCGTGGGAGGCGCCCCACAGCATGGGAAACACGGCGCGGCCGGTGGCCACGAAGATGATGGTCAGCATCACGCACATCAGGGAAAACGCCATCAGGTTGCCGGCCTGCACGATGCCCGAGAGGATCAGCATCTCGGCCAGGAAGCTGGCGAAAGGCGGGAAGCCCAGCAGCACGAAAATGCCCACGCCGAACAGCGCACCGGAGAACGGCATGACGCGGATCACGCCGCTCAGGGGCGCCACGTCGTTCGTCCCG
Source organism: Hydrogenophaga sp. GW101-3F08 (assembly GCF_059424585.1). Lineage (NCBI taxonomy): Bacteria > Pseudomonadati > Pseudomonadota > Betaproteobacteria > Burkholderiales > Comamonadaceae > Hydrogenophaga > Hydrogenophaga sp. GW101-3F08. The sequence continues at coordinate 337,554 of NZ_JBWKZP010000005.1, forward strand.
TACACCGAGCGCAGGCGCCCAGCGGTCAGGAACAGCAGGCACTTCACGAACGCGTTGCTGACCACGTACAGCACCACACCGTAGGCGGCCGCCTTGCCCACCGACAGCCCGAGCGCGATCACGCCCGAGGAGCTCACGCAGGCGTAGGCGATCAGGCGTTTGTAGTTGCGCGCGGCCATGACCTGGATGGCCGCCACGATCAGCGACAGATAACCCATCACCAGCAGCTCCTGCGAGACGAAGCCGGACTCGAAGCCCTGAAAGATCTGCAGGATCCGGAACACGGCCACCACGCTCACGTTGAACTGCACCGCCGCTAGCAGGGCGCTGGTGCTGGTGGGGGCACCCTCGTAGGTCTCCGGCAGCCAGCTGTACAAAGGCGCCAGCCCGAGCTTGCCACCCAGACCAAACAGCATCAGGGCCAGGCCCAGGCGCTGCCAGCCGTCGGGCTGGTGCGTGAGCGACAGGCTGAGTTGGTCCACGGCAAAGCTGATGTCCACGCCGCGCAGGTGCGCCGACTGCGCCAGGCACATGAAGCCGACGAAGGTGATGGACAGCGTCATGGCCGAGTACAGCAGGTAGCGCCACGCCACGCCTTTGGGCGACGGCGCATCGCCCCGGGCCACCAGCGGGGCAGCGCACAGGGTGCTGACCTCGATCAGGGTCCACATCAGCACCAGGTGGTTGGACAACACCCCCAGGTTGACCACCAGCACGAAGAGCAGCATCAGCCCCGCACGGGAGCGGATGTCGCGCTGCAGGGCGGGGGTGGTGCGCTCGCGCGAGTACAGGTAGACGCCGATGCCCAGGAACACGGTGTTGATCACCAGCACGAACAGCATCGAGGTCGGGTCGAGCACGAAATGGCGCTCGACCAGGTACAACGGCAGCTCGGCCAGCGGAACGGCGATGAACACGCCCACGCTGGCGAGCCACATCAGCGCGGCCACCAGCACCAGGGCTGGGGCCACCCAGCGTGTGCGGGCGCGCGCGTCGGGGGCGGCGTGGTCGGGGCCCTGAGGCAGCGTGGGGGCCGTCATGGGCGTTCCTTCGCCTGGCGAGCTGGCTTGGGAACGGCTTGGCGCGGTGTTCATGCGATCTCCTTGTCCGTCGCGGGCGGCGCCGTGGTGCTGGCCTGGCCGCGCACCAGCCAACTGCCTACCGCCACCGTGAGCACATACAGACCGCTGACGGCCAGGTGCACCGTCAGGGGCCAGGGTTCGGCCATCAGCGACTCGAACAGCGCCATGGCGTTTTCCATGAACAGCAGGGCCACCAGTTGCGCGGCCGGTTCGCGGTTGGTGCCCAGCACCAGAAAAGCCATCATGGCGGTGGCGGCCACGGTGCCCAGCGTCATGGCGCGCAGGTCGACCCGCGCGCCGTCGCCGAACTTGAACGCCAGGATGACCAGGGTGATGGCCACGCCCCAGGTGAAGAGGTTGGACGGCATGACGTCGCTTTGTGCGGCGCGTGGGTCCGTCAAGGCGCGGCGCAGCAGGGTCGGCACCAGCCAGGCGCGCACCAGCAGGATCTCCAGGCCCGCGGCCAGCGCGTGGGCCGACAGCTCGTGGTGCTGGGTCAGGGTGATCCAGCCCAGCGCCAGGGCCTGCAGGCTCAGCCACAGGGGGGCCGCGCCGACTTTGCCAAAGAAGACCGGAACCACGGTCGCCACCAGACACAGCATCAGCGGCAGGTTCATGGCTGAAGCCCTCCCAGGCCCACGGCCAGCATGCTCAGCAGCGCCGCGCCCGAGGCCAGCAGGGCGTAGCGCGGCACCGCGCGCATGGGCAGGCGGGCCATCAGCGATTCAAAACACCCCACCACCACCGCCACCGCCAGCATCAGCAGCACGGCCACCGCGATCGCCAGCGCGGGCTCCGTCAGCGGGTTGAAGGGGTTGAGCAGGGCGGCGATCAGGCCGGCGTACAGCGTCATCTTGAGCGCCGCGGCGTACTGCATGGCGGCCAGGTCGGGGCCGCTGTGGTCCAGCACCATCACCTCGTGGATCATGGTCAGCTCCAGGTGGGTCAATGGGTCGTCCACCGGCACCCGGGCCGCCTCCAGCTGCAGCAGGATCATCAACGCCACCACCAGGGGCAGGACCATCCACAGGTAGTGCGGGGTGGTGTGCAGGTGGCCCATCAGGTCGGCGAAGCTGCTCATGCCGGTGGCCGCGCCGACGCTGCCGATCAGCAGGAACAGCGCGGGCTCGGCCAGCGTCGAGAACGAGGCCTCGCGCGCCGCCCCCATGCCCTCGAAGGAACTGCCCACGTCCATGGCCGACACCATCAGGGCGATGCGCGCCAGCCCCAGCGTGTAGGCCAGCGCCACGAAGTCGTGGGAAAACTGCAGCGGCGCGAACGATCCGAGCAAGGGCACCATGCTCATGGCCAGCAGGCTGCACACGAGAACCACATAGGGCCCGACCCGGAACAGCGGGCTGGCCACGGTACTGACCACCGGGCGTTTGCCCAGCAATCGCCGCAGGTCGTGGGCGGACTGCAGCAGGCGCGGGCCCTTGCGGCCCGCCCACCACGACTTGGTGCGGTTGACCACGCCCACCAGCGCTATCGGCAGTGTCAGCGCCAGCACGGCGTGGACCAGTGTCAGGTGGGTTGGATTCATGGCAAGGCTCCATCGGCCAGCACCACCAGCGAGGCGATGACCAGCAGCGCGACCAGCGCGGCCGCGAACGCCAGCCGAGGGTCGTCTTCGTGCATCAGGCGGGACATCTCGGACGCCGACTCGTCGCCGTGGCCGATCACGTTGTAGAGGCGGTGCTCCACCGCGTCCACGCAGTTGGTGATGACGTAGCTGTCGGTGGGAAAGTAGGTATCGGGGGGCTTCTGCCGCTTGAGCAGCAGCATGACGCTGTGGAACGGCTGGGCAAAGTCGGTCGAAAAAGCGCTGCCGGTGTATTGCATGCGGGTGTTGGGCGCCCCGTAGCCGCAGCCCCAGGTGCTGCCCAGGCGCGGGCCAGGGCGCAGCAGCAGCCAGCTCAGGGCCAGCACCAGCAGGATCGCGCCGAGCAGGGCCACGGAGACCAGGCCCACCCGGTCAAGCGTGTGCGCCACATCCCGCAGCGCCTGTTCGGCCTCGGCTGTGGGCAGGGCGTTCAGGAACAGGGCCGTGGGCGCGGCCACCATGGCAAAACCCCAGGCCGGCACCAGCCCGAGCAACACCGTGCCGACCGCGTGCAGGCCCATGGGCGCGAGCATCCAGGCGCTGGGCTCGTGCGCCGGGGGCAGGCTGTCGTCGCGCGCCTGGCCCAGGAAGGTGACGCCGAACGCCCGCGTGATGCTCAGCGCGGAGACCGCACCCACAAAGGCCAGCGCGGCGGCCACCAGCGCCAGGGCCAGCTTGGCCCACAGCGACACGTCGGTGTGGGTGAACAGGCCCGAGTAGATGGCGAACTCGCTGACGAATCCGTTGAACGGGGGCAACGCCGAGATGGCGATGCCGCCCACCAGGAAACACAGCGCGGTGATCGGCATCAGGCGAAACAGACCCCCGAGCCGCTCGATGTCCACCACGTGCTTGATCTGGTAGACGCAGCCCGCGGCGTAGAACAGCTGGCACTTGAAGAACGCATGGTTGAGCACATGCAGCAGGCCGCCGCCAAAACCCAGCGCCACCAGCATCGGCTGGTCCCAGCTCAGCCCGAGGCAGCCCAGGCCGAAGCCGATGCCGGCAATGCCCACGTTTTCGGTGGACGAATAGCCCAGCAGGCGCTTGAGGTCCCGTTGCCCCACGGTGTACAGCCCGCCGATGACGGCCGAGGTGGCGGAGAAGGCGATCAGGAACCAGCCCATCCACTCATCGGGCTTGCCCGAGATCATCAGAAAGTGCACCAGCGCGTACAGGCCGGCTTTGTGGATCACACCGGACATCAGCGCGGACACATGGGCGGGCGCCGCCGCGTGTGCGCGCGGCAGCCAGGAGTGGAACGGGAAAAAGGCCGACTTCAGGCCGAAGCTGATGACGAGCAGGACGAACACCAGGTTGCGCACGGCGCCAGGGTTCTCGCTCATCCAGCGACCGTAGTCGTCGAGAAACCAGGAGTGGGTGTGGGTGTAGAGGATCATCACCGCGGCCACCAGGAAGATCAGCCCGATGTGGGTGGAGACCAGGTAGTTGAAGCCGGCGAAGCGCACCTTCTGGTTGCCGTGGTCCCAGATCACCAGCAACCAGGCCGACAGCGCGGCGATCTCCCAGCCCATCAGGAACGTGACCGCGTGTTCGCCCGTGTAGACCAGGATGAACGAGAGCGAAATCATGTTCAGCAGGCCGAAGTGCACCCCCATGTGGCGCGGGCTGTCGACATACTGGCGCAGGTAGCCGACGGCGTAGACGCTGCCCAGCAGCGTCATGGGCAGGGACCAGCTGAGAAAGAAGGCGCCCAGCGCGTTGAGTCGGAAGTGCAGGGAGCCCAGCGGGTAGCTCCAGGGCATCTCCGTGGTGATCGGAGGGCCGCCCAGCAGAATCGGCACCACCGTCATCAGCACCAGCACGGTGGCGATCAGCTGCGACCCCAGGCCCAGGCCCGCGCGCAGCCGATTGCTCGCGGGCAGCAGACACAGCGCACCCCCCAGCATCAGTGTCAGTACCGCTGCGATCAGGTGGTTCATGACGGGACCTTTGGTCGTTGAACAGGAAAGGAGAGGGGGCCGAACGGTTCAGATACGCCACATGCCCGGGCAGCGTACCAGGGGTTGGGGCCGGCAAACGGTGGGGGCATCGGGCCCGGGTCTGCCAGCGGCTGCCTGCCGGGCAGAAGGGCATGCCCCCGAGTTCGCTGCGGGCAGCAACCCGGTGGGGTCGCGCCGCTTCAAGCGCGGCGCTGTGGGAGGCAGGGGAGTGTTCGAGCCGCGGGCCGTGGAGGGGCGACGGCGTCCTTCAGCGACCCGTGGGTGGGCCGCAGTGGTGCAGGCGCATGCCGAACCGCTTGCGGCGCGAAGGCGCGCCGTGGGTGGGCTTGATGCTGTGCGGTCTGTGCATGCGCGAGCTGGGTGGGATGGGTGTGTTCTGGCGCGGAGGGCTCAGCGCACCCGCATGCCCGGCGTGGCGCCCGGCCAGGGGTTGAGGATGTGGATACCGGGTTCGGCGTTTTCGTCGGCGTGGCTGGCGGCCAGCACCATGCCTTCGCTGACGCCGAACTTCATCTTGCGCGGCGCCAGGTTGGCCACCATCACGGTGAGCTTGCCCACCAGGTCTTCGGGGCGGTAGGCGCTGGCGATGCCGCTGAAGACGTTGCGCGTCTTGCCCTCGCCCACGTCGAGCGTGAGGCGCAGCAGTTTGGTGGAGCCTTCCACGGCTTCGCAATTCACGATCTGAGCGATGCGCAGGTCGATTTTGGCGAAGTCGTCGATGGAGATGGTGTCGGCGATCGGTTCGCCGCCAGGCACCACGGCCGGGGCGGCCGGTGCGGGCGGCGGTTCAAACAGCGCGTCGAGCTGCTTCACGTCCACGCGCTGCATCAGGTGCTGGTAGATACCGATGGCATGGCCCGCGCCCAGCAGGCGCCGTGCGTCGCCGAAGCCCAGGGGCGTGGTGTTCAGGAAGGCCTCCACGTTGGCGGCCAGCGCCGGCAGCACCGGCTTGAGGTAGAGCGTGAGCAGGCGGAAGGCTTCGATGCAGGTGGTGCAGACATCGTGCAACCGGCCTTCCATGCCTTCCTTCTTGGCCAGTTCCCAGGGCTTGTTCTGGTCCACGTAGGCGTTGACCCGGTCGGCCAGCAGCATGATCTCGCGCAGCGCCTTGCCGTATTCGCGCTCGGCGTAGAGCTCGGTGATGGACGGAGCCGCGGTCTGCAGGTGGTCGAGCAGGCTGTCGCCGTCGGCCGAGACCACGCCGAGCCGGCCGCCAAAGCGTTTGGTGATGAAGCCGGCCGCGCGCGAGGCGATGTTGATGTATTTGCCGATCAGGTCGCTGTTGACCCGGGCCATGAAGTCTTCGGGATTGAAGTCCACGTCTTCGTTCTTGCCGCTGAGCTTGGCCGCGAGGTAGTAGCGCAGCCACTCGGGGTTCATGCCGAGTTCCAGGTATTTGAGCGGGTTCAGGCCGGTGCCCCGGCTCTTGCTCATCTTTTCGCCGTTGTTGATGGTGAGGAAGCCGTGCACGAACACCGCGTTGGGCACCTTGCGGCCGCTGAACTTGAGCATCGCCGGCCAGAACAGGGTGTGGAAGGTGATGATGTCCTTGCCGATGAAGTGGTACTGCTCGGTGGACGGGTCGGCCATGAAGGCGTCGTAATCGCGGCCGGTCTTGCCGAAGTAGTTCTTCAGCGAGGCCAGGTAGCCGATCGGCGCGTCCAGCCAGACGTAGAAGTATTTGCCCGGCGCGTCCGGGATTTCGATGCCGAAGTAGGGCGCGTCGCGGCTGATGTCCCAGTCGCCCATCTTGGGCTTGCCGTCTTCGCCGGGCTCGATCCACTCGGCGATCTTGTTCAGCACCTCGGGCTGCACGGCACCGCTCTGCGTCCACTGGTCCAGGAAGGCCAGGCAACGCGGGTCGGACAGCTTAAAGAAGAAGTGTTCCGAGTTCTTCAGCACCGGTGTGGCGCCGGACAGGGCCGAATACGGGTTCTTGAGTTCGGTGGGCGCGTAGACGGCACCGCAGTTTTCGCAGTTGTCGCCGTACTGGTCCTTGGTGCCGCATTTCGGGCACTCGCCCTTGATGAAGCGGTCGGGCAGGAACATGTTTTTCTCGGGGTCGAAAAACTGTTCGATGGTGCGGGTGTCGATCAGGCCGTTGGCCTTGAGGGCGCGGTAAATGTCCTGGGCCAGTGCGTGGTTCTCGGGCGCGTCGGTGCTGTGCCAGTTGTCGAAACCGATGTGGAAACCGTCCAGGTAGGGTTTGCGGCCGGCGGCGATGTCGGCCACGAACTGCTGCGGCGTCTTGCCCGCCTTGTCGGCTGCGATCATGATGGGCGCGCCGTGCGCGTCGTCGGCGCAGACGAAATGCACCTCGTGGCCCTGCATGCGCTGGTACCGCACCCAGATGTCCGCCTGGATGTATTCCATGATGTGGCCGATGTGGAAATGGCCGTTGGCGTAGGGCAGGGCGGTGGTGACGAACAGGCGTCGCTGGCTCATGGGAGGTACTTTCTGTCGGGGAACCCGTGATTTTAGGCCGCCAGCCCGCCGCCCGGGGCACCGGGGCGCCGCACGCGGCGCGAAGGGCGCTGGCGCAAGCCCTCATGGCCCCTGGGTGTATCGGGCCCGGCCGGGTGGGCGGGTAGACTTGCCGGCACGCATCCGACCCCCACAAAACCGTTCCCCACAGGAGATTTTTCGAATGGCTGTTGACCAACAAGCGCTGCTGGCGGCCCTGCAGGCCGTGACCGACCCGAACACCGGCAAGGACTTCGTGTCCACCAAGGCGCTGAAGAATCTGAATGAGCAGTACGGCGACGTGTCGTTCGACGTCGAGCTGGCCTACCCGGCCAGGAGCCAGATGCCGGCGCTGCGCCGCGCGCTGATCGTCGCGGCCAAGGAAGTGCCCGGCGTGGAGAACGTTTCGGTCAACATGGGCATGAAGATCACCGCGCACGCCGTGCAGCGCGGGGTGCAGCTGCTGCCCAATGTGAAGAACATCATCGCCGTGGCCTCGGGCAAAGGCGGCGTGGGCAAGAGCACCACCGCGGTGAACCTGGCGCTGGCGCTGGCCGCCGAAGGCGCGCAGGTCGGCATCCTGGACGCCGACATTTACGGCCCCAGCCAGCCCATGATGATGGGGCTGGAAGGCCGGCCCGAGAGCGTCGATGGTCAGACCATGGAGCCGCTGGAGAACTATGGCGTGCAGGTGATCTCGATCGGCTTCCTGATCGACCGCGACGAGGCCATGATCTGGCGCGGCCCCATGGCCACCCAGGCGCTGGAGCAGTTGCTGCGCCAGACCAACTGGAAAGAACTGGACTACCTCATCGTCGACATGCCGCCCGGCACCGGCGACATCCAGCTCACCCTCTCCCAGCGCGTGCCGCTCACTGGCGCGGTGATCGTCACCACCCCGCAGGACATCGCTCTGCTGGACGCGCGCAAGGGCATCAAGATGTTCGAGAAGGTGGGGGTGCCCATCCTGGGCATCGTGGAAAACATGGCGGTGTACTGCTGCCCCGCCTGTGGCCACGTCGAGCACATCTTTGGCGCCGACGGTGGCAAGAACATGGCCGCCGAGTACGGCATGGACTACCTGGGCGCCCTGCCGCTGAACATGTCGATCCGTGTGCAGGCCGACAGCGGAAAACCCACGGTGGTGGCGGAGCCCGATGGCGAGATCGCCACGCTCTACAAGACCGTGGCGCGCCAGGTGGCGATCAAGATCGCGGCCAAGGCCAAGGACTTTTCCTCGAAGTTCCCGAGCATCAAGATTTCCAAGGACACCTGAGCGGCAGAGCGCCCGCAAGGGCCGCTGCCAGGGGGCTCGCAGCGTTGCAAAGCCGCAGCACATGGGCGGTTGAACGGCGGTATTTGGCGCCGCGCGTGAGCTATGTCACGCGCCTGGGCCGTCGGCTCAAGAAAATCGGATGGCGTCCGATAATCTGAGAAATCGATTGCACCAGCCTCCCCGCCACTGCGGTTGCCCCGCCTCCCAGCCATGTCTGTCCATTCCAAGCCCCCCACTGGCCATGGCGGCTCTTTGAACTTCCTGCGGCCCTGCCGAAGGGCGCTGAGTGGTCGGCGCCAACGGCTGCTGGGTGTGGCCCTGGTCTTGGCTGCGGCCTTTCCGGCCCGGGCCGCCACCGACATGACCGCGCTGAGCCTGGAGCAGCTGATGGAGATCACCGTGGTCGGTGCCTCCAAGTACCAGCAAAAACAGAGCGAGGTGGCGGCCGCGGTCAGCGTCATCACCCGCGAGGACATCCGGACCTTTGGCTGGCGCACACTGGCCGAGGCCCTGACCAGCCTGCCCGGCGTGCACAGCACCTACGACCGGCAGTACACCTATCTGGGCACCCGGGGGCTGAGCCAGCCGGGTGACCTCAACGTGCGGGTGCTCGTCACCATCAACGGCAACCGCGTCAACGAGGCCACGTACGACAGCGCCACCCTGGGGCACGAGTTTCCGCTGGATCTGGACCTGATCGAACGCATCGAGTACGTCCCGGGCCCGGGCGGCGCGGTGTATGGCCAGAACGCCCTCTTTGGCGTGGTCAATGTGGTCACGCGCGACGGCGCGGGCATCGACGGGACGGAACTGGCGGCGGCGGTGCAAGACCCGCAGCGCCTGCGGCAGGGCCGGGTCAGTGTGGGGCGGCGGCTCGACAGTGGGCTGGATTTTCTGGTGTCCGCTTCCGGCCTGCGCGCCCGGGGAGAAAACCGCTTCTACGACTATGGCGAAGGCATTGCGGGCGTGGCCACCGACCTGGACGGTGAACGCGACGAGGCGTTCTTCACGCGCATGGCCAAGGGTCCCTGGTCGTTCGAGCTGATCCACAGCGACCGCCGCAAAGACGACCCCACGGCCGCGGGTGGCAGCCGGCCGCTGGAGCCGAACCAGTTCATCCGGGACCGCTACCTGCTCACACAAGTGCAGTACCAGGGCCCGCTGGCGGATGCCTCACTGCAGCTGCTCGCGCGGTTGTTCCTGGAAGAGTACCGGTTCGACAGCGATGCCAAGTACGACGACTGGTGGTATTCCTACGCAGGCGCGAGTTCCTCCCGTGGTGGTGAGTTGCGCCTGTTGTCCACCGCACGGCCGGCGCACAAGCTGATGGTGGGGCTGGAGCTGCAGGACAACCCGCGCCAGGAGCTGGACAAGGAATACCCGAACTCGGGTTGGCGTGCGGGGGTGTACGCCCAGGACGAATGGCGCCTGTCGGAGACGCTGGTGGCGACCCTGGGACTGCGCACCGATCGCAACAGCGTCAACGGAACCCGGTCGAGCCCACGGGCGGCGCTGATCTGGCAGGCCGCACCGGCTTCCGCGCTCAAGCTGATGGCCGGTCGGGCTCACCGGGCGCCCAACACGTCGGAACGCGACTGGGACTTCCGTGCAGGCGAGTCCCCGACGCTGCTGCCCGCCGTCGACAGCGAAGTCATCGATACCCGGGAGCTCGTGGTGGACCACCGCGTGGCGCCCGATCTGAGCGTTCGTGGGGCGCTGTACCAGTGGTCGTTGAAGGATCTGATCGTCTGGGACGATGAGGCGTGGCGGTTCGCTTCCGGGCCGCGCGTGAAGGCCACCGGGCTGGAACTCTCGGCCGACAGGACCTGGGGCTGGGGCGGGCGGTTGCGGGCCAGCCTCTCGCGCCAGCAGGCGCGGTTCGCCCATGGCGAGGGCCTGGCCAATTCCCCGCATTGGCTCGGCAAGCTGCATTTTTCAGCCCCGTTGCCCGCAGCCGGGCTGCGCCTGGGCTACGAGTGGCAGCTGGAAAGCGCCCGGCGTGCCGCCAGCGGTGCGCGCCTGCCGGGACAGGGCCTGTCCAACCTGCACCTCACGGCCGACCGTTGGGCGCCGGGATTGTCGGTTTCCCTGGGCATCTACAACCTGTTCGACAAGGCCTACCGGCAACCGATCTCGGCCAGCGGCTGGATCACGGAGTTGCCACAGGATGGCCGTAGCGTCCGTCTCAAGATGGAGCTGCGCTTTTGATGGACAGTGCCCCATGGACGCGTCCCGTGGTGGCCGCATGCACGCGCGGCGCCCGGAGGATGCTGTGCGCGCTGCTGCTCCTGGGGGCTGCCGCCGGGGGCCTGGCGCAGCCGGCCAGCGAGCACGCGGTCAAGGCGGGCTTCGTCTTCAACTTCATCAAGTTCACGCAGTGGCCTGCGGGTGACGAGGCCGTCAGCGCGCCGCTCAGGCTGTGCAGCACGGGGGCCGAGGCGCTGCAGGGCCAGCTCGCGCAGCTGCAGGGGCGGGCGATGGGTGGCCGGGCGCTGGAGGTCGTGCCCGGCGCCGTTGCGGCCAAGGTCCGGCAGTGCGACGTGCTGTTCATCGGCGAGGGCGACGCGGACCGCCTGGACGCGCTGCTGCGCGGCCTGGGCAATGCGCCGGTGCTCACCGTGGGCGACCTGCCCGGATTCGTGCAGGCCGGGGGCATGATCGGCCTGCGGATCGAGGCCAACCGGGTGCGCTTCGACGTCAATCTGGCGGCGGCCCAGCGCTCCGGCCTGGCGCTCAACAGCCAGATGCTCAAACTCGCGGGCAAGGTGTTGCAATGATGACGTGGCGCGACCTCTCCATCGTGCACAAGCTGGGCTTGCTGCTGGCGTTCAACACCCTGGTCGCCGTGCTGGCGATTGCCCTGGTGTTCACCATCGGCAGCGCCGTCTCGCGCTACCACGACACCCAGGCGCAACTGCTCGCGCTGGCTGCGGTGGTGGGTGAAAACAGCCGGGCCGCGCTCGCTTTCGACGATCCCGAGAGCGCGCGGCTGACCTTGTCGGCGCTGTCGGCCAAGAAAGAAATCGACACCGTGCGCCTGCTCGACGCGCAAGGCGCGCTCTTCGCGCAGGTCCAGTTCCCCCGGCCGGACCACGGTGGGGGCCCGCTTGAACGCCTGGTGCTGGCCGTGCTGCCTGCCACGCTGGCGGTCCATCAGGTGATGACCGATGGCGGGCAGACCGTGGGGCAGATCGAGCTTTCCGCGCATCTGCTGCCCATCTGGCTCGACATCCTGGCGGGGCAGGCGGCGATGGTGCTGCTGGGGGCCTTGCTCGCGGCGCTGGCGGTGTATTTCGGCATGCGCCTGCGCCGCATCGTCACCGCCCCGATCCTCGCGCTGGCCCAGGTCACCCACCGGGTGTCCCGCGAGCAGGACTATTCGATCCGCGCGACCAAGGCCCACAACGATGAAATTGGCACCCTGGTGGACCATTTCAACCACATGCTCGCCGAAATCCAGGCGCGCGACAACGCCTTGCGGCGCGAGCGCCTGTTCCTGGAGCAGCGCACGATGGACATGCAACTGGCCAGAGACGAAGCCGAGCGCGCCAGCCGGGTGAAGTCCGAGTTCATCAGCACCGTGAGCCACGAGCTGCGCACGCCCTTGACGGCCATCAGCGGGGCACTGGGTCTGATCGCTGGCGGGGCCGTGGGCCCGCTGCCGCCGCATGCCCAGGAGATGGTGGGCATCGCCAAGAAGAACAGCCAGCGGTTGTCCTACCTGATCAACGACCTGCTGGACATGGAAGGGCTCATGGCGGGCAAGCTGCACTTCGACATGCGCGCGCTGGAGCTGATGCCCTTGCTGGAGCAATCCCTGGCGGAGAACCTGGCCTACGGAGAACAGTACAAGGTGCGCTACGCGCTCAGCCAACGGGTCGATGGCCTGCGGGTCTGGGCGGACGCCCAGCGCCTGCAGCAGGTGTTGGCCAACCTGCTGTCCAATGCCGCGAAATTCTCACCCGAGGGCTCACCGGTGGAGGTGGCCGTGCGGCGCCGCGGCGAGGTGGTGCGGGTGGAGGTGCGGGACCACGGCCCCGGCATCCCCGCCAGTTTCCAGGGCCGCATCTTCCAGAAGTTTTCGCAAGCCGACGCGTCGGACACCCGGAAAAAGGGCGGCACCGGGCTGGGCCTGGCGATTTCCCGCGAATTGATTGAACGCATGGGCGGCAGCATCGGGTTTGAATCGCAGGAGGGCCAGGGCGCCTGTTTCTTCTTCGAGCTCCCGGTGTGGCGCGCGCAGCCGCCAGAGGCCGGGCCGGGGGCCCCGACGGCCGCACGGCCCGGCGCGCCGCGCATCCTGGTCGTGGAAGACGATCCCGATGTGGGCCGCCTGCTGAGCCAGATGCTCCGGCGTGCCGGGTACGCGGTGGATTCGGCCGCCAGCGGTGCCCAGGCGATGGGGCTGGCCCTGCAGAACCGTTATGCGGCCGTGACCCTGGACCTGCTGTTGCCCGATACCGATGGCCAGCAGATCATTCGTGAGCTGCGCGCGCGGCCGGCCACGGCGCGGCTGCCCATCATCGTGATCTCGGCCCGGATGCAGGAGGGCCAGCAGGCCATCGGCGCCGAATTCCCGGAGGTCGAATGGCTCGCCAAACCCCTGGACCAGTCCCGCCTGCTGGGCCTGCTCGAACAGCGGGTATCGGTGGCCAGGCCATCGACTCCCCGGGTGCTGCACGTGGAAGACGACGCCGACACGCACCAGATGGTGCGCGCCATGGCGGGCGACCGCTTCGACCTCGAACACGCCACCAACCTGCGCGAGGCCCGCGCCCGGGTGGCGCTGGAGCGCTTCGATGCGGTGATTCTCGACCTCACCCTGCCGAACGAATCGGGCTGGAGCCTGTTGCCCGCGATCCATGAACAGCAGCCCGGCGCGCGCGTGGTGGTGCTGACCGGGGGCGACGAAGTGCCGGGCGACGGGCAGTGGGTGGACGCGGTGCTGCGCAAATCCAGCGTCTCGCCGCGCCAACTGCTCGATGCCATCACGCCCCCCGACACCCGCGGCGCGCGGGAAGGACACACGCCATGAGCACACTGCAACGCATTCTGTACGTCGAAGACGAACCCGACATCCAGGCCGTGGCCCGCATTGCCCTGGAGATGGTGGGTGGCTTCCAGGTGCGGGTGTGCTCGTCCGGCGAGCAGGCCGTGCGCGAGGCACAGGCCTTTGCCCCCGACCTGGTGCTGCTCGACGTGATGATGCCGGGCATGGACGGCCCGAGCACCTTCAAGGCCCTGCGCGCGCTGCCTGCGCTGGCCCGCGTGCCGGTGATCTTCATGACCGCCAAGGTGCAACCGCAGGAAGTGCAGCACTACAAGGCGCTGGGCGCGCTGGCCGTGATTCCCAAACCGTTTGACCCGATGACGCTGGCGGCCCAGGTGCGCAGCCTGTGGGGGGACCAACATGACTGATGCAGGCACCCAGGACCGGCACGCTGCGGCCGCCGCGGCGCTGGACGAATTGAACCGGCGCTTCGCCGAGCAGCTGCCCACCCGGCTGGGCAGCATCGAAACCCTGTTCAGGCGGCTCTCACCCCAGCGCTGGGACCTGGCCGAGGCCGAGGCCCTGCACCGCGTGGTGCACAGCCTGACCGGGACGGCGGGCGTTTTTGGCATGCCGGCCTTGTCCGACGCGGCGCGTCAGGCGGAACAACCGCTGACCGCGCTGGTCCGTGGCCCGGGTGCGGGTGGCGCACCCAGCGAGAGCGCTTGGCGGAACGTGGGCGAAGGGCTGCGGCGGCTGGTCGCCCTGGCCCGCACGCTGCTGGAGCAGCCGGTGGCGCTTGACGCCCAGCCGGTGGTGGAGCCTCTGCGCCCCGATGCCAGGCCCTGGATCTTTCTGGTCGAAACCGACACGGCGCAGGCGGGCCGATTGCGCCAGGGCCTGTCGGACGCGGGCTACCGGGTCCGCGTGTTGCCCGACGTGGCCGGCCTTCGCGAGGCCTTGGCGGCCGCCGGCGCGGTGCCTCCGGCGGCGGTGGTGCTGGACACGGCGTTCCCGGAAGCCGATCCGGTGGGCGCCGCGCTGGTCAAGGAATTGGGGCTGGGCCTGCACGGCCGCATTCCCGTGGTGCTCGCGCTCGAGGACGACGAGCTGCCGGTGCGCCTGGCGGCCTCGCGCGCCGGCATCAGCCGCACGCTGACCCAGCCCCTGGAGGCCGGCCGGCTGGTGAACCTGCTGGACGCGCTCACCGGGCGCCAGCCGATGCAGCCCTACCGTGTGCTGCTGGTGGACGACGATCCCCTGCTGCTGCAGGCGCAAGCCAGTGTGTTGCGCGCGGCCGGCATGGAGGTGCATTCCCTGTCGCAGCCCTTGCAGACCCTGCACGAGCTCGACCGGTTCCAGCCCGACGTGTTGTTGCTCGACGTGTACATGCCCGAGGCCAGCGGGCCTGAGCTGGCCGCGGCGCTGCGCGAACGCGACGCCTATCTGCACCTGCCGGTGCTGTTTCTCTCGGCCGAGACCGACCCGACCCAGCAGCTGCTGGCGCTCAATCTGGGGGGCGACGACTTCCTCGTCAAGCCGGTGCGGCCCGACCACCTGGTGGCCGCGGTGAGCGCGCGCGCGCGGCGCGCGCGGCAGAACAGCGCCCTGCGCGAACGGCTGCAGACCACGCTCTACGAACGCGAGCGCGAACACCTGGCGCTGGACCAGCACGCCATCGTCAGCATCGCCGACCGCAGGGGAACGCTGATCTACGCCAACGACCTGTTCTGCCAGGTCAGCGGCTACAACCGCGAGGAGCTGCTGGGGCAACATTGCCGCATCCTGCGCACGCACCAGCAGCCCGGCGGCTTTGCGCGCGGCATCTGGCGCCAGGTCACCTCGGGGCGGGTGTGGCACGGCGAGATCTGCTGCCGGCGCAAGGGCGGAAGCCCCTACTGGGTGAAGACCACGATCACCCCGTTCCTGAACGCCGAGGGTGTTCCGTACCAGTACATCGTGATCCAGACCGACATCAGCCACATGAAGGCGGCCGAGGCGGTGCTGCGCGCCAGCGAATCGCGCCTGAACTTCCTGGTGTCGTCCAGCCCGGTGGCGATCTACACCCGCGAGGCCACGGCGCCCTACGCGGCCGTGTACGTGAGTCCGAACGTGACGCAATTGATGGGCCTGCAGCCCGAGGACCTGATCGGCGACGGCCAACTGGGCGCGAGTCAGGTGCACCCCGATGACCGGGCGCGGGTCGCCGCCGAACTGCCCTGGGTGGTCGAGCAGGGCTCGCATCTCAGCGAATACCGCCTGCGCCGTGGCGACGGCAGCTACCGCTGGGTGCACGACCAGCGCCGGCTGGTGCGCGACGCCACGGGCAGGCCGATCGAGATCATCGGTTACTGGCTTGACATCACTGAGCGCAAGAACATCGAGCATGAGCTGTCGCTCCTGAACCAGGAGCTGGAGCAGCGCGTGGCCCGGCAGACCCAGACCGTGATCGAGAGCGAGCGTTTTGCCCGCGCCACGCTCGACGCCCTGAGCGCGCGCGTGGTGATCCTCGACGGGCGGGGCGTGGTCCTGGCCGCCAACCGCGCATGGACCGAGTTCGGTGACCCCGCGCTGGTCCGCGAGGGGGCGGACTACCTCGCCTCGTGCGACCACGCCTGCGGCACGCTGAACGGTGACAGCTGCCCCGTCGCTACCGGCATCCGCGCGGTCATCCGGGGCGAGCAGAAGGAGTTCCTGCATGAATACAGCGTGCGGCACGAGGCCGACCCGCACTGGTTCCTGTGCCGCGTGGAACGCTTTCCCGGCGAGGGCGAAGTGCGCGTGGTGGTCTCGCACGAGAACATCACGCAGATGAAGCTCATCGAGCGCCAGCACCTGCGCTCGCAGCGGCTCGAAAGCCTGGGCACGCTGGCCGGCGGTGTGGCGCACGACCTGAACAACGCCCTCGCGCCGGTGCTCATGGGCATGGGCATGCTGAAGGAACAGTACCCCGAGGAGGCCCGGCTGTTCGAGATGATCCAGGGCAGCGCCCAGCGCGGCGCCAACATGGTGCGCCAGTTGCTCACCTTCGCCAAGGGCGCGGAGGGGGACCGGGCCTCGCTGCCGCCCGAGCGCATGCTCCGGGAGCTGGAGAGCCTGATGAACGGCAGCTTCCCCAAGAACATTCATCTGGTGGTCGAGTGCGCGCCCGAGTTGCCGACGGTGTCGGCCGACGCCACGCAACTGCACCAGGTGCTGTTGAACCTGTGCGTCAACGCCCGCGATGCCATGCCCGAGGGCGGCACCCTCACCCTCACGGCCTCGCCCGTGGAGCTCGACGCCGCCTATGCCCGCTCCATCGTCGACGCGCGGCCTGGCCGCTATGTGGCCCTGCGCGTGCGCGACACGGGCGAGGGCATTCCCCCCGAATTGCTCGACCGGATCTTCGACCCCTTCTTCACCACCAAGAGCCCGGACAAAGGCACCGGCCTGGGACTGTCCACCGTGCTCGGCATCGTCAAGAGCCATGCGGGTTTCGTGCAGGTCTATTCCCAGCCCGGCCAGGGCGCGACGTTCGCGGTCTATCTGCCAGCCGAAGACGCTCGTTCGGGTGAGGCCGCCGTTCCGGTGGCGACCAGCGAATTCCGCGGGCAGGGTGAGACGGTGCTGTTCGTCGATGACGAAGCCGCCGTGCGCGAGGTGGGGCGGGCGGTTCTGCAGCGTTTGAACTTCCAGGTGGTCACTGCCACCGATGGCGCCGACGGCCTGCTGCAGGTGGCGCAGCACGGAGCCGATCTGCGGGCCATCGTGACGGATCTGCACATGCCCGGCATGGACGGCCTGGCCTTCGTGCGCGCGCTGCGGCGCATGCTGCCCGAGATCGCGGTGGTGGTGGCCAGCGGTCGCATGGACGAGGCGATGGCGGACGAGTTCCGGCGCCTGGGGGTGATGAGGCGCCTGGACAAACCCTTCACCGAGGCCCAGTTGATCCGGGAACTGAAACTGCTGCTGGCGCCCGCGCCGGCCGGCGGCGCCGGGTCAGCGGGTCAGTAGCGCAGTTGCCCGTCGGCGTCGACGATGGCCAGCTCCACGTAGCTCGATCCGTTGTGGGAGTTGGGCGCGTAGCGCGCGGTGAAGCGGCCGAAAGCGATCTCGCCGGCGCCCTCCATGGTCCTGATGAAGGCGTCCGTGCTGAGCTCCCGGCCGGTGCGCTTGAGGCCCTCGACCAGCAGGCGCGCGTGCACGAAGCCCTCGAACTGCGACGCCGAGGGTGTGGCGTCGGGCGATTTTTCGCGCAGCAGCTTGAGGTATTCCGCCACCACCGGAACGGTGGTGTTGCGCAGCGACGGCATGATCTGCGCAAGGATGGTGCCGCGCGCCTTCTCCTTGAGCTCGCGGTTGATCACGTCCAGGCTGGCGACCGAGAAACCGTAGAAGCCGGGCTTGACCGGGGTCAGCTGCACCGCCTTGATGTAGCTCGTGAAGGTGCTGCCGGCGGTGCCCATGACCACCGCCTGGGGTTGCGCTTGGGCCGTGGCGGCGGCGGCCGCGGTGAAGTCGGGCTGCTTGGGGTCCACCTGGATCTCGGCCACGAAGGGGAGCTGTTCGGCCTCGGAGGCCTTCTTCAGCTCCGCCAGCAGGGCCTTGCCGAACCCGTCGTCCTGGTAGAACACGGCCACGCGGCCGATGCCGCTCTGCTTGAGCTGGGACAGGATGCGCCGGGCCTCCTGGCCGTAGCTGGCCCGCACGTGGAACACCAGGGGGTTGAAGTTGTCGCGGAAGGCCGAAGCGCCCGTGACCGGGCCGAACAGAATGGTCCGTGACTCCTTGAGCAGCGGCAACACGGCCGCCGTCTGGGCGGTGCCCGTGTTGTTGAAGATCATGAAGACCTTGTGGTCCTTGAGCAGCTTCTGCGTGTTGTCGACCGCCCGTTTGGGGTCGAACCCGTCGTCCATCGTGACGTAGCTGATCTTGCGGCCGTGGATGCCGCCGCTGGCGTTGACCGCATCGAACAGCAGGCGCGAGCCCTCGCCGTACTGCACGGTCTGCGGGCCCAGCGGGCCCGAGAGCACGGCCGAGGCGCCGAGCCGGATTTCGGTGGGGGTGATGCCCGCGTCATTCGCGTGGGCGCACGCTGCCAACAGCCAGCCACAGGCCAGCCATGCCGATCGAACCATGGTGTCTTCCTCTTGCTTGTTGTCTCCGGTCGGGCAGTATGGTTATGTTTGGTAATCAAGACAAGGCGGCCCGGGTCGGGGTATTCCCGGGCCTTTCGGCTTGCCCTGACAGGCGGGTGGTCTGCCGGGCTCAGCGGTGCACGAACAGGCGCTGGTTCTCCAGTTCGCGCAGCTTGAAGCGCTGGATCTTGCCGGTCGCGGTCTTGGGCAGTTCGTCCATGAATTCGATGAAGCGCGGATACTTGTAGGGCGCGAGCTTTTCCTTCACGAAGGCCTGCAGCTCCGCTTCGGTGGCCTGGGCGCCGGCCTTGAGCACCACATAGGCCTTGGTCTTGACCAGGCCGTCGTCGTCGGTCTTGCCGATCACCGCGGCTTCGAGCACGGCCGGGTGCTGCACCAGCGTGGCCTCTACCTCGAACGGGCTCACGTAGATGCCGCTGACTTTCAGCATGTCGTCGTTGCGGCCGGCGTAGGTGTAGTAGCCGTCGGGGTCGCGGGTGTACTTGTCGCCGCTCTTGGTCCACGTGCCCTGGAAGGTGTCGCGCGACTTGGCGCGGTTGTTCCAGTACAGCAGGGCGCTGCTCGGCCCCTGGATGTAGAGGTCGCCGATCATGTTGTGGCCGGTGATGACGCTGCCGTCCTCGTCGCGCAGCTGCACTTCGTAGCCCGGCACGGGCTTGCCGGTGGTGCCGTAGCGCACGTCGCCCGGGCGGTTGGAGAGGAAGATGTGCAGCATCTCGGTGGAGCCGATGCCATCGATGATTTCGCAACCGAAGCGGGCGCTCCAGCGCTCGCCGATGTCGCGCGGCAGAGCCTCTCCGGCCGACGAACACAGGCGCAGCGCCACCTGCTCGCGCGTGGGCAACTCGGGGCTGGCGAGCATGCCGCTGTAGCCGGTGGGCGCGCCGTAGAACACGGTGGGTCGGTGCTCGGTCATGCGCTTGAACACCGCCTGCGGTGTCGGCCGCTCGGCCATCAGCACCACGCTGGCGCCCACGCTCAAGGGAAACGACAGACCGTTGCCCAGGCCATAGGCGAAGAACAGCTTGGCGGCGGAGAACACCGTGTCGTTTTCCCGCAGACCCAGCACCGCCTTGCCGTAGAGCTCGGCCGTCCAGTAGAGGTTGGCCTGGCTGTGCACCGTGCCCTTGGGCGCGCCGGTGGAGCCCGAGGAATAGAGCCAGAACGCCGGTTCGTCGCCGTGCGTGTCGGCGGCGCTGCCCGGGGCATGGGCCGCGACCAGCGCCGCGAAGTCGTGCGCGCCCGCGGGCAGCGGGTCTTTGGCGCGCGAGACGACGAGCTGCTTCACCTCGTTGCCCCCGGCGTCCAGCGCGGTCTGCAGCGTGGGCAGCAGCGCGGCCGAGACCAGGGCCGCCTGCGCACGGCTGTCGGCCAGCATGTAGGCGTAGTCCTTGGCGGTCAGCAACGTGTTCACGCAGACCGGCACCACGCCCGCGTGCAGCGCGCCGAGGAAGGCCACCACCCAGTCGCTGCTGTCGTGCATCAGCAGCAGCGCGCGCTCCTCGCGCTTGAGGCCCAGCGCCTGCAGCGCGGCCGAGAAGCGCTGCACCTGCTCGGCGAGCTGGCCGTAACTGAGCGCGCCCGCGTCGTCGATCAGCGCGGTCTTGCTAGCGCGGCCGGCGTTGAGCGCGATCAGGTGGCGCGCGAAATTGAAGCGCTCGGGTGGGGTGGGGGTTTCGGTGTGGCTCATGGTTTGTCTCCTGTCTTGTCGATGGATCATTGGCGGGCTCGGGGACTTTCCGGCGAGAAGGGTCCGAGCCCAGGATGCGGTGGAACCGGCTTCGCCGGGCCACTCGCATCGCCCCCTAGGGGGTGACGCCGAAGGCGGCGCGGGGGGAGCACAGTATGTCCAATGCCGCCGTGCTGCCCTGCACGGCAGATCTGCGGTGGTAAAAGCCCAGCGCGCGCAGGCCGCCCAGCTCTTCGCCGCCACCGGCGCGGCCCGGGCCGCCGTGCAGGCTCATGGGCATCACGTTGCCGTGGCCGCTCTGCACGGCGGCCACGTCGGGCGAAATGGCGTGCACGCGGCCGTGGCTGGAGCCCAGCTCGGCGGCGGCGTGGGCGATGAAGGCCGGGTCGGCGCTGTAGACCGAAGCCACCAGCGAGCCCTCGCCGCGGCGGATCAGCTCCAGCGCCTGCTCCAGGCTGTCGTAGGCCATGAGGGTGGCGACCGGGCCGAACACCTCGACCTCGTGCAACACCTTGGCTTGCGCCGGCTGGCGGTGGCCGAGCAGCACCGGTGCCACGCAGGCGGCCACCGCCGGGTCGGCATCCACCAACGCGGCGGCGCTGCCGTCGAACAAGACTTCGGCTTCGGTCTTCAGGTGGGCGATGCCGGCCAGTACGCTGTCGTACTGCTCGCGGCTCACCAGCGCACCCATGCGCGTGGTTTCGTTGCGCGGGTTGCCCACGGTGGTCTTGGCGAGCTTGGCGGCGATGGCCTGGGCGGTGGCGTCGAACAGCGCGCGCGGCACGAAGATGCGCCGGATGGCGGTGCACTTCTGGCCGCTCTTGACCGTCATCTCGCGCACCACCTCGTTCACCAGCAGGTTGAAGGCTTCGTCGCCCGCGGCAGCGGCCGGGTCGAGCAGGGCGCTGTTCAGGCTGTCGGCCTCGATGTTGCAGCGCACCGAGCGCTGGGCCACGGCCGGGTGGCTGCGGATGATGCGCGCCGTTTCGGCCGAGCCGGTGAAGCTAACCACGTCAAACGGGCCGAGCTGGTCCATCAGACCGGCGGACGAGCCGCAGACCACCGACAGCGCGCCCGCGGGCAGGATGCCGGCGTCCACCACGTCCTTCACCATGCGCTGGGTCAGCCAGGCGGTGGCGGTGGCGGGTTTGACGATCACCGGCACGCCCGAGAGCAGGGCCGGCGCGGCCTTTTCCCACAGGCCCCAGCTCGGGAAGTTGAAGGCGTTGATGAACAGCGCCACGCCGCGCGTGGGGCTCATGATGTGCTGGGTCTGGAACACCGGGTCCTTGGCCATGCGGATGCGCTCGCCGTCGAGCAGCAGCTTGGCGTCGCCCAGGGCCTCACCCTGCTTGGCGAAGTAGCCCAGGGTGAAGATGCCGCCGTCAATGTCCACCGCCGAATCCTTGGTGGTGGTGCCGCAGTTGGCGGTGGCGATCTCGTAATAGGCGTCGCGGTTGGCCTGCAAGACCTTCACGATCTCGCCGAGCAGCGCGGCGCGTTGTCGGTAAGTGAGTGCCCGCAGGGCGGCGCCGCCCTGTTCGCGGGCAAAGGCAAAACCTTCGGCCAGATCCAGCCCGGCGCTGCTCACGCGCACCAGGGGCGTGCCCAGCACCGGGTCGAGCAGGGTGGCGCCGTGGCCGGTGCCGTCTTGCCAGCGGCCGGTGAGGAAGTTGGGGAGCAGGGGTGTGGCGTTCATGTCGGGAGGAAGGTTGATCAACAGGGCTGTTCGCCGGGCAGGATTGCCGCTATAAATGCACTATCTTGCGTCTCTGGGTTCATGCATTAAAGTGCATGTTTCTTTGGAAAGCAAGTCCCATCAGGGTTAACCCTTAAGCACCGATATCCCATGAAAGACTTGGCAACCTTGGAAGCGGCCCCCGGCACGCCCGCCACGGGCGAAACGGCCCCCGACGACAGTCCACGCCACCCGTTCCTGGTGTCGCTGGGCGAGCGGGTGCGCACCCTGCGCTCGCGCCGCGGCATGACGCGCAAGGCCGTGGCGGTGGCGGCGGATGTGTCCGAGCGCCACCTGGCCAACCTCGAATACGGCACCGGCAACGCCTCCATCCTGGTGCTGCTGCAGGTGGCGCAGGCGCTGCAGTGTTCGCTCACCGAGCTGCTGGGCGACGTGACCACCTCGTCGCCCGAATGGCTGCTGATCCGCGAGCTGCTGGAGAAGCGCAACGAGGCCGACCTGAAGCGCGTGCGCATGGCCATCGGTGGCTTGCTGGACGGGCATGCCGCGCCGGTGAACGACGCCGGGCGCCAGGCCCGCATCGCGCTCATCGGCCTGCGCGGCGCGGGCAAATCCACCCTGGGCCAGCGCCTGGCCGACGACCTGGGCTACGCCTTCATCGAGCTCAGCCGCGAGATCGAAAAGTTCGCCGGCTGCAGCATCAACGAAATCCACGCGCTCTACGGCACGCCGGCCTACCGCCGCTACGAGCGCCGCGCGCTGGAAGAAGCGATCCAGATCTACCCCGAGGTGGTGATCGCCACCCCCGGCGGCCTGGTGTCGGACGCCGCCAACTTCAACCTGCTGCTCACGCACTGCACCACCGTCTGGCTGCAGGCCGATGCGGCCGACCACATGGGCCGCGTGGCGGCCCAGGGCGACATGCGGCCCATGGCCGCAAGCCGCGAAGCCATGGAAGACCTGAAGCGCATCCTGGCCGGGCGCTCGGCCTTCTATTCCAAGGCCGATCTGCATTTCAATACCAGTGGTCGCAGCGTGGACGATGCCTTTGACGCGCTGCGCACCCAGGTGCGGGAGGTGCTGGGTGTGACGTAAAGTGCATAAAAATGCATTGACGTTCCTGGGTATGTGCAATATTATTCATGTCACGTGGTGCCCGCCGGTGATGTGAACGACGGTCGGCGCCCTTCACGCTGCAGCCCGCAGCCATACCAACAGGAGACCGCCATGAACCCGAATGCCGTCGATTACCGAACCGCCCCCAGCGAATACCGCCATTGGAAACTCGCCTTCGATGGCGCGGTTGCCACCCTGTCCATCGACATCGACGAAGACGGCGGCATCCGCCCGGGCTACAAACTCAAGCTCAACAGCTACGACCTGGGCGTGGACATCGAACTGCACGACGCCCTGAACCGCATCCGCTTCGAACACCCCGAAGTGCGCACCGTGGTCGTCACCAGCGGCAAAGACCGCGTGTTCTGCTCCGGCGCCAACATCTTCATGCTCGGCGTCTCCAGCCACGCCTGGAAAGTGAACTTCTGCAAGTTCACCAACGAAACCCGCAACGGCATCGAAGACAGCAGCAAACACTCCGGCCTCAAATTCCTCGCCGCCTTGAACGGCGCCTGCGCCGGCGGCGGCTACGAACTGGCCCTGGCCTGCGATGAAATCCTCTTGGTCGACGACCGCTCCAGCGCGGTGAGCCTGCCCGAAGTGCCGCTGCTCGGCGTCTTGCCCGGCACCGGGGGCCTGACCCGCGTCACCGACAAACGCCACGTGCGCCACGACCTGGCCGACATCTTCTGCACCACCAGCGAAGGCGTGCGCGGCCAAAAGGCCGTGGACTGGCGCCTGGTCGACGCCGTGGCCAAGCCCCAGCAGTTCGCCGCCGCCGTGAGCGAACGCGCCGCCAAGCTGGCCGCCCAGAGCGACCGCCCGGCCGGCGCCAAAGGCGTGAACCTGCCCCGCGTCGAACGCCAGGACAGCGCCGACGGCATGGCCTACACCTACGTCAACGTCGCCATCGACCGCGCCCGGCGCAACGCCACCATCACCCTGAAGGCCCCGAGCGGCGCCCAGCCCTCCGACATCGCAGGCATCGAAGCCGCCGGTGCCGCCTGGTACCCGCTGCAGATGGGCCGCGAACTGGATGACGCCATCCTCCACCTGCGCACCAACGAACTCGACATCGGCACCTGGGTGCTCAAGACCGAAGGCGATGCCGCCGCGGTCCTGAAGAACGACGCCCTGATGCTGGCGCACAAAGACCACTGGTTCGTGAACGAAACCATCGGCCTGCTGCGCCGCAGCTTCGCCCGCCTGGACGTGTCCTCGCGCAGCCTGTTCGCGCTGATCGAAAGCGGCTCCTGCTTCGCCGGCACCCTGGCCGAACTCGCCTTCTGCGCCGATCGCGCCTACATGCTGGCCCTGCCCGACGACGCCGACCAGGCACCCAAGCTGCACTTGAGCGAGTTCAACTTCGGCCTCCTGCCCATGGTGAACGACCAGTCGCGCCTGCAGCGCCGCTTCTACGAAGAAGCCGGCCCCATGCAAGCCGCGCGCGGCGCCATCGGCCAGGCCCTGGACGCCGACGCCGCCTTCGCCCTGGGCCTGGTGACCGCCGCGCCCGACGACATCGACTGGGCCGACGAAGTGCGCCTGGCGCTGGAAGAGCGCGCCGCCATGTCGCCCGACGCCCTGACCGGCCTGGAGGCCAACCTGCGCTTCGC
>NZ_JBWKZP010000006.1:0-313220 GCF_059424585.1 Hydrogenophaga sp. GW101-3F08
ACCACCGTCAGGCTGTCGCCGTCCAGGTCGGTGTCGTTGGCGTCCAGATCCACCACCGAGGTGAACGGCGTGTCTTCGGCAACGGTGATCGCGTCATCGACGGCCACCGGCGGGTCGTTCGCTGGGTTGACCGTGATCGACACCGTGGCGGTGCTGGTGCCGCCGTCGGCATCGGTGATGGTGTAGGTAAAGCTGTCCGTGCCGTTGAAGTTGACGTTGGGCGTGTAGGTGAAGCCGCCGTTGGCATTGACCACCACTGTGCCGTTGGCCGGATCGGTGTTGGCCGTCACCGTGAAGCTGTCACCATCGGGGTCGCTGTCAGTTCCATTGCCGTTGTTGGCAAACAGGTTACCGTTGACGGCCGTGTCTTCCCCCGTCGTGAAGGCGTCGTTCTGCGCTTCGGGCGGACGCATGAGGACGAAGTCAACCCGGTTGACCAGGTAGTCGTCAGCGACGCCGGCGTTGTTGGTGGGCACCGTGAAGACCATTCGGTCAAACGGAACCCCTCCAGCGTCCATCGTGAACGGTCCTTCTGTTGCGTCGTTGCCTGCGCCTACGCCCCGCGTCCAGGTTCCAACCAAAGTCCCACCCTGGTACAGATTCACCACCGCAGATTCGGTGGAGTTCTGCCAGGCAAGCCAGACATCCGCGCTGGTCACCTGCCCGTCGAAACTGATTTCCAGACGTTCAGCGAGTCCGCCCTGCTCACCGATCTCCCCTGGGTCCCCATTGACTTGAGCACCAGCCACCCCGAATCCTGGGGGCGTCCCCGTCAGCACGGCAACCGTTCCCGGCGTGCCGTCGAGGTTGTAGGCCGTCACCGTAAAACCCGAGCCGGTGCTTGTGACGTTGCTGCCCGTGATGGAGATCGTCGTGCCAAGCAAGCCCTGCCAGGCGCCAATGTCCAGGGCCTCCGTCTCGATCTGGCCGTCCTGGGCCTCGAGCACCCAATCGCCCCCCATCTCGGTCGCCCCGGTCGCATCGGTGGAAGCGGCCACATCGGCACCAGTCGCGTCGGACAAGCCCTGCATCAGCTCAACGCCGGCCTCCGTGGACGCCACGTCACAACCGTAGATCAGGATGTCCGCGTCTTCGCTCAGGGCCGCGGCGATCACATCCATTTCATCGCCGTAGTTGTTCGAGAGGGTGTCCGTGTTCAGCGTGCTGGACCCCAGAAAAACCTGCCCATCGCTCCCGTGGCTGACGATGTGGATGGCGTCGATGCCGGTACGGCCATCCAGAATCTCGGCGATCTGCTCAACACCGTCACGATCCGGGTCGAGCACATGGACCTCGCCAGGGTGCGTGTCCAGGTATTCCGTGATGTCCCCGGCCGCCGGATCCACAAAAATGACCTCCGTGCGCTCGGTCTCAACCGCCTCGACCATTTCGGTCTCGCCGGCCGCGGTCTCCACCCCATCGTCTGAAGGCTCGGCCTGCGTGGGGTCGTCCGACCCGGCATCGGCCGAATCGTCGGCTTCGACAGAAGCGCCCTCCACCTCGGTGGCGGTTTCGGTTTCGCCCGTGTCGGCATCCGCCTCGTCTGCAGCGGCCTCGGTCTCATCGGTCCCGGACACAGGCGCGGTCGCAGCCTCCACCTCGGGCAAGGGGGCCGCCTCATCAACACCCTGCTCTTCGGACACCACGACGGGTTCTGGCGCTGTGTCATCGGCTTCGAGCTGGTCCAGATCCTCATACAAGGGGTCGCTCTGACCTGCGCTGGACTCGCTTTGCGTCTCAACCAGGGTCGCGGGCAAGGCCGCGTCGAACACGATGCGCTGCTCCAGCGCCAGCTGCCCCGCATGGGCTCTGGCCGGCACCCGCCGGGCTTTGCGTCCCGGGGAGGTCTTGCGTCCGGTGGCGGCTGCGGTTTCCGCAGCGGCCACATAGGTTCCGAGGGTTTCGTTCCAGATCGACTTGTAAGTTTTGTTCATGCTCGCCTACAAACAGTTGCACCATGTAACTCTCGCTACATTTACAAGGTGTAACCAAAGTTCTATTGGCGAGCCTATCAAAAAAGAAACGCACTACAACATCTGGAGTTCGGCAAATCAGGAAATACAACCGTTTTTTCGTGATTTTCTACCAGTGATCGCCCTGTTTGTTGTGTTTTTGAGGCCTAAACAACTCAAGCCTGTAGCGCATCCTGCCTCACAGGAATGCCCCTGGTTCAGGTTTCATCTGGTGTCAACGAAAGCATTCCAGCCAGGAAATGGCCTCGGCATTTGATGCGGAAAAACAACGGTCAGCCGCTTCGATCCAGGGCAACCAGACTTGGGCCCGGTGCTCACGCGGGTTCAACAACACCGGCACCGGCCGCGGAATGCACAGGCCGAACAGGTGCTCGGTGTTGTGCGTCACCCCCGGCGCGTAGCGGTGCAGCCACTGCGGGTAGATCTCATAGACGTTCTCCAGCGCCCAGTCGGTGAGCGCGTGGCCCGGCGCACACGCATCCAGACCGGTTTCTTCCCGCACCTCCCGCACGGCCGTGGCCTCGAACGGCTCGTCCAGCGCGTCCTTGGAACCGGTCACCGACTGCCAGAACCCCGGCGCGTCGGCGCGTTCGATCAACAAAACCTCCAACGCCGGGGTGTGGATCACCACCAGCACGGACTGCGGAATCTTGAAAAAACGGGCTTCAACCATGGCGGCTTGGCATAAAAAAAGGGCGCTGAACCAGCGCCCTCATTCTGCGGCCTCCTCCGCGATCAGGCGGTCTTGGCCAGGTCCACGTTGCGCAGGCGGATGTGCAACTCGCGCAGCTGCTTCTCGTCCACAAGGCTGGGCGCCTGCGTCAGCAGACACTGGGCACGCTGGGTCTTGGGGAAGGCGATCACGTCGCGGATCGACTCGGCACCGGTCATCAGCGTGACGATGCGGTCCAGGCCGAAGGCCAGGCCGCCGTGCGGGGGCGCACCGTACTGCAGCGCGTCCAGCAGGAAGCCGAACTTCAGCTGGGCTTCTTCGGGTGTGATCTTGAGCGCGTCGAACACCTTCTGCTGCACCGCGGCGGTGTGGATACGCACCGAGCCACCACCAATTTCCCAGCCGTTGAGCACCATGTCGTAGCCCTTGGCGATGCACTTCTCTGGCGCGGTGACCATCCAATCCTCGTGGCCATCCTTCGGAGCGGTGAACGGGTGGTGCACGGCGGTCCAGCGGTCGGCCTCTTCGTCGTGCTCGAACATCGGGAAGTCCACCACCCACATCGGCGCCCAGCGGTCTTCGAACAGGCCGTTTTTCTTGCCCAGGGCGCTGTGGCCGATCTTCAGGCGCAGCGCGCCGATGGCGTCGTTCACCACCTTGGCCTTGTCGGCACCAAAGAAGATGATGTCGCCGTCCTGCGCGCCGGTGCGCTTGAGGATTTCGGCCACGGCCGCGTCGTGCAGGTTCTTCACGATCGGGCTCTGCAGGCCGTCGCGGCCCTTGGCCACTTCGTTGACCTTGATCCAGGCCAGGCCCTTGGCGCCGTAGATCTTGACGAACTCGGTGTAGGCGTCGATCTCGCTGCGGCTGATCTCGGCACCGCCACGCACGCACAGGGCGACCACACGGCCGTTCTTCATCGTGGCCGGAGCGCTGAAGACCTTGAAGTCCACATCGGCCATCACGTCGGTGAGCTCGGTGAATTCGAGCTTGACGCGCAGGTCGGGCTTGTCGGAGCCAAAGCGGTGCATGGCTTCGCTGTAGGCCATGACCGGGAACTCGCCCAGATCCACACCCAGCGTGTTCTGGAACACCGTCTTGATCATGCCCTGGAACATGTCGCGGATGTCTTCCTCGGTCAGGAACGAGGTTTCGATATCGATCTGCGTGAACTCGGGCTGGCGGTCGGCGCGCAGGTCCTCGTCGCGGAAGCACTTGGTGATCTGGTAGTAGCGGTCGAAGCCGGCCACCATCAGCAGCTGTTTGAACAGCTGGGGCGACTGCGGCAGCGCAAAGAAATGGCCGTCGTGCACGCGGCTGGGCACGAGGTAGTCGCGCGCGCCTTCGGGCGTGCTCTTGGTCAGCATCGGCGTTTCGATGTCGATGAACCCGTTGGCGTCCAGGAACTTGCGCACTTCCATGGCCACGCGGTAGCGCAGCATCAGGTTGTTCTGCATGTAGGGGCGGCGCAGATCGAGCACGCGGTGCGTGAGGCGCGTGGTTTCGCTCAGGTTGTCGTCGTCGAGCTGGAACGGCGGCGTGACCGAGGCATTGAGCACCTTGAGCTCGTGGCACAGGATTTCGATCTTGCCGCTTTTCAGGTTGTCGTTGGTCGTGCCCTCGGGGCGCGCGCGCACCAGACCAGTCACCTGCACGCAGAACTCGTTGCGCACGTCTTCGGCGGTCTTGAACATCTCGGCGCGGTCGGGGTCACAGACCACCTGCACAGAACCTTCGCGGTCGCGCAGGTCGATGAAGATCACGCCACCGTGGTCGCGGCGGCGGTTGACCCAGCCGCACAGCTGCACGGTCTGGCCCAGCAGGGCTTCGGTCACCAGACCGCAATAGTGGGAACGCATGGCCATGTCGGTACTTCTTTCAACAACAATTTCGCCGTCGTCGACGGCGGGAAAACATCAGGTGGGGTTCGGGGTGGCACCCGGGGTGGCCGCCTTGAACTGGGCGTTTCTCGGACCACCGGGCACGATCACCCCCATGGACACGATGTAGGTCAGGGCTTCGTCCACGCTCATCTGCAGCTCCACGCAGGCGCTCTTGCGCACCATCACGAAGTAGCCGCCGGTCGGGTTGGGCGTGGTGGGCACGAACACACTGTGGAACTCATCGCTTCCGGTGGCGCCACCGGGCTGGCTCTGCAACTGGCGCAGCACATCGCCAGCCGGCGTGCCGGTCAGGAAGGCGATGGTCCACATGCCCTCGTGCGGCCACTGCACCAGCAGCGCCTTGCGAAAGGCATTGCCCTTTTCGGAAAACAGGGTGTCGGAAATCTGCTTCACACCCGAGTAGATGGAGCGCACCACCGGAATGCGGTGCAGCAGCGCATGCCACCAGTTGATGAGCCGGTTGCCGATGATGTTCGAGGCCAGCGCGCCAATGGAGAGCACCACCACCACGGCGAAGATCACGCCCAGACCGGGGATGTGAAAGCCCAGCCACTGGTCGGGCTGCCAGGAGGCGGGCAGGATGTGCAGGGTCTGGTCGAGCGTGCTGACGACCCAGTCCAGCACCCACAGGGTGATGATCAGGGGCACCAGGACCAGCAGGCCGGCCAGGAGCCATTTGCGCAGGGACAACATGGCGCGCGGGGTTTCAGGTGGAGGTCGTCGGGGACGAACTGGCCACTGGCACCGCCGCGGCCGGTGCCGCCGGGCTGGCCGCTGCAGGGCTGGCGGTGGACTCGCTGGCGGGTTTGGCGGCGCCATCGGCCGCACCGGCGCCGTTTTCGGTACCGGCCACCGCGGGCGCGGTCGTTCCACCGTTGCCCCCCCGGAAGTCGGTCACGTACCAGCCCGAACCCTTGAGTTGGAAACCGGCCGCGGTGAGCTGTTTCTGGAAGCTGGCCTGGCCACAGGCCGGGCAGACGCTCAACGGATCGTCGGACATCTTCTGCAACACGTCCTTGGCATGGCCGCAGGACGCGCACTTGTAGGCATAAATCGGCATGGCGGAACCTGTTGGAAAACCGGGCCCGGACCGGCAATGGTCGTATCGCCGGCGGGTATCGGGCCCGACCCGGCGGGTGCTGGCCCGCAGGGGTTAATGAACAAAACCCGTCATTATAAATTGGGGGCTGTTCTCCCAGGCGCAAGCCCCGGGCGGAACCGGCGCCCGCCGACCACCGGCCGGCCCTACCAGAGCCGCACGCGCAGCAGCACCTGCATCACGATCAGGCC
The DNA here is from genome assembly GCF_059424585.1 of Hydrogenophaga sp. GW101-3F08. Classification (NCBI taxonomy): domain Bacteria; kingdom Pseudomonadati; phylum Pseudomonadota; class Betaproteobacteria; order Burkholderiales; family Comamonadaceae; genus Hydrogenophaga; species Hydrogenophaga sp. GW101-3F08. The sequence continues at coordinate 5,841 of NZ_JBWKZP010000006.1, forward strand.
GATCAGGAAACCGATGCCGCCCCACATGATCGCCTGCAGCAGCCGGTTGGTGCGGCGCTGCTCGGTCAGCAAGGTGTCGAGTTCGCGCCGCAGCTCGTGCGGGCGGTGCTGCAGGAAGTCGTGCACCAGGCGGGGCAAGGCGGGCAGCAGCTTGGCGTAATGCGGCGCCTCGGCCTTGAGCTGCTCCAGCAGCTTTTTCGGGCCGACCTGCTCAATCATCCACTTTTCAAGGAAGGGCTTGGCGGTGTTCCACAGATCCAGCTCCGGGTCCAGGTCGCGGCCCAGACCTTCGATGTTGAGCAGGGTCTTCTGCAGCAGCACCAGCTGCGGCTGGATCTCCACATGGAAGCGCCGCGAGGTCTGGAACAGCCGCATCAGCACCATGCCCAGCGAAATCTCCTTCAACGGGCGGTCAAAATACGGTTCGCAGACCGCACGGATCGCGGATTCGAGCTCGTCCACCCGGGTTTCTGGGGGCACCCAGCCACTTTCGATGTGCAGCTCGGCCACCCGTTTGTAGTCGCGCCGGAAGAAGGCCGTGAAGTTCTGCGCCAGGTATTCCTTGTCGAACTCGGTCAGCGTGCCGACGATGCCAAAGTCGAGCGAGATGTAGCGCCCGAAGGTGGCCGGATCGACACTGACCTGGATATTGCCCGGGTGCATGTCGGCATGGAAAAAGCCGTCGCGAAACACCTGGGTGAAAAAGATCGTGACGCCGTCGCGCGCCAGCTTCGGGATGTCCACACCCCGGCGGCGCAGCTCGTCCACCTTGTTGATCGGCAGGCCGTGCATGCGCTCCATCACCATCACGTCGGTGTGGCAGTAGTCCCAGAGCATTTCGGGGATCAGCACCAGGTCCAGCCCCTGCATGTTGCGGCGCAACTGGGCCGCGTTGGAGGCTTCGCGCAACAGGTCCAGCTCGTCGTGCAGGTACTTGTCGAACTCGGCCACCACTTCGCGGGGCTTCAGGCGTTTGCCGTCGGCCGACAGCTTCTCGACCCAGCCCGCCATCATGCGCATCAGGCTGAGGTCTTTTTCGATCACCGCCAACATGTTCGGGCGCAGCACCTTCACCGCCACCTCGCGGCCACCGTGACGGCCGTCCCGCAGCGTGGCGAAGTGCACCTGGGCGATGGACGCGCTGGCCACCGGCGCCTGCTCGAAGTGTGTGAACACCGCGTCCAGCGGCTTGCCGAACGCGCGCTCGATGGCCGCGACCGCCACCGCGCTGGGAAAAGGCGGCACGCGGTCCTGCAGGCGGGCCAGTTCGTCGGCAATGTCGGGCGGCAGCAGATCGCGCCGCGTGGAGAGCACCTGACCGAACTTGACGAAGATGGGGCCCAGGCGCTCCAGCGCCTCTCGCAGACGCTGACCGGGCGGCGCGTTCAGATTGCGGCCGATGGAGACCAGGCGCGTCAGCAGACGCAGGCCAGGGTGCCGGAAGCTGGACAACACGAGCTCATCGAGCCCGTAGCGCAAGACCACCCAGACGATGAAGGCGCCGCGAAACAGGCGCGTCATGCCTGGTTTCCGCCACCACCCGGGGGGTTGCCGCCGCCGGCCGATGGCGCCGCCGTGGACGGCACCGCTGGCGTTTGCGCCGAGGACGATCGGGGCGGGAAGCCCACAGGCCAACGCGCCACAAAGGCCTTGACCGCCTGCGACGCGGCGCGTGCGAAGCGGCTGATCGTGTGCGCGGTGGCATCACCCACCACCCGCGAGAGGTCTTCTTCCACGTCCCAGCGCACGTTGTCCACCAGCCAGGCCACTTCAGCGGCGAGCTGCACGTCGCCCTGGATGTCCACGCCCGGCTTGTCGCCCGCTATCACACTCTGCGCCAGCGCAAATGGCGAGGTCTGGGTCAGGGTCACCGTGAGCTCGGCCTGCGCATCGGCAGCCGGGCGTTCCAGCAGGCCGGCGGGCGTGGCCGCGATCGTGAGGTGGAAGTCGCCCCATTGCATGCGCACCGGTTTGCCCTTCTGGCGCTTGAGGCGCTCCTGAGCCTGCGGCTCCTGCATCAACACATGGTTGAGGAACAGCACCAGCCGGTTCTGCAGCTCATCGACCACCCAGTCGGGAGGACGGATGCTGCCCAGCAGGGATTGCAGAAAGCCCATGGGAGATCGGCTGCCCGAGGCGGGGCCGGACGAAAAAACGGGGGGTGCATTTTTCATGACCCCCCGATTTTGACGGATAACGCGGGCCTCTCCCGCCACGGCCCCGTTATTGAAGGGCCTGCACCCCGGCCACCAGCCAGCCGCCCGGACCGCTCTTGGGCCGGGTGATGTTCCAGACCTCCCGGAAGGGGTTGGGGCCGGCGGAGACGTCTTCGCGAATCAGGCCGGAGAACTCCACGCTGGCCATGTATTCGTCGTCCAGCTCCTCGATGCCCAGCAACTGGGCGTCGAGCATGACCACTTCGGTCTTGTTCACGACGCTGCCACCGGCGCGCTCGCGCTCGGCGAGCTGGCCCTTGATCTGCTCCAGCATGCCGTCGGTCATCATGGCGCGCAGGCTGGGGATGTCCGAACGGTCCCAGGCGTCCTGCAGGCTGATGAAGTTGGCCTTGGAAGCCTTGAGGAAACCCTCGGCGTCAAACCCGGCCGGCACACCCCAGGACTGCGAGCCGGCAAGGGCCGATCCGATCATGGAGCCACCGTTGGAAGCCGGCGAGCCGACATCGGCCGGAGCGGAATGGCGCTCCCAGGGCCGGGCCGAAGCGTCATTGCCCACGTTTTTCGGGCTGTAACCACGTGGGGTGGTGGCCTGCCCCGATCCCCCCCCAGCCACCTGGTAGGCCATGCCCGAGGCGGAAGCCGCCGGCGCATGGCGGCGCATGAACAGGCGGACCACGGCAATCCCCAGCCCCACCACCAGGACCAGCAACAGCACCTGGGCGAAGCCTTCGCCCAGGCCCAGGGAGGATGCCAGCCAGGCCAGGCCGAGACCCGCCGCCAGCCCCCCCAGCATGGCCCCCCAGGGGCGCTTGGGCGTCGTGGCCGCGGCCGGACTGGTGGCCGGACGGGTGGTGGCGTTCTGAGCCGGTGCCTGCTGCGGGGTGCTCGTGGGTGCGGTGCTGCGCTGCGTCACATTGCCCGACTGTTTGCCAAACGACAAACCGCCGCCCATGCGTTTGGCCGAGGCGTCCTGCGCCCCGATCACCATGGCGCACACCAGAAGAATCGCCCACAACCTGCTCATTGTCCTGTCCCTTTATTGACGTCTAAAACACCGAATCAACACTTGATGCCCATGTGCAGGGCCACCACACCGGCGCTCAGGTTGTGCACGTCCACGTGCCCGAACCCCGCCGTCTTCATCATCTGTCGCAACTCTTCTTGCCCCGGGTGCATGCGGATGGACTCGGCAAGGTAGCGGTAGCTCTCCTCATCGTTGGCCACCAGCTTGCCCAGTTTGGGCAGGATGTTGAACGAATACCAGTCATAGGCCTTTTCCAGCGGCTTGGCCACCCGGGAAAACTCCAGCACCAGCAACTTGCCGCCCGGCTTCAAGGTGCGATGCATCTCGGCCAGCGCAAGTTCCTTGTGCGTCATGTTGCGCAGACCAAACGCCACCGACACGAAATCAAAGGAATTGCTGGCAAACGGCAATTGCTCGGCGTCGCACACCAGCGTGGGCAACACCACCCCCAGGTCGAGCAGGCGGTTGCGCCCCTCGCTCAACATCGCCTCGTTGATGTCGGTGTGCACCACGCGCCCCGTGGGGCCTACCTTTTTGGCGAACGCCAGCGACAGGTCGCCCGTGCCGCCAGCGATGTCGAGCACCTGATCGCCCGGCTGGGGGTTGGCCACGGTGAGCGTGTAGCGTTTCCAGACGCGGTGCAGGCCGGCCGACATGAGATCGTTCATCACGTCGTACTTGGGGGCCACCGAGTCGAACACGCTGCGCACGCGCTGCGCTTTTTCAGTTTCGTCGACCGACTTGAATCCGAAATGTGTGGTTGCCATGGTGTCCTCTTGTCCGCTCAGTGGCTGCCGCAGGCGTGCCCGGCCTTCTCGGGCATCGGGGCATCGCGGTCCACGCCGGCCGCCTGCAGGCGGGCGTTGTAGTCGGCCCAGAGCTCGTCCTGCTTCACCCCCAGGAAATACAGGTAATCCCAGGAAAAGATGCCGCTGTCGTGACCATCGGAAAAGGTGGGTTGCACCGCGTAGTTGCCCACCGGCTCCAGCGCCACGATGCCCACCTCGCGTTTGCCGGTCTGCAGCACCTCCTGGCCCGGGCCGTGGCCCTGCACCTCGGCCGACGGGGAATACACCCGCATCAGCTCGAAGGGAATGCGGAACTGGCTGCCGTCGGAAAAGCCGATCTCGAGCACGCGGGACTGGCTGTGCACCGTGATGTCCTGCGGGGTCGGGGTGTTCTTGTCGAGTCCTGCCATGGCTGTCTCCGGTTGGTTGGCGATGTTCAGACCAGCACGCGTTCGATGCCGCCCTGGTTGGCCTGGGCCACATAGTCGGGCAGCCAGTCCTTGCCCAGAATCTGGTTGGCCATCTCGACCACGATGTAGTCGGCCTCCAGCAGGCCGTTGTTCAGGTCGTCGGTGTAGCGACTGAGGCCCTGCAGGCAGCTCGGGCAGGAGGTCAGCATCTTGATGTTGTCCTTGGCACCCACGGTGCCGGCGGCGCGCAGCGCGGCTTCGCCCTTCTGGATCTCTTCTTCCTTGCGGAAGCGGATCTGGGTCGAGATGTCGGGCCGCGTCACGCCCAGCGTGCCGCTCTCGCCGCAGCAGCGTTTGCTTTCAACCACGTTGTCGCCCATCAGGCCCTTGACGGTCTTCATCGGGTCCTGCAGCTTCATGGGCGTGTGGCAGGGGTCGTGGTACAGGTAACCGCCCCCACCCTGTCCATTCGCGGCCGGCAGCGTGATGCCCTTCTCGAGCAGGTATTCGTGGATGTCGATGATGCGGCAGCCAGGGAAGATCTTCTCGAACTCGTAACCCTGCAACTGGTCGTAGCAGGTGCCGCAGCTCACCACCACGGTCTTGATGTCCAGGTAGTTCAGCGTGTTGGCCACGCGGTGGAACAGCACCCGGTTGTCGGTGATGATTTTTTCGGCCTTGTCGAACTGGCCCGAGCCGCGCTGCGGGTAACCACAGCACAAATAGCCCGGTGGCAGCACGGTCTGCACGCCCGCGTGCCAGAGCATGGCCTGCGTGGCCAGCCCCACTTGGCTGAACAGGCGCTCGGAGCCGCAGCCCGGGAAATAGAACACCGCTTCGGTCTCGGCCGTGGTGCCCACCGGGTTGCGGATGATGGGCACGTAGTCCTTGTCCTCGATGTCCAGCAAGGCGCGCGCGGTCTTCTTCGGCAGGCCGCCCGGCATCTTCTTGTTGATGAAGTGGATCACCTGCTCTTTGACCGGCGCCGGGCCGAGCGTGGCCGGCGGCGCGCTGGTCTGCTTGCGCGCGGCGAGCTTCAACACGTTGTTGGCCAGGCGCTGGGCCTTGAAGCCCACACCCACCATGGCCGAGCGCATGAACTTGATGGTCTCGGGGTTGGTCGCGTTCAGGAAGAACATGGCCGCGGCGTTGCCCGGGCGGAAGCTCTTCTGCCCCATCTTGCGCAACAGGTTGCGCATGTTCATGGTCACGTCGCCGAAGTCGATCTTCACCGGGCACGGCGAGAGGCATTTGTGGCAGACCGTGCAGTGGTCGGCCACGTCTTCAAACTCTTCCCAGTGTTTGATGCTGATGCCGCGGCGCGTCTGCTCTTCGTACAGGAAGGCCTCGACCAGCAGCGAGGTGGCCAGGATCTTGTTGCGCGGGCTGTAGAGCAGGTTGGCGCGCGGCACATGCGTGGCACACACGGGCTTGCACTTGCCGCAGCGCAGGCAGTCCTTGACCGAATCGGCGATGGCGCCAATGTCGCTCTGCTGCATGATCAGCGACTCGTGGCCCATCAGGCCGAAGCTGGGGGTGTAGGCGTTGGAAAGGTCGGCGCTGCGCAGGCTGGTGTCGGCGGCGAGGCCCTTCACGCCCGACAGGTCGCGAATCAGCTTGCCCTTGTTGAAGCGGCCTTCCGGGTCCACCTTGGCCTTGTACTCGGCGAAGGGGCGCAGCTCGTCGTCGGTCAAAAACTCCAGCTTGGTGATGCCGATGCCGTGTTCGCCCGAGATCACGCCGTCCAAGCTGCGCGCCAGCACCATGATGCGGCCCACCGCTTCGTGCGCGGTCTGCAGCATCTCGTAGTCATCGCTGTTGACCGGAATGTTGGTGTGCACGTTGCCATCACCCGCGTGCATGTGCAGCGCCACCCAGACCCGGCCCTTGAGCACGCGTTGGTGGATCGCCGTGCATTCGGCCAGGATCGGGCCGAACGCCGCACCGGTGAAGATGCCCTGCAAGGGCGCGCGGATCTGCGTCTTCCAGCTCGCGCGCAACGAATGGTCCTGCAGTCGCGGAAACAGCGTGTCCACGTCGCGCAGCCAGCCGGCCCAGAGCGAGCGCACTTCGCGCACCAGCGCCAGCGCCTGCTGCACGCGGTCTTCCAGCAGCTCGGCGCTGGGGATGTCGTTGGCGTCGTCGGTCTTGCCCAGCGGCAATTGGCCGCGGGTGAAGAAGGCCTCCAGCGCTTCGCACAGCTTGAGCTTGTTGCGCAGCGAGAGCTCGATGTTGATGCGCTCGATGCCCTCGGTGTACTCACCCATGCGCGGCAGCGGAATCACCACGTCTTCGTTCACCTTGAAGGCGTTGGTGTGTTTGCTGATGGCCGCGGTGCGCTTGCGGTCGAGCCAGAACTTCTTGCGCGCTTCGGCGCTGATGGCCACAAAGCCTTCACCGCTGCGGCCGTTGGCCAGGCGGATCACCTCGCTGGTGGCGCGGGCCACGGCGTCGGCGTCGTCGCCCACGATGTCGCCCACCAGCACCATCTTGGGCAAGGTGCCACGCTTGCTCTTGGTGGCGTAGCCCACGGCCTTCAGGTAGCGGTCGTCCAGGTGTTCCAGACCCGCCAAAATGGCGCCGCCGGGACGCTTCATCTCGGCGAACATGAAGTCCTTGATGTCCACGATGGACGGCACGCAGTCCTTGGGGTTGCCGAAGAACTCCAGGCACACGGTGCGCACGTGCTCGGGCATGCGGTGCACCAGCCAGCGCGCGCTGGTGATCAGGCCATCGCAGCCTTCTTTCTGGATGCCCGGCAGGCCGGCGAGGAACTTGTCGGTCACGTCCTTGCCCAGGCCTTCCTTGCGGAAGGTCGAGCCGGGGATCACCAGCTGTTCGGTGCGCACCGGCGTCTTGCCGTTGGCCTCGAAGTATTTGAGCTCGAAGGTGGCCACTTCGGCGTCGTGGATCTTGCCGCGGTTGTGGTCCAGGCGCGTGACTTCGAGCCACTGCGCCTGCGGCGTCACCATGCGCCAGCTCACCAGGTTGTCCAGCGCCGTGCCCCAGAGCACAGCCTTTTTGCCGCCGGCGTTCATGGCGATGTTGCCGCCCACGCACGAGGCTTCGGCCGAGGTCGGGTCCACCGCGAACACATGGCCGGCGCGCTCGGCCGCGTCGGCCACACGCTGGGTCACCACGCCCGCTTCGGTCCAGATCGTGGGCAGCGGTTCGGCGTGGCCAGGCACCGCCACGAACTCCACCTCGGTCATGGCTTCGAGCTTTTCGGTGTTGATCACCGCGCTCTTCCAGGTCAGCGGGATCGCGCCACCGGTGTAGCCGGTACCGCCGCCGCGCGGCACGATGGTCAGGCCGAGTTCGAAGCAGCCGCGCACCAGTTCGGCCATCTCGGCCTCGGTGTCGGGGGTCAGCACCACAAACGGGTATTCCACGCGCCAGTCGGTCGCATCGGTCACATGCGAGACACGCGAAAGACCGTCGAACTTGATGTTGTCCTTGGCCGTCAGCCGGCGCAACGCCTTGGTGGCGCGCTGACGCAAGGCGGCCATGTCCTCGAACGAACGGGCGAAGCTGTCGACCGCGGCCCGGGCGGCGGTGAGCAGTTCGGCCACCAGGGTGTCGCGCGCGGCATCGTCCTGTGGTGTGCGCCGCTTCTGCACCTCGCCCAGGCGGTGGTGCAAGGCATCCACCAGCGCGGCGCGGCGCTTGGGGTTGTCCAGCAGATCGTCCTGCAGATAGGGGTTGCGCTGCACCACCCAGATGTCGCCCAGCACCTCGTACAGCATGCGCGCGGAACGCCCGGTGCGGCGCTCGGTGCGCAACTCGTCCAGCAGTCCCCAGGCCCGCTCGCCCAACAACCGCAGCACGATTTCCCGGTCCGAAAAGGAGGTGTAGTTGTACGGAATCTCGCGCAGGCGTGGCGCGTCGTCGGCGGCGGTAACGAGGAGCGAAAGCGGCGTGGGAGCGTTCATTGTGTGGCAGTCGCCAGCATGACAGTACAGAACCTTAGATGGTACCGCAGCGCAACAAACACCCACCCTCCTCGTGGAAACCCCTGTTGTCATGCTCTGGAAACGCATGTGCAATGGTTTTGTCACACGGGACCGATACCCTGCGGCCTTCTGTACGTCCCAAAAGGAGCACTTGATGCACAAGCGATTCATTCCTCTCTCCGGCCTGCTGGCCCTCGCCACCCTTATGAGCGGTCCGGCCCACGCACAGACCGAAATCCAGTGGTGGCATTCCATGACCGGCGGCCTCAACGACTGGGTGATTGACCTCGCCAATGGCTTCAACGCCAGCCAGAAGGAATACAAGGTCGTGCCCACCTACAAGGGCACCTACGACGAAACCATGCCGGCCGCCGTGGCGGCCTTCCGCGCGGGCAATGCGCCGCACATCCTGCAGGTGTTTGAAGTGGGCACCGCCACGATGATGGCCGCCAAGGGCGCTGTGGTGCCTGTGGGCAAGGTGCTCACCGACGCGGGCTACAAGTTTGACCCCAAGGCCTATATCCCGGCCGTGGTGGGCTACTACACGGCTCCCAACGGCCAGATGCTGAGCTTCCCGTTCAACAGCTCGACCACCGTCTTCAACTACAACAAGGACCTTTTCAAGAAGGCTGGGCTGGACCCCAACCAGCCGCCCAAGACCTGGCCGGAGGTGGTACTCGCCGCCGCCAAGCTCAAGGCTTCGGGCGTGAGCTGCCCCTTCACAACCAGCTGGCAGGGCTGGACCCAGCTGGAGAGCTTCTCCACCTGGCACAACACCGAGTTCGCCTCCAAGGGCAACGGCTTTGGCGGCACCAGCGCCCGCCTGACCGTGAACAGCCCGCTGCATGTGCGCCACGTCGAGAACCTCTCCAACATGGCCAAGCAGGGCCTGTTCGTCTACCGTGGCCGCGGCAACAAGGCCGACGCGTCTTTCTACTCCGGCGAATGTGCGATGGCCACGGCCTCGTCGTCGACCTACGCGAGCATCAAGAAGAACGCCAAGTTCGACTTCGGCATCGCGCCCCTGCCCTACTACCCGGACGTGGCCGGTGCACCGCAAAACACCGTAATTGGCGGCGCGTCGCTGTGGGTGATGGGCGGCAAGAAGCCTGCGGAATACAAGGGCGTGGCGACCTTCTTCAACTACCTGACGAATGCCGAGATCCAGGCCAAGAGCCACCAGCGCACGGGTTACCTGCCCATCACCCTGGCGTCGTTCGCGCTGTCCGAGCAGTCGGGTTTCTACAAGCAGAATCCCGGGACCGACGTCGCCGTCAACCAGATGATCCGCAAGACCACGGACAAGTCGCGCGGCATCCGCCTGGGCAACTTCATCCAGGTGCGCGCCATCGAGGATGAAGAACTGGAGCAGGTCTGGGCTGGCAAGAAGTCGGCCAAGGAAGCCCTGGACGCCATCGTCAGCCGCGGCAACGAACAACTGGAACGCTTCGAGAAAGCCAACTGAGTTCGATCCGGGAGGTCTCGGCCGCTCTTGTCTTCGTCTTCTCGCCTCCCTCGCCCAGTTACCTGGGCGGGGGATTTTTGATGAAAAACCGTGGCTTCTGAAAAACGCGTCGTCTTCCGCTCGACCTGGCTGCCCTGGGTCCTGTTGGCTCCCCAGGTGGCGGTGATCGCCGTCTTCTTTTTCTGGCCGGCCGCCCAGGCGCTGCTGCAATCGTTTCAGCAATCCGACGCGTTCGGTCTGTCCACCGAGTGGGTGGGTCTGCAGAATTTCGCCAACCTGCTGGACGACCCCACCTACCTGGCTTCGTTCAAGATCACCGCCGTCTTCTCGGTGCTGGTCGCCAGTCTGGGCATCGGTATCTCGCTGCTGCTCGCGGTGTTCGCCGACCGGGTGGTCAAGGCCACGCTGATCTACCGCACGCTGCTGATCTGGCCCTACGCCGTGGCACCCGCCGTGGCCGGTGTGCTGTGGTTGTTCATGTTCGCGCCGTCCATCGGCATCGTCTCCCACGCGTTGCGCGGCCTGGGCTTCGAGTGGAATCACCTGCTCGACAGCGACCACGCCATGGCTTTGATCGTGATCGCCGCGGTCTGGAAACAGATTTCCTACAACTTTCTCTTCTTCCTGGCCGGTCTGCAAAGCATTCCCAAGTCGCTGATTGAAGCAGCGGCCATCGATGGCGCGCGGCCGTGGCGCCGCTTCTGGACCATCCAGTTCCCATTGCTGTCGCCCACCACCTTCTTCCTGTTCGTGATCAACGTGGTCTACGCCTTCTTCGACACCTTCGCCATCGTGGACGCGGCCACCGAGGGCGGGCCAGGGCGGGACACCGCCATCCTGGTCTACAAGGTCTACTACGACGGCTTCAAGGCCCTCGACCTCGGTGGCTCGGCCGCCCAGTCCGTGGTGCTGATGGTGATCGTCATCGTCTTGACGATCATCCAGTTCCGTTTCGTCGAGAAGAAAGTGCAGTACTGATGATGTGGTGTCACACGTCCCGACCCCGGCGCATGCGCTGTCAGCCGAACAGAGGCCACTGAATGGTCGAACGCAATCCCCTGCTGCGCGTGCTCTCGCACACGGTCCTGATCCTGGGCGTGTTCTTGGTCGCCTTCCCCCTGTACGTGACCTTTGTCGCTTCCACGCAGACCGCCTCCGAAATCCTGCAGGCACCGATGTCGATGTGGCCAGGAAGCCATCTGATCGAGAACTACACAGCGGCGCTGAAAGGCACCGGCATGGGTGCGGCGTCGAACGCCCCGGTGGGCCGGATGATGATGGTCAGCCTGATCACCGCGCTGGTCATCGCCATCGGCAAGATCGCCATCTCGCTGCTGTCGGCCTTTGCCATCGTGTATTTCCGCTTCCCGTTCCGCATGCTGTTCTTCTGGGCGATCTTCGTTACCCTGATGCTGCCGGTGGAGGTGCGCATCGGGCCGACCTACGCGGTGGTGGCCAGCCTCGGCATGCTCAACACCTACGCCGGCCTCACCGTGCCGCTGATCGCCTCGGCCACCGCCACCTTCCTGTTCCGCCAGTTCTTCCTGACCGTGCCCGACGAGCTGGTGGAGGCCGCGCGCATGGACGGCGCGGGCCCGATGCGCTTCTTCAAGGACGTGCTGCTGCCGCTGTCCACCACCTCGATCGCCGCGTTGTTCGTGATCCAGTTCATCTACGGCTGGAACCAGTACCTCTGGCCGCTGTTGGTGACGACCGAAGAGAGCATGTACCCGGTGGTGATCGGCATCAAACGCATGATCAGCGGCGGCGACGCGGCCACCGACTGGAACATCGTCATGGCCACCGCCGTGCTGGCCATGATCCCGCCCGCGCTGGTCGTCATGCTTATGCAGCGCTGGTTCGTCAAGGGCCTGGTGGACACCGAGAAATAAGCCCCGCTTCAACGAACAACAACAGAGATTCCCATGGCATCCATTTCCCTGCGCGACGTGGTCAAACGCTACCGCACCGGCAAGACCGAGTTGCAAGTGATTCACGGCGTGAACGCCGAGATCGCGGACCGCGAGTTCATCGTCATCGTCGGCCCTTCGGGCTGCGGCAAATCCACGCTGCTGCGCATGGTGGCCGGTCTGGAAGAGATCAGCGGCGGCGACATCCGCATTGGCGAGCGCGTGGTCAACACGCTAGAGCCGGCCGAGCGCGACATCGCCATGGTGTTCCAGAACTACGCGCTCTACCCGCACATGACGGTGTTCGACAACATGGCCTATGGCCTGAAGATCAAGAAGGTGCCGATCGCCGAGATCAAGCAGCGCGTGGACAAGGCCGCCGGCATCCTGGAGCTGGGCCATCTGCTGACGCGCAAGCCGCGCGAGCTCTCGGGTGGGCAGCGCCAGCGCGTGGCCATGGGCCGTGCCATCGTGCGCCAGCCTCAGGTGTTCCTGTTCGACGAACCGCTGTCCAACCTGGACGCCAAGCTGCGCGCCCAGACCCGGCTGGAGATCCAGAAACTGCACCGGGAACTCGGCATCACCTCGCTGTTCGTCACACACGACCAGGTGGAGGCCATGACGCTGGCGCAGCGCATGATCGTGATGAACGCCGGCAAGATGGAACAGTTCGGGACCCCCGAAGAGGTCTACACACGCCCGGCCACCACCTTCGTGGCCAGTTTCATCGGGTCCCCGCCCATGAACCTGCTTCAGCACGCGCCGGGCGGGCGACCCGGCAGCCTGCTGGGCATCCGCCCCGAACACATCGACATCGGCGACAACGGTTGGGCGCTCCAGGTGGAAACGGTGGAGCTGCTGGGGGCCGAACGCCTGGTGCACGCGCGCCTGGGCGACGAAATGCTCATCATCCGCACCCACGAAGACCAGGGTGCGCCGGCCATCGGCAGCACCATCCACGCCCGGCCGCGCGAAGACCGCATGCACTGGTTCGACGCACAGACCGGCCAGCGACAATCCGGGGCATGACGACACCCCACACACCGCCCCCCGACGCGAGCCGCCCCACGGCCCGGTCGCCCTGGCCCTACCCGCGCTGGATCGCCCACCGTGGCGCGGGCAAACACGCCCCCGAAAACACGCTCGCCGCCTTTCGCCTCGGTGCCTCCCACGGCTACCGCATGTTCGAATGCGATGCCAAGCTCAGCGCCGACGGCGTGGTGTTCCTGCTGCACGACGACACGCTGGACCGCACCACCAACGGTCACGGCATCGGCGGCGAGTTGCCCTGGGCCGCCCTCAGCCAGCTCGACGCCGGCAGCTGGCATTCGCGCCAGTTCGCGGGCGAGCCACTGGCAACGCTCGAAGCGGTGGCGCGCTTTTGCCAGGCCAACCACGCCTTGCTGAACATCGAGATCAAGCCCACCACCGGCCTGGAGTTCGACACCGGCCGCGCCGTGGCCCAGGCTGCGGCGCGGCTCTGGGGCCGGCCTGTGGGCGATGGCGCCACCGCTGCGCCCGCGCCTGGCGCGGTGCCACCGCTGCTCACCTCGTTCCAGCCCGAATCGCTCAAGGCGGCCCTGGAGGCCGCACCCGAGTTGCCACGGGGTCTGTTGCTGGAAACGCTGTGGAGCGGGTGGCTGGAGGCCGCGCTCGCACTGCGCTGCGAAGCCATCGTCTGCGACCAGGATCTGTGGGACGCCACCAGCGTGGCCCAGGCGCGCCGCGAGGGCCTGCGCACCCTGGCCTACACGGTCAACGACGAAGCTTCGGTTCAGCGACTGCTGGCGCTGGGGATCGACGGCATCATCACCGACCGGGTCGATCTGTTTTCACCCGCGGCCTGAGCCCCCGGACCGCCGCCACAGGCTCAGCGGCGGCGCAGCCACCAGGCCATGGAGCCTTGCGCCAGCACCAGCGCGGTGTAGGTGGCCATCTTGCCGTCGCGGCCAAAGTACAACAGCCCGGCCAGCAGCACCAGCGCACCCACCCCCATCAGCGCCCACAGACCCGCCCGGGCACCCCAGCCCGAAGTGCGCGCACCTCGCCTGAGCATCAAGATCCAGAGCATCACGGCCACGGCAAAGGCCGGCGCCAGCAGGCCGGCAATGTGCCCCAGCAGAGCGAGAAATGTCATGAAATGTCCGATGGGCCGTCAATAAGGGATCAATTTTATAATCGGACCATGTCTGTCTGGACGCTCGGCATCAACCACCACACGGCTCCGCTCGATTTGCGGGGCCGCTTTGCGTTCGCCCTCGACCAGATCCAGCCCGCGCTGCACGGCTACCGCCAGAGCCTGGCGCGCCAACCCGAAGCCACCCTGCTCTCCACCTGCAACCGCACCGAGCTGTACGGCGCGGGCGATCAGGCCGCGGTGGAACCCACCCTGGAGTGGCTGGCTCACACCGGCGGCGTGAGCACCGAGGTGCTGCGCGACCACGCCTACGTGCTGCGTGAAGACCAGGCGGCGCGCCACGCGTTTCGCGTGGCCAGTGGGCTCGACAGCATGGTGCTGGGCGAGCCCCAGATCCTGGGTCAGATGAAAGACGCGGTGCGCGCCGCCAACGACGCCGGCGCCCTGGGCACCACGCTGCACCAGCTGTTCCAGCGCTCGTTCGCGGTCGCCAAGCAGGTGCGAACCTCCACCGAGATCGGTGCGCACTCCATCAGCATGACCGCCGCCGCCGTGCGGCTGGCCTCCCAGCTGTTCGAGGACATCAAGGACATCCGCGTGCTGTTCGTCGGCGCCGGGGAAATGATCGAACTGGCGGCCACCCACTTCGCCGCCAAGACCCCGCGCAGCATGTCCATCGCCAACCGCACGCTGGAGCGCGGCGAAAAACTCGCGAGCCGCTTCGGTGCCGAGGTGATGCGCCTGGCCGAGGTGCCCGAGCGCCTGCACGAGTTCGATGCCGTCATCAGTTGCACCGCCAGCACCCTGCCCATCATCGGTCTGGGCGCGGTCGAGCGGGCGCTCAAAAAGCGCAAACACCGCCCCATGTTCATGGTCGATCTGGCCGTGCCGCGCGACATCGAGATCGAAGTCAAGGCCCTGGACGACGTCTACCTCTACACGGTGGACGATCTCGCCGCCGTGGTGCAGACCGGCAAGGACAACCGCCAGGCGGCCGTGGCCCAGGCCGAGGCCATCATCGACGCGGGTGTGTTGAGTTTCATGCACTGGATGGAGCAGCGTGACCCCGCTGGCGGCATGGTGCCCCTGATCCAGCAGATCCACGCCCAGGCCGATCAATGGCGCAGCGCCGAGATGGCGCGCGCGCGCAAGCTTCTGGCCCGGGGAGAACCGGTGGAAGCCGTGCTCGAAGCCCTCTCACGTGGCCTGACGCAAAAGATGCTGCACGGCACCCTGGCCGAGTTGCGATCGGGCGACGCCCACACGCGCGCAGCCACCGCGCAGACCGTCTCGCGCCTGTTCCTGCGCGAGGAAGCGCCGAAACCCACCCGGGATTCCTAGGGCCGCTGGCCCGCCCGCCGCGGTCGCGCGCCCCTGCCAGCCGCCGGCCCCCACCCTTTCCGCTGTCCGCGCCGGCAGCCCGCTCCGTTCCCCCTGCTCTCCTCCACGCATGAAACCTTTTGTCCGCGACACCCTGATGCGACAGCGCGCCCGACTGCACGAGCTCGACGCGCTGCTGGCCGCGCCCGACGTGGTGGACAACATGGAGCGCTTTCGCGCCCTGAGCCGTGAACACGCCGAGGTGGGCGCCATCGTGGCGGTGTTCAACCACTACCTGCAGCGTGAGGCCGATCGCGCCTCGGCCGAGGATCTGCTGCGCGACCCCGAGATGGCCGAGATGGCCCAGGAAGAAATCGCCGGTGCCAAGATCGAACTGGAACAACTCAACGCCGAGCTGCAGCAGTTGCTGGTGCCCAAAGACCCGGACGACGAACGCAACGCCTTTGTCGAAATCCGCGCTGGCACCGGTGGCGACGAGTCGGCCCTGTTCGCGGGCGATCTGGCGCGCCTGTACACCCGCTACGCCGATACCCAGGGCTGGAAAACCGAGATCGTGAGCGAGTCGCCCAGCGAACTGGGGGGCTACAAGGAAGTGGTGCTGCGTATCGCCGGCCACGGTGTCTACGGGCAGCTGCGCTTCGAGTCGGGTGGCCACCGCGTGCAACGCGTGCCGGTCACCGAAACGCAGGGACGCATCCACACCAGCGCTGCCACCGTGGCCGTGATGCCCGAACCCGACGAGACCGAGGCCGTCAAGCTCAACCCCAGCGAGCTGCGCATCGACACCTACCGCGCCAGCGGTGCGGGCGGACAGCACATCAACAAGACCGACTCGGCCGTGCGCGTCACCCACCTGCCCACCGGCATCACCGCCGAATGCCAGGACGGCCGCAGCCAGCACAGCAACAAGGCCAAGGCCCTGCAGGTGCTGACCGCGCGGCTGCAGGAAAAGGACCGCAGCGAACGCGCCGCCAAGGAAGCCGCCACGCGCAAAGGCCTGGTGGGCACGGGCGACCGCAGCGACCGCATCCGCACCTACAACTTCCCGCAGGGTCGCCTCACCGACCACCGCATCAACCTTACGCTCTACAAACTGCTGCAGGTGATGGAGGGCGACCTGGGCGACGTGATCCATGCCCTGCAGGTCGCGCGCGGCACCGAGCTGCTGGCCGAGCTGGAAGGGAAGGCATGACCCCCTGCGCCGCTTCGCGTCTTCCCCCCACAGGGAGGACGCACCCTGTGGCCCGGCGAAGCCGGTTCCACGGGTGCCCTGGAGGGCGCTTCCTCATTCCAGCACCATGGGCGCTCTTCGGCGACGATTGAAATGACGTTGACCGACGCCCTTCGACAGGCTGCGGCCGCCGGCCTGGACCGGCTGGACGCCCAGATGCTGCTGCTGTTGGCGCTGGGCCGTGACCTGAATCACCGCGCCTGGCTGCTGGCGCACGACACCGACCCCCTGCCCGCCGAAGCCGCCACGCGATACGCCGACCTGGTGCACCGGCGCCTGGCCGGCGAACCGGTGGCCTACCTGGCGGGTATCAAGGCGTTTTTCGGTCTCCATCTGCGGGTGGACCCGCGCGTGCTCGTCCCCAGGCCCGACACCGAAACCCTGGTGCAGTGGGCGCTGGACGCGTTGGCGCCACCGCCCGTCCAGGCCCGCTTTCTGGATCTCGGCACCGGCAGCGGCGCCATCGCGCTGGCGGTGAAAGCCCAGCGGCCCGACGTGGCCGTGACCGCCACCGACGCCAGCGCCGACGCCCTGGCCGTGGCCCGCGCCAACGCCGAACGCCTGGGGCTGGCGGTGGACTTTCACCAGGGCTCGTGGCTGGCAGCGGTGCCTGGGCAACGCTTCGACGTGATCACGAGCAACCCGCCCTACATCGCCGAGGGCGACCCGCACCTGCCCGCGCTGCGGCACGAACCCCTCAGCGCCCTGACCGCCGGTGCCGACGGACTCGACGACATGCGCACCATCATCGCGCACGCCCACCACGCCCTGCGCCCGGGGGGCTGGCTGCTGCTGGAACACGGCCACGACCAGGCGCAAGCCGTGCGCGGCCTGCTCGATCAGCAGGGCTTTGAGGCCGCGGTCAGTCGCACCGACCTTGCGGGCATTGAGCGCTGCAGCGGCGCCCGCTGGCCACAGCAGCGATAATTGGCGCTGTTTCCGGGTCGCAACGACCCGTCCCGATCAGGAGTATTTGCCATGAGCGACGCCCAGACCCGTATCGACCAACTGGTCAAGTCCAACGACATCGTGCTGTTCATGAAGGGCAACGCGAGCTTCCCCATGTGCGGCTTCTCAGGCCGCGCGATCCAGATCCTCAAGGCCTGCGGTGTCGACCCCAAAACGGTGAAAACCGTCAATGTGCTCGACGACGACGAGATCCGCCAGGGCATCAAGGAATACAGCAACTGGCCCACCATCCCGCAGCTGTACGTCAAGGGTGAGTTCATCGGCGGCTCCGACATCATGATGGAGATGTACGAGTCGGGTGAGCTGCAGCAGACCATCAACGGCCAGGCCTGAAGCCTCCCTCGGCCCAATCCGAGCCGCCTGCGGGCGGCTTGTCTTTTCCGGCACATGGCCCCGTGCCGGTGCGTCTTTTCGCACACCCCCAGCCGTTGCAAGCAACTGTGGGCTTTTTGCCGGGCTTTTCGGCATTGAGGTCGGGCACGTCTTGTGCTTGAATGAAAACGCCGCCGAACCCCCACAAGGAGAACCGCATGAGCTCACGCAGCCTGGTCGCTTCACCCTCCCTCGGACTGCCCATCGCCCGGATGCGCAGCGTGTTCAGCGCCGACGAGGTCGAGCGCAAGCTGGCCCACCTGCAGGCCAGCGGCAACGAACGCGAGTACGAAACCTTGCGCAACACCTACCAGCGCATGCTCGAGCGCGGCCCGCAGCGCTTCGCCGTCAAACCCTCGGGCGTGCCCGACATGGCTCCGCTGTACGACCTGCTGCCCAATTTTGGTGAGGTGCTCGACGACGTGAAGCGCCACGTCGCGCTCAGCCAGGACAGCCGCGACAGCCTGGAAGTCACCCCCATCCTGCTGCTCGGCCCGCCCGGCGTGGGCAAAACCCATTTCGCCAAACAGATCGCCGACCTGCTGGGCACGAGCATGAGCCTGGTCCCGATGAGCTCGATGACGGCCGGCTGGCTGCTCTCGGGCTCCTCGTCGCAATGGAAGGGCGCCAAGCCCGGCAAGGTGTTCGAGGCGCTGGTGGACGGCCAGTACGCCAACCCGGTGATCGTGGTCGACGAGATCGACAAGGCCAGCGCCGACGCGCAGTACGACCCGCTGGGCGCGCTCTACAGCCTGCTGGAGCACGACACCGCGCAGAACTTCGTGGACGAGTTCGCCGACGTGCCGATCGACGCCAGCCAGGTGATCTGGATCACCACCGCCAACGACGAGCGCGCGATTCCCGAGCCCATCCTCAACCGCATGAACGTGTTCGAGATTGCGGCGCCCTCACCCGAGGCGGCCCGCCGGATCGCTCACCACCTGTACCAGTCGATCCGTGGCGAACACGACTGGGGCCAGCGCTTCGAGCCCGAACCCGCCGACGATGTGCTGGACGCGCTGGCGACCCTGGCCCCGCGCGAAATGCGCCGGGCCCTCGTCACGGCGTTCGGCAATGCCCGGCTGGACGACCGCTACCGCGTTGAGGCGGACGACCTCCCCAGAGCGGGTGCTGGAAAGGCGCGCATCGGGTTTCTGCAGTAGACCCGTTTGCGCAGTGCGAACGGTTTTTCACACTTTCGGGAGCGGGCCTGGCGCAAGCTCCGGGAGGATCCAGTTGCGGGCCGCAGCGTACACCGCATTGGGGTATTCGGGCCGCCCCCGGCTGCCGTTGTAGCGCCCCAGCGCCATATAGGTGTCCCCGCGTTCGCGGTCCAGGTAGTGACGCAGGATCACACAGCCAAAACGCAGATTGGTCTGCATATTGAACAGGCGTGAGGCATCCCCATCGCCGATCAGCCGCGCCCAGAACGGCATGATCTGCATGTAGCCCCGCGCGCCCACACGGGAAATGGCGAATTTGCGGAACGCGCTCTCGACCTGGATCAGGCCGAGCACCAGGGTGGTGTCCAGCCCGGCGCGGCGCGTTTCGTACCAGACGGTCTGCAGGAATTCGATGCGGGTCTGGAAGTCCGGTTTGCGCTTCTTCAAGCGCTCGCTCATGACACCAAGCCAGCGCAGGTGGGCCAGGCGCTTTTCGGTGTCGGCAAACTCGGGCACCGGCGGCGCACTGCTGGCGATGGCGGCACTGAGCACCGAACGCACGGAGTCGGCCAGAGGCTCTTCCGCCTGGCGACCGGCCCATGCACTGCCCGGTGCCACCACCAGACCCAGGCTGCCCAGCCCCAGCGCGCCGGCGCTGGTCAACCAGTCGCGGCGTCGCAAGGTACCGTGGTCGAACCTGTTCACCGGACGCATCTCCCCACGGTCATGCGCCGATCCGGCCCTTCAGGAACCCCAGAATCTCGGCCACGGCCACCTTGGTCGCCGCGGCATCGCGGCGGTGCTGGTACTCGACCTGGCCTTCCTTGATGCCACGGTCGCCAATCGTCACGCGGTGTGGCACACCAATGAGTTCCCAGTCGGCAAACATAGCGCCCGGACGCTCGCCGCGATCATCCAGCAGCACGTCCACGCCGGCGGCCACCAGTTGTTCGTGCAGCTGTTCGGCGGCGGCCTTCACCTCGGGACTGCGGTCCATGCCGATGGGGCAGATCACCACCGTGAACGGCGCAATCGCGTCGGGCCAGATGATGCCGCGCTCGTCGTGGTTCTGTTCAATGGCGGCGGCCGGCAGTCGCGTGATGCCGATGCCGTAGCAGCCCATTTCGAAATGCGCGGGTTTGCCGTCTTCGCCAAGGAAGGTGGCGTTCATGGCCTGGCTGTATTTGCTGCCAAGGTAGAACACATGGCCCACCTCGATGCCACGTTCAATCGCCAACGCACCCTGTCCGTCGGGCGAGGCATCGCCTTCAACCACATTGCGCAGGTCGGCCACCTGATCGGGCTCGGGCAGGTCACGCCCCCAGTTCACGCCCGTCATGTGGAAATCGGGCTCGTTGGCACCGCAGATCCAGTCGGCCATCACCGCCACCTCGCGGTCCACCACCAGCTTCACCGGCAGCTTCAAGCCGATGGGCCCCAGGTAGCCCGGCTTGCAGCCGAAGTGGGCGTCGATCTCGGACACCGTGGCAAAGCGGAAACCGGCGCCCAACCCGGGCACCTTGCTCACCTTGACCTCGTTCATGTCGTGGTCGCCGCGCAGCAGCAGCAGCCACACCTGGCTCTTCACGATCTCGCCCGCCTCGTTGAGCGAGTCGGTGGCCAGCACGAGCGACTTCACGGTCGTGGCCAGCGGCACACCCAGCAGTTCGGCCACGCCGGCGCAGGTGCTCTTGCCCGGCGTGGGCGTCTTGGCCATGGCGTTGGCCGCCGCCGGGCGCGGGCCCGCGGGCGCCAGTGCTTCGGCCTTTTCCATGTTGGCCGCGTAGGCGCTGCCCGGGCAGTAGACGATGGCGTCCTCCCCGGTGGCGGCGATCACCTGGAACTCTTCGCTCAGGTCGCCACCGATGGCGCCGCTGTCGGCCGCCACGGCGCGGTAGCGCAAGCCGAAACGGTCAAAGATGCGGCGGTAAGCGGCGGCCATGACCTGGTAGCTGGCCTTGGCGGCGGCCTCGTCGCGGTCGAAGCTGTAGGCGTCTTTCATGATGAACTCGCGCCCGCGCATCAATCCAAACCGTGGACGGCGCTCGTCGCGGAACTTGGTCTGGATCTGGTAAAAATTCTTCGGCAGCTGCTTGTAGCTGCGCAACTCCTGGCGAGCGATGTCGGTCACCACCTCTTCGCTGGTGGGCTGCACCACGAAGTCGCGGTCGTGCCGGTCCTTGATGCGCAGCAACTCGGGCCCCATTTTCTCGAAGCGCCCGGTTTCCTGCCAGAGTTCGGCCGGCTGCACCACCGGCATGGTGAGTTCGACCGCGCCGGCGCGACTCATCTCCTCGCGCACGATGGCCTCCACTTTCTGGATCACCCGCAACCCCATGGGCATGTAGCTGTAGATGCCGGCGCCCAGTTTCTTGATCATGCCGGCACGCGTCATGAGTTGGTGGCTGACCACCTCGGCATCGGCCGGGGCTTCCTTGAGGGTGGAGATGAAAAACTGGGAGGCTTTCATGGAAACGGCTGCCTGAGGCAGGATGGGTCGGATCAAAAAAGGGGAATCGGCTGAACGTCCGGTCGATGCCAGGTTGTGCCCCGACATCGGGATTTACCCCTCCCTGCGCGTCAACAGGTGGGCAATCACTTCGCAAGCCGCAGAGGGCGATGCATAATCCAGACAGTTCAAAAAATTGGGGTTGATTATGCTTGACAGAGAAGGCTTCAGGCCCAATGTCGGCATCATTCTGCTCAACCAGAGAAACCAGGTGTTTTGGGGCAAGCGGATTCGCTCGCACTCCTGGCAGTTTCCGCAAGGTGGCATCGACCGGGGCGAAACGCCCGAACAGGCGATGTACCGCGAGCTGCACGAGGAAGTGGGCCTTCAGCCCGAACACGTGTGCATCGTTGCCCGGACACGGGACTGGTTGCGCTACGAGGTGCCGGACCGTTTCATTCGCCGCGACGCGCGCGGTCATTACAAAGGCCAGAAGCAGATCTGGTACCTGTTGCGCCTGGTGGCACAGGACTGGCATCTGAACCTGCGCGCCACCAGCCATCCCGAGTTTGACGCCTGGCGCTGGCATGACTACTGGGTGCCGCTGGACGTGGTGGTGGAGTTCAAACGGGGCGTGTACGAAATGGCACTGACCGAACTGGCCCGCTACCTGCCCAAGAACGACAACCGCAACCGCTATCTGCGGGGGGGCGTGCGCCACCGCACGATCGAAGAAATGTCTGCGTCGATGCCTTGTACCGGCGTACCCGCTGGGCTGGAGTTGCCCCCCGGCGCATGCTTCGACCCCGACCCACAGACCGACATGCGCCCACAGGGCGTCACACACAAATGAATCCGCTACCCAAGCCAGCGCGCCGCGGCGCGCTGGGCATCGTTCGCGCCTGTTGCATGGTGTTTGCCGCCTTGGCCTGCCCGGCCATGGCACAAAAGCCGTTCGCAGAAGCTCCGCAGGCCCTGACGGCGACCCCACCATCGTTCAATGTGCAACGCCTGCAGACCTTTGAGGCCTCACCCGGCTCGGCTTTGGTCTATGGCATCGACCCGGCCACCCTCGTCGTGGACAACCAGGGCGTGGTGCGGTATGTGCTGGTGGCCCGCAGCGCCAGCGGTGCGCTCAACGTCCTGTACGAAGGCATCCGGTGCCAGACGGCCGAGTTGATCACCTACGCGCGCTGGGACAACCGTTCGGCCTGGAACATTGACGAAGCCGCCGAGTGGCGCCCCCTGTCATCCTCCGGTTCGACCCGTCACGCGATGAGCCTGGCGCGCGCGGCGGTGTGCGACGGCCCCACCCCCAACGGTGATGCATCCAACATCCTTCGAACCTTGAAGCGCGGCAGCGCGCCTGAACGTTGAGATACAACGGCGCGCGCTCAACCGCGTGCCAGCACCAGGTTGTCGCGGTGGATCATTTCCGGTTCGGCGACATAGCCGAGCAGGCGCTCGAAGTCGCTGGAGGATTTGCGGCACAGGAGCCGTGCCTCTGAACTTGCGTAGTTCGCCAACCCGCGGGCGATTTCTGCCCCGGCCGGATCACGCACAGCGATCACATCCCCGCGCGAAAACTCGCCCTCCACGGCGGTCATGCCGATCGGCAGCAGGCTCTTGCCTTCCCCCATGATCTTGCCCGCCGCACCCGCGTCGACCGTGACGGCCCCCCGCAGTTGCAGGTGGTCGGCCATCCAGCGCTTTCTTGCCTGGTTCTTCGGTGTCTGAGCCAGCAGGCAGGTGCCAATGGCTTCACCCTCGCACAGGCGCTGCAGGACCTGAGGCTCACGCCCCCAGGCAATGACGGTGGAGGCGCCCGAACCCGCCGCCCGTTTGGCCGCCAGAATCTTGGTAATCATGCCGCCCTTGCCGATGCCCGAGCCCGCGCCGCCAGCCATGGCTTCGAGCTGGGCATCTCCCGCACGCGCGACATGCACAAACGTCGCGCTCGGATCACGACGCGGATCGGCGGTGTACAGCCCCCGTTGATCGGTCAGGATCACCAGCACATCGGCTTCCACCAGATTGGCCACCAGCGCGCCCAGCGTGTCGTTGTCGCCAAACTTGATTTCGTCGTTGACAACCGTATCGTTTTCGTTGATCACCGGCACCACGCCCAGCTGCAACAGCGTGAGCAGGGTCGAGCGGGCATTGAGGTAGCGCTCGCGGTCGGCCAGGTCGGCATGGGTGAGCAACACCTGCGCACTGCCCACGCCACATCCGCGCAACTTGGTCTCGTACATCTGCACCAGACCCATCTGCCCCACAGCCGCCGCCGCCTGCAGCTCATTGATTTCCTTGGGCCGCACCGTCCAGCCCAGGCGTTTCATGCCCTCGGCCACCGCGCCGCTGCTGACCATGATCAGCTCGCGCCCCTGCTGGACCAGCGAGGCGAGTTGTTCGCACCAGTGCCCAATCGCCTCTTCGTCCAGGCCCCGGCCTTCGTTGGTCACCAGGCTCGACCCGACCTTGACCACAATGCGGCGCGCGGTCTTCAGCACGCCGGCCTGGTCCACCACGCCATTTGGATTCGTCACCACATCGCCCATGGGATTGTTTGTCTTGTACAGAGGGTTTCTGCCCTGCGCGCAGCGCTCATCAGACGCCGCGCGGGTCGTCCACGAAACGCGGGTCCACATCCACCGGTTGCTGATGCGACTGGAATTCCTTGGACAGGTATTCGTAGACCGACTGCACCAGCCGCTCACAGCCTTCGCGGGTCAGGGCAGATATCTCGAACACCGGCCCTTTGTACTTCAGTCGCTTGACGATGTCCTTGACACGGGTTTCGCGCTCATCGGCGCTCACCATATCCAGCTTGTTGAGCACCAGCCAGCGCGGCTTGTCGTACAGCTTCTGGTCAAACTTCTTGAGCTCCGCCACGATGGCCTTGGCTTGCACCACGGGGTCCACACCTTCGTCGAACGGCGCCACATCGAGCATATGCAGCAGCAACCGGGTGCGCTGCAGGTGACGCAGAAACTGGTGCCCCAGCCCCGCGCCCTCCGAAGCACCTTCGATCAACCCCGGCACATCGGCCACCACAAAACTCTTCTCAGGCGCGACCCGCACCACGCCAAGATTGGGATACAGCGTGGTGAATGGGTAGTCGGCAATCTTCGGTCGGGCATTGGAAATGGCGGCGATCAGCGTGGACTTGCCCGCGTTGGGCATGCCCAGCAGGCCCACATCGGCCAACACCTTCAGCTCCAGCTTGAGCGTGCGCTTTTCCCCCGCCCAGCCAGGCGTCTTCTGACGCGGCGCGCGGTTGGTCGAGCTCTTGTAGTGCATGTTGCCGAAGCCGCCATCGCCACCCTTGGCGATGGTGATCTGCTCGCCAGGCTGCAGCAGCTCGTGCAGCACCTCGCCGGTTTCGGCATCCGCGATGATAGTGCCCACGGGCATCTTCAACACGATGTCGTCGCCCTTGACACCGAACATGTCTGAGCCTTTGCCATGCTCGCCACGATGAGCCTCGAAACGCCGCGTGTAGCGAAAGTCCACCAAAGTATTCAGGCTGGCATCCGCCACCGCGTACACGTGGCCGCCACGGCCACCGTCTCCACCATCGGGGCCGCCAAATTCTTTGTATTTCTCATGCCTGAACGAGGCGCAGCCATTGCCACCATCGCCCGCAGCGACTTCGATCGTGGCTTCGTCTACAAATTTCATGACATGTATTCTCAGGAAAAACCAACACAAAAGGCCCGCATAGGCGGGCCTTTTGCAATCAAGACATCACCCGTGCGTTGCTGCGCCGATTCAAGGAATCCGGCAGCGGCACAGCGCCCCGTCTCAGACGGGCGTGATGCTCACCACGTGGCGGTTCAGTTCGCCTTTGACGGCGAAAGTGACATGCCCGTCAGCCGTGGCAAACAGGGTGTGGTCCTTGCCCAGACCCACGTTCACCCCGGGGTGAAACTTCGTGCCCCGCTGACGAACGATGATCGAGCCTGCGCTGACCAGCTCACCACCGAACGCTTTCACGCCGAGCATCTTGGGCTTGGAATCGCGCCCGTTTCGCGTAGAGCCGCCGCCTTTTTTCTGTGCCATGTTGACTTACTCCTCAGGCTGCGATCGACGAAATCTGCAGTTCGGTGAAATTCTGACGGTGACCTTGACGCTTCTGGTAGTGCTTGCGACGGCGCATCTTGAAGATGCTGACCTTGTCGTGCCTGCCATGCGCCAACACCGTGACCGTGACCGTTGCGCCGGAAACCAAGGGAGTGCCAACCTTGATTTCGGTGCCGTTGCCGACAGCCAGAACCTGGTCAAACACGATCTCTTGGCCCACATCCGCAGCAATCTGTTCTACTTTAATTTTTTCGCCAGCAGCAACACGATACTGTTTGCCACCGGTTTTTATGACCGCGTACATATGAACCTCTTGTAAAAAATCCACGAATGGATATTCAGCAGACCAAATTCCGCTGAACCTCTAATTTTAGCACGACCAGAATACCGCATCAAGTCGCAGCAGTCCGCCGCCAGCTTCATGGAGTGCGCGCACCCTGAGCCGCCCACACCGGCTTTCTATAATCGCGGCCTGCGCCCCAGACACCCCTCCTCAGACCGCTCGCATCTTGACCTCCACCTCACACCCCACATCCTCCCCTCTGGATTTGATCCATCCAGACATGCAACGGGTCGATCAGGTGATCGGCGAACGACTGACCACCGAGGTTCCTCTGGTCCGCGAAGTGGCCCAATACATCATTTCAGCGGGCGGCAAACGTCTGCGCCCTGCGCTGCTCCTGCTGGTCAGCGGCGCATTGGGCAGTCAGAGCCCACACCGCCACGCCTTGGCGGCGGTTGTTGAATTCATCCACACCGCCACCCTGCTGCACGACGATGTGGTGGACGAGTCGACCTTGCGCCGCGGCCGGGAGACGGCCAATGAACGGTTCGGAAACGCCGCCAGCGTGCTGGTGGGCGACTTTTTGTATTCACGCGCCTTTCAGATGATGGTGGATGTCAACGACATGCGGGTGATGCAGGTGCTGTCCGACGCCACCAATGTGATCGCGGAAGGCGAGGTGCTGCAACTCATGAACATGCACGACACCTCGCTGGACGAAGCCGCCTACCTGCGTGTGATCCGCTCAAAAACCGCCAAGCTGTTCGAGGCCAGCGCCCGACTGGCCCCCATATTGATGGGCTCCGACCCGCACATTGAGGCCATCTGTGCTACCTACGGCCAAGCGCTGGGCACAGCCTTTCAGGTGATCGACGACGTGTTGGACTATGAAGGCAGCGCCGGCGAACTGGGCAAGAATCTGGGGGACGACCTGCGTGAAGGCAAGGTCACCCTGCCGATCATCTGCGCGCTGCGCACCGCCACTGAAGCAGAACGCGCCTTGATTCAACAGGCCATTCAGCATGGAGATCTCACCCATCTGGACGACATCCTCTCCATCATTGTGCGAACCGGGGCTCTCACATCGGCCCGCAACAGCGCCATGACCGAGGCGCAAAGGGCCATTGATGCAGCCCGTCAGCTTCCCGCCAATGCCTACACCGAGGCTTTGCTACAATTGGCGGCTGGACTGCTGGAGCGACGCTCCTAAAGAGTTCTTGGAGACCTTCACGGCCTCCAAAAAAGATTGGCCACCAAGGCCCATCGGGGTGTAGCTTAGCCTGGTAGAGCGCTACGTTCGGGACGTAGAGGCCGGAGGTTCGAATCCTCTCACCCCGACCAGATTTTTCCCATTTCGCGAAACCGCGGGCCCTGGGCGCCCCAAGGAGGGCATGCCCTACCGTTCCGCAACCTCCATACAACGCCAAATGCGCGCGGATGCGCATTTTCGACACAAGTTGCCTGAATAGTGGCGGCCAAGTCGTTGATTTACGTTAGATTACAGGTTTATGGCATCTGTCGACACGGTGATCCAAGAGACCCCTTCCATGGCCCTGCCCGGCCTTGGTCGTGCGCTGGTGTCGGCGGGAAAACTGGGGCAGAAGGCCGCCGAAGACCTGTACAAGAAAGCACAGAGCAGCCGTAGCAGTTTTATCGCAGAACTGATCGGCTCAGGCTCGGTTTCCGCAGCGGACTTGGCCCACACCATGTCCACGGCTTTCGCCGCCCCGCTGCTGGATATGGATGCCATTGACGTCGAGCGATTGCCCAAAGGTTTGCTGGATGCGCGAATCTGCGCTGACTACCGTATCGTCGTCCTGAGCAAGCGGAACAACCGCCTGATGGTGGCCACGGCCGACCCTGCAGACCAGCAAGCGGCCGAAAAGATCAAGTTCGCGACCCAGATGGGTGTGGACTGGGTGATCGCAGAGTACGACAAGCTCAGCAAACTGGTGGAAGTCCAGACCACCACCGCCAACGAAGCGATGGACAACATCATCGGAGGCAGCGATTTCGAGTTCGACGACATGGTCACCGATACGGTGGTGGCCGACGCAAACGACAAGGCTTCAGAGGTCGACGACGCGCCAGTCGTCAAATTTCTGCACAAAATGCTGCTCGACGCGTTCAACATGCGCGCCTCCGATCTGCATTTCGAGCCGTACGAACACAACTACCGGGTACGTTTTCGTGTCGATGGTGAGTTGCGGGAGATTGCCTCCCCTCCGATTGCGATCAAGGACAAGCTGGCTTCCCGTATCAAGGTGATCTCCCGCATGGACATCTCCGAAAAGCGGGTGCCCCAGGACGGGCGCATGAAGCTCAAGGTGGGGCCTGATCGGGTGATCGATTTTCGGGTCAGCACATTGCCGACGCTGTTCGGCGAGAAGATCGTGATCCGTATTCTGGACCCGAGCAGCGCCAAGGTAGGCATCGACGCGCTGGGCTATGAACCGGAGGAGAAGGCGCGGTTGATGAACGCCATCAGCCGGCCCTACGGCATGGTGCTCGTGACCGGACCCACCGGCTCGGGCAAGACGGTGTCGCTTTACACCTGCCTGAACATACTCAACAAACCGGGCATCAATATCTCGACGGCCGAGGACCCCTCCGAAATCAACCTGCCGGGCGTCAATCAGGTCAACGTCAACGAAAAGGCAGGGTTGACCTTTGCGGCGGCCCTCAAGGCATTCCTGCGCCAAGATCCCGACGTGATCATGGTTGGTGAGATTCGCGATCTGGAGACCGCTGACATCTCCATCAAGGCGGCTCAGACGGGCCACATGGTGCTCTCGACCCTCCACACCAACGATGCGCCGACCACGCTCACACGGATGATGAACATGGGCATTCCCACGTTCAACATCGCTTCCAGCGTGATCCTGATCACGGCACAACGTCTGGCGCGCAGGCTGTGCGCCACTTGCAAGGCACCGTTGGACGTTCCTCGCAAGGCTCTGATGGATGCCGGGTTCAAAAGCGAAGACTTGGACGGTACCTGGACGCCCTACAAACCGGTGGGTTGCTCAGCATGCAACAACGGCTACAAGGGGCGCGTCGGTATCTATCAGGTCATGCCAATTTCCGAAGAAATCCAGCGCATCATTTTGCGGGGCGGAAGCGCGCTGGACATTGCCAAGCAGGCCAGCGCCGAAGGTGTGCGCACCCTGCGCGAATCGGGACTGCTTAAGGTCAGACAAGGCATGACCTCGCTGGAAGAAGTTCTGAGCGTTACCAACGAATGAGTTCACGCTAGACACAGGAATCCGAAAACACCATGGCAACTGCTGCATCCAAAGGTATCAAGGACTTCGTCTTCGAGTGGGAAGGCAAGGACCGCAATGGCAAGACGGTTCGGGGCGAGACCCGGGCGGCCGGCGAGAACCAGGTGTTGGCGGCGCTGCGCCGGCAGGGGATCGTGCCAGGCAAGGTGAAAAAGCGGCGCACGTCTTCCGGCAAGAGAATCAAACCCAAGGACATCGCGATTTTCACGCGCCAGCTGGCCACCATGATGAAGGCCGGTGTACCCCTGCTGCAGGCCTTCGACATTGTCGGTCGCGGCAACCCCAACCCCAGCGTGACCAAGCTGCTCAACGACATCCGCAGCGACGTGGAAACGGGCACGTCGCTCAGCGCGGCCTTCCGCAAGAACCCGCTTTACTTCGACAGTCTCTATTGCAACCTCGTGGAAGCGGGTGAAGCGGCCGGTATTCTGGAAGAGTTGCTCGACCGTCTCGCGGTCTACATGGAGAAGACCGAGGCCATCAAGTCCAAGATCAAGTCGGCGTTGATGTACCCCATCTCGGTGATCATCGTGGCCTTTGTCGTGGTGGCGGTGATCATGATTTTCGTGATTCCGTCGTTCAAGCAAGTGTTCACCTCTTTCGGTGCCGACTTGCCCGGGCCCACCTTGTTTGTGATCGCCATGAGCGAGTTCTTCACCGAGTACTGGTGGCTGATTTTTGGCGGCCTCGGTGGCGGTTTCTACTTTTTCATGCAGGCGTGGCGCCGCAATGAAAAGGTCCAGATGTTCATGGACCGCCTCATGCTAAAGATGCCGATCTTTGGCGCGCTGGTGGAGAAAGCGGTCATTGCCCGCTGGACCCGCACGCTCGCAACGATGTTCGCGGCGGGCGTGCCTCTGGTCGAAGCCTTGGACTCGGTGGGAGGAGCTTCCGGCAACTCGGTCTATGCCATTGCAACCGAGAGAATCCAGCAGGAAGTTTCAACCGGCACCAGCCTGACCAACGCCATGACCAATGCCAACCTCTTCCCGTCCATGGTGCTGCAGATGTGTGCCATTGGCGAAGAGTCGGGCTCCATTGACCACATGCTGGGCAAGGCTGCCGACTTTTACGAAGCGGAAGTGGATGACATGGTGGCCGGTCTGTCCAGCCTGATGGAGCCCATCATCATCGTGATTCTGGGCACCATCATTGGTGGCATCGTGGTTTCCATGTACTTGCCCATCTTCAAGCTGGGCCAGGTGGTTTGATGCCGGATGCGGGCGTGCTGGACGCAGCGCTTCTGGGTGTGCTGGGTTTGTTGGTGGGCAGTTTTCTCAATGTGGTCATCCACCGTCTGCCCAAGATGATGGAGCTGCGTTGGACGGCCGAATGCGCGGAGCTGCATCCCTCATCTGCGGACCCGGTGCAGCAGGCCCAGAGCGCTGACCCCGAGCCATTCAACCTGCTTGTTCCGCGCTCCCGTTGCCCGCACTGCGGTCACACGATCCGCTGGTTTGAGAACATCCCGGTGCTCAGCTACCTGGCATTGCGGGGCAAATGCCGCAGCTGTGCGGCCCCTATCAGCCTGCGGTATCCGATGGTGGAGCTGGTCGGCGCGGCATTGTTTGCATGGTGCGGCTGGAATTGGGGCCTGACCGCGGAGGCCCTGGCCTGGTGCGGCTTTTCGGCTGCCGTCCTCGCACTCGCCTGTATCGATTGGGACACCACCCTGCTGCCCGATGACATCACCCTGCCCCTGCTCTGGGCGGGCCTGTGCGCAGCAGGCCTGCGTCTGACCGACACCGCCCTGCCCGATGCCCTCTGGGGCGCAGTCGCTGGTTATCTCTCGCTGTGGCTGGTGTACTGGGCCTTCAAGCTGGTGACCGGCAAAGAAGGCATGGGCTATGGCGACTTCAAACTGTTCGCAGCCTTTGGCGCCTGGTTTGGCTGGCAAGCGCTGATCCCGGTCATTCTCATGGCGTCTGTCGTTGGTGCTGCGGTTGGCATAACCATCAAACTCCTGGGCCAATTGCGTGAAGGCGGCTATGTCCCTTTCGGTCCCTTCCTGGCAGTGGCGGGCCTGACTTCAATGATCTTTGGTCCATCGGCCATCGTGTCCTTCATCGGCCTCTGACCGAGCCATGACCGCGCGCACCATCCTGCGCCTGGGACTCACGGGAGGCATCGGCAGCGGCAAGAGCACCGTGGCCCGCTTGCTGCAGGACCGGGGAGCCACCGTGATCGATGCCGATGCCATTTCCCGTGCCTGCACGCTTGAAAATGGCTCGGCCATCCCCGCCATCGCTCAGACCTTTGGTCAGGATTTCATCACCCCGGATGGGGCGCTGGATCGCCCACGCATGCGCGACCATGTGTTCACCCATCCCGAGGCCAGACAGGCCCTTGAGGCCATCGTCCACCCCCTGGTGCGCGCCGAAATCCGGCGACTGGCGGCCGCATCCAGCTCACCATGCCTGGTATTTGACGTGCCGTTGCTGGTCGAATCGGCGGAGTGGCGCCAGCAGCTAGACCGTGTGCTGGTGGTGGACTGTTCAGAGGAAACGCAAGTCCGCCGCGTGACCGAGCGCAATGGCTGGGACCGCGACACCATAGAAGCCGTCTTGCGCAGCCAGTGTCCGCGCGCACAGCGACTGCTCGCCGCCGACATGGTGATCTTCAACGATGGTTACCAGATCGAACCCTTGCGGCGTCTGGTTGGTCTGCTCGCCGATGAGTTCGGGCTATGATGAAAGCCCCGCCCGACGCCTTTCCCTGCGAAGCTCCGCCGCTGTGATCCTGTACGAATACCCTCTCAACGAACGCATACGAACCTACCTGCGGCTGGAGCAGTTGTTCCGCCGCCTGGCCGAGTTGGTACCACGCAGCCACGCGCTGGATCATCACTACGCCATCCAGACCATTTTCGAAATCATGGACGTCGCCTCACGCGCCGACATGAAGTCCGACGTGCTCAAGGACATCGAGCGGCAGAAACAGCAGCTCAACAGCTACCGGGGCAACCCGGCAATTGCGGAGCAGGTGCTGGACGGTGTCATTGCCCAGCTGGATGGCTGCTTCACCCGGCTCAACCAGCTCGCAGGCAAAACGGGCCAGTCTCTGACCGAGAACGACTGGCTCATGAGCATCCGCAGTCGCATCGGCATCCCCGGGGGCACCTGCGAGTTCGATTTGCCGGCCTACTTTGACTGGCAGCACCACGGCACGGAACAGCGCCAAGCCGATCTACAGCGCTGGTCCGAGCCGCTGGCACCGTTGGCCGAATCCATTGTGCTGCTCCTGAAGATGCTCAGAGACTCTGGATCACCGCAAAAAGTGGTGGCGCCGGCTGGTCAGTTCCAGCAGAACCTGCCGCAAGGTCGCAGCTTCCAATTGCTGCGTTTGCGCATCGATCCCTCGCAGGGTTTGATACCCGAAATCAGCGGCAACCGCTTGATGCTTTCAGTGCGGCTGATGCGCCAAGGGGATGACGACCGACTGCACCCGGCGCAGGAAGATGCCGCCTTCGAACTGACCCTCTGCGCTTGAGGCGGCCCATGGTGAACACGGCCCACGAGGCCCCGATCAAGACCGTGCGTTGCCCTGGCTGTGGAGGACCCAGCGTGTACGGTCCGAGCAACCGGTTCCGCCCGTTCTGTTGTGAACGCTGCAGGAACATGGATCTGGGCGCCTGGGCCAGCGAACGCTTCAAACTGCCTGAGCAGCTGCCCAACACCGATCCGGATTTCGAACAGAGCTGAAAGATTTTTTGCGGGACCGTGCTCAAACGGCCTGTTCGGCGGCCAGCCATTCGAGAACCGGCACCGTTCCGGCCAGCACCGGACGACAGCGAACCGGCAGACGCTCCCAGCTGAACTGCTGCCCCTCATGCATGTGCAGTGTGCCTGTCCAGTCGAACACCTTGCAGAAATGCAACCGCACCAAAGCATGCGGATAGTCCACGAGCGATTCCCTCCAGGCGTGCACGATGCCTATCGTCACCCCGATTTCTTCCTGCAACTCGCGCCGCAGGGCCTGCTCCACATTCTCGCCGGCTTCGAGCTTGCCTCCCGGAAACTCCCAATAGCCCGCATAGACCTTGCCTTCGGGCCTGGACGTCAGCAGAAATTCACCGGTCAGGCTGATCAAGATCCCCACCGCCACCTCCACCACCAGCCGGCCCTCGGGATCGCTGCGCTGGCGGTCGGCATCGACCACCAGAACCCCATCACCCATGGCAATTGCCCCGAACCAACCCCTTGCCAGGAAGGCAATGGTGGTCCATTGGCGCCACAAGGGCCAACATGTCAGCCTCGCGCCGCATGTGTCCCTGCGTAGTCACGCGCGAACTGGTAGGCCACCCGGCCACTGCGCGATCCCCGCTCCAAGGCCCAGACCAGGGCCAGCGGACGGGCCGCTTCGATTTCGTCCGCAGGCACGCCAAAGGACGACAACCACTGAGCCACGATAACCAGATACTCGTCTTGGCTGAAAGGATAAAAACTCACCCACAAGCCAAAGCGCTCGGACAACGAAATCTTCTCCTCCACCACCTCGCCAGGATGCACTTCGCCATCGGTGGTGTGGGTGTAGCTGAGGTTTTCCTTCATGTACTCCGGCAGCAGATGGCGCCGGTTGCTGGTGGCATAAATCAGCACATTCGGGCCGGCGGCCGACACCGAACCGTCCAGGATGGATTTCAGGGCCTTGTAGCCCGGCTCACCGTCCTCGAAGCTCAGATCGTCGCAGAACACGATGAAGCGTTCGGGACGCTCCGCCACCACGTCCACGATATCGGGCAAATCCACCAGATCGGCCTTGTCCACCTCGATCAATCGCAGCCCTTGCGCAGCGAACTCGTGAAGACAGGCCTTGACCAGTGACGACTTGCCGGTGCCACGCGCGCCGGTCAGCAGCACGTTGTTGGCCGGCCGCCCCTGCACGAATTGATCGGTGTTGCGCCGGATCTTGTCCTTCTGACCATCGATCTCCTGCAGATCGGTCAGACGCATCGCACCCACATGGCGCACCGGCTCCAGCACCCCATGGCCGCTGCTGCGTTTGCGGTAGCGAAACGCGACCGAAGCCGACCAGTCAGGGGCCCCCAACGGCTGCGGCAACACGGACTCGATGCGCGAGATCAGTTGCTCCGCCCGCTCCAGCAAACGTTCGAAATTCGGATTCATGTCAGGTCCCGCAACTCAGCCCAGCCAGGAAAGCCACAGCCTTGGGTATGCAACGGCCCGCTTGCGGAAGACATGCGCCCTCATGACCGGTAGTCGGCGTTGATCGTCACGTAGTCGTGGCTGAAATCACAGGTCCACACCGTTTCGGTGGCGGTTCCACGACCCAACCCGATGCGCACCAGTATCTCGGCTTCCTTCATCACGCGTTGGCCGTCTTCCTCGCGATAGGCCGGATGGCGGCCACCAGCGGTGACCACGTGCACATCGCCCAAATGCAGATCGATCTTTGTCACATCCAAGTCGGCAATGCCAGCGTAGCCCACAGCGGCGAGGATACGCCCCAGGTTCGGATCGCTGGCGAAGAAGGCCGTCTTCACCAGGGGTGAATGCGCCACCGCATAGGCCACCTGCAGACACTCCGCCGCCGTGCCTCCCCCTTCGACCTGCACCGTGATGAACTTGGTGGCCCCCTCGCCATCACGGACGATGGCATGTGCCAGATGCTGCGCCACCGGCGTGAGTGCTGCCAGCAAGGCCAGCCCGTCCGGGCCGTCCAGATCGGTCACGGCGGCGTTGCCCGCCTGACCGGTGGCCACGACCACGAACGAGTCGTTGGTGGAAGTGTCGCCATCCACGGTCACACGGTTGAACGACACATCGGCCAGACGGCGTGCCAGGGCATTCATGAGCCCGGGATCGACACAGGCATCTGTGGCCACGAAACCGAGCATGGTGGCCATGTTGGGCCGGATCATGCCGGCCCCCTTGGCGATACCGGTGACACTGACTGTGCGCCCACCCACCGTGGCCTGACGGCTGACCGCCTTGGGCAGAGTGTCGGTGGTCATGATGCCTTCCGCGGCCGACAGCCACTGCTCGCCGCCCGTCACGGCAGCCTGTGCAGCGCTTTCAAGCGCCGCGGGCAGGCCGGACAGCAGCCGCTCCAGCGGCAGCGGCTCCATGATCACACCGGTCGAAAACGGCAGCACCTGCTCGTGCTGCACACCCAGCGCCAGCGCCAGCGCGGAACAAGTCTGGCGGGCATGGGCGAGCCCAGACTCGCCGGTGCCGGCATTGGCGTTGCCGGTGTTGATGACCATGACCCGGATCGCGCTGCCAGATCCCAGATGCTCACGGCACACCTGCACAGGCGCTGCGGCGTAGCGATTCTGGGTGAACACCGCACCCACGGCGCTGCCCTCATCGAGCAGGAAGACCGTCAGATCCTTGCGGTTGGCTTTGCGGATGCCGGCCTGAGCGACACCGATGCGCACACCGGGGATGGCCAGCAGATCCCCGGCCTGGGGAGGATTGAGAAGAACAGGCATGAGACTCCTTGGATGGTCCGACCACCCGGCGGCGACCGCTGGTCACCACCGGAAGGGTTCAGTCCAGCTTGCCGTGACAGTGTTTGTAC
Source organism: Hydrogenophaga sp. GW101-3F08 (assembly GCF_059424585.1). Taxonomy (NCBI): domain Bacteria; kingdom Pseudomonadati; phylum Pseudomonadota; class Betaproteobacteria; order Burkholderiales; family Comamonadaceae; genus Hydrogenophaga; species Hydrogenophaga sp. GW101-3F08. The sequence continues at coordinate 41,423 of NZ_JBWKZP010000006.1, forward strand.
TTTTTACCGCTGCCGCAGGGGCAGGGATCGTTGCGACCGACCCGGGGCATGGTAGCCACCGCCGTGTCCAGGTCGGTGGTACTCTGGGCCTCACCCGTTTCGGTGGGTGCGGTATAGGTCACGTTGGTGATGCGCTCGGCACGATCTTCCAGCTGTTCCGCGACTTCCGACATCTGTTCGGCCGACTGCACGCGCACGTTCATCAGAATGCGGCTGACGTCGTTCTTGACGCTGTCGAGCAGCTGACCGAAAAGCATGAAGGCTTCGCGCTTGTATTCCTGTTTGGGTTGTTTCTGTGCGTAGCCGCGCAGGTGAATCCCCTGGCGCAGGTAATCAAGCGCCGACAGATGCTCGCGCCATTGGCTGTCGATGGTCTGCAACAGCACCACGCGCTCGAACTGGGTGAAGTTCTCTTCGCCCACGGTCTGCACCTTGCCGTCAAACACCGCCTTGGCCGCGGCCAGCACGCGCTCGACGATTTCCTCCCCGTCGATCGCCTCGGCATCCGACACCCAGGAGGCCACCGGCGCATCCACCGACCACTCCTCACGCAGCACACGCTCCAGCGCCGGCAGGTCCCACTGCTCTTCGACACTGCCTTCCGGCACATACTGATGCACAAGATCGGTGAAGCAGCCATCGCGCAAGGAATCGATCTGGGCACGCAGGCTCTGCGCATCGAGGATGTCGTTGCGCTGCTGGTAGATCACCTTGCGCTGATCATTGGAAACGTCGTCGTATTCGAGCAGCTGTTTGCGGATGTCGAAGTTGCGCGCCTCCACCTTGCGTTGCGCACTTTCGATGCTGCGCGTGACAATGCCCGCCTCGATGGCTTCGCCTTCGGGCATCTTCAGCCGGTCCATGATGGCGCGCACGCGGTCCCCCGCGAAGATGCGCATCAGGGAGTCGTCCAGACTCAGATAGAAGCGAGACGAACCCGGGTCGCCCTGGCGGCCCGAACGGCCGCGCAACTGGTTGTCGATGCGCCGCGATTCGTGGCGTTCGGTGGCGATGATGCGCAAACCACCCAAGGCCTTGACCTTCTCATGGTCCAGCTGCCACTGCTGGCGCAGGGTTTCGAGTCGTGCTGCCTTGGTCGCTGCGTCCAGGGACTCGTCGGCCTCAATGGCGGCACTCATCTTCTCCAGGTTGCCACCAAGCACAATGTCGGTCCCACGACCGGCCATGTTCGTCGCGATGGTGATGGCGCCGGGGCGGCCCGCCTGCACGATGATGTCGGCCTCGCGGGCGTGCTGTTTGGCGTTGAGCACCTCGTGCGGCAGATTCTCTTTCGTCAGCAGGCCGGCAATGATTTCCGAGTTCTCGATCGACGAGGTGCCCACCAGCACCGGCTGTCCACGCTCATGGCATTCGCGGATGTCTTCGATCGCGGCCACGTACTTTTCGTTGGTGGTCTTGTACACGCGGTCGAGCTGGTCCTCGCGCTTGCTGGGCCGGTTGGGCGGAATCACCACGGTTTCCAGACCGTAGATCTCCTGGAACTCGTAGGCCTCGGTATCGGCCGTGCCGGTCATGCCAGAGAGCTTGCCGTAGAGACGGAAATAGTTCTGGAACGTGATCGATGCCAGGGTCTGGTTTTCCGGCTGGATCGCCACGCCTTCCTTGGCCTCGACGGCCTGGTGCAGGCCATCGCTCCAGCGGCGCCCGGACATCAGACGACCTGTGAACTCGTCGACGATGACGATCTCGCCGTTCTGGTTCACATAGTGCTGGTCGCGGTGGTAAAGATGGTGGGCCTTGAGCGACGTCACCAGGTGGTGCAGCAGGGCGATGTTGGCCGGGTCGTACAACGAAGCGCCATCGGGCAGCAAACCGGCCTGGCTCAGCAGGCGCTCGGCATTTTCATGCCCCTGCTCGGTCATGTGGATGGAGTGCGCCTTCTCATCCAAGGTGAAGTCGCCGGGCTTGATGACGCCCTCACCCGTGCGGGGATCGGCCTCGCCTTCCTGTCGCACCAGATGGGGCACCAGCTGCTTGATCGCCAGGTACACCTCGGTCTGATCGTCGGCCTGACCGCTGATGATCAACGGCGTGCGCGCCTCGTCGATCAGAATGGAGTCCACCTCATCGACGATGGCGTAGTTCAGGCCCCGCTGCACGCGGTCACCCGACTCATAGACCATGTTGTCGCGCAGATAGTCAAAACCGTATTCGTTGTTGGTGCCGTAGGTGATGTCGGCCCGGTAGGCAGCCTGCTTCTCTTCGCGCGGCGCTTGTGGCAGGTTGATGCCCACCGTGAGACCGAGAAAGTTGTACAGCCGACCCATCCACTGCGCGTCACGGCTCGCCAGGTAGTCGTTCACCGTCACCACGTGCACACCTTTGCCGGTGAGCGCGTTCAGGTACACGGGCAACGTGGCGGTCAGCGTCTTGCCCTCGCCAGTGCGCATTTCGGCCACCTTGCCATGGTGCAGCGCCAGGCCACCGACGAGCTGTACGTCGAAGTGGCGCATCTTCATGACGCGCTTGCTGGCCTCGCGAACCACCGCAAATGCCTCGGGCAGGATGGCCTCAAGGGCTTCGCCGTCGGCAATGCGGCGCTTGAAGACGTCGGTCAGCGCCTTCAACTCGTCGTCGCTGAGCTTTTCAAACTGGGGTTCAAGGCCGTTGATGCGCTCCACCGTTTTGCGGTAGGTCTTGAGCAAGCGGTCGTTGCGGCTACCAAATATTTTGGTGAGGAAGTTTGTGGCCATACGTGCAGGCCTGTACCGTACATGCGACTAGCGCGTGCCGGCCGGGCTAAATGGAATCGGTGGGCTCTCAGCCAACGGATCGAGGCAAAACGCCGGGAAGGAACCCGTGATCTGCCGACGAACGCTGTGCTTTCAAGAGCAAAGTGCTGATTTTACCCGGCGCTCGAAGCCGGGTCAGCGCAGGCGGGTCTTGCCAGTCTGCAGGTTGGCAGTCGCCATGGACTCGCCTGCGGCAAGGAACCGCTGGGGATCCTGAGGCACCCCGGACACCCAGACTTCAAAATGCAGATGAGGACCGGTCGAACGACCCGTTGAGCCCACTTCGGCAATCTTCTGCCCGCGTTTGACGATGTCCCCCTTCTTCACGAGCACCTTTGATGAGTGCGCGTATCGGGTGATCAGATCGTTGCCGTGATCGACTTCAACCATGTTGCCGTACGCGGGGTGAAATTCCTGCACCACCACGATGCCGCCGGCCGCCGCCAGGATGGGCGTTCCAGGGTCGGCCGGAAAGTCGAGTCCGGTGTGCAAAGCAGAGCGCCCATTGATCGGATCAATGCGAAAACCGAATGGTGACCCCACACGCCCACCGGTCACCGGTTGTTCGGTCGGCACCATGGTGCGCTGGATTTTCTGATCAAAGAGACGAGACTCCACCACCGTCAGCCAGTCGACCCGCGAACCACTGGCCGTATCCAGCTGATCCAACGCCTGTGTCAACTCTTCCAGCGTCAGATCGCGTCCCGAAATCAGTGCCCCACCCGCCCCTTGGTGGGTTCTGAACTCCTGCGGATTGAGCCCGGCCAGACCGGCTACGCGCTCACCCAGGGACTCGATCTGCAGCATGCGCGCCTGCATTTCTCCGAGTTTGCGCGCCATGGCGTCCAGGTTCTCGCGCATGTAGACATCTTTCGAATCCACCTCACCCTGGCTGACCAACCGGGCCACCGGTCCAAAACCCGGCCACCCCTGGCGCACACCTTCGAGAAACACCCAGTGGTAGGCGGCCACGGACCCCAGCATCAGCAACACCGACGCCACCACCCCTGCCGCCAGCAGTTTCAGGCTGTCCAGGTGCAGCGCCCGACTCTTGGCCAACCAGGCATCCGTGATAATGATGTGCACAATTCAACCTTTCGTGATGGCACCGGCTTCAAACCCGAAGCCCCAACATCGCATGAGCACCGCCCCACGATTTCACACCATGCTCAGCCTGGAGCAGGCGGTCGGAGCAGCACCCTCGCTCGCCGCACTGCAGGAACGGATTCGAGCATCCCAGCAGTGCATGGAACAGGTGCAACACCTGATCCCGATCAGTCTGCGTCGGCATGTCAAAGCTGGCCCCATTCAGGACACCGAATGGTGCCTTCTGGTTGGCAGCGCGGCCGCATCGACCAAGCTCCGCCAGCTGCTGCCCAGCCTGCAACAAACCCTGACCCAAAATGGGGCGCAGGTTAACTCAATTCGCATCAAAGTCCAAATCCCGGGGCAGTGAAGCCAGGCTTGGGGAGCTCCGCCCACACGGAGCAGACGATGGTGCCGCTTGTCTGACTCGAACAGACGACCTATCGCTTACAAGGCGATTGCTCTACCAACTGAGCTAAAGCGGCACTGAAACCGGGAGCCGGATTTTACTTGACGCGCTTGAGCTGGGGTCGCCCACTTCCGCGCGATGGACCGTCTGGTGGCGGCTCAAGGGGATCGGTCGACTCGGTGGGAGCACCCTCGTTCGGAACGGCACGCAGCGTCCCACGGTCTTGCACATTCGGGGAGCGGGTTGAATCCAGCGTGACAGCGTCGCTCTTCAGTGCTTCGCTCTCCAGCTCGGCAGGGCTTGCAGCCAACGATGGCGGAGGAAAGGCCATGCCTTGCCCGTTCTCGCGCGCATAGATCGCCACCACATGGCTCACGGGCACCACGATCTCTCTGGCAACGCCACCAAACCGCGCCTTGAACTCGATGAAGTCGTTGCCCAGCCGCAAGGAGCTGGTGGCATCAAAGCTCACATTGAGCACAATTTCCCCATGCTGGACAAACTCCATCGGCACCTGCACCGAAGCATCCACCTGCACGGCGATATAGGGCGAAAACCCGTGATCAACACACCACTCATGCAGTGCGCGGATCAGGTACGGACGGGTGGAGGGTGTCTCCTGCTCGATGGAACTCATCTGAAACCCCGTCAATGCCCCGTCACCCAGCCGGGCTCGAACTGCGACGTCCTCACTTGCGCATCACTTTTTCAGATGGCGTCAGCGCCTCGATATAGGCCGGGCGCGAGAAAATGCGCTCGGCGTACTTGAGCAATGGGGCCGCATTCTTGCTCAGCTCAATGCCGTAAAAGTCCAGACGCCACAACAGCGGTGCAATGGCGACATCCAGCATGGAGAAGTTGTCTCCCAGCATGAACTTGTTCTTGAGGAACACCGGGGCCAGCTGTGTCAGACGGTCGCGGATGTGAGCGCGGGCCTTTTCCAGGGCCTTCTCATTGCCCTTGGTGCTGCGCGATTCCAGCATGGACACATGCGTGAACAATTCCTTTTCGAAGTTCAGCAGAAACAGGCGCACGCGAGCGCGGTCCACCGGGTCGCCCGGCATGAGCTGAGGATGGGGGAAGCGCTCATCAATGTATTCGTTGATGATGTTCGACTCGTACAGGATCAGATCGCGTTCGACCAGGATCGGCACCTGGCCATACGGGTTCATGACACTGATGTCTTCGGGCTTGTTGTACAGGTCCACGTCCCGGATTTCAAAGTCCATGCCCTTCTCGAACAGGACGAAACGGCAACGGTGGGAATAGGGGCAGGTGGTGCCCGAGTACAAGACCATCATGAGGGAGTCTCCTTAAAGCAAAAAACAGTGGATTGCAAAACACCATGCCGGCGCTGCAATCCACTGTGGGACGGATGGGTACGCCAGCAACGCTGGCACACCTCAACCCGAATCGAATTATTTGACGTCTTTCCAGTAAGACGCGTTCAGGCGCCAGGCGACCAACGTGAAGACGGAGAGGAACAACAACACCCACACGCCAATGCGCACGCGGCTGTTCTGGGCCGGTTCGCTCATCCACTGCAGATAAGCCACCAGATCGCCGACATTCTGGTCGTATTCAGCCTCGCTGAGCGTGCCCGGCTTGACTTGTTCCCAGCCTTTGAGCAGCTCCACCTCATGGCCGTGGCTTTCCACTTTTTCGTGAACCGGTTTGCGTTCACCCTGCAGTTGCCACAAAGGGTTGGGCATGCCGATGTTCGGGAACACCATGTTGTTCCAGCCGGTGGGCTTGGATTCATCGCGGTAATAAGTGCGCAGCAGCGTGTAGATGTAATCAGCGCCGGTCCCGGCGTGGCTGGAGCGCGAACGGGCGATCACCGTCAGATCGGGAGGATTGGCGCCAAACCAGGCTTTCGCCTGACGCGGATCGATCGCCGACTTCATCGTGTCACCGATCTTGTCGGTGGCAAAAGTCAGGTTTTCCGCGATCTGCTTGTCGTTCAAACCGATGTCACGCAGGCGGTTGTAGCGCATGAAGGCCGCCGAATGGCAGCTCAGGCAGTAGTTGACAAACAGCTTGGCGCCGTTTTGAAGAGCGGCCATGTCGTTGGTGCGATTGGGCGCCTTGTCCAGCGGGAACCCACCGCCAGCGGCCAGGACCGAACCCGACAGGCCCAGGGCCAGCGCAAAGCCCATAAGGATTTTTTTCATTTGCTTGACTCTCCGGAATGGCTCGTATGGGCTCAATGGGGGTGGAAGGTGACACGGCTGGGTACCGGCTTGAATTCGCCCAGGCGGCTCCACCAGGGCATCAGCAGGAAAAAGCCGAAATAGAACAGCGTGCCCACTTGCGAGACACGTTCGCCGACGGGCGACGGCGGCTGCACGCCCAAGTAGCCCAGGATCAGGAAGTTGATCACGAACACCAGGTAGAGCCACTTGTTCCAGCTTGGGCGGTAGCGAATCGACTTGACAGGGCTGTTGTCCAGCCAGGGCAGGAAAAACAGAATCACGACGGCGCCACCCATGGCGACCACACCCCAAAACTTGGCATCGATGGCCAGCATCAGGGCCACCAGCACCACCGCACTCCCCACAACCGCGCCCTTCATGACCATGTTGAGCCGGGCCTTGACCACGCCCAGCAGAGCACCCAGCAACACGCAGGCGATCAGGGCGTACATCATCTCGCTGGTGATGGCACGCAGCATGGAGTAGAACGGCGTGAAGTACCAGACTGGCGCGATGTGCAGCGGCGTGACCAGCGGGTCGGCCGGAATGAAGTTGTTGTACTCCAGGAAGTAGCCACCAAACTCGGGAGCAAAGAACACGATGGCGGAGAACACCATCAGGAACAGAGACACGCCAAAGATGTCGTGCACGCTGTAGTACGGATGGAACGGAATGCCGTCCAGCGGAATGCCCTTGTCATCCTTGGTGGCCTTGATTTCGACACCATCAGGGTTGTTGGAGCCCACTTCGTGCAGCGCAATGATGTGAGCCACCACGAGGCCCAGCAAGACCAACGGCACGGCAATCACGTGGAAGCTGAAGAAGCGGTTGAGGGTGGCGTCGCCCACCACGAAATCGCCACGGATCAACAACGCCAGATCGGGGCCAACGAAGGGAATGGCCGAGAACAGGTTGACGATCACCTGGGCGCCCCAGTACGACATCTGACCCCACGGCAGCAGATAGCCCATGAAAGCCTCCGCCATCAATACCAGGAAGATGGCACAACCGAAGACCCAAACCAGTTCGCGCGGCTTGCGATACGAGCCGTAGATCAGGCCACGGTACATGTGGAGGTACACCACCACAAAAAAGGCCGAAGCCCCGGTGGAGTGCATGTAGCGGATCAGCCAGCCCCACGGCACATCGCGCATGATGTACTCGACCGAAGCGAACGCCGTGGTCGCGTCGGGCTTGTAGTGCATCACAAGGAAGATGCCCGTCACGATCTGGATCACCAGCACCAGCAGCGCCAGCGAACCGAAGATGTACCACCAGTTGAAGTTTTTCGGCGCGTAGTACTCGGCCATGTGCTCATTGAAGAGCTTGGAGAGCGGGAACCGGTTGTCAACCCAATTCAGTGCCTTTTGGCCCAGGGGTGCGTCGGGGGAGATTTCTTTGAATTCAGCCATGGAATGCCTCTGTGGTCAGTAGACTGCGTGCACTGTGCGGTGCAGCGGGTCAGGCTTTTTTCTCTTCGCCGACCAACAGGGTGGTGTCGGACAGGTAGTAGTGCGGGGGAACTTCGAGGTTGTCCGGCGCTGGCTTGTTCTTGAAAACACGCCCGGCCACATCGAACGTGGAACCGTGGCAGGCACAAAGGAAACCGCCCTGCCAGTTATCCGGCAGAGAAGGCTGGGGACCGGGGGTGAACTTGTCACCAGGGGAACAGCCCAGGTGGGTGCAGATGCCCACGGCAACCAGCACTTCGGGTTTGATGGAGCGATGGCGGTTTTTCGCGTACTCAGGCGTGGGGTAGGTCTTGCGATCCGAGTTCGGATCAGCCAATTGATCTTCCTGCTTTTCCAGTGCCGCCAGTTGCTCGGGGGTACGCCGCATGATCCACACCGGCTTGCCGCGCCACTCGACCACCCGCTTTTCACCAGGCTGCAGAGTGGAGATATCCACCTCGATCGCGGCGCCGGCCGCTTTGGCCCGCTCGGACGGCTGAAAACTGCTCACGAAGGGAACGGCGACCGCGGCTGCACCCACGCCACCCATGGCGCAGGATGTGATCAGCCAGGTTCGGCGGCTGCTATCGACGGTCGCATCGACGGTTGCTTCACTCATGGGGATCTTTCAATCAGTTTCGAGGGGGATACTAGGGACAACCCGGCATTGTACTGGAGCTCATGGCCCCCACTTTGGCTTGCCGAGGCGGCCCACCAGACATTGTCACAAGCCATGCCGCGCGCGCATTTGACTTTCGTCAGCCAACCAAAATACTCCGGTCGCGTGCGTGAGAATCGCTGTTGGCACCGGCAATACAGGCCTTTGCGCTCAGGCCGACTTCATGACAACCAACCCAATACGATCCGGAGGACCCCCATGGGCATGATGCAAGAGTTCAAGGAGTTTGCCGTCAAGGGCAATGTGATCGACCTGGCGGTCGGTGTGATCATCGGTGGCGCCTTCGGCAAGATCGTGGGATCGCTGGTCGATGATGTGATCATGCCCATCGTCGGATCGATCTTCGGCAGCCTCGATTTCTCCAACCTGTACCTGGCTCTCGGCAAGGTTCCCGAGGGCACGGCACCGACGCTGGCCGCCATGAAAGCCGCCGGCATCCCTACGCTGGCCTATGGCAGCTTTATCAGCGTTGCGCTCAACTTCCTCATCCTGGCGTTCATCATCTTCATGATGGTCAAACAGATCAATCGCCTGAAGAAGACCGAAGCGCCCGCACCGGCGGCCCCCGCAGCACCGCCCGAAGATGTGTTGCTGCTGCGTGAAATCCGCGACAGCCTGAAAAAGTAGCTCGGCCGCCGTCCGAACGGCCGCATCCACTTTTGCGAATCGGGGGCGCCGTTGAGCGCAGATTCAGCGCCGCGTGGCCGACAGCGCCGCGTCGACAGCGGCCAGCAGACTCGCGGCGCTGGCTCGGCCCGTGCCGGCCAGGTCGAACGCGGTGCCGTGATCGGGGCTGGTGCGCACGAAAGGCAGCCCCAGCGTGGTGTTCACACCATGCTCCAGCCCCAGCAGCTTGACGGGAATCAGACCCTGGTCGTGGTACATCGCCAGCACCACATCGAATGCGCCCTGGCGTGCGCGCATGAAGACCGTGTCGGGCGCATATGGGCCACTCGCATCGATGCCCTCTTCCCGCGCCTGGCGCACCGCCGGCTCGATCACCTCGATTTCTTCAAGGCCAAACAAACCGCCCTCGCCGGCATGCGGGTTCAACCCCGCGACGGCGATCCGTGGATGGGGCCAGCCCACCGCGTTGAAATGACGATGGGTGATCCGAAGCGTTTGCAACACCTGATCCAGTGTCACGGCCTGCAGCGCCTGCCGCAGCGACACATGGATGCTGACCAGCACCGTGCGCAGGCCCGGGCAACTCAACATCATGCGAACGGGAAGCTCCGTCACACCCAGCCCCAGGTGCTCAGCCGCCAAGGCCTGCAGCATCTCGGTATGCCCAGGATGTGTCACACCGGCCGCGGCCAGCGCCTCCTTGTGAATCGGCGCGGTCACCAAGGCGCGGGCTCGGCCATCCAGCGCGGCTTGAGCGCCATAAAGAATGCAATCTGCCGCCGCCCGCCCAGCGGCTGCGCTGATGCATCCCAGCGGCACCGGCAGCGGCAGATCACATGCCTGCACCACCGCCATGCAACCCGGTGGCAGCTGGCCAAAGTCAGACACCTCGGCGAGTTGCGCCACCATCAACCGCCCGGCAACCGACTCCGAATCCGCCTGCACCAGACGGGCTGCGCGCCTGAGCGTCGCAACGTCACCCGCCACCACGACCTGCCGCAGCAACTCGGGACGCTCGTGAAATGCTTTGACGACGATTTCCGGACCGATGCCCGCCGGGTCGCCCATGGTCAGAATCACCGGTGATTCGACAGTGGTTGGCGCGCCGACCAAGGCGGCCGATGTGGGAAACGTGCTCATGGAACCGTTCAGGCAGGGTTGTCAATGTCGATGAATTCATGCGCCAGTCCCAGCTGGGCCGCCACATGGGCACCGACCGCGGGTGCGCCGTAACGTTCGGACGCGTGGTGTCCACAGGCCAGGTAAGCCACGCCGCATTCGCGAGCGTAGTGCGCCTGGGGTTCGGATATTTCGCCGGTGATGAACACATCAGCACCCGCCGCAATGGCGCTTTCGAAATAGCCTTGTGCGCCACCCGTGCACAAAGCCACATGTTCGATGGGGCGATCAGGCTCGGCCACCAACGTCACGGACCGCCCCAGCACGCGCCCGACATGGGCCGCCAAGGCGCCCGCAGAGGGTGCGGACCACCGCCCGATGAAGCCCAGCGACTGCTCACCGAAACGGCCACGCTCCCCCTCATACAAGTCAATGCCCAGCTGCCGCGCCAGCTGCGCGTTGTTGCCCAACGCCGCATGGCCGTCCAGCGGCAGGTGATAAGCATACAGGTTGATGTCATTCGCCAGCAGGCGCGATAGACGTTGCTTCATCCAGCCTGTCACCCGGCCATCTTGCCCACGCCAGAACAGCCCGTGGTGCACCAGGATGGCATCGGCCCCCGAACTCACGGCCGCGTCGATCAGCGCCCGACTGGCGGTCACACCAGTGACCAACTTGCGGATGTGGCCACGCCCTTCCACCTGCAGCCCGTTGGGGCCGTAATCGCGGTACAGCGCTGGTTGCAGCAGTGCGTCCAGCGCACCCAGCAACATTTCCCGCGTGACGGCGGGCGGTGGCAGCGGGCTCTGAGGGTCTTTGGGTGCGGAAAAACTCATGGGGAAAAACAGCCTTTGGAGGCAAATGGCATCGAACCCATAGGCCCGACGTGGCTCTGGCACAGAACCCCATTTTGACACCCGCCCCCTTGGGCCGCCCCCAGCCTCCCCCCACACAGCCGGTGGTGGTTGTCCACCGGACTATGGGGTCGTCGCACCCTCAGTGTTGGGCGCGCTCGCCTTCGTCCATCTTGCGCATGAAAAACCGGTAGAACCAGATCACCATGCCAATCATGAAGACGATGCCTGCAATGCTGAACAATCCATAGTCGGTTGAAAACAGGTCCACCAAGGCTTTCATCGCTTGCTCCATTTCTTCATTGAGGAGCGCCCATTGCACTGCGGCGGCATCACCGGTGCATTGACCTGCGTCAATTCACTTGAACTCCGCAGATCCGGAGGTATATGGGAGGCATATGCGGGACAATGACGAGGAATCTTCCGCTGTGAGCCCGGCATCCCGAGCACTCAAGAACCCTCAACCTCTATCTGACATGAAACGACTCTGGCTGGTTTTTGCCCAATCCGTGACCGTGCTGCTGGCCGCATTTTTCGTGATCGCCACGCTCAAACCCGACTGGCTGGATCGGCGCGCGCTCACCACGTCGGTGGTCCCGGTGCTGGAGTCCGCCACCCCGGCCACGGCCAACGAGAACATCGCAGCGAACGGCTTCAGAGCGGCCGCGCGCGCCGCGTCGCCCGCGGTGGTCAGCATCAACACCAGCAAGGCGCCTGAGAACAACCCGCAAGCCGCCGATCCATGGTTCCGCTTTTTCTTTGGTGACCAGAATCCATCACAGCCCCAGGCGGGGCTGGGCTCGGGGGTGATCGTCAGCCCCGCTGGCTACATCCTCACCAACAACCATGTGATCGAAGAAGCCGATGAAATCGAGGTGATTCTCAACGACGGTCGCAAGAGCGCGGCACAGGTCATTGGCACCGACCCCGAAACCGACCTGGCCATTCTCAAGGTCGACCTGAAGGACCTGCCCGTCATCACGCTGGGCGACTCGGACGCGCTGTCCATCGGCGACCAGGTGTTGGCCATCGGCAACCCCTTCGGGGTGGGCCAGACGGTGACCAGCGGCATCGTCAGCGCCCTGGGACGCACCCAGTTGGGCATCAACACCTTCGAGAACTTCATCCAGACCGATGCGGCCATCAACCCCGGCAATTCGGGTGGGGCGCTGGTGGACGTGAATGGGCATCTGATGGGGATCAACACCGCCATCTACTCGCGCTCGGGGGGGTCCATGGGCATCGGCTTCGCGATCCCCACCTCCACCGCGCGCAGCGTGCTGGACGCCATCGTGAAGGACGGTCAGGTCACTCGCGGCTGGATCGGCGTGGAACCCCAGGACCTCACCGCCGAATTGGCCGAAAGCTTTGGCATCGAGTCGGGCGTTGGCGTCATCATCACCGGCGTGCTGCAAAACGGTCCGGCCGCCAAGGCCGGCATCCGCCCGGGAGACGTGATCACCAGCGTGGCCGGACGCAGCGTGGGGAACGTGGCACAGCTGTTGTCCGCCGTGGCCGCCCTGACACCGGGGCAGGCCGCGACACTGGATGTGGTGCGCAAGGATGGCAAGACCCGGATCGACGTCATACCAGGCAAGCGAACGCAACAACCCACCGTGCAGGAACAGCGCTGAAATTCACGTGCGCCGCGATTGGACAAGACCCGCCGAGCCTTGTGCGCGGCGGGTTCGCCTTATTTGGCGGCGTCCTCGGCCGTCTGCTCAGGGGCCGCTGTGCTCTTGATGAACCATTGCGCCCCCCAGATGCCCACCTCATACAGCAGGCACATGGGGCCGGCCAGGGCGAGTTGAGAGATCACATCGGGCGGCGTGACCACAGCCGCGATGATGAACGCCACGACGATGAAATAGCCCCGGAATTCCTTGAGCTGCTTCACCGAGACCATGTTCATCTTGACCAGCAGCACCACCACGATAGGCACCTGGAACGCCAGACCGAACGCCAGGTAAAGCGAAAGAATGGCTTCGACATACGACGCAATGTCGGGGGTCGCGGCCACACTGGCGGGCGTGAACTGCTGGATGAAGCCAAACATCTTGTCGAGCACGAAAAACTGCACGAACGCAATACCGACATAGGCCAGCAAGCTGCCCAGAACGATCAGCGGCACGGCAAACCGCTTCTCATGGCTGTATAGGCCAGGCGCCACAAAGGCCCAGATCTGGTACATCCACCATGGCAGCGACAGCAGCAGGGCGGCCATGGCCAAGACCTTGATGGGCACGAAAAAAGGAGAGAAAACACCCACTGCGATCAACTTGGCATCGGGGGGCATGTGTGCCCGGATGGGCACCGCGATCAGATCGATCAAACCGCTGGGGCCGGGCCAGATCGCCAGCAAGGCCATGCAGATACCCAGCCCCGCCATCCCGTAGAGCAGGCGATCTCGCAACTCCATGAGATGCTGGACAAACGGCTGCTCGGTACCGGCGAGTTCGTCGGTGGAATCTTTGGGATCGGACATCAGCGGGGAGCGGAGGAAGAGCGGGGCCGGAAACGGGCCACGCGGGCCGCACCGGACTGGGTTCGGGTACGCACGCCGGTGCGCGCCTTGAACCATTGGGGCATGGCGTTCTGTTTGATGCGCCAGTTCTTTTTCGGATGTTTGTAAACCGGGTACAGCGAAGACCCGATGGAGCCCATGGCGTCATGACTGTCCGAACCGTAGGACGTGCCGTCCAGGCCGGCGGTGGCTTCGGACCAGGATTTTTCGAAGTCGCTGGCGCCGCTCTGCACCGAAGTTTCCACATCGCGGGCGGCGCTCTCCACCGAGTCCTTCATTTTCTTGAGCTCTTCGAGCTCCATGGACCGGCTGACCTCGGCCTTCACGTCGGACACGTAGCGCTGCGCCTTGCCCAGCAAGGCGCCCACGGTGCGCGCCACGCGCGGCAATTTTTCCGGGCCGATGACGATCAACGCCACCGCCCCAATCAGAGCGAGTTTCGAAATGCCCAGATCAATCATGTATCAGCCATCCTGCGGGCAAGGTCGGGCATTGGAATCAAGCCCAGTGGTCGCCGGGGCAATGCGCACGGGCTGCGCCGGCGGGCTCAGAAGCTCAGCTTTTCTGCTTGGCTTCAACGTCGATGGTGTTTTTGTCGGTGCGGGTGTCCTGCGTCACCTGACCGGCAGGCGCGGACGTGGCATCCGCCGCGCTTTGACCACCTTCCTTCATGCCATCCTTGAAGCCCTTGACGGCGCCGCCCAGATCCGAACCGATGTTTTTGAGCTTTTTGGTGCCAAAAACCATCACAACGATCAGCAGCACGATCAACCAGTGCCAAATCGAGAAAGAACCCATGATTTTCTCCAAACATATAGAAGTGGTGCGCCTGACGCTGTGGGTGGGATTCTAAGCCCGGGCAAGAGTTCAGCAGCCCGTCCAGCGGGAATTTCCGGACGGGCAGAAGGACGCCGGAACCGCAGTCAACCGCGCAACCAGGGGCGCGGTCCGCCCATCACATGCAGGTGCAGGTGGTGCACCTCTTGCCCCCCCTCAACGCCGGTGTTGCAGACCATGCGAAACCCGCCATCGGGATACGGGTTGCAGCCCTGCTCCGCAGCCAGCCGGGGGGCCAGCACCATCATGCGCCCCATCAGGCGTTCGTGCTCGGGTGTGAGCTGCGCCAGCGACGGGATGTGTTGCCTGGGCACCATGAGGAAGTGCACGGGGGCCCAAGGGTGGATGTCGTGAAAGACGTAAATATCTTCGTCTTCATAGACCTTTTTTGACGGAATCTGTCCGGCGATGATCTTGCAGAAGATGCAGTTCGGGTCGTGTGCGCTCATGGTTCGGGAATCTGATCAGTCGGGCATGGGTTGATTGGCATTCATGCGCACCATGCCCTTGACGATGCGGTAGAGGAACCAGATGGAGATCACGGCCCAGGCGATCATTCCCGGCAGCAGCAGCAAAAACCACAGCGGGAGCGTGACGATGTAAAGCACGCCGGCCCAGATCACGGTGCGGATGCGCCAGCGGAAATGACTGACCTGCCAAGTCCCTTCCGCATCATCCTTTTTGACCAGGTCGATCACCAGCGCCACCAGCAACAGGCCAGCGCCCACCTGGGCACCGGGCACGACCGCCGCCACGGCGACGATCAGATGCAGGATGTAACTGAGCCAGCCCACGCTTTTGAGCGATTGCGCTTTCTCGCTGTCCACGGCTTCCACATCGACAATGTCGCTCATGACTCGCCTCCAGGGCTTGCGGGATCGGACTCGCGCGCGACCGCCTTGCGCAGTGCTTTCTCTTCCAGCCCGCTCAGGCCTTCGCGGCGAACCAGTTCACCCACCACATCCGCAGGCGTCTTTCCGTAGTGCGCCAGCGCGATCATGCAGTGGAACCAGAGATCGGCCACCTCATTGACCAGCTTCTGACTGTCGCCCCCGTGGTCGATATCTTTGGCGGCCATGACGGTTTCGGTGGCTTCCTCTCCGATCTTCTTCAGAAAGGCGTCCGGCCCCTTGTGCAGCAGCCGGGCCACATAGCTCTTCTCGGGGTCGCCGCCATTCACGGGTTTGCGACTTTCGATCACGGCGGCCAGGCGCGCCAGGGCATCAATGGAAGACATGCGGTGTTCTATTTGTAGATGGATTCGGGGTCTTTCAGCACCGGGTCCACCGCATGCCACTGGCCATTTTCGTGGCGCTGGTAGAAGCAGCTGTGGCGGCCCGTGTGGCAGGCAATGCCGGGCTCGTGGCCCAGTTGGGTGACCTTGAGCAACACCACGTCGTTGTCGCAATCCAGCCGGATGTCGTGCACCGTCTGCACATGGCCGGATTCTTCGCCCTTGAACCAGAGCCTGTTGCGCGAACGGCTGAAATAGACCGCCCGCCCGAGTTCGGCGGTCTTCTGCAAGGCCTCGCGGTTCATCCACGCAAACATCAGCACGTCACCACTCGCGGCTTCCTGCGCAATCACCGGGACCAGCCCTTGGGCATCCCATTTCACGTCATCCAACCAGTTCATGGAGGGAATCTACCATGTGTGCGACTCCTTACAGTGTCTGTGGCCGAACGGCGGTACGATGGTTTTCGCCCCAGCCCCACTCCGGGACCGGGCTTACCCGAGAGAGACCGCCATGAAAATTCGAACACTCCTCCTGATCCTGTTCATCCTGCTGATTGCCGGGTTCGTGGCCCTCAATTTCGAACAGATCCTGCAACCTTCGACGCTCCATTTCGGGTTCTCCGAGGTGCAAGCGCCCATGGGCTTGGTGCTGCTGGGCATGCTGGCCCTGGTGTTGGTGGTGTTCCTGCTCGCGCTGGTGTACTACCAGACCATGCACCTGATGGAGGTGCGCCGCATCACGCGCGAGGTGGCCGAACAGCGCCGCCTGGCCGATCAGGCCGAGGCCTCCCGGTTCACCGAACTGCGGCAGTACCTGCAGACGGAAATGCAGGCCACGGCAGCGCGCGAGCGGGACTTGTCGGACAAGATGCACCAGAAAATCGACCTGCTGCAAACCATTCTGACCCGGGTGATCGAGCAGTCTGGCAACGGTCTGGAGGCCAGCATTGGCGAACTGGAGGACCGACTGGAGCGGCAGTTGCCGATCCGGCAGACGCCCAACTGAATCAGCGCCGGTCGGATCAGAGCCGGACCGGAATGCCCCGCTCGGCCATGCGCGCCTTGGCCTGCGCCACGGTGTATTCACCGTAGTGGAAGATGCTGGCGGCCAGCACCGCATCCGCACCGCCCTGTTGCACGCCATCGGCCAGGTGGTCCAGGTTGCCCACGCCACCGGACGCGATCACGGGTACGTCCACGGCATCGGCCACCGCGCGGGTCAACGCCAGGTCAAACCCGGCCTTGGTGCCGTCGCGGTCCATGCTGGTGAGCAGGATTTCGCCAGCGCCGAAGTCGGCCATCTGCCTGGCCCAGGCCACCGCGTCCAGACCGGTGTTCTTGCGGCCCCCGTGGCTGTAGACGTCCCAGCCTTCACCCCGGTGGAGCAGGTCATCCCCATGGCGGCGCTTCGCATCGATGGCCACCACGATGCACTGGGCGCCGTATTTGTCGGACGCATCGCGGATCACCTGCGGATTGGCGATGGCCGCAGAATTGAAACTGGTCTTGTCGGCACCGGCGTTGAGCAGGCGGCGCACGTCCTCCACGGTGCGAACCCCACCGCCCACCGTGAGCGGAATGAACACCTGTGAGGCCACCGCCTCGATGATGTGCAGGATCAGGTCGCGTCCGTCGCTGGTGGCGGTGATGTCCAGAAACGTGAGTTCGTCCGCACCCTGCTCGTTGTAACGGGCCGCGATCTCCACCGGATCGCCCGCGTCGCGCAGTTCGACAAAGTTGACGCCCTTGACCACACGGCCACCGGTCACGTCGAGACAGGGAATGATGCGTTTAGCGAGCATGGACCGCTCCTGCGCCATGGATCGGACAAACCGTTCCCCAAGCGCGCCGTGGCAACCCCAGCGCAAAGGAGGGCATCGTGCACGAGGTGACAGACACGTGGGTCATGCGTTCAACCGTTCAGGTCGTCGGCCAGCTTTTGCGCGGCCTCGAAGTCCAGATCACCGCTGTAGATCGAGCGGCCGCAGATCACGCCCTCGATGCCCTCGTCTTCCACATCGCACAAGGCGCGAATGTCGTCCAGATTGGACAGGCCGCCGGAGGCGATGACCGGCACCGACAAGGCCTGCGCGAGCCTGACCGTGGCGTCGATGTTGATGCCGCTGAGCATGCCGTCGCGGCCGATGTCGGTGTAGATGATGCCTTCGACGCCGTAGTCCTCGAACTTCTTGCCCAGATCGACCACCTCGTGGCCGGTGAGCTTGCTCCAGCCGTCGGTGGCCACCTTGCCGTCTTTGGCGTCCAGGCCCACGATGATGTGGCCGCCGAACGCGGTGCAGGCGTCTTGCAGGAAACCGGGGTTCTTCACCGCCGCGGTGCCGATGATCACGTAGCGCAGACCGGCGTCCAGGTAGCGTTCGATGGTGTCGAGGTCGCGAATCCCGCCACCGAGCTGCACGTCCACCTCGGACCCCACTTCCTTGAGGATGGCGCGGATGGCCTGCTCGTTCTTGGGTTTGCCGGCAAATGCCCCATTCAGGTCCACCAGATGCACACGGCGGGCACCCTTGTCGACCCAGGCGCGCGCCATGGCGGCCGGGTCTTCGCCAAACACCGTGGATTGGTCCATGTCGCCCTGTTTGAGGCGAACACACTGGCCGTCTTTCAGATCAATGGCAGGAATCAGCAACATGATGGTCTAAGTGAAGGGCGGATGGACTTAAGGGTTCCAGTGAAGGAAATTGCGGTAGAGCGCGAGCCCCTGATCGGCACTCTTTTCAGGGTGAAACTGGGTCGCGAAGATATTGTCACGTGCGATCGCTGCCGCGAAGCGGCCACCGTAGTCGGCTTCGCCCACACAGTGTTGAACATGGGAGGGACGAGCGTAGTAACTGTGCACGAAATAAAAGTAGGCGCCCTCTTCGATGCCAGCCCACAGGGGATGCGCTGGCCCATGGCCAAGCTCGTGGAACACCTGGTTCCAGCCCATCTGCGGCACCTTGAAGCGGCTGCCATCGGCCTGCAAGCGCCCTTCCAGGCGGAACCTCACCACCTCGCCAGGGATCAGGCCCAGACCTTCCGTGGGCCCCTCTTCGCTGCGGTCCAGCAGCATCTGCATGCCCACGCAAACCCCGAACAAGGGCTTGTGGGCCGCCGCATGCAACACGGCGTCCAGCAGGCCGGAGGCGGCGAGTTCGCGCATGCAGTCGCCCATGTGGCCCTGCCCGGGCAGGACCACGCGTTCGGCATCCAGCACCGCCTTCGGATCGGAGGTGACACTCACGTCCACCCCGCTGGCGGCGGCCACATGGGCCACGGCCTGCGAGACGGAACGCAGATTCCCACTGCCGTAGTCGACCACGGCGACAGTCTTGCGGTTCATCGGACAGGAATGCTCAGAGCGAGCCTTTGGTCGAGGGGATCACATCGCCCATGCGCGGATCGCGTTCGAGCGCCATGCGCAGCGCGCGGGCAAATGCCTTGAACACGGTCTCGGCCTGGTGGTGGGCATTCTCGCCCTTCAGGTTGTCGATGTGCAGCGTGACCCCGGCATGGTTCACAAAACCCTGGAAAAACTCGAACGCCAGCTGGGTGTCGAAGGCGCCCACCATGCCGCTCTTGAACGGCACGTGCATGTGCAGGCCGGGGCGGCCCGAAAAATCGACCACCACGCGCGACAGGGCTTCGTCCAGCGGCACATAGGCATGGCCGTAGCGGCGGATGCCTTTCTTGTCGCCCACGGCCTTGGCAAAGGCCTGGCCGAGCGTGATGCCCACGTCTTCCACCGTGTGGTGACCGTCGATGTGCAGGTCGCCCTTGGCCTGGATGTCGAGGTCGATCAGGCCGTGACGCGCGATCTGGTCGAGCATGTGGTCGAAGAAACCGATGCCGGTGGACAGGTTGGCCGTTCCCGTGCCGTCCAGATTGACACGAACAGTGATCTGCGTTTCCGCGGTGTTGCGCTGGACGTCGGCCACGCGGTCGGCGGCAGCGGGGGAAACGGAGGACATGGGGGTCATAGAACTTGTTGCAGGGCGCCAATCAGTTGCGCGTTTTCCGTGGGGGTTCCGACGGTCAGGCGCAGGCAGTTGGTCAGCGATGGGTGCATTTTAGAAACATTCTTGACCAGAACGCCGTGAGCCTTCAGGCCATCGAAGCTGCGTTGTGCATCGGGCACACGCGCCAGCACCATGTTGGCGTCGCTCGGGAAGGGCGTGACACCCGGCATCCGGGCCAGCGCCTCGGTCAGCACGGCCCGCTGTTCGCGGATCTGCGCCGCCTGCTGTGCGAACACCTCGGCGTGTTCCAGCGCAAACAAGGCGCACTCGGCATTGAGCACACTCACGTTGTAGGGCGGGCGCAGCTTGTCCACCTCGTGCACCAACGCCTGCGGCCCCAGCATGTAGCCCAGGCGCACACCGGCCAGGCCGAACTTGGAGAGCGTGCGCATGAGCAGCACGTTGGCGTTGGCCACCGGGTCGGCGCGAATCTCATCGAGCCAGGTCTTGCTGGAAAACGGCTGATACGCCTCGTCCATCACCACCAGCCCGCCAAACGTGGCCGCTTCGGCAATCAGGCGACGGATCACGGCCGCGTCCCACAGGTTGGCGGTGGGGTTGTTCGGGTAGGCGATGTAGGTGATGGCGGGCTGGTGCGCGCGCATCGCGGCCAGCATGGCGGCCTCGTCCAGCTCGAACTCGGCCGTGAGCGGCACGCCGTGGAAAGCCAGGCCCTGCAGCTGTGCGCTCATGGCGTACATCACGAAACCGGGCAAGGGCGCGAGGATGGACGCACCGGGCACGTCGCAGGCCATGGCCAGCAAGGAGATCAGTTCGTCCGAGCCGTTGCCCAGCATCAGGCCGCAGCCGGCGGGCAGGTCCACATAGCGGGCCAGTGCCTGCTTCAGGTCTTCGATGCGCGCGCCGGGGTAGCGGTTGATGGCCACCGCCCCGAGGCGGGCACCCAACGCCGCCTGCAACTCGGGCGGCAGCACGAACGGGTTCTCCATGGCGTCGAGCTTGACCATGCCGGCCGAGTCCTGGATGGCGTAGGCGTGCATGGACTGGATGTCCTGCCGAATGAAGCGCAGCGGGTTCGGGGTGTTCATGGCGTTCATGGGGATGCACGCATCGGGGGGACGTTGGTCAGGCGCAATTCGGCAGCGCGGGCGTGGGCCTGCAGGCCTTCGCCATACGCCAGCTCGGCGGCGATGGTGCCCAGGGTCTGGGCGCCCGCGGCGCTGACCTCGATCAGGCTGCTGCGTTTCTGGAAGTCGTACACGCCCAGCGGGGACGAGAAGCGCGCCGTGCCACTGGTGGGCAGCACATGGTTGGGGCCCGCGCAGTAGTCGCCCAGGCTTTCGCTGGTGTAGGCGCCCAGGAAGATGGCGCCGGCGTGCCTGAGCAGCGGTTCCCAGCGGTGCGGATCGTTGCTGGACACCTCCAGGTGCTCGGGCGCGATGCGGTTGCTGATGGCGCAGGCCTCTTCCATGTCGCGCGTGAGGATCAGCGCACCGCGGTCGTTCAGGCTCTTGGCGATGATGGCCGCGCGCGGCATGGTGGGCAGCAGGCGGTGAATGGCGGCCTGCACGGCGGCGATGTAGGCGGCGTCGGGGCACAGCAGGATGCTCTGCGCGAGCTCGTCGTGTTCGGCCTGGCTGAACAGGTCCATCGCCACCCAGTCGGCCGGTGTGCTGCCGTCGGCCAGCACCAGGATTTCGCTCGGGCCGGCGATCATGTCGATGCCCACGGTGCCGAACACGCGCTTCTTGGCGCTGGCCACGTAGGCGTTGCCCGGGCCGGTGATCTTGTCGACCTTGGGCACGGTGGCCGTGCCATAGGCCAGCGCCGCCACGGCCTGTGCGCCACCGATGGTGAAGGCGCGCGTGACACCGGCCACGTAGGCAGCGGCCAGCACCAACGGGTTCTTCTCGCCGCGCGGCGTGGGCACCACCATGATGATTTCCGCCACACCCGCCACGTGGGCCGGGATGGCGTTCATCAACACGCTGCTTGGGTAGGCCGCCTTGCCACCGGGCACGTAGATGCCCACGCGGTCCAGCGGCGTGACCTTCTGCCCCAGCAGCGTGCCGTCTTCGTCGCGGTAGCTCCAGCTTTCGCCGCTGGCGCGTTTCTGCGCCTCGTGGTAACTGCGCACACGGTGCGCGGCGGACTCCAGCGCGTCGCGCTGCGCGGCCGGCAGGCTGTCGAACGCGGCCTTGAGTTCGGCCTGGGTCAGTTCCAGCTGCTGCAGCGTGTCCACCGTCAGGCCATCAAAACGCGCCGTGTACGCCAGCACCGCCGCATCGCCGCGCTGCTGCACGTCGGCCAGGATGTCGGCCACGCGCTGTTCGATCGCGCTGTCGGTCTCGGCCGACCAATGCAAGCGCGCCGCGAACCGCGCCTCGAAATCGGACGATTGGGTAGACAGGCGGACGGGCGCGGCGGTGAGGCTCATGACGGTACGGCGTTTTTTTCGATGGCGTTGGAGAAGGCGTCGAGGATGGGGCGGATCGCCGCCTGCTTGAGCTTGAGCGCGGCCTGGTTGACGACCAGGCGCGAGCTGATGTCCATGATCTGCTCGACCTCGACCAGGTTGTTGGCCTTGAGCGTCTTGCCGGTGGACACCAGATCGACGATGGCATCGGCCAGGCCCGTCAGGGGCGCCAGCTCCATGCTGCCGTACAGTTTGATCAGGTCCACATGCACGCCCTTGCTGGCGAAGAAGTCGCGCGCGATCGTGGTGTATTTCGTGGCCACTTTCAGGCGCGAGCCCTGGCGCACGGCCGAGGCGTAGTCGAAGTCCGACGGCACAGCCACGCTCATGCGGCACTGGGCGATCTTCAGGTCCAGCGGCTGGTACAGGCCCTGGCCGCCGTGTTCAATCAGCGTGTCCCGGCCGGTCACGCCGAGGTCGGCACCGCCGTACTCCACGTAGGTGGGCACGTCGGTGGCGCGCACCAGCACCACGCGCACACCGGGCTGGTTGGTCGCGAGGATGAGCTTGCGCGAGGTTTCCGGGTCTTCCAGCACCTCGATGCCCGCGGCCGCGAGCAGCGGCAGGGTTTCATCGAAGATGCGGCCTTTGGACAGGGCTAAGGTAATCAAAACTTCACTCCAACAGACGTGACCCCGCAACCCCAGAACACCGCGGGACTGGCTTCGCCAGACCGCAGGTGTTGCCCCCTCGAGGGGGTCGCGCGAAGCGCGGCGGGGGTGTATTTCATTTGATGCGCTCGATGTCGGCGCCAATGCCGCGCAGCTTGGCTTCCATCTGGTCGTAGCCGCGGTCCAGGTGGTAGATGCGGTCGACGATGGTTTCGCCCTCGGCCACCAGACCGGCGATCACCAGACTGGCGGAAGCGCGCAGGTCGGTCGCCATCACCGTGGCGCCAGACAGCCGATCGATGCCTTCGATCACCGCCACCTTGCCATCGGTCTGGATGTGAGCCCCCAGGCGAACCAGCTCGTTGACGTGCATGAACCGGTTTTCAAAAATGGTTTCCGTGACCGTGCTGGTGCCCTGGGCAATGCAGTTGAGCGCCATGAACTGGGCCTGCATGTCGGTCGGGAAGCCCGGGTATTCGGTGGTGCGGAAGCTCTGCGCCTTGAGCCGCCCGGAAGCCCGCACGCGGATGAAGTCGCCGTCGCTGTCCCGGCCCCCTTCGATGAAGGCGCCCGCCTCGCGCAGCTTCTCGATCACCGCATCCAGGTGATCGGCGCGGCCGTGGCGCAGCAACACGTCACCCCCCGTGGCGGCCACCGCGCACAAAAAGGTTCCCGCTTCGATGCGGTCGGCCACCACCTGGTGGTTGCAGCCATGCAGGCGCTCCACACCCTGGATGCGGATGCGGCTGGTGCCATGGCCCTCGATCTGCGCGCCCATGGCGATCAGCAGCTCGGCCAGATCACCGATCTCCGGCTCCTGGGCGGCGTTTTCCAGCACGGTCTCGCCCTCGGCCAGCGTGGCGGCCATGAGGAAGTTCTCGGTTCCGGTCACCGTCACCATGTCGGTGGTGATGCGGGCACCACGCAGCCGGCTGCGGCCGGCGCCCAGCTTGGCCACCATGTAGCCGTGTTCCACCTCGATGTCGGCCCCCATGGCCTGCATGCCCTTGATGTGCTGGTCCACCGGTCGCGAACCGATGGCGCAGCCACCGGGTAAGGACACGCGGGCATGGCCGAAACGCGCCAGCAGGGGCCCGAGCACCAGCACCGACGCGCGCATGGTCTTGACCAGCTCGTAGGGCGCCTCCGGCTGGATGGGATCGGCGGCTTGCAGGGTCATGCCACCGCGCTCGCCGTGGGTCTCGGTCCGAACACCCATGTTGTCCAGCAGGTGGCGCATGGTGGCCACATCGCGCAGGCGCGGCACGTTGAACAGGGTCACCGGGTCGGCCGTCAGCAGGGTGGCGCAAAGCTCGGGCAGGGCGGCATTCTTGGCGCCGGAGATGTTCACTTCGCCGTGCAGCGCACGGCCACCGGTGATTCGCAGTTTGTCCATGGAACAGTTGTCTTTCAGTTGTCAACGACGGTCAGCGCCGCCGAAAGCGCACGGGACGCACGCGCCAAGGTCATCAAGCACCAGCTCTGCCGGGCCGCAGATGACGCCGGCGCAGAGGGGGTCATTTTCCAGCCCACTCGGCGGGCGTGTAGGTTTTCATCGACAGCGCATGCACTTCATCGCTCTGGATGCGCGCACCCAGGGTGGCGTACACGCGCTTGTGGCGCGCAATGGCCCGCATGCCCTCGAACTCGGGCGACACGATGACGGCGGCCCAGTGGCGGCCGTCCCCCGTGACTTCGATGTGTTCACAGGGCAGACCTGCGGCGATGAGTTGTTGCAGTTGGTCAGCGGTCATGTCGGTGTCGGGGCAAAAGGACTTCGGAAAGCAACGGGACGGGGCATGCGACGATGCGAAGCGGGCAAGCACCGTGGTTGGTCTTCATCTCAATGCCGGATTTTGTAGCCAATGCGCAGCAGGTGCAGCGCCACCGCACTGACCACGGCCAGCGCCCCCACCACCAAGGCCAGACTCAGCCAGGGCGAGACGTCGCTGACCCCAAAAAAACCGTACCGGAATCCGTCGATCATGTAGAAGAACGGGTTGAGATGGCTCACGCGCTGCCAGAAGTCGGGCAGGGAATGGATGGAGTAGAACACGCCCGACAGAAAGGTCATGGGCATGATGATGAAGTTCTGGAACGCGGCCATCTGGTCGAATTTTTCGGCCCACAGCCCAGCGATCAGGCCCAGCGCCCCCAGCAGGGCTGCCCCCAGCAAGGCAAAGGCCAGGATCCACAGCGGCGCCACGAAAGGCGGCTGGGCAAACCACCAGGTCACCAGCATCACCCCAATCCCCACAGCCAGCCCACGCACCACGGAGGAACCCACATAGGCCACGAACCACGCGCGGTGCGACAGGGGCGTGAGCAACAGGAACACCAGGTTGCCCATGATCTTGCTCTGGATCAGCGACGAAGAGCTGTTGGCGAACGCGTTCTGCAGCACGCTCATCATGACCAGGCCCGGCAGCAGAAACGCCGTATAGCTCACCGTCTCGTAGACCTGCACACGGCCTTCGAGCACATGACCGAAGATCATCATGTACAGAATGGCCGTGATGACCGGCGCCGCCACCGTCTGGAAACCCACCTTCCAGAAGCGCAGGATTTCTTTGTAGAACAGGGTCTGCCATCCGGTCATGCCAGGGCTCCCTGCGCATGGGCGGCGTTTTCCATGACATCGATGAACACGTCCTCGAGATCGGCCTTGCGAATCTCGATGTCCTGCGCCAGCACGCCCGACTCGCGCGCCCGCGCCAGGATGCGCTCGACCTCCAGGGCATCGTGCGCCGGCAGCTGCACCACACGCCCGGTGACGCGGGCCACGGCGGCCAGATCGTCGGGCAGCACCTGGTCGGTCTTGAAGCGCAGCACGTTGGACGAGGCCCGGTGCAACAACTCCGAGGTGGACTCCAGCGCCACCACCTGCCCCTGCCGGAGCATGGCGATGCGACCACACAGCGCCTCCGCTTCTTCCAGGTAGTGCGTGGTCAACAACACGGTGCAGCCCTGGCGCTTGTTGAGATCGGAGACAAACTGCCACAAGGTCTGGCGCAGCTCCACATCGACACCGGCGGTGGGCTCGTCGAGCACGATCACCGGAGGCTTGTGCACCAGCGCCTGCGCCACCAGCACGCGGCGTTTCATGCCACCCGAGAGCTGGCGCATATTGGCGCCGGCCTTGTCGGCCAGACCCAGACCTTCGAGCAATTCGTCGATCCAGGCTTCGTTGTGGCGCACGCCGAAATAGCCCGACTGGAATCTCAGCGCCTCGCGCACGTTGAAGAACGGGTCGAACACCAACTCCTGAGGCACCACGCCCAGTTGGCGGCGGGCGGCCTGGTAGTCGGTCTGGACGTTTTTTCCGTGCACCAGCACACGACCGGCACTGGCGCGGGTGAGACCCGCCAGCACACTGATCAGGGTCGTTTTCCCTGCGCCGTTCGGTCCGAGCAGACCGAAAAACTCGCCCGGTTCGATGTCGAACGACACCCCTTTGAGCGCGTGCAATTCACCGTGCGCCGATAGATAGACTTTGGAAACGTTCTGAAAGGAAACTGCGGGCATTGCGGCTACGGGATCGCTGGGATCACCGACCGCGCGCAGGACATCTGATGACGGCGGGTGAACAGGCTATTTTAAGCGCCGCCCTGCCCGCCACCGCGATGGGGGGACATGTCCGAACGCCAACCGGGCCGCCGCAAACGGCTGGGATCGACCTCTTCAGGCCTGCAACAGCTCGGCCACACCGTAGAGCGCCACCAGATCACGCAGCCTCTGCGGCCAGTGCCGGACCTGCAGCGTCTTGCCTTGCGCCAAGAGGCTGCGCCGCAGCTCCAGCAACACCGCGACGGCCGAGGAGTCGAAGTCCTGCAACGTGCTCGCATCGACCAAGGCGGTGGTGCCGGGTTGCGAGGCCGTCTCGCGTTCGAGCTGCCCCAGTGCCACCACCGCATCATCCAGGGTCAGACGCTGCGGCAAACTGGCCACCGGTGCAGAACTGCTGTCGTTCATCGTGTCAGCCCGCCTTGGTTCCAGCCTTGTTGCGCTGCACCAGCGTGGCGATCAGGCCGTCGATGCCCTTGGCGTTGATTTCCTGTGCGAACTGGGTCCGGTAAGTTTCCACCAACCACACACCGAGCACGTTGAGGTCGTAAATCTTCCAGCCGTCGGCGGTCTTTTCAAGGCGGTAGTCCAACTGGATGGGCTCGCCCCGACCACGCACTTCCGAACGCACCACCACCTCCGTGTCCTCGGGCTTGGCGCGCAGCGGACGGAAACTCAGCGTCTGGTCCTTGACCTCGCCCAGGGCACCGGAATAGGTGCGCACGAGCAAGGTCTTGAACTCGTCCTGCAGCTGCTTTTGCTGCTCGGGCGTGGCCTGCCGCCAGTGGCGACCCACGGCGGAGGCGGTCATGCGCGAGAAGTTCACGCTGGGCATGATCTTGCTGTCGACCAGGGCGACGATGCGGTTGACATCACCGCCCTGAATCGCCGGATCGGCCTTCACAGCGGCCATCACGTCACCGGAAATGCGTTTGACCAGGGCGTCGGGCGCCTCGTCGGCGGCAAAGGCCATGGGGCTGGCAACCAGCGCCACGGCGGCAAGCAGATGGGAAAGGCATTCGCGTCGTTGCATCATTTGGGTTTCCTTTCGGTACGGGCTTGCACACCGATGTGCAGCGACCCGCTGGAACAGGACTCTACGGTACCGGTTCCCCGCGCATGTGTCCTGTGTGTAATTGTTTCGTGTCGAAATGCTGTCAGTCGGGCTTTTCGCCCCCGGAACCATTCTTCAGACCAATGCCCTTGTCGATCAGATCCTCGACCTGGCTCTCGCGCCGTTGCAGGTAGATGTCCCGCGTGAAGCTGTATTTGTCCAGCGCGGCACCGTCCAGCATGGTGCTGGCTCGCAGCAGATTGGCCCGGGTCTCGATCGCACGCAATCCATACAGCGTGTTACGCAATGGCACGTCGGAAATGCCCATTACCAGATCGCCGCGGGACTCGATGCTGAACCCGGCCGCGTCCCGCAGCGAAGACGGCCCGAACAGCGGCAGCACCAGATAAGGGCCGGAGGGAACACCCCAACGCCCCAAGGTCTGGCCAAAGTCGAGCCGCGTGCGTTCGATACCCATCTCGGAAGCGATGTCGAGCACACCGGCCAGACCAAAGAAGGTGTTCACATTGAAGCGCAGGAAGTTCTCCGAAGCCTCGCGCGGGCGCAACTGCAGCGCCGCGTTGACGAACGACCAAGCGTCGCGCAGGTTCTCGAAGAAGTTGCTCACCCCGGTACGCACCAGATCGGGGGTCACGTCGCGGTAAACCGTGGCCACCGGCTTGAGCACCGCACCATCAACCGCGTCGTTGAACTCTGTCACCTTGCGGTTGAAGGGCTCCCAGGGATCACGCGGATTGCCACCTTCCCGGGTGGCGCAGCCCGCCAGGACCAGCAGCAGCATGGCAACGGCCACGCAACGCGTGCGGCGGTTCAGACGATCGTTGAATGTGTTGTTCATGTTCCTGCTCCCGTGCATGGGCATGGCCGCCATCACCATGTGCTGCGAGCAGCGGCACGGTCACGCGCAGCTGACCCGCTCACTGTTCCTTCTTTTCGCCGCCGTCGGCCGCCTTGTCGAACAGAAACTGGCCGATCAGGTTTTCAAGCACCACGGCCGACTGGGTCTGCGTGATCACGTCGCCCGCCGCCAGGTTCTTGGTGTCGCCGCCCGGCTCGATGCCGATGTACTGGTCGCCCAGCAGGCCTGCCGTGAGGATCTTGGCCGAGGAGTCCTTGGGGAACACCACGCTCTGTTTGATCTCCAGCGTGGCCACGCCCTGGTAGGTCTGGGTATCGAGCACGACGCTCGTCACCCGGCCGACGTTCACGCCCGCCGAGCGCACCGGAGCGCGCGCCTTCAGGCCACCGATGTTGTCGAAACGTGCCTGCACCACGTAGGTTTCCCCACCGTTGGAAAAACTGGCCAGGTTGGCCGCTTTCAAGGCCAGGAAAAGCAGGCCCAGCGCGCCAAGCACGACAAACAGGCCAACAAAAATTTCAGTGCTTCTTTTGTTCATACGTAAGCTGCTCAATGATCAGGGGGTCGAGAACATCAGGGCGGTGAGGATGAAGTCCATCGCCAGCACACCCAGGGAGGCGGTCACCACGGTCCGGGTGGTGGCGTAGGCCACACCTTCGGGCGTGGCCTCGGTTTCATAGCCCTGGTACAGCGCCACCGCCGTGCAGATGACGCCGAAGACCGCGCTTTTGACCACACCGTTGCCCACGTCGCGCCAGACGTCAACGCCGTTTTGCTGGATCGACCAGAAATTGCCAGCGTCAATGCCGATCAAACCGACCGCGACGACCCAGGCGCCCAGGATACCGATGGCGGAAAACAACGCGGCCAGCAAAGGCATCGCGATGACGCCAGCGATGAACCGCGGTGCCAGCACCCGCTTGCGCGGATCGATGGCCATCAGTTCCATGGCGGCGATCTGCTCGCCGGCCTTCATGAGACCGATTTCCGCGGTGAGCGAGGTGCCAGCCCGGCCGGCGAACAGCAGCGCCGTGACCACAGGCCCGAGTTCGCGCACCAGCGACAGGTTGACCACCAGCCCCAGAGACTCCGCCGCACCGAAATTGGTGAGCGTGTTGTAGAGCTGCAGCGCCAGCACGAAGCCCACCGCCAGACCCGAGGCCAGGATGATGACCAGCGAACGGTTGCCAATGGCATGGATCTGTGTCACCACCAGACCAAAGCGGGCCAGTCCGGCCGGCACCGCCCTGATCAGCTCGATGAAAAACACGGTGCCATGGCCCCAGGCCGCGAACACGTCCAGGGCTCGACGGCCCAGCAGTTGCAGCGCGTTCAGCATGAAGCCTCCAGGCCGAAATCCACCGCTACCGGTGGCGCCGGGTAATGGAACTTGACCGGACCGTCTGGCTCCCCGCGCACGAACTGCCGCACCTCGGGTTCGGCGCTGGCCATCAGTTCGGCGGGTGTGCCCTGGGCCACGATGCGCCCGCCCGTGGCCATGAGCACCACCCAGTCGCTGATGGCCATGCACTGGGGCACGTCGTGCGAAATGAGCAGCGTGGTCGTGCCGGTGACGTCGGTCAGGGTGCGGATCAGCTTGGCCGTCACGCCCATGGACACCAGGTCGAGCCCGGCGAAGGGCTCGTCGTACATGATGAGTTCGGGGTCCAGCGCGATGGCACGGGCCAGCGCGATGCGCCGCGCCATGCCGCCCGACACCTCGCTGATGCGCAGGCCCGCCGCACCCCGAAGGCCCACGGCATGGAGCTTCATCAGCACGATGTCGCGAATCAGTGCCTCGGGCAGATCGGTCATTTCACGCAGCGGAAACGCCACGTTGTCAAACACGGAAAGGTCGGTGAACAAGGCCCCGAACTGGAACAGCATGCCCAGGCGACGGCGCAAACGGAACAACTGGGTCTTGTTCCCCGCGTCCACGACTTCACCGTCAAACACCACGCGCCCGCTGTTGGGGGCGTGCACGCCGCCGATCAGACGCAGCAAGGTGGTCTTGCCACAGCCGGAGCCCCCCAGCACCGCCGTGACCTTGCCACGTGCGAATTGCAATGAGACGTCGTTCAGTATGGTTCGGCGACTGTCGTAACCGAACGTCACATGATCAATTTCGATGAAGGGGGATTCGCTCATGGGACCCAAGAAAAATGAGGGCGCATTGTCGCACGCCAACCCATCTCCCCCTTATCCCACGGCAATACACCAAGATTGCTCAACGTGGTAGATCGGAAAACCCCATGAGGAATTCGTCGACCGAGCGCGCGGCTTGCCGGCCTTCGCGGATCGCCCACACCACCAGGCTCTGCCCACGGCGCATGTCACCAGCGGCAAACACCTTGGGCACGTTGGTGGCGTAGCCACCGTCAAAGTCGGTCGTGGCCTTGGCGTTGCCGCGCGCGTCCTTGTCCACGCCAAAGGCTTCGAGCACGGTGGCCACCGGGTTGACGAAACCCATGGCCAGCAGCACCAGGTCGGCCTTGTATTCCTTCTCGGTGCCAGGAATCTCGACCAGCTTGCCGTCTTTCATTTCGACGTGCACGGTGGTCAGGCCGGTGACCTTGCCCTTTTCGCCCTTGAAGGCCTTGGTGGAGATGGCGAACTCTCGGGTGCAACCCTCTTCGTGGCTGGAACTGGTGCGCAGCTTGAGCGGCCAGTAGGGCCACACCAGGGGTTTGTTTTCCTGCTCGGGCGGCTGGGGCATCACCTCGAACTGGGTCACGCTGGCGGCGCCGTGGCGGTTGCTGGTGCCGACGCAGTCGGAGCCGGTATCGCCACCGCCGATCACGATCACGTGTTTGCCGTCGGCACGCAGCTGGCCCTTGAGCTTGTCGCCCGCGTTGACCTTGTTCTGCTGCGGCAGGAACTCCATGGCGAAGTGGATGCCGTCGAGATCACGGCCGGGCACCGGCAGATCGCGGCTCTGCTCGGAGCCCCCGGTGAGCAGCACAGCGTCGAAGTCCTTTTGCAGCTGTTCGGCCGAGACGGTTTCCTTGGCCCAGTTGGTCACTTTGCTGTCCCTGGGCAGCGCACCGACCAGCACGCCGGTGCGGAACACCACGCCTTCGGCCTTCATCTGCTCGACGCGGCGGTCGATGTGGCTCTTCTCCATCTTGAAGTCGGGGATGCCGTAGCGCAGCAGGCCACCGACGCGGTCGTTTTTCTCGAACAGGGTCACGTCGTGACCGGCGCGCGCCAGCTGCTGGGCGGCGGCCATGCCGGCCGGGCCGGACCCCACCACGGCGACCTTCTTGCCGGTCTTGATCTTGGCCGGCTGCGGCTGCACCCAGCCTTCGGCCCAGGCGCGGTCGATGATGGCGTGTTCAATCGACTTGATGCCCACCGCGTCGTCGTTCACGTTGAGCGTGCAGGCGGCCTCGCACGGGGCGGGGCAGATGCGGCCGGTGAACTCGGGGAAGTTGTTGGTGCTGTGCAGCACGGTGATCGCATTCTTCCAGTCGCCCTGGTACACCAGATCGTTGAAGTCCGGAATGATGTTGTTGACCGGGCAGCCGCTGTTGCAGAACGGTGTGCCGCAGTCCATGCAGCGCGCGGCCTGCACCTTGGACTGGCCCTCATCGAGGCCGACCACGAATTCCTTGTAGTGCTTCAGACGCTCGGGAACGGGCTTGTAGCCCTCTTCCAGACGCTCGTATTCCATGAAGCCGGTGACTTTTCCCATGATGTTGGTCCTTCGTATCCGTGTGTCTGGGCTTACTTGGCAGCGGCCGTGGCCAGCTTCGCCGTGCCCTGGGCCTTGGTGGTGACGGCAGCGGCCGTCTTGCGGGCGTTGATCTCACCCAGCGCGCGCTTGTATTCGTTCGGGAACACCTTCACGAACTTGCCGCGCGACTCGGCCCAGGTGTCCAGCAGTTCGCGCGCGCGCTTGCTGCCGGTCCAGCGGTTGTGCTCCTCAAGCAGCTTCTTCAGTTGCGCTTCGTCACCCAGCCCACGGTGCCAGATGGCCTTGTCCATCGTGGCCTCCTGCTCCGCCGAGCTCAGCACCTTTTCCAGGCTGACCATGGCGGTGTTGCAGCGCTTGGCGAACTGGCCATCCTCGTCGTACACGTAGGCGACGCCGCCGCTCATGCCCGCGGCGAAGTTGCGGCCGGTCTTGCCCAGCACCACCACAGTGCCGCCGGTCATGTATTCACAACCGTGGTCGCCCGTGCCTTCCACCACCGCGGTGGCGCCGGAGAGGCGCACCGCGAAGCGCTCGCCGGCCACGCCGCTGAAGAAGGCTTCGCCAGTGGTGGCGCCATACATCACGGTGTTGCCCACGATGATGTTGCGCGCCGCTTCGCCGCGGAAGTCGATGCTGGGGCGCACCACCACGCGGCCACCCGAGAGGCCTTTGCCGGTGTAGTCGTTGGCGTCACCGATCAGGTACAGCGTGATGCCGCGCGTGAGGAAGGCGCCGAAAGACTGGCCGCCCGTGCCTTCGAGCTGAATGCGGATGGTATCGTCCGGCAGGCCCTCGGGGTGCACCTGGGTCACCGCGCCCGAGAGCATGGCCCCCACGGAGCGGTTCACGTTGCGCGCCACCTCGATGAACTGCACGCGCTCGCCCTTGTCGATGGCGGGGCGCGACTTCGCGATCAGGATGTTGTCGAGCGACTTCTCCAGGCCATGTTCCTGGTTTTGCGTGTGCAGACGCGGCACGTCGGCCGGAGCCGCCGGCATGGCCAGCAGGCGGCCGAAGTCCAGGCCCTTGGCCTTCCAGTGCTCGATGCCCTGCTTCATGTCGAGCAGGTCGGCGCGACCGATCAGCTCGTCGAATTTGCGGATGCCCAGCTGCGCCATGATCTGGCGCGCTTCTTCGGCGATGAAGAAGAAGTAGTTGACGACGTGCTCGGGCTTGCCGGTGAATTTCTTGCGCAACTCCGGATCTTGCGTGGCCACGCCCACCGGGCAGGTGTTGAGGTGGCACTTGCGCATCATGATGCAGCCCTCGACCACCAGCGGAGCGGTGGCGAAACCGAACTCGTCGGCGCCCAGCAGGCCGCCGATGACCACGTCGCGACCGGTCTTCATCTGGCCGTCGGCCTGCACGCGGATGCGGCTGCGCAGGCGGTTGAGCACCAGGGTCTGCTGCGTTTCGGCCAGGCCGATTTCCCAAGGCGAGCCGGCGTGTTTGATGGACGACCAGGGCGAGGCGCCCGTGCCGCCGTCGTGGCCGGCGATCACCACGTGGTCGGCCTTGCACTTGGCCACGCCCGCGGCGATGGTGCCGACGCCGATTTCCGACACCAGCTTGACGCTGATGGAGCTGTGCGGCGCCACGTTCTTCAGGTCGTGGATCAGCTGCGCCAGGTCCTCGATCGAGTAGATGTCGTGGTGCGGCGGCGGGCTGATCAGGCCCACGCCGGGCACGCTGTGGCGCAGTTTGCCGATGTAGTCCGACACCTTGCCGCCGGGCAGTTGGCCGCCTTCGCCGGGCTTGGCGCCCTGCGCCATCTTGATCTGGATCTGATCGGCACTGTTCAGGTACTCGGCGGTCACACCGAAACGACCCGAGGCCACCTGCTTGATGCGCGAACGCATCGAGTCGCCCTCTTGCAACACGTAGTCCACCTCGAAGGTGTCCTTGCCCAGCAGATCGGACATGGTCTGACCCTGCTTGATCGGGATGCCCTTGAGTTCGTTGCGGTAGCGCAGCGCGTCTTCGCCGCCTTCGCCGGTGTTGCTCTTGCCGCCGATGCGGTTCATGGCCACGGCCAGCGTGGCGTGCGCCTCGGTGGAAATCGAGCCCAGCGACATGGCGCCGGTGGCGAAGCGCTTGACGATTTCCTGGGCGGGCTCGACTTCGTCGATGGAGATGGCCTTGGACGGATCGATCCTGAACTCGAACAGACCGCGCAGCGTCATGTGGCGACGGTTCTGGTCGTTGATGATCTGGGCGTATTCCTTGTACGTGTTCCAGTTGTTGGAACGCGTGCTGTGCTGCAGCTTGGCAATGGCATCGGGCGTCCACATGTGCTCTTCACCCCGCGTGCGCCAGGCGTATTCGCCGCCGGTGTCCAGCATGGTGGCCAGCACCGGGTTGTCGCCAAAGGCGGCCTTGTGCATGCGCAGGGCTTCTTCGGCGATTTCGAACACGCCGATACCCTGCACCCGGCTGGCGGTGCCGGTGAAGTACTTGTCCACCGTTTCGCTGTTCAGGCCAATGGCTTCGAACAGCTGGGCACCGCAGTAGGACATGTAGGTGGACACGCCCATTTTGGACATGATCTTGGACAGCCCTTTGCCGATCGCCTTCACATAGTTGTAGATCGCCTTGTCGGCACTCAGGTCGCCCGGCAGGTCTTTGCTGATGGCCGCCAGGGTTTCCATGGCCAGGTAGGGGTGCACGGCTTCGGCACCGTAGCCCGCCAGCACGCCGAAGTGATGCACCTCGCGCGCCGTGCCGGTTTCCACCACCAGGCCGGCCGAGGTGCGCAGGCCCTCGCGCACCAGGTGCTGGTGGATGGCGGACAGCGCCAGCAGCGCGGGGATGGCCACCTGGGTGGCACTGATGGCGCGGTCGCTCACAATCAGGATGTTCTTGCCGCCCTTGATCGCGTCAACCGCTTCGGCGCACAGCGAGGCCAGCTTGGCCTCGACCCCGGCACGTCCCCAGAACACCGGATAGGTGATGTCCAGCGTATGGCTGCGGAACTTGCCTTGCGTCACGACATGGATGTCGCGCAACTTGGCCATGTCGGCGAAGTCCAGCACGGGCTGGCTCACCTCCAGGCGCATGGGCGGGTTGACATGGTTGATGTCCAGCAGGTTGGGCTTGGGGCCGATGAAGGACACCAGCGACATCACGATGGCTTCGCGGATCGGGTCGATCGGCGGGTTCGTCACCTGGGCGAACAGCTGCTTGAAGTAGTTGTAGAGCGGCTTGTCCTTGTCGGACAGCACGGCCAGCGGGCTGTCGTTGCCCATGGAGCCGATGCCCTCTTCGCCATTGGTGGCCATGGGGCTCATCAGGAACTTGATGTCTTCCTGGGTGTAGCCAAAGGCCTGCTGACGGTCCAGCAGTTCGGGCGTCACGGATTCCATGCCTGCGGTCTGCGGCTCGGTCGCGTCGATGCGCTGCTCTTGCGCCGCCTCACCCGCCACGGGGTTGTCCACATCGTCCAGGCGGATGCGCAGGTTGTCGATCCACTGCTTGTAGGGCTTGTTGTTGGCGAGGTTGGCCTTGAGCTCCTCATCGTCGATCATGCGGCCCTGTTCCAGGTCGATCAGGAACATCTTGCCGGGCTGCAGGCGCCACTTGCGCACGATCTTGTTCTCCGGCACCGGCAGCACGCCGGACTCGGAACCCATGATCACGAAGTCGTCGTCGGTGATGCAGTAGCGCGAGGGGCGCAGGCCGTTGCGGTCCAGCGTGGCGCCGATCTGGCGGCCGTCGGTGAACACGATGGAGGCCGGGCCGTCCCAAGGCTCCATCATCGCGGCGTGGTATTCGTAAAAGGCCTTGCGGCGCTCGTCCATGGTGGTGTGCTGTTCCCACGGCTCGGGGATCATCATCATCACGGCCTGCGCCAGCGGGTAACCCGCCATGGTGAGCAGTTCCAGGCAGTTGTCGAAGGTGGCGGTGTCCGACTGGTTCGCGAAGCTGATCGGATACAGCTTCTGCAAGTCGGCCCCCAGCACCGGCGAAGACATCACGCCTTCGCGCGCCTTCATCCAGTTGTAGTTGCCCTTGACGGTGTTGATTTCACCGTTGTGCGCCACATAGCGGTACGGATGGGCCAACGGCCACTCGGGGAAGGTGTTGGTGGAGAAGCGCTGGTGCACCAGACCCAGGGCCGAGACGCAGCGTGGATCCTGCAGGTCTTTGTAATAGGTGCCCACCTGATCGGCCAGCAGCAGGCCCTTGTAGATCACGGTGCGGCTGCTCATGCTCACCACGTAATACTCTTTGCTGTGCTTGAGCTTGAGCGACTGGATGTGAGCGCTGGCTGTCTTGCGAATCACGTACAGCTTGCGCTCCAGCGCGTCCTGCACGATCACGTCGTTGCCGCGACCGATGAACACCTGGC
Source organism: Hydrogenophaga sp. GW101-3F08 (assembly GCF_059424585.1). Classification (NCBI taxonomy): domain Bacteria; kingdom Pseudomonadati; phylum Pseudomonadota; class Betaproteobacteria; order Burkholderiales; family Comamonadaceae; genus Hydrogenophaga; species Hydrogenophaga sp. GW101-3F08. The sequence goes on from NZ_JBWKZP010000006.1 coordinate 77,803, forward strand.
GCAGGATGGGCTCCTTTTCGCGCACGGTCGGCGACATCGGCATGTCCTTGTTCACCGGCACGTCGCGCCAGCCCAGCAGGACCTGGCCTTCGTTGGCGATGGCACGCTCCATCTCCTGCTCGCAGGCCAGCCGCGATGCGTGCTCCTTGGGCATGAAGATCATGCCGACGCCGTATTCGCCCGGGGCCGGCAGGGTCACGCCCTGGGCGGCCATTTCTTCGCGGTACAGGGCATCGGGCAACTGGATCAGGATGCCGGCACCGTCGCCCATGAGCTTGTCCGCCCCCACCGCGCCCCGATGGTCCAGGTTTTCCAGGATCTTCAGACCCTGTTGCACGATGGCGTGGCTTTTTTCGCCCTTGATGTGGGCCACAAAGCCGACACCGCAGGCGTCGTGTTCGTGGGCCGGGTCGTACAGACCCTGTTGCTGGAGTTGCTGCTGCTCGGCTGCCGTGGTCATGGCGCTTCCTTCTCGGTTCAAGGGCGTGACAAAAATGCGTGGGATGCGAAGCATAGTGCATTGCAACAACGATGCCAAGCATTTTAATTGGGGTCAGATTCCAATAATGCCACCATGGCAATGGTGTCGAAATAATTGGGGACATATCAATATCATGTAAAAAAAGCCTGAGCTGACAGGATTTACGCCTCTCTCATTCGCCTGGCGATGGCTTCGATGTCGGTCGCCCGGGTTTCGCCTTGCTGACCCGTCGATCGGTCTGTTTTTGCAGTTCTTGCACAAACGCCGGCTCCCCGAGCGCCCAACCGTGCAAGGCCGCACCGGTGATGGCTTCCTGCTGCTGCGTCGTCAAACCCGAGCGCACCATGTCCGCGTACGCCGCCTCCCGGGCAAACGGCGTGTTACCCAGGCTCCAATACAAAGGATGCGGCGTGATGCGGCGGTCGTGCGCCTGGCCGATGTAGTGGCGGTGGCTGGACCAGGCGTAGGCGGCGGGCTCAGCCACCATGCCCGCCCGCACCGGATTCAGGTCCAGATAGGCCATGCAGGCCAGCAGGTAGCGCTCGGTCTGCACCAGGGTGGACTTGTACCGGCCTTCCCACAGCGTGCCGGTGCGCCCATGCTGGGCATTGAAATAGCGCACGTAGCGCCGTCCGATCGCCTGCATCATCAATGGCACACCATCCGGCGTCTCGGGCGTGAGCAGCAGGTGGAAGTGGTTGTCCATCAGCACCCAGGCGTGAAGCGCCACTTGGTGCTTGCGGGCGTTTTCCCAGATCAGTTCCAGCAACATGTGCCGGTCCGCATCGTTCAACACGATGGGCTGGCGGTTGTTGCCTCGCTGGATGACGTGGTGCGGGTAACCCGGCAGGGTCAGGCGAGGAAGACGGGCCATGTCGAACGAAGCCAGCAGTGAATCTGACCCCGATTATGGAACCCCCGTCCCTCGGTTCGTCACAGGAACAGGCTGGGTTCCCCAACGATGAGCTTGGCCAGCTCGTCCAACACCGCTGTGGTCCATTGATCGGCGGCGTAGCGGGTGGTCACGATCTCCAGCCCGTTGACGCAGGCCAACCGAATGTCGAGCACCGCGTTGTCGTGGTCCGCCGTGATCAACACGCTGGCCCGAGAGGCCAGCTCGTGTTCAAACACGATGAGCTGTATCCGGTGGGTGTCCGGGTGGCGCTGTTCCCGCCGCTCATGGGGCACGTGACCCGCGCGCAGGCGGCGCTCGACCCGCTCCAGGTCGGGTGGGAAGTTCACCGCCACACTGCCTTTGGCCGCACCACCTTCGCGCGGTTCCAGGCGCCAGCCCAGGGCAAGGTAGTCAAACACCTCTTTGTCGCGCAGGAGCTTCTTGCGGGCGTCGAAGCGAAAGTCGGTCTGCTTCATGGCCGGCCAGGGTGTCTTGCCGTCCAGGCTCAGCCGTGCCGCGGCCGGCTCGATCACATTGAGTTGGCGCGGCAGCTCCGTGAAGTAATGCCAGGTGGTTTTGCAGGCGGCCTCGGTGGCGGCAACGTTGGCCTCCAGATGCTGGAGGTCTACCTCCTGCTGCGACTGCAGCGACTTCGCCTGTTGTTTGAGCTGGTTGAGAAAGCTCATGCGTGATTCCCTGTGAGCGTGAGAGCCGGTCCTTGCGTTGAACGGCACGGGTGAGGACTGGCGGATTGCGGGAAAGTTTAGCCGCTCGAACGCCCACGCGGGCTACAGAGCCACCGCTGAGGGACGCCGCTCCCAGGCGCGCTGCAGCTGGTGCGCCAGCACGACGCCCAGCAATGAACAAGCCCCGGTGGCCACCCAGGTCCATTGCCACCCGCCGGCCCGCACCGCCAGCCAGGCCACCACCGGAGGCCCCACAAACTGCCCCAATGAAGAAAACTGCTGCATCCAGCCCACGGTGGTGGACACCGTGTCTTTGCCGGGCGCCAGCACCACCGCCAGCCAAAAAAGGGTACCGGGAATCAGGCCACCCAACCCGGAAAACAGCAAGACGGCCAGGTATTGCCAGACCGGATGGCCCACCGCGGCGAATGCCACGACAGCGCCCAGCGCCATGGCGAGGTACCCGAGCGACAACACCGTGCCGGGCCGGGTACCGTGCGACATCCAGCGGCCGGCTCCGATGTTGCCCAGCATGTTGATGCCGGCCGCCAGTGCCGTGAGCAACCCCACCGTGTTGCCGCTGTAGCCCGCCTGACCGTAGATGGTGGGCAGAAACCCCACCACCGCCAGCCATTGCCCAGAGTAGAGAAAAAACGCCAGGGCCACCAGCCAGGGGCCTGGCGCGCCCAACGTCCGTCGCAACCTGGGCCACCAGGCCGCGGGCCTGCGGGTTTGTGCTGCATCGCCGCTGCTGGCGGCGACAACCCCGTCGGCGGGCACCCGCAGTGCCAGCAACGCTGCCGCCATCAGCGTGAGCACCGCCAGTCCCAGCCAGACCCAGCGCCACCCCACCACCGACAACAGCGGCGCACCCAGCAACAGCGCCAGCGCCGTACCCAGCGGCATGTAGGCGCCCCACCAACCGAGCGCGCGCGACAGCGTCTGGTGGCGGTGCACGTGTAGGCGCAGCAGGCCGGGCGCTGGCAACACCGCCAGCAAGAAACCCAGCCCCTCCAGGACCCGCGTGGCCAGCAGCACCGACACGTTCGGCGCCCATGCTCCCAGGGCGCTGCCCAGAGCAAGCAGCAGCAAGCCGGCGAGCATCAACCGCCGGGGCCCCAGGCGATCAGCGCTCAGCCCGACGATCAACCCAAGCGTCATGCCCGCCAACTGCACCAGTGACAGCAGAAATCCCGCCTGCACCAGACTCAGCCCCAGCGAGTCGCGCAACACGGGAATGGCCACCGGCAGCTTGCCCACGTGCAGTGCGCAACACACTCCCACGCCCACCACCACAGCCGCCAAGGGCCCGGACGCGCGCGACGGCGGCGTGTCGGCGGTGGGGGCCACAAGCATCAAGTGTTCAAGGGAAGAGCGACGCACCACTCAGGCGTTCGTGCTCGCGGATGGCGAAACGATCCGTCATGCCGGCGATGTAATCGGCCACGGCCCGCGCCCGATGCCCACTTCGTGCATGAGCGTCGGGCAACTCGGTGGGCCGCTGCATGTAGAAGGCAAACAGCTCGGTCACCACACGCCGCGCCCGATCGGTGGTCTCCATGACCTGCGGATGGCGGTACAGGTTGCGCAACAAGAATCCCTTGAGCACTTGTGAACGGCCCCCCATGTCGGCCGAGAACGCCACCAGAGGCCCACGAGCCCGCACCGCATCCACGCTGTCCACGCCGGACACCTCGATGTGCGCACGTGTGGTGTCGATCACGTCATAGACCTGGTCGCTCAGCATGAGACGGATCGATTCGAACAACAGGCGCCGTCCACCCAAGTGGGGGTGGGCGGCCAGGGCCTGCCGGTGGTACTGCGCAAACAAAGGCACTTCGCCCAATTGCTCCAGGGTGAGAAGCCCCGAGCGCACACCGTCGTCGATATCGTGCGCGTTGTAGGCGATTTCATCGGCCAGATTGCACAGCTGCGCCTCCAGCGAGGGCGAACCACCTTGTAGAAAACGCTGCGCCACGCCACTGGGGTCCTGCGCCTGCAACCGTTGCGCGTTCGCGCGCGAGCAGTGTTTGAGGATGCCTTCCCGGGTCTCGAACGTCAGGTTCAATCCGTCGAAGGCCGGGTAGCGCTCCTCCAGCTTGTCCACGACGCGCAGGCTCTGCAGGTTGTGCTCGAAGCCCCAAGCGCCTTCTTCCGAGCCGCCATCCCCAGCCACGCTGACCGGCGTCAGCGCCTTCATACAGGCGTGCAGGGCATCCTGACCGGCATGACCAAAGGGCGTGTGTCCCAGATCGTGTGCGAGTGCGATCGCCTCGACCAGATCCTCGTTCAGATGCAACGAACGCGCGATGCTGCGTCCGAGTTGCGCAACCTCCAGCGAATGGGTCAGGCGCGTGCGAAACAGATCGCCTTCGTGGTTGAGAAAGACCTGGGTCTTGTAGACCAGACGGCGAAATGCGGTGCTGTGGATGATGCGGTCGCGGTCGCGCTGAAAAGCCGTGCGCGTGGGGGCCTCGGGTTCGGGAAACCGCCGGCCGCGGCTGTGCTCCGGATGGCTGGCATACACAGCCAGGCCTATGGAGGCACCAACCTCAATCAACGCCGTACCCCTCGCCGACACCGCACCATCTCGACCGTCCAGCCGGAACAAGACCCGGTGCGGGAGCTCATGCGCGGCAGCTCATTTCAATCACCTCGGCCACCACGTGGTCGGGTGCGCTTTGTACCAGGGCTTGCCCGGCCCCATTGATGAGAACGAACTTGATTTCCCCCGCCTCGGACTTCTTGTCCACCCGCATCAAAGCCAGGTAACGGCCGGCGTTGTCGGCCACGTCCAGCACCGGCGCCACCACCGGCAGGCCCACACGTTCGATCAAGCGCGTCAGTCGCAGCACGAAGCCTTCATCCACCAGCCCCAGACGCTGCGAAAGCCGGGCCGCCATCACCATGCCGCAACCCACCGCCTCGCCATGCAGCCACCGCCCATAGCCCATGCCCGCCTCGATGGCATGTCCAAAGGTGTGTCCGAAATTGAGAATGGCCCGCAGGCCCGATTCGCGCTCATCCTGACCCACCACATCGGCCTTGATCTCGCAACTGCGCCGCACCGCGTAAGCCATGGTTGAAGGGTCCCGGGCGAGCAGCTCGGCCACATGGGCCTCCATCCACTCCAGGAAGGTCATGTCAGCGATCGGGCCGTATTTGATGACCTCGGCCAACCCGGCGCTGAGTTCACGCGGTGGCAGCGTATTGAGCGTCTCCAGATCGCAGATGACCCGTTGTGGCTGGTAGAAGGCCCCAATCATGTTCTTGCCCAGCGGGTGGTTGATGGCGGTCTTGCCCCCCACCGACGAATCCACCTGCGCCAACAAGGTGGTCGGCACCTGCACGAATGGCACACCCCGCATATAGCTCGCTGCCGCGAACCCGGTCATGTCGCCAATCACACCACCTCCAAGCGCAAACAGGACAGTCTTGCGATCACAACCATGGCGCAACAGGGCATCAAAAATGAGGTTGAGCGACTCCCAGGTCTTGAAGGCCTCCCCATCGGGCAGGGTTACCACGTGGATGGTGTCGAAGTGGGATGCCAACGCCTCCTGCAGGCGGCGTTGATAGAGCGGCGCCACCGTCTCATTCGTCACGATGACAGCGCTGACTGCCGACGGCAGCCCCTCATAGCTTGAGGGAAGGTCCAGCAGCCCGGCACCAATCACAATACTGTAACTGCGATCACCCAGATGAATCTGGACGCGCTCGCTCGAAGATGAGGATGTCTGATGCTGCATAGCCCACGAGTTTAGAGCCTGCTCAACAGCAAAAACCTGGCCCGGGGCAAAACCCGGACGACGCGGGCGACAAAAGCACCCCCACCCACGGGGCACTGCAGAGTCCAAGAGCGGCCGATCACCCGTTGCCAACCTCGCTTCCGCCGGGCTGCGATCCACCGGATATTCCCGCCATATCCAGCTGCATCATGATCATGTTGACCAGTGTCGAAACTGAGGGACGCCCAGTTTCGACCACGTAGTGCGCCGTTTCCCGATACAAGGGATCACGCACGTCATACAAGTCGCGCAAGCGTTGCAACGGGTCCGCGACCTGCAGCAATGGACGGTTTCGATCGTGCCGCAGCCGTCGATAAACCTCTTCAGGAGTTGACCGCAAATACACGACTTGCCCTCTTTCCCGAAGATGCAACCGGTTCGTCGGCCTCAGAACCGAACCACCACCGGTGGACAACACGCAGGCCGGACCTTGGGTCAACTCGTCCAGCACCCCCTCTTCCACATCCCGAAAACGAGCCTCGCCCTCTCGTTCGAAAAACTCACGAATCGAACAACCCAGACGCTGTTCGATCACGTGGTCAGAATCAAAGAAGGGAAGTGCCAGACGGCGGGCGAGCTGCCGGCCGATGGTCGATTTGCCAGACCCGGGCAAACCAACCAACGAGATCAGAGCATGGGCCTGCACAATAAAAATGACCTTATAACACCTAGCAAAACCTCGCGATCATTCAAATTGGGCAAACACCGCAACAAATAATTTACTCAATATGATTTATATCAACCGCTGAAGGAAACAGGCTAACTATTCTGCCGCCGCATCCTCTTCCGCCGCAGCCTCTTCAACGGTCACCTCAACAACGGCAGACCTCGAATGATAGTCAAGCACCAGCACTCCGACGCCTTCCATACAGCCACCCAACGTGGTGATCTTAAACACTGGATCTTTCCCCGTGACCTCCGTCCTATCGAGTCCTATTGAGTCAGGCGAAGGGTTGTGGATCCTAAATGGGGGAGTCCCACCAACGATGGTCACCAAGGTTTCACCGCCGGCTCCGCCACCCGCCTTACACGAAGAGCTTCCCGCTGGAGTGCTCCATTTAATCTCCGAAGGATTCGTGAAGAATTCATCTGTGTCGCCCGCCACATCCCCCCCTCCCCCACAAGAAGCCAGTGCGCCAGCAACCAAGAGAGATCCAGACACTTTCAACCAGTTCATACCCATATCCTTTGCCTTACGCAAATAACGCCATCATCGAGTCACACCACGATCGGTGATCGTTCGCGGCGTGATGAAGATCAACAACTCCGATTTATTCGCCGTTTTGCTTTTATTCTTGAACAAATGACCCATGAAAGGAATATCCCCCAACAACGGCACCTTGGTCACATCATCCACTTCGATCTGCTCAAATATGCCACCAATCACCACGGTCCCACCATTTTCAATCAATACCTGCGTTTGCACGTGCTTGGTGTTGATTGCAATACCTGCGGTCGTGGTTTCGCCACGACTGTCCTTGTTGATATCAACATCCAAGATGATGCTCCCCTCAGGAGTGATCTGAGGAGTGACCTCAAGCTTCAGATTGGCCTTTCGAAATGCGATTGCAGTGGCACCGCTCGAAGTGGCCGTCTGATATGGATATTCTGTACCCTGTTCAATCAAGGCCTTGACCTGATCAGCAGTCACCACCCGCGGGCTCGACACAATTTTCCCTCGTCCATCGGCCTCAAGTGCCGATATTTCAAGATTCAAGAATCGATTGGCAGCAGAACTGAAAAGAGACAACGCAAATGCGGCCGGCTGAAAACCACCAGCACCAGTGGACGGCAGGTTCACGAAACTGGTGTTGAGTGTATCGAGCACATTCTCAGACTCGACTGTTGTGCTAGATACCGCGTTATAGCTGCCACCAATCGCAATCCGATTCGCACCACCAACGCTATATCCCGGCTCACCACCTCTAACACCACGCAAATCACTGCCGCCCAGTCTCACCCCCAAAGATCGTCCAAAACGATCATCCGCCTCGACAATCCTCGCTTCGATAAGGACTTGTCGAACAGGTATGTCAAGTTTGGCGATAAGTTGCTGCACCTGCTCCAGCTTGGAAGGAATATCGGTTACAAACAGCTGATTCGTTCTGGGCTCGGCGATCACACTTCCCCGCGTAGACAGCATTCTTGCGCTGCCCTCTCCAGCGGCGCCCTTGCTTGCCGCGGCCAACTGTTCGGCAATATCGCTGGCCTTGGCATAATTCATCTGAAAACTCTGTGTTCTCAAGGTTTCCAGACTCTCTATCGATACCTTCGATTCAAGCTCCTGCTTTTCGCGAGCGACAATTTCGTCCTTCGGAGCAATCCAAAGCACGTTGCCAGACTTGCGCATACCAAGCCCTTTGGCTTGAAGAATGATGTCCAAAGCCTGGTCCCAAGGCACATCCTTCAGGCGCAACGTGACAGCGCCAGTCACGGAATCCGAGGTCACCACGTTGAAATTGGTGAAGTCCGCGATCACCTGCAACAGCGACCGCACTTCAATGTTCTGGAAATTCAGAGACAGCTTTTCGCCATTGTATCCTGGGCCCTGAGTGAGCTTGGAAGGATCAACCTTCTGCTCTCGGACCTCCAGTACAAACTGGTTATCACTTTGATAGGCGGAATGCTCCCAGTTGCCCCTAGGTGTGACCACCATACGGACACGATCACCACTCTGACTGGAGGTCACGGTCTGCACTGGCGTGCCAAAGTCGCTCACATCCAGCTTGCGGCGCAAACCTTCAGGCAACGAGGTCTTCAAAAACTCGACCACCAGATTCTGCCCTTGCTGCCGAATATCCACACCGACCTGATTGTTTGCAAGATCCACAACAATTCGCCCGGCGTTACCGACACCACGGCGGAAGTCGATATCCTTCAGAGCTACCACATCTCGGTTCTGACTCTCCGCAAAGACCGCCTGTGCACTTGTTGGCGCAGGAGTTCCAGATTCTGGCCTCTCCAGCAAAACGACCAATGATTTTCCTTCAATTTTTGCCTGGTAAGCAGATGGATTCTTCAAGTTAATAACAACTCGAGTCCTATCTCCAACCTGCACCACATTGGCTGAGCGAACATTCCCATGATTAAGCTCAATTACACTACGCCCTATCGCATTGATCACCCCCGGAAAATCAAGCGCAATGCGCGCGGGCGATTGTATGACGAATCCTGCAGGAACACCGGAGAGCGGCTCGGTTGTATCGATGCGAAGAACCTCCACCCCACCCTGGACACTGGCGGTCAGGGACTGAATTGCGTTCTGGGCCTGCGCCAGGAACGATGTAAATGCCAAACAGGCAAAAGCCATTGCCCTGACCATTTTCAAATTCAACGCACTCTGGTCAGTCGCCATCTTAGGTTTAATCATTTATTCACATCCTCTTGTAACTGCAACCCCGAAGTGCGCTCAATCCACTCACCTGCAGCATCTTGAACAATTTCACGCAGAGCAACTTCTGTTTCGGTGATATCAAGCACCCGACCATAATTCTGCCCCAGATAATTACCCACCTTCACTTGGTAGAGCAAATTATCAACCTTAACCAATGCAACCAATTGCCCCTGACGTGTCAGACTTCCAACCATCGACATGGTATCCAGAGGAAACGCTTCAAGTGGCTGCTTCCGCCTGTTCAACTCTGCCTCAATCAATGCAGAGCCGCCCAACGACGGCCCCTGATTTCCTCGCATCACACTGGCCAACTTTTCGGCACTGAACGGGTCCGTCAAGCTTTCACCAGCGTAGCTTTGCGGAATAAACTTACTGGGCTCGGGGATCGGCTTGATCTGCGGTCGAATGGAATTTCGCTCGCTCTGCATCCACTGTCGCAACTCTTCCTGCTCAGAAGAGGTACACCCCAACAACACCAACATGGATGACAGCAATACCAGACTCAGTGGAAACTTGAAATTCACTTGACAGCCTCCTTCTTCTTTTTCACCGACTGCTGCTGCAAAGCAATCTCCTCCTGATCAAGATAGCGGAAGGTTTTGGCTGTGCCATCCATCGTCAACACACCTGCCCTATCTTTCACGGGCACCAAAGACAAATTATTCAGCGTGACAATACGCGACAGATTGGCAATATCTGCAGCAAAAAGTCCAACATCATGGTAGCGTCCGGTGACACGAACCGTAATGGGCAGTTCGGCATAGTATTCTTTGACAACCACCTGACCAGGGCGAAACAATTCAAATTGCAGACTCCGCCCCAACCCAGCCTGGTTGATGTCCGACAACAAGGCATCCATCTCTGCCTTGCTTGGCAACTGCTTCTCGAGCTGGCTTACGTATTGCTGCACCTGCTCAAGTTGTTTCTTCAACGCATCAAGATTGACTGCTTGAACCAGTTTTTTCCGATAGTCCTCGCGCAGCTGCTCTTCGCGTGTTTTTTCCGCAAGCAACTCTTCGTCAATCGACTTGAGCCATGCAAACCACATGCCCGCAATAACAGCCGCACATACCACCACAAACAGCAAACCGCGAGGCAGCAGTGGCCACTCGGATGGATCGTTCGGGTCGAGCCCTTTGAACTGCCCCTGGATTTTGTCCTGAACCAGTTTTAGGTCCAGGTTCATTTTGGGTGTTTTTGCCATTGTCTTGTATACCCAGTTCAGACCTTGCCCGGAGCCACATTCTTGATCTTTTCGCCCGCCGCTGGCGTTGCACCGGCTGCAGCAGGTCGTTTGAGCGTGACCCGGATCGTGAATTTTGAGACTCGTCTCTTATCACGGCTGGACAGATCCTCTGTCGCTGCAACGATTTCAACCAGGTCGGGCTTTTCAAGCCACGGGCTGTTGTTCGCAAGATTTCGCAACAGATCGGAAACCCGCTCCTGAGATTGAGCAATCCCGGTCAACAAAACACTCTGATTTTCTTGCTTCATGCTGGACAGGTAAATTCCATCCGGCAGTTGCACCACCAGCTCATCCAACAAATGGACCGGCAGATTTCGATCTCCCTGAAGGTCTTCCACCGCCGTCTGTCTTGCACGCAGAGAAGCAATTTGCGCCTGCAGGCTGGCGATATCCTTGATCTCATCATCCAGTCGAGCAATTTCACCCTGCAGAAAAGTATTGCGTCCTTGTTGGACAGCAATCTGTCCCTGGTACCACGTAAAAATGGCCCCGCAGATCACACCACCAAGCAATGCCGACAAGCCCAGTTGGGAGAAGAACTGCTCTTTGCGCTTCTTGCGACTCGCCTCCCGATGAGGCAGCAGATTGATCAGAATCATTGGTAGAACCTCCGAAGCGCCAGACCGGTTGACGTCAGGTAGGAGGGAGCTTCTCTGGTGATCTTGCGAGCCTGGACATTGGAAGCCATTTCCATGCCATCAAAAGGATTGATCACCATGCAGGCGAAAGAAGTCTGATGGGTGACCGCCTCCGTCAGGCCGGGCAGTGCTGCACTGCCTCCCGCCAAAAGGATGTGATCGACCTTGTTGTAAGGCGTGCTGGTGAAAAAGAACTGCAACGCGCGCCCGATTTCCTGCGCCATGCTTTCAATGAATGGATCAAGAACCGTCGTCCGATAGTCTTCCGGGAGATCCCCAGAACGTTTCTTCGCTTCGGCCTCATCCGAAGAAAAACCATATTGCCGAACGATCAACTGCGTCAGCTGTGCACCACCAAAAGCCTGATCACGCTCGTAGAGCACATCGTCATTTCGCATGACCTGCATGCTGGTGGTCAGCGCACCCACCTCAAACAGTGCGACCAAGGAGTCCACCCCCTGGTTGGGCAACGTTTCGATCACCCGACCCGCAGCCATGCGCGAGGCGTATGACTCCACATCCATGACAACCGGCTTCAGACCCACCGCTTCAGCAAGGCCCTGCCGGTCAGACACCTTTTCCTTGCGGGACGCGGCGATCAACACCTCCACGTCTCCCACCGAGGTGGCGCTCGGGCCTACGACACAGAAGTCAAGACTCACTTCATCCAGAGAGAAGGGAATGTATTGATTGGCTTCCGACTCCACCTGCGCTTCGAGCTCTTTGTCAGACAACCCGCCTGGTAGGATGATTTTTTTGGTGATCACCGCCGACGCGGGCAACGCAAAGGCAACGTTTTTGGTTTTGCTGCCACTCTTGCGGACCACACGCCGAACCGCCTCGACCACTTCATCGAACTTTTCGATGTTGCCGTCGGTGATCCAGCCCCGCTCCAGGGGCTCCATGGCGCAGCGCTCCAGGACCAGGTCTCCCGAGCGGTTACGGCCAAGCTCAACCAGCTTGACACTCGACGAACTGACGTCTATGCCCAGCAACGGTGCCGGCTCCCGGCTGAATAACGAACCCAATGAGATCAAGGAGACCCCCATAAATGGCAGCGCTGCAGGGCGCCAGACTTAAGAATTCACTTGAATGCTAGCAGCAAGCCCCTTGTGCGGCAAAGATTTTTTGTCTTTGAGACAAAAGGAAACGTTGTCAAAAGCATACGCAAAAAACGCCCCCAGCCCCATGAACGACGACCGAGGCAGCCAGAAACGCACAACAACTCACAATATGACGCAACCCTAGGGCGTCCTCGCAACAGCCCGATTTTTATAATCAGACTCCCTCCCCTCGGCCAACCCCATGCCACAAGACGAAAATTCTGCACCGCGAGCCCGTCCCTCTGCCGCCTTTTCCGGGCGTGGCATTCTGATCTCGCTGGGCCGGCTGTTGGTAGGGCTGGTGGGGGTGTCTGTGGCCGGGGTGACGGCCATCCTGATCGCGGTGGGCATCGCGCTGGCGGTGGCCTACCCCAATCTTCCCGATGTGGCAGATCTGGCCGACTACCGACCCAAGCTGCCTCTTCGTGTGCTCACTGCGGACGGGCAACTGATCGGCGAGTTCGGCGAAGAGCGTCGCAATCTGTTGACCATCAACGAGATCCCCGAAGTGGTGAAGAACGCCGTCCTGGCGATCGAAGACTCGCGCTTCTTCGAGCATCACGGCGTGGACTACCGGGGCATGCTCCGCGCCGCGCTGGCCAACCTGGGCGAAGCCAAAAGCCAGGGTGCGTCCACCATCACCATGCAGGTGGCGCGCAATGTGTTCCTCTCTGCAGAAAAAAGCTACACACGCAAGATCTATGAGGTCTTGCTGACGTTCAAGCTGGAGCACCAGCTGTCCAAGGAGCAGATCCTTGAGATCTACATGAACCAGATTTTTCTGGGACAACGTGCTTATGGCTTCTCGACCGCGGCACAAACCTACTTTGGCAAACCCCTGAAGGACGTGAGCATTGCCGAGGCGGCGATGCTGGCGGGTCTGCCCAAGGCCCCGTCGGCATACAACCCGATCACCAACCCGAAACGTGCACGCGCCCGCCAGCAGTACATCATCGAGCGCATGGAAGAGAACGGCTTCATCACCCATGAGCAGGCGGAGCAAGCCAAGGCCGAGGAGCTCAAGCTGCGATCAATGGGGAGTGTCCGCAGCCAGGTGCATGCCGACTACGTGGCGGAGATGGTGAGACAAGTCATGGTCTCGCAGTACGGAGATGAAGCCTACACCCGCGGATTGACGGTCACCACCAGCCTGCGTGCGGCCGAACAGGAGGCTGCTTACCGCGCACTGCGCCAGGGAGTGCTGGATTACGAGCGCCGACAGATCTACCGTGGACCGGAGCTGTTCATCGATCTGCCTGGCGAGAAGGCGGCTCGCGACGACGCGATTGACGAGGCGCTCAACGAGCGACCGGACAACGACGACCTGATGTCGGCCGTGGTGCTGACCGCGACGGCACGCAAGGTCGTGGCGGTGCGTCAGGACGGGGAGCCGTTCGAAATCACCGGCGAGGGTTTGAGGCCGGCGCAGTCCGGTCTGTCCGAAAAGGCCGGCCCCAACATCAAGATCCGCCCCGGGGCGGTGATCCGCGTGATCAAGACAGGCTCAGGCGCCTGGCGCATCACCCAACTGCCCGAGGTGGAGTCGGCATTCGTGGCACTGGATCCCCGCAGCGGCAGAGTGCGGTCGCTGGTGGGGGGATTCGATTTCCAGAAAAGCAAGTTCAACCACGTGACGCAAGCCTGGCGACAGCCCGGCTCCAGTTTCAAGCCCTTCATCTACTCCGCCGCGCTGGAAAAAGGGGTCTCACCCATGACGGTGGTGAACGACGCCCCGTTGTTCTACACGGCGGGTCAGACCGGCGGCAAACCCTGGGAACCCAAAAACTACGACGGCCAGTTTGAAGGACCGATGTCGGTGCGTCGGGCTCTGGCCAAGTCCAAGAACATGGTGTCCATCCGCGTGCTGCAACTGGTGGGCACGCAGAGTGCGCAGGCATGGGTCACGCGGTTCGGATTCGACGCAGACAAACACCCGCCCTATCTCACCATGGCACTGGGCGCGGGCGCGGTCACGCCAATGCAGATGGCCACCGGCTACGCCGTGTTTGCCAACGGTGGCTACCGGATCGCACCCACGTTGATCACACGCGTGGTCGAGCAGAAAGGCAAGGTGCTGTTTGAAGCGCCCGAACCCGTCCTGAGCGACTCCCACCGTGCGATCGATGCGCGCAACGCGTATCTGATGAGCAGTCTTCTCCAGGAAATCACCCGGACCGGTACCGCGGCCAGGGCCCAGGCCACGCTCAAACGGCCCGATCTCTACGGCAAGACCGGGACCACCAACGATTCCGTGGATGCGTGGTTCGTCGGCTACCAGCCGACCGTGGTCGCGGCGGCCTGGGTCGGCTACGACAACCCGCGCAACCTGGGCAGCCGCGAAACCGGAGGCGGTCTGAGCCTGCCCATCTGGATCACGTACATGACGGAAGCGCTCAAGGGAGTGCCAGTCACGGAATACACCCCGCCCCCCGGCCTGATCAATGTCGGCGGCGAGTGGTACTACGAAGAATATGGCCCTGGACGCGGCGTGCATGGGCTGGGTCTGCAGGACCCCTGGCCCGGCGCGGCCACCAACGGTGGTGGGGATACCGAACCCGCAACCGGCGACGATGCCGCGGCCAAGCCTCAGTCAGAAGACCGTCGCAGCATCCTGGATTTGTTCAGGAACTGAAGGTCAACGACTGCCCCGACTGCTCACTGGCATAGCGGGAAAGGTGGGCGAAAAATTCACCCTGCCCCTTGGTGTCCATCCAGGCCTGGCCGTCGTACCGGTAGTGGAATCCACCGGCACGAGCGGCCATCCACACTTCCTGCAGCGGCTTTTGCAGGTTCACGACGATCTGGCTGTGGTTCGCAAAGGTGATGGTGATCATGCCGCCCACACGCTGGTTATCGATGTCGGCATCGGTCAGCTCGTTGATGCGGTCGCAGGCCAGCTCAATGGCGACCAGCAAGGCTTCCGCGCGATCCAGATACTCGGTGTCGGTCATTACAATGCAATCACTATGAAGATATCCCGAATTCTAGGTGCCATTCCTGCCCACACACGCATCGTGGGCGGCGCGATGTTGATCGCGCTGGGCCTGTTGGGCGCAGGTTGTGGTCAGAAGGGCCCCCTGTATCTGCCCAGCCCCCAGGCGGCCAAGCGTCCTGCGGCGGTGAAACGGGTCCTTCCCGTGGAGAACAGCCCGGCCGTGGTCAGCCCGACCGAGGTCGTTCCTGCGGAAGTCGTTCCCGCAGAGAGCGACGCGGCCGCAGAGAGCGACGCGGCGGAACCCAGCACCGAGCCCGCCACCGAAACCACGCCCTGATCCCGGCCAGCCCCCTGGCCTGCAGCGTCTCGATCAAGCCGCGGGGCTGCGAGCCGCCAACACCGACATCAAACACCCCATGGCTCCAACGCCCGGCATTTCCAGTTCCACACTTCCGCCATTTTTCGCGTACCAGGATGGTCAGCTCATGGTCGAGGGGGTGTCGCTGTCCACATTGGCCCAGCAGCATGGCACGCCGCTCTTTGTCTACAGCCGCGCGGCCATGCTTTCGGCCCTGGCCGCATACCAGCGTGGGCTGGCCGGACGCGATCACCAGATTTGTTATGCAATGAAGGCCAACTCGACGCTGGCCATTCTGCAGACCCTGGTGCAGGCGGGTTGCGGTCTGGACATCGTCTCCGGGGGTGAACTGGAGCGAGCGCTCGCTGCGGGGATCGATCCGGCCAAGGTCATTTTTTCGGGCGTGGGCAAAACCCGCCGCGAGATGCGCCGCGCGTTGGAGGTCGGCATCGGCTGCTTCAACGTGGAGAGCCGCGCCGAGCTGGATGTGCTGGACGAGGTCGCGCAAGGCATGGGTCTGCGTGCGCCGGTCAGCGTGCGCGTCAATCCCAATGTGGACGCCAAAACACACCCCTACATTTCCACCGGGCTGAAAGACAACAAATTCGGCATCGCCCATGAAGATGTGGTGGCCACGTACCGCCATGCGGCGGCCTGCGGTGGCCTGCGCGTGGTCGGTATCGATTGCCACATCGGCTCGCAGATCACCGAAGCCGACCCTTACCTGGACGCCATGGACCGCATCCTGGACCTGGTCGAGACCATTGAGGCTGCGGGCGTGCCGATTGCCCACATCGACTTTGGCGGCGGCCTGGGCATCGACTACCGGGGTGACACACCCCCGGCTGCCGACACCCTGTGGCAACGGCTGCTGCAAAAGCTCGACGCGCGCGGGTTCGGTGACCGGAAGATTCTGATCGAACCCGGTCGCTCACTGGTCGGCAATGCGGGCGTCTGCCTGACCGAGGTCATCTACCTCAAACCCGGTGAGCACAAGAATTTCCTGATCGTGGACGCCGCCATGAACGACCTGCCACGGCCGGCCATGTACCAGGCCTTCCACCAGATCGTTCCGCTCTCCCCACGCCCAGGCGAAACCACGACCTGGGATGTGGTGGGCCCCGTGTGCGAAAGCGGCGACTGGCTGGGCCGTGATCGGGCCTTGAACGTGCAGGCCGGCGATTGGCTTGCCGTGCTGTCAGCGGGCGCTTACTGCATGAGCATGGCCAGCAACTACAACACCCGCGGCAGAGCGGCCGAACTGTTGGTGGACGGCGACGCCGCCACGCTCATCCGGGCGCGCGAAACGGCCGAGGACCAGTTCCGCCTGGAAACCCTGTTGCCGACCCTCTGAGCAACGAACAGCCAGAGGCTCAAACGCAACGCCCCCTCAGCGACGCGCCCCCGGTCCAAAGCGCCGCCACAGCCGCCACAGCCGCCAGGCCAACAATGCCCCCAGGAGGGTGGCGTACACCGCCACTTCGGCGAAGTCGTTCTTGCCGCTGCGCATCCAGAAAAAGTGCAGCACCGCCAGCACTGCCACCACGTACACCCCTCGGTGCAAAGCCTGCCAGCGCCTTGCGCCCAGGCGCCGGATGGCCCGGTTGAACGACGTGGCAGCCAGTGCCGCCAGCAGCACCCAAGACATCATGCCAACCAGGATGAACGGGCGCTTGGCCACATCCGCCACGATCTCACCCAGCTCGAACCCCATGTCGAACCAGGCGTAGGCCAGCAGGTGCAGGCACACGTAGAAGAAAACAAACAGGCCGATCATGCGGCGCAGTCGGGCCAACGTCGACCAGCCGGTGAGTTCACGCAAAGGCGTGACGGTCAGCACCAACACCAGAAACCGCAGACTCCAATCACCCAATGAGCGGATCAAGGCCTCGGCCGGATTGGCGCCGAGCTGGTCGTTCATTGCAGCCCAGAACAACCAGGCGGCCGGAAGGCAGGCCAGCACAAACACAAGCGGTTTGACCATGCCGTGCGCGAGCCAGCGATTCGCGCGGGACGGCGTGCCGCGAACGGTGGCGGGTGAACCGGAGGGCAGGGTCCGGGAGGCCGTGGCGCTGCGCATGCGGGATCAATGGCTTTAAAAAAGGGGGGAAATGCGCCGGGTCAGAACCAGCGACGCAGGTCCAGGCCCGCGTACAGCTGCCCCACCTGGGGTTCGTACCCGTTGAACATCAGCGTCTTGCGGCGCTTGGCAAACAACCCACCCTCGTCCCCGATGCGGCGCTCGGTGGCCTGGCTCCAGCGCGGGTGCGACACCTCGGGATTCACGTTGGAATAGAAGCCGTACTCCTGGGGTGCTGCGCGGTTCCAGGCGGTGCCGGGCTGCTGTTCGGTGAACCGGATTTTCACGATCGACTTGCCGCTCTTGAACCCGTATTTCCAGGGCACCACCAGGCGCAGCGGCGCGCCATTCTGATGCGGCAGCACCTCGCCGTACATGCCAAACGCCAGCAGGGTCAGCGGGTGCTGCGCCTCGTCCAGCCGCAAGCCCTCCACATAAGGCCAATCCAGCACATGGGAGCGCAGACCCGGCATCTGTTGCGGGTCGGCCAGGGTGATGAATTCCACGTACTTCGCACTGCCCTGCGGCTGGACCTGGCGGATGAGCGTCGAGAGGGAATAACCGACCCACGGAATCACCATGGACCAGCCCTCGACACAGCGCAAGCGGTAGATGCGCTCCTCCATCGGCGCCAGCTTGAGCAGGCTGTCGATGTCGTAGCTGCCGGGCCTGTTGACCAGGCCTTCCACCGCCACCGTCCAGGGCCGAGGCTTCAGGGTTTTGGCGTACGCCGCGGGGTCGGTTTTGTCGGTGCCGAATTCGTAATAGTTGTTGTAGCCCGATGCGTGTTCGTAGGTGGACACGGTCTCGACCGTCGTCGCGCCCGGCACGGTCGAGCGGGCCCCGCTCAGGGCAGCCAGGCGCCCCGGGCGCGTTGGCACACCCGGTTGGGCAAAAACATCACGCGCCGCCCAGCTGGCCATGGCCGGGCCGGCCACGCCCAGGGCAAGCCGCTGCAGCCAGGCGCGGCGCCCCAGGTAGGCGGACGGCGGTGTGATGTCGCTGGAAACCGGGTGCTGAAACCCGTTGTCGGTGCTGCGGATGATCATGAATGGCTCCTGGTTTCCCGTAGGTCGTGGGAACCGGTCCATTCTTACAAAGTTCCTGGCCTCACCCTGGAGCCAGGGTCGGCGCACTCAGAGTTCGCCGTAGCTGTGCAGGCCCGAAAGGAACATGTTCACCCCGAGGAACGCGAAGGTCGTGACCACCAGCCCCACCAGCGCCCACCAGGCCGCCACGGTGCCGCGCAACCCCTTCATCAGGCGCATGTGCAGCCAGGCCGCGTAGTTCAGCCAGACGATCAGCGCCCAGGTTTCCTTCGGGTCCCAGCTCCAGTAGCCGCCCCAGGCTTCGGCCGCCCACAGCGCACCCAGCACCGTGGCGATGGTGAAGAAAGCGAAGCCGACCGCGATGGCCTTGTACATCGCGTCGTCCAGCACCTCGAAACTGGGCAGACGCGCGGCGATGCGGTGGCGTCCGTACATGATGGTCGCCACGATCAGCGCGGAAATACCGAAATAAACGAACCAGTAGCTGCCCCCCTTTTCGGCCGCCGACTGGCGAAACACGATGGGCTCGAAACACAGCACCACACCCAGCAGCCACAACGGAGCGAGCTTGTACCAGCGCGATTCGCTGGCGCTCTGCTTGATCAGGAAAGCGAACGCCAGCATCGCGGCGATCGCAAAGGTGCCGTAACCGATGAAGTTGGCGGGCACATGCAGCTTCATCCACCAGCTCTGCAGGGCGGGCACCAGGGGCTGGATTTCATGCGCTTCGCGAATCACCGTGTACCAGAGCAGGAAACCCACCGCCGCGCTGACGACCAGCATGACGAACGCGCCCATCGAGCGGGTCTTGTAGTGGTCTTCGTAGTACAGGTAGAAGGCCGCGGTCATCCAGCAGAACAGCACGAACACTTCGTAGAGGTTGCTGACCGGGATGTGGCCGATGTCCGGGCCGATCTGGTGGCTTTCGTACCAGCGCACCATGGTGCCCACCAGCGCCAGCGTGACCGCGACCCAGGCCAGGCGCGAACCCAGCAGCTCGAAGGTCTGGCCACCGCGGCTGAACATGCCGACCCAATAAAACACGGTGCTCATGAAGAACAGCATGCTCATCCAGAGGATGGCCGACTGGCTGGAGATGAAGTACTTGAGCATGAACACCTGGTCTGCCCGGGCCAGGTCGGCCGTGCCGGCCGGGGTCTGGTACAGCCAGATCGCCAGCAGCGCGAGCGCGCCCACCACCACCACCAGGACGCGCAGCGGTCGCCAGAACCAGCCCAGCCAGATCATCGAGGGCACCGCCCCGATCAGGATGCCTTTCTCGTACACGTCCATGGCCGCGTTGTACCGGGAGAAAGCGATCAGCCCCCCGGCCACCATCAGCACGGCGAACAGCCAGTCCCACACATTGCGGCGGGCGAAATAGCCGGGCTCCATGCCCGAGCCATCGGAGCCCTTCTTCAATTCAATGGTCTGGGTGACGGTGGCGGAGGTGGTGTTCATGGCGAAACCTTCAGCAATTGGCTTTTCAAGACGTTGAACTCACGGTCGGCTTCCATGGTCCTGCGGTTGGACGACAAGGCCATGCTGGCCTGTGACGACCGCTCTCCGGTGGGCGAAAGCCACACCCACACCCGGCGCTCACGCACGTAGAGCATGGCAAAAACACCCAGGATCAGCAAGAGGCAACCCAGGTAGACGATGTTCTGCCCCGGCGCGCGCGCCACCTGGAACACGCTGGCCTGCACATGCTTGAAGTCCTTGAGTTGGAAAGTCATGGGCGCGGGGTAAAAGAAGGCGTCGCTCAGGCTCATCACGGCGGCCGCCATGAACTGCTGGGTGGTGTCGCCGCGTTCGAGTGGCGGCAAACCGGCGCGCTCGCGGCTGAGCTGCATCAACTCGAACAGGGTGCCGTTGAGGATGCGCACCAGCACGTCGCTCGCGCGTTCACGCTCGGCCTCGGGCACATTGCTCTCCAGGAAGGCCGACACCGCCTGCAGGCCCCCTCGAATCGGGGTCGGTGCCCCGGTGGCGTCCACGGGCGCCAGCTTCACCTGCTCGGCCCCGGCGAACAGGCCAATGGCCCGCGAGGCGGACACCTGCAGCGCCTCGGCCAGTTCCGGTCGGTTGCCCTCGACGGCCGACAGGGCGTAGCGGCGCACCGCCAGTTCGCGCATGGCCGGATCGGCCAGGGCTGTGCGCAGGCGCACGAAACCGTCCATGCTGTCTTGCGCATCGGCCGGGATGCGCAGGTAACGCACGGGCTCGGACGGGGTTTCGCGCACGCCCAGCAGGAACATGCGCACGCCGTCGATCTCCACAGGCAGCATGTAGTTGTTGTACTCCACCGCCTGCCCGGCGGCATCGCGCAGCTTGTAGGTGACGCTCGGTCCCACGTTGCGCAGCGTTTTTTCGGTGCTGGTCTTGTGCCCGGAGCCCAGGCGGCTTTCGATCGAACTGCGCAGATCGACCTTGCGCACGTCCACGTCCGACCCGCCGTTGACGTTGGCGAAGTTCTCCACGTTGATGACGCGCAGCCCGGTGTACTCCAGCGTGAGCTTGTCATCGCCATTGGTCAGCGCGCTCGTTCCCCCGATCACGCCCGCCACCTCGAACGGCTTGACCTGCCCGTTGAGCGGGACGGCCTGCAGCGTCACGCGCGAGCCCCCGTCGTCAAAGCTGGACTGGTAGATGTTGATGCCGCGGTGACTCGCCGGGTGGTTCACCTCGACACGCGCCGGTTTCTGCTCACCGGTTTCGTGATCGTGGATCACGATGTCGCTGGCGAACAGTTTGGGCATGCCGGTGTCGTAGTACTCGATGATGAATTTCTTGAGCTCGACGGAGAACGGCAGGTCCTGCAGCAACACCCCGTTGGGCTGGGCCAGGATGGCCGTGCCCGCCGTGGTGCCTTCGGTGACCAGCAGGTTGCCCCGGAAAGTGGGGTTGCTGGCGGACAGCCGGTGCTGTGCCGGCACGTCGGCGATGAGGCCACCGCCCGTGAACGGCGTCTTGCCGTTGAACCACATCTGGGCCCGCACGATCAAGTCGCCGTCCAGCAGCCCCCCCACGCAGACCAGCACGATGGCGCTGTGCGCCGCCAGATAACCGATCTTGTTGGCCACACCCTTCTTGGCCGCCACCATCCAGCCCACCCCGGCCGGGGTTTCACGCGATTGCAGCTTGACCTTCCAGCCCGAGCCGAGCAGTTGTTGCCCGATGCGGTTGGCCGCCAGCTCCGGCGACTCGTCCAGCGCCGCTTCGGTCCGGTTGGGGAACGCCTTGAGGCTCTGCTCGCGGATGTTTTCCTTGAAGGCCTTGAAATCGATGAAGATTTTGGGCGTGTTGCGCACGATGCACAGGCTGGTGCTGGCCACCAGGAACGCCAGGATCAGCAGGAACCACCAGGCGCTGTACACCGAGAAGAGGCCGGCGCTGGCAAACACATCGGCCCAGAACGGGCCAAACTGGTTGACGTAATTGTTCAGCGGCTCGTGCTGCTTGACCAGGGTGCCGATCACCGACGCGATGCAGATCACAGTCAACAGCGAGATGGCAAAACGCATGGATGACAACAACTCCACCAGTTCGCTGGTGATGCGGGAGCCGGTGCGGATCTGCAGGCCTTGGGTGGAGACGGTCATGAAGGGCTCAAAAGGAACGGTCCAACAAAAAAGGCGGTCCTGGTGGAACCAGAACGCGCCCTGATGTGATGTGAATTCTGGCTGGCCGTTCAATGCGAAAGGAGAATTTCACGCATTGTGCCGCCAAATATTAACGATTACTTATATCCCCGGTCATCCCCGGGGGCTTGCCTCAGCGCAAGCCGGCGATGTAGTCGGACACCGCCTGGATCTCGCGGTCGTTCAACTTGGCCGCCACGCCGGTCATCTGGGCGTTGTTGTTGCGCGTGCCATCGCGGAAGGCCTTGAGCTGGGTGACGGTGTATTCCGCGTGCTGGCCCGACAGACGGGGGTACTGGGAGGGGATGCCGGCACCGTTGGGGCTGTGGCAACCGGCGCAGGCAGCGATCTGGCGGTCGGCAATGCCACCGCGGTAAATGCGCTCGCCCAGACGGACCAGGTCTTTGTCCTGGGCAAAACCGGTCTTGGCTTTCTGCTCGGTCAGCCAGTAAGCGACGTTGCGCATGTCATCATCGGACAGGCTGCCGGCGAAACCCTTCATGATCGCGTTGTCCCGCTTGCCGGACTTGAACTCGCTCAGCTGCTTGACCAGGTATTCCGGATGCTGCTGGGCCAGGCTGGGATTGGCCGGCGTGGTCGAGTTGCCGTCGGCAGCATGGCAAGCCACGCACACCTGGCCGAACAAGGCCGCACCTTTGGCCAGATCGGGCTTGGCCGACTGGGCATGGGCACTGAACGACAAGGCTGCGGCGGCAGCGGCACAAAGAAGTGAAACGGGCAATTTCATGACTGGGCGGACGTCGGGGGCGACGGGTTCGGGTTGAGGAAATTCGCAATGTGTCTGGACTTAGCCAATCAATTTTACAATGCCCCACCGGGAAAACCCCAAATGACCCATCACCACACTCCAGCCCCCCCCAAAGCCCCGCCAACCCGGGGCGCCCCGGCGGCGCAAGCCGCCGCCCACGCTGGAAAAACCGCCGGCCCAGGCCAGGTCGATGCCAAGATCGCGCACGGCTGGCTGCACACCGCCCGCTTTCTCACCACCGCACCCCAACTGGAGCACCTGCCCGAGCTGGGCATGCCGGAAATCGCGTTCGTTGGCCGCTCCAACGCCGGCAAGTCGACCTGCATCAACACGCTGACGCAACAGAAGCGGCTGGCGTTTGCGTCCAAAACCCCGGGGCGTACCCAGAGCATCAACCTGTTCGCGCTCGGCAAACAGGGCGTCACCGACGCGGTGCTGGCCGATCTGCCCGGCTACGGGTACGCCGCCGTGCCGCGCGAGGCCAAGCTGCGCTGGCAACGCGTCATGGGCAACTACCTCCTGACGCGGGCCAATCTCAAGGGCGTGGTGCTGTTGATCGATCCACGCCTGGGGCTGACCGAACTCGACGAGATCCTGCTCGAAGTGATCCGGCCGCGGGTCGAGGAAGGCCTGAAGTTCCTGGTGCTGCTGACCAAGGCCGACAAGCTCAGCCGCTCGGAGGCTGCCAAAGCGCTGTCGATCGCGCGGCTGCAAAGCGGTGGTGGCGAAGCGAAGCTGTTCTCCGCCTTGAAGAAGCAGGGACTGGACGAAGTGGCCCTGCTGCTGTGGCAGTGGGCCCACGAACCCGCCGGCGCGATGGCCCCAGCCGCTGCCAGCGCCGAGGAGGAAGACGAGCCGCCCGCGCTGGATTGATCCTCGGCGCCACCGCTGGCGCCTGCGGTTGCTCAGTCGCCGTTGTAGAGCGACGCCTCGCCCGGCGGGCGCGTCTTGAAGCGCTTGTGCACCCAGTAGTACTGCTCGGGCATGGTCGCGATCATGGCTTCGAGCTTCTGGTTCATCGTGGCGGTGTCGGCCACCGCATCCTCACCCGGGTAGTCGCTCCAGGCGGGCAGCACCTCCACGTCGTAGCCCTCGCGCGTCATGCGGCTGATCACCGGCACCACCCGCGCATGGCCCAGGCGGGCGATGCGCGGCAGGGTCGGCACGGTCGCGGTGGACACGCCGAAGAAGGGCACGAACACGGATTCCTGCGGCCCCATGTCCATATCGGGCAGCAGGTACAACGCGCCACCGCCGCGCACCAGATGGATCACGGGGCGCAGCCCCTGGTGCTTCTCCACCAGCTTCACGTCGCCAAAACGCAGCCGCCCCGCGCGGATCCATTGGTCCACCGCTTCGTTGAGCTGCCCGGCATAAATGCTGATGAGTGGGCGCTTCATGTTCAGCGACACCGCCATGCCCCCCGCATCCAGCCCCACGAAATGCGGCGCGAGGATCACCGTGGGCTGCTCCACCTGCAGCTCGTGGGTGGCGCCGACCATCCGCAACCGGGCGCGCACCGTGGCTTCGTCCGCTTCCCAGAGCCAGCTGCGGTCCAGCCAGGCCTGGGCAAAGTGCACGAAATGCTGGCGCACGGCCCGGCGCCGCTGGGCCTCGCTGTCCTGCGGAAAACACAGCGCCCAGTTGGTGCTCGCGATGCGCCGCCGACGCGCGGCCACCAGATGCAGCACCTGCCCCACCAGCCAGCCCAGGCCCCGCACCCAGGACAGCGGCAGGCGCGCCAGCAGGCGCATGAATCCCAGGCCCAGGCGGTCGCTCCAGCGCTGGGGCGCCTCCGATGGCTGAGCGGTTTCGGTGGTTTTCGACATGGACAAGAAGGAGGCCTTGAAAGGGGTTTACCGCAAAGGGAGCGACGTGCCGGGGCCAACGTCCGCGCCGGCCTGGCCATGTGGCACCTTGTACCGGGCATAGGACCACAGGTACTGCGGCGGGCATTCTCGCACCAGCGATTCCATGGCCCGGTTGATCTGTCGGGCCGCTTCGTGCGCATCGGTGGACAGCGTGTCCGCGCCCGCCGGTCCCAGGGGGCGCACCCGCACCAGATAGCCCCGTCCCCAGCTCAGCCGCTCACCCCAGATCAGCACCACCCGGGCCCCGCCCGAATGGGCCAGGCGCGCCGGCAGCGTCATGGTGTAGGCCTCGCGGCCAAAAAAAGGCGCCCAGAGCCCCTGCCCGGCCGGGGGCACCTGGTCGGGCAACAGGCCCACCGCCTGCCCGGCTTTGAGCGCTTTGATGAGCTGTTTCACACCGGCCAGCGTGGTCGGCGCAGTGCTCAGCCCCGGGCGATTGCGCGCATTGGCCACCAGTTCGCGCAGCCAGGGCTGCCGGGCCGGACGGAACAACACGGTGACGGGCTGCTGCTGCCCGAAACGCTGGGCATAGGCCTGCGCGGTGATCTCGAAACAGCCCAGGTGTGGCGTGAGGAACAACACCCCCGCCCCGTGCGCCTGCGCGGCTTCGATGTGGGCCGCACCCTCCCAGCCCACGCGGACCGGGCGCCCCAGCCACAACCGGGGCAGCTCCGCCACCAGCTTGCCCGCCTCGCCCACCGAGGACCAAGCCACCATCCGCGAAAAACCCGCCTGCTTCACGTTGGCAAACAGCTGGCGGCGGTAGCGACCCGAGAGCAGGAAGCTGAGCCAACCCAGCAGCCAGCCCAGCGCGTGCAGCACGGGCAAGGGCATCCAGGACAGGAAACGGAAAACCAGTTGTACGAAAGCAGTCACGAAGTGCTCGGATGGACGGGCGTGGCCGGCGACGGCGGTATTCTTCGGGGTGGCGCGTCGCCCTCGGCGAAAAGGGTTTTCGGCGATGGCGACGGCGCTTGATTTAAACTACGCCCATCGCCGAGTTATTGAACTAATTGCGGGGCGATTCACAAATTCCGCTAAAGCGTTCGCCGAACTCTGAAGACCGGCAACGCCGATCAACCTAACCGGAGTTTATATGGCGAACGACTTTCTCTTCACTTCCGAATCCGTCTCTGAAGGCCACCCCGACAAGGTGGCCGACCAGATCTCCGACGCCATCCTCGACGCGATCTTCAAGCAAGACCCACGCTCCCGTGTGGCCGCCGAGACGCTCACCAACACCGGCCTCGTGGTGTTGGCCGGCGAAATCACCACCAATGCGCACGTCGACTACATCCAGGTCGCACGCGACACCATCAAGCGCATCGGCTACGACAACACCGAGTACGGCATCGACTACAAGGGCTGCGCCGTGCTCGTGGCCTATGACAAGCAGAGCAACGACATCGCCCAGGGCGTCGACCACGCGAGCGACGACCACCTGAACATCGGCGCCGGCGACCAGGGCCTGATGTTCGGCTACGCCTGCGACGAAACGCCCGAGCTGATGCCCGCGCCCATCTACTACGCACACCGCCTCGTGGAGCGCCAGGCGCAACTGCGCAAAGACGGCCGCCTGCCCTTCCTGCGCCCCGACGCCAAGAGCCAGGTGACCATGCGTTATGTGGACGGCAAGCCACACAGCATCGACACCGTGGTGCTTTCCACCCAGCACAGCCCCGACCAGAGCGAAACACCGCACAAGATGAAGGCATCGTTCAACGAGGCCATCATCGAAGAGATCATCAAGCCGGTGCTGCCGAAAGAGTGGCTGAAGGAAACCCGCTACCTGATCAACCCGACCGGCCGCTTCGTCATCGGCGGCCCGCAAGGCGACTGCGGCCTGACCGGCCGCAAGATCATCGTCGACACCTACGGCGGCGCCTGCCCGCACGGCGGCGGCGCCTTCAGCGGCAAAGACCCGAGCAAGGTCGACCGCTCGGCCGCTTATGCCGCACGCTACGTGGCCAAGAACATCGTGGCCGCAGGCATCGCGCGCCAGTGCCAGATCCAGGTGGCCTACGCCATCGGTGTGGCCAAGCCGATGAACGTGACGGTCTACACCGAGGGCACCGGCGTGATCCCGGACGAAGCCATCGCCGCGCTGGTCAGCGATCACTTCGACCTGCGCCCCAAGGGCATCATCCAGATGCTGGACCTGTTGCGCCCGATCTACGAAAAGACCGCCGCCTACGGCCATTTCGGTCGCGAAGAGCCCGAATTCAGCTGGGAGAAGACGGACAAGGCACAGGCGTTGCGGGAAGCCGCAGGCCTCAAGTAAGGCCACACTCTCGGCCTGGGAGCACGCCTCCGTCGCGCAGCGCTATACCACGTCGCCAGCGGCCGCGCTTGCATGACCGCCCCAACAAGCCCCTGTGCATGCGCCAGGGGCTTTTTTTTTCCCGCCATACGGTTTCAAATGAGCGCAGGATTCAGCCTGACCTGAATTTTCGCCCCTTCCGTCCGATAAGACCTGGACAGACCTTACTCACGCTGCGCACCGCAACGATCTGGAGCCTTCCATGCACCCCAACAACAGCCCGGAACGAACCGACGCCCCGCCAACGGACCTTGAAACGCTGGTGGCCCAGCGCACCCACGAACTCCAGAAAGCCCTTGATCGCGCACAAGCGCTGTACGACCACGCCCCTTGTGGGTACCTGTCGCTCGATGCGCAGCTGCGTCTGGTCAACATCAACCAGACGCTCCTGAGCTGGCTGGGCTACCGCCGTGAGGAAGTGCAGGAAGGAATGGACATCTTCCAGTTGATCGACCCGACCTGGCGCACCGCGATCCAGGGCCGGCTGATGACCCTGCTGCAGCAAGGGCAGACCGAACCGCTGGAAATCGAGGTGCTGCACAAGGACGGCCGCCGTTTCCATGCCTTGTTCTCGTCCACCGCGGTGTACGACGAACAAGGCACGTTCCTGTACAGCAACACCACCCTGGTCGACATCAGCGAGCGCAAGGCCGCTGAACAACGCGTTGCCGCCCACGATGGTTTCCTGCAGACCATCACCGACCGCATTCCGGCGCGCCTGGCCTACTACGACAAAGACCTGATCTGCCGCTTCGCGAACACGGCCCATGCCAGCCGCTACGGCAAACTCGCTGGCGAAATGGTGGGATCGCACCTGACCCAGGTCGTGCGTCCCGACCTGCTGCCCGAGATCCTGCCGCGCGTGGCCGAAGCGCTCAGTGGGCATGTGCAGAGCTTCGAAGCCGAGCGCACGTCCGCCGACGGCACGCGCAGCTTCTATGAAATCCACTACATCCCGGACGTCCAGAATGGCAACGTGGAAGGCATCTTCATCGAACTGCACGACATCAGCGAGCGGCGCCGCACCGAAGAGTTCGTGCTCGAAGCCAACCGCGATCTGGAAGAGCGCGTGCGCGAGCGCAGCGCCGAGCTGTTCCAGAGTGAGCAGCGCTACCGGCTCATGGTCGATGCGATCCAGGACTACTGCATCTATTTCGTGGACGAAGAAGGTGCCGTGACCGAATGGACCGAAAGTGCCCAGCGCATGCACGGCCACCGCCGTTCGCAAATGCTCGGTCAGCCCTACACGACCCTGCTGGCGCCCGAAAACGCGGGGGAGGACGAGGTCGATCCCGGCCAGGTGCTGCGCCTGGCCAAGACCCATGGCCAGTGGGAAACGCGGGGTTGGCGCCTGCGCGAGGACGGTTCCCGTTTCTGGGCCCACACCGTGCTGACCGCGCTGAGCAACGAAGCCGGTGAACTGCAGGGCCTGTCCAGCATCACGCGCGACATGACCGCCTCGAAGAGCCTGGAAGACGTGATGAACGACCTCAACCGGGAACTGGAAAAACGCGTGGCCGAGCGCACCCAGCAACTGGTGGCGGCCAACAAGGACCTGGACGTGTTCTCGCACATGGTGTCGCACGACCTGCGCGCGCCGTTGCGCCACATCGCCAGCTTCGTAAGCCTGCTGCAGGAGCAGCTGGGAGAGTCCAGTGACAAGCTGGTAAAGCAATACCTGAACTCCACCGCCACGGCCAGCAAGCGCATGAGCCACATGATCGAGGGCCTGCTCGAATACGCCCGCCTGGGCCGGGTGACCATCGAGTCGCAGCCCGTGCCGCTGACCCCCCTGCTCGAGGGCATCGTCGCCCACCTGAAGCAGGAGAACCCGGGCCGCTCCATCGAGTGGGTGGTCGAGGACGATCTGCCGGTGGTGCGTGGCGACGCCATGCTGCTGGCCCAGGCCTGGAGCAACTTGCTGGGCAATTCGGTCAAGTACACCCGGCCGCGCGAAAACGCCCGCATCGAAGTGGGCTGGAAGGTCAACCCGGTGGGCGGGCGGACCTTCTATGTGCACGACAACGGTGTGGGCTTCGATCTGGAGAAAGCGCACAACCTGTTCGTGATGTTTCAGCGCCAGCACCACTCCATGGACTTCGAAGGCACCGGTACCGGGCTGGCCCTGGCGCAGCGCATCATCGAGCGCCACAACGGCCGCATCTGGGCCGAAACCGCACCTGGCGAAGGCTGCACCTTCTACTTCACCCTGCCGTTCGAAGGCCTGGAGCCCGAGCTCGATTTTCCGAAGTCGTCGCTGGTCGAACTGAGCGCCTGAGCGGCGCGCGGGCACGCCGGATAATCGCGGCGTGAACCCCAGCCTTCCCACCCGCGCATCCACCGTTCCCACCGCCCTCTTTGCCCTGCACGGCCGGGTGGCGCTGGTCACTGGCGCGAGCCGGGGCCTGGGCCTGGCCATGGCCTGCGCACTGGCCGCGCACGGCGCCACCGTCTGGCTCAACGGCCGCGACGCCGCCAGCCTGGAACACGCCGTGGCCCAGGCCCGGGCGGCCGGCCAGGCCGCGGGGGGCAGCGCCCATGCCCTGCCGTTCGACGTGAGCGACGAGGCCGCCGCCAGCGCCGCCCTGGCCCAGCTGCTGGCGCACAGCGGGCGGCTGGACGTGCTGCTCAACAACGTGGGCCAGCGCCGGCGCGAGCCGCTGGACCAGTTGCCAGCCCAGGCCCTACGCGAGCTGCTCGAAACCAACCTGGTCTGCGCCTGGCACCTGTGCCGCGAAGCCGCGCGCCCGATGCGCGCGCAGGGCTTCGGACGCATCATCAACGTCACGTCGATCGCCGGGCCGATCGCCCGCGCGGGCGACGCCGCCTACACCACCACCAAGGGTGCGCTGGAGGCGATGACGCGCGCGCTGGCGGCCGAGCTGGGCCCGCAGGGCATCAACGTCAACGCCATCGCCCCGGGCTACTTCGCCACCGAGACCAACGCGGCCATGGTGGAAGATGCCCAGACCCTGGGCTGGTTGCGCCAGCGCAGCGCGCTGGGCCGCTGGGGCGAGCCGGCCGAGATCGCCGGGGCGGCGGTGTTCCTGGCCAGCCCAGCCGCCAGCTACGTCACCGGCCAGGTGCTGGTGGTCGACGGCGGTTATCTGGCGCATTTCTGAGCGCACCTTGGGCCCAGGCCCACCGCTGACGCGGGCCCGGACGACGCGCACGCCCCCAGTCCGATCGCCCTACAACCGGGCCGGTACGCTCTGCGGCAGATGCAGCACGACCCGTCGCGGGTCCACCGCCATCCGGTCCAGCGCCTGGTTCAGGCGCTCCAGCAGCCGCATCTCGTCGACCGGCTCGTCGGCCGTTTTGGCCGTTTCGGACAAGGTGGCCGAAACCAGGCGAAAGCGCAGCGGCAGCTCAACCGGCAGCGCGGGCACCCGCTCCAGCCCCTTGGCCACGATGTGCTGGGCCAGCAGCTTGAGCTCTTCGGGCCGCAGCGGCCCTTCGACCAGCACCGCGAAGCGCGTGTCGGCGATGCGGGACACGGTGTCCACCTCGCGCACCACCGCCGACAAGCGCGAAGCGGCCACCACCAGCGCGCGGTCGCCGGCCTCGCGGCCCTCGCGGGCAACGATCTCGCCGTGGTTGGACAGCTCCACCAGCACCAGGCCACAGGGGTGGCCATAGCGCCGGGAACGGCGCATGGCGTCGCGCAGGCGCAGGTGGAGCACGGGCGCGATGGTCAGGCCGGTCAGGGGGTCGGTGCTGTCGATGGCGCGCAGACGGGCCCGGTTCTCGTTGAAGTCCTTGGCCCGGCGGTGCAGGATGTACAGCAACAGCGGAATCTCGATGGCCGAACCGATCAGCACCGCGTACTGCGTGGCCCAGCTGTCGGGCAACACGCCGGCGCTGCGCAGCGCAGGAAAGGGGTAGCCCAGGTGCACCGGCAGGAAGCCCAGCGCCATCCAGCCGGCGTAGGTCTCGCCCAGGCGCCAGGTCCAGATGCACAGGGAAAAACTCAGCAGCACCGACAGCAGGCCGTAGAGGTTGAGCACCAGGAAGGCCGTGGGGCTCATCCACGCCACGTAGACCACGGCATACAGCAGGCCAAACACCGACCAGGCGAGCACGAAGCGGTCCACACCGCGGTGGTAACGCGACACCGCGCAGACCTCGCGCACGAACCAGATGCCGGAGGCCGTCAGCCAGAGCATGAACACGGCCGGCGCCACGTCGTTCCACCAGGCCGAGTCGCGCCAGAAGAACAGACCACCGATGCCCGTGAACGCGGCCTGGAAGCCGAGCATGCAAGCCACGTAGCAACAGTAGGCGATGAACACGCGGTCGGCGTAGAGGCGCGCGTGCACCCAGCCCAGGAAGAACACCAGCAGGCCAAAGCCCAGGTAGCCGCCGATCATGAGGAAGGTCCAGTACCGCTTCTCCTGCAGGCTGTTTTCGGTCAACAGCTGCAGGCGCGGGCTCGTGGGCGCGGGCGCGTTCACCACGCGCAGCCAGACCGGACCGGCGGCCTGGGGATCGAGGGCGAACACGGGGGTCTGGTCCGGGTGGTCCCATTGCGACACCGGCAGATGGTCGCCGGAGCGCTGTTCGCGCCAGGCGCCATTGGGCCCCCGGCTGTACAGGGTGGCCTCGTTGGTGAAGGCAGCCGCGCTCAGCATCAGGTACCAGCGCTGAGCGGTGTCCAGCCGGGGCGGCTCCAGGCGCATCCAGAGGGCGGTGCCGTCGAGCGGGAAGACGCGGAATGTCTCCATGGGCTGAAAGCTGTTGGGCGGCAGCGCCACCACATCGGCGATGCCCTTCGTGCCCGACTCGTCGACCCAGAAATGCGTCTGCAGGGTGACGTCGCCTTCGCCCTCGGTGGCCCGGGCAGGGCCGATCCACAGGGCGAGCCCCAGGCCCAGCAGCACAACCACCATCCCCACCATCCGGCGCATGGCAGCGGCGCAGCGATGGGCCGGGTTGGGGGGGGCGGTGGATCGATCCATGACCGGCATCGTAAACATTTGTAACGCGCGCGGAAAAAATTCTTCAGGAAACGACGGCGTCGGGCTCGGGAACGGGCCGCTGTGCCGTGCCGCCACCGTGCACAGGCCGCCAGTGGCCGGTGGTCGTCCAGCGGTCTTCCAGGCGGTTGAGCCAGCCCGGGGCTGCGGGATCGTCGCTCCAGGCCGATACGGTCTCGGTCAGGGGGTTGAGCAGGTGGTCGGGCAGGTTCAGCGGGCGCGTCTGGTCCAGCAAGAAACGGGTCAGCAGGTGGTAGCCCACGATGCGGGTGAACAGCCGGGACAACGAAAAGCCCGGCGAAAACACCCGCACCACGGTGTCGATCAGGCGCACCAGCAGCCGGCCCGCGAGGAACAGCAGCCGGGTGGGCCAGGAGACGCGCTCGTCCACGCCGATCTCGCGCGCGGTGTCCGGCCCGATCAGCCAGCGCGTCAGCGGCACCGGGATGCCCCGCACCACCGGCAGGCGGATCGTGCGCTCCATGGTCTGCATGAGCGCGCGGCCCAGGGCCGGCCGGGCGTCCGGGCTCACCGACTGTCCATGCGCCTGCGCCTGGATGCGCTCGAACAGCGCGGCAGCTTCTTCCATGGTGTCGGCCATGAGCTCGCGCCGCACCCCCAGCACATGGCCCATCACGTTCCAGGCGTGCAGGTAGGCCTCTTCGTCCGCGCGCGGCAGGCCCAGGCCCAGCGTGCGCATGCCCTTGAGGAAGCTGTAGCTGAAGGTCAGCAGGGTGTAGGCCAGCTCGATCTGGTTGCAGGGCAGCCCCTGGCGGTCCACGTCCCAGCCGTGCGACATCAAGGCCGCGTGCATGCCGGTGGATGCGCCGGCCCGCAGCAGCGGCGCGACCTGGCCGCGCACCGCCTGCGGCTCACCGCGCAGGATCAGGTGGCGGATGGTAGCGTGGATGAGCCGCACCTTGAGCACCTGGGCCACACCGGCGCCGCTGGCGTCCATCAGCCCGCCCTTCATCATCACCGGGAACACCATGGCCGCGGTCTGGCGGATGCGGTGTTCGGTGTGCTGCTCCAGCTGGCCCGCGATGTGCAACACCTCGGCCAGGTTGGGCAGCACGTAGCACTCGGGCAGGCTGGCGCAGAACAGCAGCGTGCACGACAGCGGGCCCTGCTCCATGAAGATGGCCTCGGCGCGCTCGACCTTGGCCGCGTCGGCCCAGGCGGGCAACGCGCGCCCTTCGCCGACATAGGCGCGCAACGCGGCCACCACCGCCGGATCGGCCGCCACCGCTGCGGGGTCGCCCGGCCCCCAGTCGGCCAGGGCGCCGTTGCTGGTCCAGCCCGCCATGAGGCGGGTGGCGGCGGCGAGCCGGTCCGTGGCCGGTCCGGTGGCGCCGTCGGCACCGGACCACGGCCCGATGAGCGCCGCCACGGTCCGGTCCGCCAGCGGGTCGGCCTGCAGCCCCATCGGGTCCAGCGGCACGCTGTGGGCGGGCTGCGCCTGGGGCGCCTCGGCGTGCGCCAGGGTCCAGTGCCGCCAGGCCACCCAAGCGATCAGCGTGGGCATGCCCATGGCAAAAAAGGCGATGGCGCGGATTTCGACCGGGTGGCCCAGAAATACCTGGAACACCAGGCCGCTGGCGTACAGCCCGATCGGCACCCAGGCCGCGAGCCGGGTCTGGCGCTTGATGGCCGGCACACGGCGCGGCGCGGCCAGCGCCTGGAAGGTGGCGACGATCACGAAGGACACCAGCATCCAGCCCACGAAACCCTGCAGCGTTTCTCCAAACCAGCCCCCGTCGGGTTTCTCCATGATCCAGGCCTTGAGCACGTACACGAAGTACGGGTCGGCCCCGAGATCGAAGGTGGTCACGATCATCGCGGCCAGCCAAGCGGTGAGCGCGCCGCTCTTGAGCGTGGGCGCCGCGTGCACCGGCGTGCGCCACAGAATGAGGCTGGCCAGCACATAACCCACCAGGCACAGAGCCAGCCACATCAGCGGAATCGCCAGCGGCACATCGCCCAGCCGGGGGCCCAGCACCTCGGTGTAGGTGTAGCGGCCGAAAAACCAGCCGCGAGAAGAGCCCATCTGTTCGGCGAACCAGCCCAGCCCCAGCGCCAGCACGGCCAGCACCCGGGCGCCGCGGTGGCCCAGCAGCACCGCGGCGGACCACAACGCGGCCCAGAACATGGCCACCGAAACGGCCACCAGACCGAGCGTGAGCAGCGGGTAGGCCTGCGCGGTGGCGAGGATGAGGCCCGCAGACAACAGGCCGGGCAGCAGGACTTGGAGCAAACGCGAACGCAGAAGAGCCACGGGAGCCTCCCAGGAAATCGGTCACAGCCCCCTGCGTTGACGGGCAACGGCCGGCCGGGCATTCACCCGCAGCCGCCGCAACCGACCCAGCGCCCCACCACCGACGCGCATGGTTCGTGCATGCTGGGTCGGCCCAGCGGTGGCGCGGGAGTCGACGTTTATTTTAGATAACCGTCAGGTCAGGGTATTCCCCAGGCGAACCACCACCGACAGACCGGTGGTGGCGTGGGCGTGCCCCGTCTCACGCGTAGAAGTCGTACGGAGACTTCAGGCCATAGATGTGCACGGCGCCCGGGCCACCCGCGAAACATTGGGCCAACTCGGGCACCGCGGGAACGGCGAGGATGGCGATGTCCTGCGTGCCCAGGGTCTGGAAGCTGGCGTTGCTCGCGCCGCTGCGGTTGGGGTCGCCGCCGACGGCGGGCTGCTGCACGCGGGCCAGCTGGGTATGGCCGGCATAGGCGGCGTTGCCCGCGTCAAGGTAGTTGGCGTAGACGCATTGCACGCTGTTTTGCACGCCCTGACAGGCCGTGCCGTTGCTGGCATCCAAGGCGTACTGGCCGTCGCAGTTGAAGACGAACCCCATGGCATCGGCGGCCACGCTGGGCGCAGCGATCTGCATGCCGCACGAGGGGATGATCTGCACATGCAGGGCATCGACCGCCTGGGGCCAAGGCTCGTTGTCGATGTTGCGGCGCAGGCGCACGTCGCTGTGGTCCAGGCAAATCTCCACGCCGAAATCGACGTACTGCGGGAAATTGTCCGGGCCGTAGTTCTGCCGGAAGATGGCGTATTTGTCCTTGGCACTGGCCTTGAGGTCGCCATGGCTCAGATCGATGAAGGGGTAGGCCGTCATCTGCTCCGTCACGGTGTCTTTGCGACCGGTCGTGTCGTAGAGCACGAAGTCTTCGTTGGAGACAAAGTATTTCTCGCAGGTCATCTGGTCCGTGCCCAGCGAATGGGTGGGCGTGTCCAGCGCAACGTTGCTCACGATCAGGGCGCGGTTGCGCACCTCCATGCAGGGATAGCCGTGGCAGTTCTTGATGAAGTTGACCAACATGTCGAACACCACGCCGTTCAGCGGCCCGTAGGCCGCCAGCCACTGCTCGGACAACGCCTGCACCACGGCATTGCGAACCTGGGTGCTGTTGGAGGCCAGGATGTTGGTCACGTCATGCACACGCGAGGTGATCGCCGAACCGCAGACAAAGGTCCAGTCCGGGTACTGGCTGGCCGGAAAGGCCTGGCGCAGCTCGCTCAGGATGAAATCGGTCGGGTCCGCATCGGCATGCCCGTAGACGTATGGGCCCTGGGTGCCATGGAAATAGAACTCCGGCGCCACGAACAGGTTGAGCACGCTGCCCGGCGCATCGCCCGATGGCAGGGCGGTGCGCGCCTGTTCCGCGGCGTTCTTCAGCACCGCGATGCGTGCACGCACATCCGCCTGAAAGTCCTCCAGCCCAAGATAGGTGCCCGCCACCGCACCCGGGCCATTGGGGTTGCCGATGGCGACCATGTTGGCCGGCGTGGTGGGGATGGTGTAGCCGATGAATCGGACCTTGGAATACCGCTGGGTCATGAAAATGCCTCCTTTGAAGTCCGTGTGCAGGTCACGCCGTGCGCATGCGTCTGGCCGTGGCCTGGTGCCGTGATGCGGATGGCTGGCGCAGGTCGAACGTGGCCAGCAGCAGCCAGCGCCGGGCCTTGTGCTCGACGCCCGGCTTGGCGCGCAGCGGCGTGGTGTAGTGCCAAAAAGGCAGGCGGTACAGCGCCACCGATCCGTCACTGGCGGCCGGATAGACGCCCGCCAGATGGCCATGCTCTTCGCAGACCAGGAACTGGTCCTGGACGCTGTCGTTGCACAGCGAGATGTGCAGATCCACAAAACCGTCGCGTGCGTGGGCGTTCTCCGGGTGGTGGTCATTGTGCGGTCCCGAATAGTCGCCGGGCTCGTACAGGATGAGTTGCACGCCGCGCCGCCGCTCCAGCGGCAATCCGGTGATCCGCTCGGCGAAGAGGGCCAGGCTTTCCGAACGAAGCATCTGCAGCAGGCCGATGTCCGCGGCGGCCCGGTAAGCGGCCGTTCGGGGGGAGTCGAAATAGGCCGTCTGGATGCGCATGCTCTTGGGCAAGCGCTCGGTGTAGTTGCGGCGCATGCCGGTGATGGTCTCGGGCGGAATGCGCGACTCGATGCGACGGACATGGGCCGGCATGGTGGCGTCGAGCAGGCGGCGCGCTTGCTTCGCCCAGGTCTTGTTGAGCATGCCCGGCAAGAAGGCCAGTGGCGTCTGGCCGGAGCCCGTGTCCTTGTTCGCGGTCCAGCCGGCGAAACGCGCGGTGTCTGCGAAACCCTGCCGCAGCATCACCTGGCCTCGCGCGCTGAGCATGTCGGCGAATTCCGCCGGAAACCTCTCCATGGTTGCCTCCTCTGCTGTTGTGCGGCCATGCTCGTGCATCGCATGCGTTCGCCCCGCAACGCACTGGCAACCCTGACAGGTGGACCCGCCTGACCGGCGACCGTCTTGCTACGGTCGGGGCCCGACGCGGCCATGCCTCGAAGGCCGCGCAGGGGTAGGCATTCTTTCAAACACTCATGGAGACCACATGGCCAGCACTTCTCAACGCAGTTCCGCATGGACCGCAGCCATCAGCACCCTGCCCGCCGATATCCGCCCCGACGTTGACCTGATGTGGGACCAGGGCGGGTTTCTGTCGGCCGAACAGGTTGGCGGCATGTTTGGCAAGCTCGGCGCGCAGGCCGAGATCGGCACCTTGATGATGCAGCTGTTGCCTGTGGCGCAAAGCTATGCGGTGGTACCCGTCTCGCACTATCAGGTCGGGGCGGTGGCAGCAGGGATGCCGGTCCCCGGCACGGGCTGGGCCAGCCTGTATCTGGGCGCGAACTTCGAGTTCAACAA
This sequence comes from Hydrogenophaga sp. GW101-3F08, assembly GCF_059424585.1. NCBI lineage: Bacteria > Pseudomonadati > Pseudomonadota > Betaproteobacteria > Burkholderiales > Comamonadaceae > Hydrogenophaga > Hydrogenophaga sp. GW101-3F08. The sequence goes on from NZ_JBWKZP010000006.1 coordinate 115,226, forward strand.
TGCGGCTTTGAGCTTCACCGTTCATGCCGAGCAGGCCGCCACCAACAACGCCTGGCTCCATGGCGAAGCGGGTCTGCAGGCGTTGGCCATCAGCGCGGCGCCCTGCGGGTATTGCCGGCAATTCCTGTACGAGCTGGTGTCCGCCCAGCAACTCAACATCCTGTTGCCCCCGGTGCCGCCCCATCCCGGCGACCCCTATGCCTACACGATGACGCCGCTCACCCGCTTCCTGCCCGATGCTTTCGGGCCGACGGACCTTGGCATCACCGGTGGTCTGATGGACCCCAAACTGTGCACACACGTGGTGAGCCTGCCCGGTGGAACGCCGAGCGATCCCGTGGTTGCCGCCGCGCTCGGCGCGGCGCAGCGTTGTTACGCCCCCTATCCCACCGACACGGCATACGGCTACGCGGGCATTGCCGTGCAACTGGAGGATGGAAGCATCTACGCTGGACGCAACGCCGAAAACGCGGCCTACAACCCCAGCCTCTCGCCCCTGGAGTCCGCGCTGGCCTTCATGAACATGAATCAGGTGCAAGGCGCCACCCGCCAGGTGACCCGCTGCGTCCTGGTGGAAGTGCCGACGCTGTCCAGCCAGCAAAGCGCGAGTGCGGCCGTGCTGGCCGCCTACGCTCCAGGCGTGACGCTGGAGTACCTCGCGGCAACCAGTCCTTGACCTTTTGCCGCCATTGGTGGGCCGGCTCGGGAAAAGGCGTTCACCACGCGCTCACGGGCATTCCGCACCTGCGGACAGGCAAAAAAGACCCCCGCCCTTGAAAACCGGGGTCCCCGCCCTTATCATTAGCACTCGCTGGAGTTGAGTGCTAACACTTTGCTTCAAGTCGATCAACGGCATCCGCCGGCCCCTGGTGGCCGGCACCGACCGTGTGAACCACCCCTTTTCCGTTCTATTTCAGGAGATGCAATGAACCTTCGTCCTCTCGCCGATCGCGTGATCGTCAAACGTATCGACAGCGAAACCAAGACCGCTTCCGGCATCGTCATCCCCGACGCAGCTGCTGAAAAACCCGACCAAGGTGAGATCCTGGCCGTCGGTCCCGGCAAGAAAAACGACAAAGGCGAACTGTCCGCCATGAACGTCAAGGTCGGTGACCGCGTTCTGTTCGGCAAGTACAGCGGCCAGACCGTCAAGGTCGACGGCAACGAACTGCTGGTCATGAAGGAAGACGACCTGTTCGCCGTCGTCGAGAAGTAATTCTTCTCTCACCCATCCCCAATTACTGAATCCGGAGAAATCAACATGGCAGCAAAAGACGTCATTTTCGGCGGCGAAGCCCGCGCACGCATGGTCGAGGGTGTGAACATCCTGGCCAACGCCGTCAAAGTCACCCTGGGCCCCAAGGGCCGCAACGTGGTGCTCGAGCGCTCCTTCGGCGCCCCCACCGTGACCAAGGACGGTGTGTCCGTGGCCAAGGAAATCGAACTGAAAGACAAGCTCCAGAACATGGGCGCCCAGATGGTCAAGGAAGTCGCTTCCAAGACCTCGGACAACGCCGGTGACGGCACCACCACCGCCACCGTCCTGGCCCAGGCCATCGTGCGCGAAGGCATGAAGTACGTGGCCGCCGGCATGAACCCGATGGACCTGAAGCGCGGCATCGACAAGGCTGTGGAAGCCCTGATCGCCGAGCTGAAGAAGGCCTCCAAGGCCACCACGACCAGCAAGGAAATCGCCCAGGTCGGCTCCATCTCCGCCAACAGCGACTCCAGCATCGGCGACATCATCGCCAATGCCATGGACAAAGTGGGCAAAGAAGGCGTGATCACCGTGGAAGACGGCAAGTCGCTGCAGAACGAGCTCGACGTCGTCGAAGGCATGCAGTTCGACCGCGGCTACCTGTCGCCCTACTTCATCAACAACCCCGAGAAGCAGGCCGCCCTGCTGGACAACCCCTTCGTGCTGCTGTACGACAAGAAGGTCTCCAACATCCGTGACCTGCTGCCCACGCTGGAGCAGGTCGCCAAGGCCGGCCGTCCGCTGCTGATCATTGCCGAAGACGTCGAAGGCGAAGCCCTGGCGACGCTGGTGGTCAACACCATCCGCGGCATCCTGAAGGTGGTGGCTGTGAAGGCCCCTGGCTTCGGCGACCGCCGCAAGGCCATGCTGGAAGACATCGCCATCCTGACCGGCGGCAAAGTGATCGCCGAAGAAGTCGGCATGACGCTGGAAAAAGTGACCCTGGCCGATCTGGGCTCGGCCAAGCGCATCGAAGTGGGCAAGGAAAACACCACCATCATCGACGGCGCCGGCGCTGCCGCTGACATCGAAGCCCGCGTGAAACAAGTGCGCGTGCAGATCGAAGAAGCCACCAGCGATTACGACCGCGAAAAGCTGCAAGAGCGCGTGGCCAAGCTGGCCGGCGGCGTGGCCGTGATCAAGGTCGGCGCTGCCACCGAAGTCGAAATGAAGGAAAAGAAGGCCCGCGTGGAAGACGCCCTGCACGCCACGCGCGCTGCGGTGGAAGAAGGCATCGTGGCCGGTGGTGGCGTGGCCCTGCTGCGCGCCCGTCAGGCCGCTGGCACCATCAAGGGTGACAACGCCGACCAGGACGCCGGCATCAAGCTGGTGCTGAAAGCGGTCGAAGCGCCCCTGCGCGAGATCGTGGCCAACGCCGGTGGCGAGCCGAGCGTGGTGGTCAACGCCGTGCTGGCTGGCCAGGGCAACCACGGCTTCAACGCCGCCAACGACACCTATGGCGACATGATCGAAATGGGCATCCTGGACCCGACGAAGGTGACCCGCACCGCGCTGCAGAACGCCGCTTCGGTGTCCGCTCTGATGCTGACGACCGAGTGCATGGTGGCCGAGTCCCCGAAGGACGACGCACCTGCCGGTGGCATGGGCGGCGGTATGGGTGGCATGGGCGACATGGGCGGCATGGGCATGTAATTGATCCTTGCCTGAGGGCGCATGGCGGCGTTGCAGCCGCTTGCCGTGGCGATGCCACAGTCAGCGCGTCTGCGCCTTGCCCTGCACCCTCATGCCGCGTCGGAATGCATCACTGCAGGCTGACGAACCCCAAAAGAAAAACCCCGCGAGGCGACTCGCGGGGTTTTTTTCAATGGGGGAAAAAATAGCGAGAAAGCTCGCTCGGTCATTCAGCGGAGGAACCCGTGCGCGGCGTGGCGGGCCAGGCCGGGCGTTTTGACCAGCGCTCGCGTGCCTCGTCGTCAGGGTGCCGCGCAGCTGAAGCTGCTGGCCTGGGACGGGTCGCCGCTGCCCTTGTATTGGGGGTAGCCGGGGTAGGGGCACAGCGGCCGCTCAAACGTGGCTCCGGTGGCGGTGGTGCCGGTCGCCACAAGCTGGTTGGGCGCGATGCCTTTTTCCACCCAGTCCACCAGCGCGGTCACCAAGTCGGCATGGGCCGCACCCGGGCCTGTGAGGTCGTGCCCGACGCCGGGCGAGGTCACAAACCGGGCATAGCCGTCGAAAGCGGCGCTGCCACTGTCCTTGCGTACCTGGTCCAGGTAGGCGGCGGTGCGGTACACCGAGACGCAGGTGTCGGCCAGGCCGTACCACACCAGCAGCTTGCCGCGCTTGCCAAACGCCTTCAGTGAAGCCTTGGGCTCCATCACCTTGGACAGAGACTGCCACTTGGGTGCCAGGGTCAGCGGGTCGTGGCTGATGGAGTCGGCTTCCGTGGAGCCCGTCAGGGTCTGGATGACCGCAGTGGGCGCGATGTAGCTGAAACCTTTTTTCAGGAAGTCGCCATCGTACTCAAAGCCAAAGGCATAAACCTGCCAGTCGCCGGTGGCGGCACCGCCGCGCCCGTAGCGCTCGTAGCCCGTCATGCCGTTGGCCAGGGTGATGGGCACGGTCTTGTTGGCGTAGTTGAGGCGGATGGCTTCGACTTGGCCCGAGGTCAGGCAGCTGTCGTCCTTGGCGCCGGCCACGTCGTCCTTGCACAGCAGGTCGGTGGGCACGTAGTTGCAGGCTTCCACGTTGCCGATGATGCCGTCTTCCAGACCGTCCAGCTTGTCACAGGCCTTGATTTCGGCGGCTGCGTACAGGGTCGATTTGCCGGGGCTGATCCAGTTGGCCTGCTCGGGCAGGTTGGCCTTTTTGCTGCCGTCCGCGTTGTGGCCGTAGATCCAGCGGTTGAAGTCGCCCAGGTTGACCTGGTGGGCTTGCTGGCTGATGGCGGGGGACATGGCCAGCACGCCGTCGTAGTCGTTGGGGTACCTGCTGGCCGCCATCAGGCCCGAACGGCCGCCGTTGGAGTGCCCCACCATGTAGCGCCGGGTGGGGGCTTTGCCATAGAACTGGGTGGCGATGTGCGTGCCCACTTGCAAGGCGAGGTGGTTGGCTTCGTAGGCATGGTTCTTCAAGGCAGTTTTGTCTTTGCCCCAGGCAAAGTCTTCCGTCTGGTGGCCGGAGTCGGAACTGATGCGCACGAACGGCAGCGCGGCCTTGCCCTGCACGTATTTCACGTGCCAGGGGTCGTCGGTGGGCATGAAGCCGTCAAACCCGCCGCCGCCCAGGGTCAGTACCTTGCCGTTCCAGTCGGTGCCCTCGGGCAGTTCCACGGCCCAGTGGATGGTGGAGCCGGGTGACGACACGATGGTGCCACGCACGATGCAGGCGCGGGGCATGGCAATGGGCTCCTGGGAACCGTAGTGTGTTTCGGGCACGGTTTGCGCGGGCCGCAGTTCGGTCTTGACGAACTTCGCGTTGACAGGCAACCGGTGGGGCACAAAGCTGGCGCACGACTCGGCCAATGGCCGAGCCGAAGGCGGTGCGGGCGTCTTGTTGCTGGCGTGGGCGCCAAGCATGACGGCGCTGGCCAGGGCGCCCGTCAGAGCGGCTGTCTTGGGGAATGCCTTTGCGGCGGTGTGAACGCGACTGGACTGGGACGCCCAGAACGGGGTTGTGCAGAATGAGGGGCTCATCAATGTGCTTCCTTGCAAGGAAATTGCCGCTCATGCACGGCTGGCCAGCCCTGTGCAGCCAGCCCTGTGCAGCGGGCTTGGGCCATGCTAGGACGGTGCAAATCCGGCGTCTTGTACGCCACGGGGAACCGAGGGGAAACACCGATGTCGGCGCTTCATGCCATATCCGGGGTGGTCTATCTGGGCAACGATTGGCTGATGTACGCCGATCCCGATCTCGCGTTCAATCTCTCCGAGAACGTTGCGCCGGCACTGGTGTTTGGGTCGGTGGGTGCCCCCGCCACGTTGGGGCTGCGCGATGAGACGGAGGTTTGCGGCACGGTGCTGCTGCATGCCAGTGGTGTGTGGAGCGGGCTGTCCCGGCGTCGCGCGCTGGCCTTCCTGTACGTGGACCCCTTGTCTGACGTCGGCGTCTGCCTGCAGCAGCGCGCTCAGGGAGGGGTGGTGGTCTGGCCGGATGGCGAGTTGATGGCGCGGCACGGCATGGCTTTGGACGCCTTGTGTCAAGGTGATGTGGGTGCAGCCCATGTCAGGCGGTGGGTGGCCAGCGTGCTGGGCGAGGTGGCTGCGTTTTCGGGCGGTGCGGCGCGGGCCGATGCACGGCTGACCGGGCTGCGCGCCGGTTTGCATCGGCACAGCGAGGGGCGCGCAGACCCGGTGGCCTTGGCCAGTCAATTGGGCCTGTCTGCCGAACACGTGCGCAAGCTGTTTCGCCAGCAGGTGGGCATGACGCTTTCAAGCTACCTGGCGTGGGCCAGGCTGTACCAGGTGACCGCCAGTGCCTGTGACGCGCAACAGCGCGGGCAGAGCCAAAGCGCCACCCACTTGGTGAGCGCCGGGGGGTTCTACGACGCTTCGCACGCGTCGCGGGCCATCAGGCGTTACTTCGATCTGCTGCCGACCGAAATGCTGGCGCCCAAGGCGTTCGTGGACTGCCGTGTCTTGGGCTGATGCGTGCCATGTGCGCTGCCAACGGCGCACGGCCCGCTCAGGCCACCGGCTCCCAGCGCCCGCTGCGCTCAGATTGCCAGAGTGCGTCGATCACGCGCGCCTGTGCCACCGCGTCGTTCAGACCCTTGCTGGCGCCGGGGTCTGCGCCCTCGCGCAGGCGGCGCGAGAAGGCTTCCACCTCCAGCCGGTATTGGTCGGCCAGGGGCAGGGTCTCCACGGTGACGCTGCTGCCGTCCCGCTGCCCGCCTTCGTCAAGCGCCAGGCGCATCTGCGCGTCGCGCGCGGCGTTGAAGGGCACGAACAGTTCGATGCGGCCCGTGGTGCCCACCACCTGCACCCGCTGGAACGGCACGCTCTGTGTGGATACCGTGAAGCTGAGCTGCCTGGTGCCACCAAAGTCCAGCAGCGCGCTGGTCAGCCGGTCGGTTCCCAGCACCGGGTCGCGGTCCACCAGCGAGATGGCGCGCAGGGGCTCGGCTTCAAACAGGTAACGCCCGGCCAGCACCGCGTAGCAGCCAATGTCGTACAGCGCGCCGCCGCCAATGCCGGGCTGGTTGCGCACGTTGCTGGGGTCTTCGTTGAAGTACGAGAAAAACACCTGCACCGCGCGTGGCGTGCCGATGCGCCCGGCCCGCACCAGCTCGCGGGCGCGCAGCCATTGCGGGTGGTGGCGCACCATGAAGGCCTCTTCAATGAGCACCCGCGATGCGGCGTCCTTCACGCTCAGGGCCTCTTCGGCGTTGAGCGCGAAGGGTTTTTCGCACAGCACGTGTTTGCCCGCCGCCGCGGCCGCGAGCGTGAGGGGGACGTGCAGGTGGTTGGGCAGCGGGTTGTAGACCGCCTCGATGGCGGGGTCGGCCAACAGTGCCTCGTAGCTGCCGTAGGCCTGCGCGATGCCCAGCGACTGCGCGGTGGCCTGCGCCGCGGGCAAGGACCGCGAAGCGATGGCGCGCAACTCGACCAGCGGGCTGGACAGCATCGCCGGTATCACGTGCTCGAGCCCGATCTTCGCGGTGCTCAGCACGCCCCACACGACTGGCTTCATGGCGTTCTCCAGGTGGCGGTCGTCGCGGTCGCGTCGCTCAGATATAGCTGTTGACCAGGTTCTCCAGCCGTTCCTGGCGACCCGAGACCGGGCGGGTGTCGGTGTTGTGGGCCACCACGTGGGCGGCCACGGCGTCCAGGCCCATCTTGCCGGCGAGGATGTCCTGGCCGAAGGGCGTGGCCCACCCGGCGTAGCGCTGCTCCACCAGTTGGCCGAGCTGGTCGTCCTGCAGCATTTTTTCGGCGATCAGCAGGGCGCGGGCCGAGACGTCCATGCCGCCGATGTGGCCGTGGAACATGTCTTCGGGGTCGATGGACTGGCGGCGCACCTTGGAATCGAAGTTCAGGCCGCCGGTGGTGAAACCGCCGCCCTTGAGGATGAGGTAGAGCGCCAGCGCGGTCTCAGGGATGTTGTTGGGGAACTGGTCGGTGTCCCAGCCGCACTGCATGTCGCCGCGGTTCATGTCGATGGAGCCGAAGATGCCCAGGTCCAAAGCGGTGGCGATCTCGTGCTCGAAACTGTGGCCCGAGAGCGTGGCGTGGTTGGCCTCGATGTTGACCTTGATCTCCTTGTCCAGGCCGTAGCGGCACAGGAAGCCATAGACCGTGGCGGTGTCGAAGTCGTACTGGTGCTTGGAGGGTTCGCGCGGCTTGGGTTCGATCAGGATGGTGCCCTTGAAGCCGATCTTGTGTTTGTAGTCCACCACCATGTTCAGGAAGCGGCCCATCTGGTCGAGCTCCTGCCCCATGCGGGTGTTGAGCAGGGTCTCATAGCCCTCGCGGCCGCCCCACAACACGTAGTTCTCGCCGCCGAGCTTGAGCGTGGCGTCCATGGCTTCCTTGACCTGGAGGGCGGCCAGGGCAAAGATTTCGGGGTTGGGGTTGGTGGCCGCGCCCGACATGAAGCGGCGGTGGCTGAACAGGTTGGCCGTGCCCCACAGCAGCTTCATGCCGGTGGCCTGCTGCTTGGCGGCCAGCACGTCCACCATCTCGTGCAGGTGGTTCACGCTCTCGCGCGGCGTGGCGCCTTCGGGGGCCACGTCGCGGTCGTGGAAGCAATAGTAGGGCGCGCCCAGTTTGGCGAAGAACTCGAACGCCACGTCGGCCTTGGCCTTGGCGGCCGCCATCGGGTCGGCCATCAGCTGCCAGGGGCGCTGGAAGCTGTCGCCGCCAAACGGGTCGGAGCCGTTCCAGCAGAAGCTGTGCCAGTAGCAGACGGCAAAGCGCAGGTGGTCCTGCATGCGCTTGCCCAGCACCAGGCGGTCTTTGTCGTACCACTTGAAGGCCAAGGGGTTTGCGGATTGGGGGCCTTCGTAGGCGATGGGGGCGATGTCGGCGAAATAGGAGCTCATGGCGTTCTCGGTGGGCAGGGGTTGGGTATGTAAAGACTTCACGCCGTTCGGTACAAGGAACGGAACTGTGCGTAACGGGGTTCGAGCAGGGCCTGCTCGGCGGCATCGGGGTGGTAGCGGGCCTCCACGGCGGGGCTCTGGCACACGGCGCTCTGTGGTGCTCCGGTGGCCAGCCAGGCCAGGCGCGCGGCACCCAAGGCGCCCCCCACGGCGGAGCTGCCATGGGTCACGACCTCGGTGTTCAGCGCGCTGGCCAGTTGCTGCGCCCAGAAGGCACTGCGGGCACCGCCGCCCACCAGCGACAGGCGATTGAGGCTGCAGCCCGCCGCGTTCAGGGCGGCCAGGCCGTCTTTCAGGCCGAAGCTCACGCCTTCGATCACCGCGTAGCCCAGGCGGGCAGCGTCGGTGTCAAAGCTCAGTTGGTGAAAGCTGCCACGCACATTGGCATCGTTGTGTGGGGTGCGTTCACCGCCCAGGTAGGGCAGGAACAGGGGCGAAGCCACGCGCTCGGCCAGCGACAGCGCTGCGGCCTTGCCCGCCACCGCACCGGCGTTCGGTGCGCCCAGCAGATCGGTCACCCATTGCAACGCACTGGCGGCCGAGAGCATCACGCTCATCTGGTGCCAGCGCTGCGGCAAGGCGTGGCAAAACGCGTGCGTGGCGCTGGCGGCGTTGGGCTGGTAGCTGGGCGTGACGACAAACAGCACGCCGCTGGTACCCAGCGAGAGAAAGCCCTGGCCCGCGTCCACCGCGCCCATGCCCACGGCGCTGGCCGCGTTGTCGCCGCCGCCACCGGCCACGACGATGCCCGCCGGCAGGCCCAGGGTCTGCGCCACGGCGGGCTTCAGGAATCCGCCGGGCGCGCTGCCTTCCACCAGGCGCGGCATGTGGGCCTGGCTCAGGCCGGTGAGGGCCAGCAGCGCGTCGGACCAGCTGCGCTGCCGCACGTCCAGCCACAGGGTGCCGCTGGCGTCCGACAGGTCGGTCACGTACTCGCCGGTGAGCATCAGCCGCACGTAGTCCTTGGGCAGCAGCACCTTGGCCACGCGCTTGAAGATGTCCGGCTCGTGCCGGGCCACCCAGCGCAGCTTTGGCGCGGTGAAGCCGGGCATGGCCAGGGTGCCGGCCAGATCGGGCAGGCTGGGCAGCTCGGCCATCATCTCGGCGCACTCGGCGGCGCAGCGGGTGTCGTTCCACAGAATGGCGGGGCGCAGCACCTGGTCTTGCGCGTCCAGCAGCACGGCGCCGTGCATCTGGCCCGACAGGCCGATGCCCTGCGCCGCCGCATAGGCCTGCGGGTGGGCGGCGCGCAGCTGCGCCAGCGCGGCCTGCGTGGCGGCCCACCAGTCGTGCGGGTTTTGTTCGCTGTGGCCCGGCTGGGGGCGCGACACGGTGAGGGCGGCGCCGGCCGATCCCTGCACGGTGTGGTCGGGGGCCAGGAGCAGCGCCTTGACCTCGGAGGTGCCAATGTCGATACCGATGAACATGCGGGTTACGTTGTGGGGGTTGAAGGGGTTGGCGGGGCGTCCGTGGCGCGAGTGGCCCCACCGGGTGCCGGCGCATGCATGGGCCGCAGGTCGTGGTACAGCACCAGCGCGGCCGCGCCCACGGCCGACGCCAGCAGCCCGTAGCGCGCGGCGCGCACCGGGGGCGCGGGCACACCGGCGCTGGCGGCATAGCCCTGCAAGGTGGCCTGGGCCACCGGCACGATGCCGGGATAGCGTTCACACGAGGGACCACCGACCACCAGCGCGCTGGGGTTGAAGGTGGTCCAGAGGTTTTGCAGCACCACGCCCAGAAACTGCCCACCCTGCGCCGGGTCGGCCAGCCGGGCCAGCGCGCGGGCGCCGAAGAAGGTTTCGGCACAGCCCCGGCGGCCGCAGGAGCACAACGGCCCGTCGATCTGCAGGATGCTGTGGCCGATCTCGCCGGCCATGCCCTGCATGCCGGTGAACAAGCGGTCGTTGAGCACAATGCCCGCGCCCACACCGGCACCGCAGGTCACGAAGATCAGCGAGTCCTGGGCGTCGCCCTCGGAAAACTCGTATTCGCTCAGGGCCGCCGTGTCGGCTTCGTTCTGCACGTGCACGGCCACCGGGGGCGCGCCCGCCTGGGCCAGCGCCTGGGTGATCAGGGGCACGAAATCCACGTTGCGCCAGCCCAGGTTGGGCGCAAAGCGCAGCATGCCACTGGCCTCGTCAAAAGCACCGGGCAGGCCCACCCCCACGCCCTGAAGCTGCACGCCCTGCCCAGCGAGCTGTGCCTGGGTCTGCGCCACCAGGCCGGCGGCCTGGCGGCACACCGCCTCGGGCTCGCTGCCGGCCAGCGGCTCTTCCCGCGCACACAGCACCTCGCCGATGAGCGACACCCCGACCACCCGCAACGCCTCCACCGCCACTTCCACGCCGATCATGCAGCGGCGGCTGCCGTCGATGCGCAGCGGAGTGGACGGCCGCCCCAGCCCCTGGGCGGCGGGCACGTCGCCCTCGGTCACCCAGCCCTCGTCGATCAGCTCGCGCACCAGCAGACTCACCGTGGATTTGGTCAGCCCGCTCTCCTGCGCCAGCTGTGCGCGGGAGAGCCCGCTCTGGCGGCGCAGCAGGCGCAGCACAACGCTGCGGTTGATGCGCTTGACGAGTTGTTGATCGCCGGTGGTTTTCATGGTCTTGAAGCGGCGCAGCATTCACAGGCTGTGGGTCTGCGTTTTGCCCTCCGGTTGTTTGCCCGCGATGATCATGCCCAGAACCTCGTCCTCGGTGACGTCGGCGGTGCGGTAGGCACCCACCAGCTTGCCGTTCTTCATCACCGCCAGGCGGTCGCTCAGGCCAAACACGTCGGGCATGTCGTGGGTGATCAGGAAGATGCCCACGCCCTCGGCCTTGAGCTGGCGCACCAGGTTGCCCACCATCGCGGTTTCCTCCGGCCCGAGCGCCGCGGTGGGCTCGTCCATGATCAGGATGCGCGCGTTGAAGTAGATGGCGCGCGAGATCGCCACCACCTGGCGCTGCCCGCCCGAGAGGCGGCGCACCGGTGTGCGCACGTTCTGGAAGTTCTTGTTCAGGCGGTGGAACACCTTGCGCGCGTCCGCGTCCATGCGGTGGTCGTCCAGCGTGTTCCAGCGCGTCAGCAGCTCGCGGCCGAGGAACAGGTTGGCCACGGCGTCGAGGTTGTCGGCCAGCGCCAGGGTCTGGTAGATCGACTCGATGCCGCAACGCTGCGCGTCCACCGGGGTTCGGATGTGGGCCTTCTCGCCGTTGATCAGCACCTCGCCGCTGTCGATCGGGTAGGCCCCGGCCAGCATCTTCATCAGGGTCGATTTGCCCGCGCCGTTGTGGCCCAGCAAGGCCACCACTTCGCCGGGGTAGAGCTGGATGCTCACGTCGTCCACCGCCTGCACGCCGCCAAAGGCCTTGCCGATCTGGCGCATCTCCACCAGCGCTGGGGTGGTACTTGCAACAGTGCTCATGCAGCGTCTCCCGTCAGACGGCGGTAGATCACGTCGAACACCACCGCCACGATCAGCACCTGGCCGATGATCACGTAGCGCACGCCGATGGACACGTCGAGCAGCAGCATGCCGCTGTCGATGCTCTGCATGATGAGCGCGCCCAGCACCGAACCCAGGATGGAACCGCTGCCGCCCGCCAACGCGGTGCCGCCGATCACGGCCGCCGCGATCACGAACAGCTCCATGCTGGTGCCCAGCGAGTTGGTGCCGGCGTTCAGCCGGGCGATCGACACGATGGCGGCGATGGTGATCAGCACCCCCAGCAGCGCGAACAGCATCAGCGTGACCTTGCGCACCGGAATGCCCACCAGCGCGGCGGCCTCGGGGTTGCCGCCCATGGCGAACACGTAGCGGCCAAAACGGGTGCGGCGCACGATGAAGGACAGCACCACGGCCACCACACCCCAGATCAGCACCGGAATGGGAATGCCCTGCGGCGCGTCCTTGCTGGGAATCTGGTAGGCGTTCATGGCCGCCACGAAGCCCAGTACGATGGCCACGGGCACCAGCACGATGAGCGCGTCCAGCCACAGCGGGTTGTTGGGCACGCCGTAGGACGCCCGGGCGCGGCGCCGGACCCAGGTCAGCGCCACCAGGGCCAGCACGATCACGGCGGCCAGCCACCAGCTCGGGCCCACGCCAATGGCGCCGTCATAGCCGCCGCCCAGGCGCTGGAAAAACGGGTCGTTCACCGGCTGGGTCTTGCCGTCGGCCACCAGAAAGGCCGCGCCGCGGAACGACATCAGGCCGCCCAGCGTCACCACGAACGAGGGCACGCCCAGCTTGGCCGTCAGCGCGCCCTGGTACAGCGACACCCCGATGGCCACCGCCAGGCCCGCCAGCGAGGCCGACACCCAGTGCCAGCCGGCGGTGTACATCAGGGTGGCGATCAGCACCCCCACGAAGCCCATGACCGAGCCGACCGACAGGTCGATGTGGCGCGCCACGATGATCAGCACAACCACGGTGGCCACGATGCCCACCACCGCCGTCTGCTGGGCAATGTTGTACAGATTCTCGGGCGACAGAAACAGCCCGTCGGACAGCACGTTGAACACCAGGGCAATGGCCGCCAGCACCGCGCCCATCATCACCAGGCGCCAGTCGATGGCCGCCTGTCTGAGCGAATTCAAAAACGGATTCACATGCGTTCTCCGCAGGACACAAAGAAAGAAAAACCGCGGGCCGACCCCAGCCCGCGGTTCAAGGGCTCTTCAGTTCTTTACCGCGCTGTAGACGGCGCGATGGGCATCCACGCAGGGCGCCCGCGGAACTGGCTCTGCCAGGCCGCTGGGCGCGCCCCCCTTGAGGGGGGAGCCGCGCAGCGGCGCAGGGGGTGCTTTTTTACTTACATGCGGCCGGTCCCTTGGCGGCGTCCACGCCCTTGCACAGCTCATCCTTCTTGATCCAGCCCGCCTTCACCACCACGTCCAGGTTCTTGGCGGTGATGGGCACCGGCTTGAGGAACTGGGCCTGCAGGGCCACCTTCTTCTCGCCACCGTTCCAGGTCTGGGCGCCCGCCACCTTCTGGCCCTTGGCCAGCGCCACGGCGGCGGCTGCGGCGTCGCGACCCAGGTCGCGCGCGTCTTTCCACACCGACACGGTCTGCGAGCCCATGGCCACGCGGTTGAGCGCGGCGTGGTCGCCGTCCTGGCCCGACACCGGCGTGCCCTTGATGCCCTTGGCGTTCAGCGCGGCGACCACGCCACCGGCGGTGCCGTCGTTGGAGGCCACCACGGCGTCCACCTTGCCACCGGTCTTGGTGAGGATCTGCTCCATGTTCTTCTGGGCAACCTCGGGCTTCCAGCCCTCGGTATATTCCTCGCCCACGATCTTGATGTCGCCCTTCTTCACGGCGGCGTCGATGATTTCTTGCTGGCCGCCGCGCAGGAAGTCGGCGTTGGGGTCGGTCGGCGAGCCCTTGATCATCACGTAGTTGCCCTTGGGCTTGGCTGCAAAAATGGCGCGCGCCTGCATGCGGCCCACTTCCGCGTTGTCGAAGGTGATGTAGAACACGCCGGGCGCTTCGATCAGGCGGTCGTAAGCCACCACGGGAATCTTCTGCTGGTTGGCCTTGTTCACGGCGGGCAGGATGGCGTCCTTGTCCATGGCCAGGATGATCAGCGCCTTGGCGCCCTTGGAGATCAGGCTGTCGATGTCGGCCAACTGCTTTTCCGGTGAACCACCGGCATCGGCGCTGATGTAACTGGCACCGGCCTTGGCCAGCTGCGCCTTGATGGCGGCTTCATCGGTCTTCCAGCGCTCTTCCTGGAAGTTGGACCAGCTCACGCCCACGACCTGGGCGAACGCGCCCGCGGTGGCCATGCTCAGGGCAAAGGCGGTCAGAGTTGTCTTCAGTTTCATCAATGTCTCCGGTGGTTTTGGCCTGTGCCAGGCCCGTGGTTGTGGAAAGGCCCCTCAGAGCCATCGTGCTCCACCCAATGCAGCACAGTGCATTTTGTAAGGACGACGAACTAATTGTTCTGGACCGCAAGGTGAAAGCGAATAGGGACAAACCCGATATAGTTTGTTCATCGAACTATATCTCGGCGTGTGCACACCCGCCATCCAGAAACAAAAAAAAGCCCCGCGAGGTAACCCGCGGGGCTTTTTTCGGTCTCCAGCGGCCGCCGTTCACTTCATCAGGGCTTCGAGCTTGATCGTGTCCGCCACGAACGCGCGGATGCCTTCGGCCAGCTTCTCCGTGGCCATCGCGTCTTCGTTGAGCGCGAAGCGGAAACCCGCCTCGTCGTACTGCACGAAGGGAACGTCCATCGCCCGCGCGGCTTCGGCGTCCAGCGCCCTGGGCAGCGCGGCCTCGCTCGCGGCCAGCTGGGCCAGCAGGTCGGGGCTGATGGTCAGCAAGTCGCAGCCGGCCAGGGCCGTGATCTGGCCCACGTTGCGAAAGCTCGCGCCCATCACCTCGGTGGCGATGCCGTGCTTTTTGTAGAAGTTGTAGATCGCGCGCACCGACTTCACGCCGGGATCGTTGGCACCGGCGTTGGCGGCTTCGTCCCAGCCGGCGCCCGCGCTTTTCTTGTACCAGTCGTAGATGCGACCGACAAACGGGGAGATCAGCTGCACCTTGGCCTGGCCGCAGGCCACGGCCTGGGCAAACGAGAACAGCAGCGTGAGGTTGGTGTGGATGCCTTCGCGCTCCAGCCGCGCCGCGGCCTGAATGCCCTCCCAGGTGGAAGCGATCTTGATCAGCACCCGGTCGATGTGCACGCCCTCGCCCTGGTACAGGTCGATGATGCGGCGCGCCCGCGTCACGGTGGCTTCGGTGTCGAAGCTCAGGCGGGCATCCACTTCGGTGGACACGCGGCCGGGGATGTGTTTGAGGATCTCGCAGCCGAAGCTCACGAGCAGGCGGTTCATGGTTTCGTCCAGCCCCTGCGAGCCGTATTTGGACACCGCGTCCTGCAGCAGGTGGGCGTATTCGGGCTTCTGCACCGCCTTCAGGATGAGCGACGGGTTGGTGGTGGCGTCGCGCGGCGAAAAGGCGGCGATCTGGTTGAAGTCGCCGGTGTCGGCAACCACGGTGGTGAGCTGTTTGAGTGCGTCAAGCTGGTTCATTTCGCCATTATCGGGTGTAATAAGGTTTCATATCCGCCATGTAACTGGTTTCGTAACCCGCTTGTTCCCCATGCTCGACCGCATCAAAGCCTCCCTGCCCTCGCTGGCCCCCGCCGAACAAAGGGTGGGCAAACTCGTGCTGCTCGACCCGCGCAGTTTCGCCAGCCTGCCGGTGTCCGAACTGGCCGACCGCGCCCATGTGAGCAAGCCCACCGTGGTGCGCTTCTGCCGCAGCATGGGCTACGACGGCCTGTCGGACTTCAAGCTCAAGCTGGCCGGCACCGTGAGCGAAGGCGTGCCCTTCATCCACCGCAGCGTGGACGTGGACGACAAGGTCGGCGACGTGCTGGTGAAGGTGATCGACAACACCGTGGCGGCGTTCCTGAAATACCGCAACGACGCCTCCACCCACTCGATCGAGAAGGCGGTGGACGCCCTGCTCGCCACCTACAAGAACCGGGGCCGCATCGAGTTCTACGGCGCCGGCAATTCGGGCATCGTGGCGCAGGACGCGCAACACAAGTTCTTCCGCCTGGGCATCAACGCCATCGCCTACAGCGACGGCCACATGCAGGTGATGAGCGCCTCGCTGCTGGGGCCGGGCGACTGTGTGGTGATCATCTCCAACTCGGGCCGCACGCGCGACCTGATGGACGCGGCCGACATCGCCCGCAAGCACGGCGCCACCGTGATCGTGATCACCGCCAGCGGCTCGCCCTTGGCCACCTCCGGCCACATCCACCTCTCGGCCGACCACCCCGAAGGCTACGACCGCTACAGCCCCATGACCTCGCGGTTGATGCACCTGATGGTGATCGACGTGGTGGCCACCTGCGTGGCGCTGCGCATCGGCGGCAGCAAGCTGCAACCGCTGCTCAAGGAAATGAAGAACAACTTGCGGAGCAAGCGCTACACCTGAGCGCCGCGGGACGCTCGCCGCCTACGCGGTGGCGGGCACCCAGCGCTTGAGCACCAGCGAGGCGTTCACCCCGCCAAACCCGAAGCCGTTGAGCATGGCGTGCTCCAGCGCCATGGCGCGAGGGCGGTGCGCCACCATGTCCAGGCCCTCGGCCAGTTCGTCGGGGTGGTCCAGATTCAGCGTGCCGGGCACCACCTGATCGCGCAGCGCCAGGGTGGTGAAGATCGCCGCCACCGCGCCCGCCGCCCCCAGCAGATGCCCCGTGGCCGCCTTGGTCGACGCAATCGCCACCGACTTGCCGGTGCCGAACACACGGCGGATGGCCGCCAGCTCACCCCGGTCGCCCACGAAGGTGGAGGTGGCATGGGCGTTGAGGTGCTGCACCTGACTGGCCACCAGACCGGCCTGGGCCAGCGCCATCTCCATGCTGCGGCGCGCGCCGTCACCGTCCTCGGGCCCCGAGGTGATGTGGTACGCATCGGCCGAGGTGCCGTAGCCCAGCACCTCGGCCAGCGGCGTCGCGCCGCGGGCCAGCGCATGGTCGAGCGATTCGAGCACCAGCATGCCGGCCCCCTCGCCCATCACGAAGCCGTCGCGTGCCGCGTCGAAGGGGCGCGAGGCCTGCGAAGGGTGGTCCGAAAAACCGGTGGAGAGCGCCTTGGCCGCCGCGAAGCCGCCCAGGCTCACGCGGTCGATGGTGGCCTCGGTGCCGCCGCAGACGGCCACGTCGGCCTCGCCGCAGCGGATCAGGCGCGCGGCGTCGCCAATGGCCTGCACGCTGGCCGCACACGCGGTGACGGGCGCACCCAGAGGCCCCTTGAGCCCGTGGCGGATGGACACCTGCCCGGCGGCCAGGTTGACCAGAAAGGACGGCACGGTGAACGGCGACAGGCGCTGCGGCCCGCGCGCATCCGTGGTGCGCACGGCCTCGGCAATGGCGCCAAAGCCGCCGATGCCGGATGCGATGACGGTGGCCGTGCGCTGCTGCTCATGTGCCTCGGTGGGTGCCCAGCCGGCCTGCGCCAGCGCCTGCTGCGCCGCGCCCAGCGCAAAGGGAATGAAGCGGTCCATCTTGCGCCGGTCCTTGGACGAGGCGACGGTGTCGGGGTCCCAGCCCCCTTCGGGGTCGTCGGCCAGCGTGGGCACCATACCGCCCACCTTGGCGGCGATGCCGTCCACCACCGCATCGGGCAGCAGGCGCAGGCCCGAGGCCCCCTGCAAGAGGCGGCGCCATGCCAGCTCCACCCCGCAGCCCAGGGGCGACACCAGCCCCATGCCCGTGATCACCACGCGGCGCAGGTGCCCGCCGCCGTTGCCCGATGCCTGCGCACCGTTGTTGCCATCCATCGTCGTTGCCCCTTGGGTTGCCGCGCGACGAAGGGTCGCGCATTTATGATTACAAGCATCATCATAAATGCATCGACGCATTTTGCGTACGACCGTCATCAAAAGAGGTGGCCATGAAAGTCTCCAAGCTCCAGTCCGCGGAAAACCGCCAAGGCATCCTGGATGCGGCGTCGCGCCTGTACCGCGAGCACGGGCTCTCGGGCGTGGGCGTGGCCGACATCACGCGCGACGCTGGCCTGACCCATGGCGGGCTGTACCGGCACTTCGAAAACAAGGACGCGCTGGTGCGCGAGGCCTGCGCACGGGCGTTCGACTGGTCGATGCCCCCGCTCGGCGGCACGGACGCAGACACGGGTTCCGCGCCCCAGGGTCTGGCGGCGCGAGTGGCGGGCTACCTCTCACCCCAGCACCGCGACCACCCAGGAGAAGGCTGCCCCGTGGCCGCGCTGGCGGTGGATGCCGCGCGGGCGGGCGGCGGCCTCTCCGAGGTCTTTGCGCAGGGCATCGAACGCAACATCGAGCGCTTTGCGCGCGTGATCGAAGGCCTGGAGCAGGGCGATCCGAGCCCCGAGGGGCGTGCGCGCGCCACGCAGATGCTGGCCACCATGGTGGGCGGCCTGGTGCTGGCGCGCGCCACGGCGGCGGGGCGTCCGGCACTTTCCGACGAGATTCTTGCCACCTTGCGCGAGCACCTGCTCTCGCCGCCCCAACAACGATGAAACCCATGCCGGCGCCGGGCCGGCCACGGCTTCCTACACAAAGCCCTCCGAAAAAGCCCTTTGCATGCGCTGGCAGCCCAGGGGAACACCCGCCTACGGAATGCGGCCCTCTTCCACCGCGTGGCAGGCCACCCGCACCCCACCAAGGGTCAACAACACCGGCCGCTCGCTGCGGCAGCGCCCGTTGGCGTGTGGGCAACGCGGGTTGAACGCGCAGCCCTCGGGTGGATTGAGCGGGTTGGGCACTTCGCCCGAGACCGGCGTGCGCGCCCGCCCGGTGTCGTGCATCTTGGGAATGGCGTCGAGCAGCATGCGCGTATAGGGGTGGCGCGGCGTGTCGAACAGCGTGTGCTTGGGTGCCAGCTCCACCAGGCGGCCGAGGTACATCACGCCCACCTGGTCGCTGACATGGCGCACCACCGCCAGGTTGTGGCTGATGAACAGGTAGGTCAGCCCGCGCTCGCGCTGCAGGTCCTTCATGATGTTGAGCACCTGGGCCTGCACGCTCACGTCCAGCGCGCTGGTGGGTTCGTCGCACACCAGGAACTCCGGCTGCGTGGCCAGCGCGCGCGCGATCGAAATGCGCTGGCGCTGGCCGCCCGAGAACTGGTGCGGGTACTTCACGCGGTCGTGCGGCGACAGCCCGACCGAATGCAGCAGCGCGTCGACCCGCGCCCGCAGGGCCACCGGCTCGGTCTCGATGCCGTGCTCGCGCAGCGGCTCGGCAATGATGTCCTCCACCACCCAGCGCGGGTTCAGGCTGGCGTACGGGTCCTGAAAGATCATCTGGATGCGGCGGCGCAGTTGGCGCCCTTCGGGCGTCTTGAACGCGGCGTGCGCGTCCTGCCCGTCGAACTCGAAGCCGCCCCGGGTCGGTTCGTACAGCCCCACCAGCAGGCGCGCGACCGTGCTCTTGCCGCAGCCGGACTCACCCACCAGCGCCAGCGTCTGGCCGCGCGGAATGTCGAACGACACGCCATCGACCGCGCGCAGCAGCTGGCGCGGCTGGCGTTCGAGCACGCGGTTGAGCCAGGGAGCGGACACGTCGAAGGTCTTGGCCAGGTCGGTGGCACGCACCAGCGGCGCCTCGGCCTGCGCCTCCTGAGAATGCGCGTGTCCCTGCGACGGGTTCTCTTGTGGCACGTGGCGCAGCACCCCGGGCTCGGTCAGGTCCGCGCTCACTGGATCACCTCCCGCGCAAGGCTCGGCGTCGCGGACGCCCCGGCATGCAGCCAGCAGGCCGCCCGCGTGGCGCCAGCGGGCATCAGGTCCGGGCGCTCGGTGTGGCAGCGGTCGAACACCCGCTCGCAACGCGGGTTGTAGGCGCACCCCGGAGGGATGGCGTTCAGGCGCGGCATGGCGCCGTCGATCTGGTGCAGCCGCTCGCGGTCCACGCCCATGTCGGGAATGCAGGCCATGAGCCCGGCGGTGTAGGGGTGGGCCGGGTGGTTGATCACCTCGTGCACCGGTCCGATCTCGGCGATGCGCCCGGCGTACATCACGGCCACGCGGTCGCAGGTCTCGGCGATCACGCCCATGTCGTGCGTGATCAGCATCACGGCGGCACCGCGCTCTTTGCAGATGGACTTCAGCAGCGTGATGATCTGGGCCTGGATCGACACGTCCAGCGCGGTCGTGGGTTCGTCGGCCACGATCAGCTGCGGCTCGGCCGCCAGCGCCAGCGCGATCACCACCCGCTGGCGCATGCCGCCCGAGAACTGGTGCGGGAAGTGGTCGATGCGCTGCTCGGCCGCTGGAATGCCGGTGTCGCGCAACAGCTGGATGGCGCGCTTGCGCGCTTCGGCCGGGTTCACCGGCAGGTGGGTGGTGATGGTTTCGGTGAGCTGGCGGCCCACCGAATACAGCGGGTTCAGCGAGGTCAGCGGGTCCTGGAAGATGGCGCCGATCTTGCGCCCGCGCACCTTGCGCATCTCCTCGTGGGGCAGGTTGTCGATGCGGCGGCCCTCCAGCAGGATCTGCCCCCCGGCCACCCGCCCCGGCGGCTCCAGCAGACCGATGATCGAGGCCCCCGTGAGCGACTTGCCCGCGCCGGACTCGCCCACCACGCCCAGGATCTCGCCGGGCGCGATGTCGAAGGAAATGTCGTCCAGGGCGCGCAGCGTGCCGCGCCGGTGCGGAAATTCGACGACCAGGTTGTTGACTTGCAGCAGGCTCATCGTGTGCTCATCTCAGTCTTGGGTTGAGCGCGTCGCGCAGCCAGTCGCCCAGCAGGTTCACGCTCAGTGCGATCAGCACCAGCATGGCGCCCGGAAAAATGGTGATCCACCATTCGCCGGAGAACAGGTAGTCGTTGCCCAACCGGATCAGGGTGCCCAGCGAGGGCGAGGTGGGCGGCGCGCCCACGCCGAGAAACGACAAGGTGGCCTCGGTGATGATGGCGGTGGCAACCTGGATGGTGGCCAGCACCAGCACCGGGCCTATCACGTTGGGCAGCACATGGCGGCGCATGATGCGCAGCGGCGACACGCCGGTCACGCGCGCGGCCTGCACGTATTCCTTGTGGCGCTCCACCATCGTGGAGCCGCGCACGGTGCGCGCGTACTGCACCCAGCCGGTCAGGGTGATGGAGATGACCAGCACGCCGAAGGCCAGGCTGTCGTGCGCGTCGGGAAACCGCGCCCGGCCCACACCGGCGATCAGCAGCGCCACCAGGATGGACGGGAACGACAGCATCACGTCGCACAGGCGCATGAGCACGCCATCGACCCAGCCGCCCAGGAACCCCGCCAGCAGCCCCAGGGCCACGCCGATCACCACCGAGAGCAGCACCGAGGCCAGCCCCACCGCCAGCGAAATGCGCGCGCCGTACATCAGCGCCGAAAGAATGTCGCGCCCCTGGTCGTCGGTGCCGAGCAGGAAGTCGCGGCTGCCGCCCTCGCTCCAGGCCGGCGGCAGGCGCGCGTTGGACAGCTCCAGGGTGGCGAGGTCAAACGGGTTGTGCGGCGCCACCCAGGGCGCGAACACCGCGCAGAACACGCAGACGAAGGCAATCACCGCGGCCACGATGGCCGTGGGCGAGGTGCGGAAACTGTGGCCGACATCGCTGTCGAGCCAGCGGCGAGCAAAGGCAATCAACGTGGGGACTTTCGAGTTCATCGGCCCAACCGGGCGGGAGGTCAGAGGGGAAGCCACCCCAGGGCCTGAGCGGAACCGGCTCCGCCGGGCCGCTGCAGGCGTCTCCCTGGGGGGAAGCCGTGCAGCGGCGCAGGGGGGCTACTTCACACTCATGTAGCGGAACGGCATCTGGTTGTCGGCGCGCTGCGTCAGCTGCACATTGCTGCCCACGCCCCAGGCCAGGGCCTGCTGGTGCAGCGGCAGGTGGCCGATGTCGTCGGCGTGCAGCTGGAAGGCTTCCTTGATCATGGCGTCGCGCTTGGGCTTGTCGGTTTCCGACTGGATCTTGAGCGTGAGCGCATCCACCTGCGGGTTGCAGTAGGCGCCCAGGTTGAACTGGCCCGAGCCCTTGTCGTCCACGCAGCGGATCAGCGCGTTGAGCACGTTGTGCGAGTCGTAGGTGCTGGGCGACCAGCCCAGCAGGTAGAAGCTGGTGTCGCGCTTGAGCACCTTGGGGAAGTAGGTGCCCTTGGTTTCGACCTGCAGGTTGACCTTCACGCCAATGCGCGCGAGGTTGGCCGCCACCGCCTGGCAGATGTTGCCGTCGTTCACGTAGCGGTCGTTGGGGCAGTTCATGCCCACCTCGAACCCGTTGGGGTAGCCGGCATCGGCCAGCAGCTTCTTGGCCGCGGTCGGGTCGTACGGCAGGCGCTTGTCCATGGCCGGGTCATAACCGTTGACACCGGGACCCACCAGCAAGGCCGCGGGCGTGGCCGCGCCGCGCATCACGGTCTTCTGGATACCCACGATGTCGATGGCCTGGTAGAAGGCCTGGCGCACGCGCTTGTCCTTGAACGGGTTCTTGCCCTTGACGCTCGAATACAGCAGCTCGTCGCGTTTCTGGTCCATGCCGAGGAAGATCCAGCGCAGCTCGGGGCCTTGCAGCACCTTGGACTTGCCGCTGGCGTTGATGCGCGCCACGTCCTGCACCGGCACAGGTTCGATCACGTCCACCTGGCCCGACAACAGGGCCGCCACGCGCGTGGAGTCGTTGCCGATGGGCGTGTATTCGACGTTCACCACGTTGCCTTCGATCTTGCCCCAGTAGCTGCCGTTGCGCACGAAGGCGGTTTTCACGTTCGGCTGGCGCTCGCGCAGGCGGAACGGGCCGGTGCCGTTGGCGCGGAACGAGGCCGCGTTCTCGATGCCCTTGCGGCGGTCCACCGGGCGCGTGGCCTGGTTTTCCTCGCACCACGGCTTGCTCATGATGTAGAAGAACGAGAGCTGGTCGGGCAGGATGGGGAACGGTGCCTTGGTCTCGATCTCGACCGTGAAGTCACCAACCTTGCGCGCTTCCTTGATGTCGTTGGTGTAGGAGCGCATGTCCGAGCCTTCACCCGCGCCGCGGGCCAGGCTGAACAGCACGTCGTCGGCGGTGAAGGGCTTGCCGTCGTGGAATTTCACGCCCTTGCGCAGCTCGAAGCGCCACACGGTGGGCGACACCTGCTTCCAGCTCGTGGCCAGCGCGGGCACCAGCTTCAGGTCTTTGTCGCGGGTCACCAGCGGTTCGTACACGTTGCCCGTGACGCTGAGTTGCAGCGACTCGTTAAGCGAATGCGGGTCCATCGACAGCGCGTCGCCCTGGTTGCCGATGCGCACCGTCTGCGCCTGGGCCGCCCCCAGGGTGGCCAGTGCGGCCGCCATCAGACTGGCCGCCAGCGTTTGCTTGAACTTCATGAGTCGCTCCTGTGGTTGTTGAATGGAAAAGAAAG
Source organism: Hydrogenophaga sp. GW101-3F08 (assembly GCF_059424585.1). Classification (NCBI taxonomy): domain Bacteria; kingdom Pseudomonadati; phylum Pseudomonadota; class Betaproteobacteria; order Burkholderiales; family Comamonadaceae; genus Hydrogenophaga; species Hydrogenophaga sp. GW101-3F08. The sequence goes on from NZ_JBWKZP010000006.1 coordinate 138,400, forward strand.
CCCTACGCCGCTTCGTCCAGTGGCATGCTCTGCTCGATCAGGCTGGCGTGCAGGGCGGCGCCCAGCGGCAACACGTCGTCGTTGAAGTCGTAACGGCTGTTGTGCAGGAAGCAGCTGCCCACCCCGTTGTCGGCGCCCTGCCCCAGCCGCAGATAGGCGCCCGGCTTGACCTGCAACATGAAGGAGAAGTCCTCCGCGCCCATGCTGGGCTCCATGTTGCGGTCCACGTGGTCGTGGCCGACCAGCTTTTGCGCCACGTCGGCGGCGAACCGCGCTTCGCTGCGGCTGTTGATGGTGGCCGGGTAGATGCGCTCGTAGTGCACGTTGGCGGTGGCACCCAGGCCGAGCGCCACACCGGAGCAGACCTCCTGCAGACGGCGCTCCACCAGGCCCTGCACCTCGGGGTTGAAGGTGCGCACGGTGCCCACCAGCGTGGCCTTGCCCGGCACCACGCTGAACGCGCCCAGGTCGCCGGCCTGCATGGCGCACACGCTGATGACCGCGCTGTCGATCGGGCGCACGTTGCGCGAGACGATGCTCTGCAGGGCCGTGATGATGTGGGCCGACACCAGCACCGGGTCCACCGTCTGGTAGGGGTGCGCGCCGTGGCCGCCCTTGCCGATGATCTCGATGGTGATGCGGTCGGCCGATGCCATCATGGGCCCCGGGTTCACGCCCACCGTGCCGGGCTTCATCTGCGGCCAGTTGTGCATGCCGTAGACCGACTGCACCGGGAAACGTTCGAACAGGCCGTCCTCGATCATGGCCTTGGCGCCGGCAAACCCCTCTTCGCCGGGCTGGAAGATCAGCACGGCCGAGCCGTCGAACTGCCGCGTTTCGGCCAGGTAACGCGCCGCCCCCACCAGCATGGCGACGTGGCCGTCGTGGCCACAGCCGTGCATGAGGCCGGGGTGGGCGGACTTCCAGGCGAAGTCGTTGTGCTCGGTCATGGGGAGCGCGTCCATGTCGGCGCGCAGCCCCACCATGCGGCCCGGTGCGGCGCCGCGCCGGTGCGTGCGACCGTGGATCACGGCCACCACGCCGGTCTTGCCGATGCCGGTGTGGATCTCGTCCACGCCGCAGACCTTGAGCGACTCCACCACGCGCTGCGCGGTGTAGTGCTCTTCGAACCCGAGCTCGGGGTGGGCGTGCAGGTCGCGCCGCAGCGCGGTCAGCTCGGGGTGGTGGGCCACGATGTGCGCGAAGGCGCGGCCGTGGGCTTTGATGCGGGGTGACAGCATGTTTTTGTGGTGGTTGGGGGTGGGCATCAGTGGCTCCCCGCTTTTTCGACGCGCAGGCGTGGGTCGACCGCGAAATACAGCAGATCGACGACCAGGTTGATGACCACGAAGATGAGCGCGATCAGGCACAGGTAGGCCGCCATCACGGGGATGTCGGCAAACGTCACCGCCTGGATGAACAGCAGCCCCATGCCCGGCCACTGGAACACCGTCTCGGTGATGATGGCAAAGGCGATCAGCCCGCCCAGTTGCAGACCGGTGATGGTCATCACCGGCACCAGGGTGTTTTTCAGGGCGTGGCCGAAATGCACCGCGCGGTTGGTCAGGCCGCGGGCGCGCGCGAACTTGATGTAGTCGGTGCGCAGCACCTCCAGCATCTCGGCCCGCACCAGGCGCATGATGAGCGTGAGCTGGAAGATGGCCAGTGTGACCGCCGGCAGCACGATGTGGTGCCAGCCCCTGGCGTTGAGCAGACCGGTGCTCCACCAGCCGATCTGCGTCACGTCGCCCCGGCCAAAGCTCGGAAACCAGCCCAGGTTGACCGCGAACACCAGGATCAGCAGGATGCCGATCAGGAAGGTCGGCAGCGAAACGCCCAGCAGCGACACCGTCATGAACAGCTGGCTGATGAGAGTGCCCCGCTTGAGCGCGGCATACACCCCCATGGGAATGCCGACCACCAGCGCCATCACGGCGGCCACCATGGAGAGCTCCAGCGTGGCGGGGAAACGCTCGGCGATCAGGCGCGAGACCTTCGCGCCTTGGCGCAGGCTCAGGCCGAACTCGCCCTGCGCGGCATTGACCAGGAAATGCCAGAACTGCACGAAAAACGGCTGGTCCAGTCCCAGGTCGGCGCGCAGCTCGCGGATCTGCTGCGGCGTGGCGTCCTGACCGAGCAGGAAAACCACCGGGTCTCCCACGTACTGAAACAGCATGAACGCGATCAGCGCCACGCTGACCATCACCACCACGGCCTGCGCCAATCGCCTGAGAATGAATGCAAACATCGTTGAAGGAATAAAGAGAGGGTCGCTCACCGCTCCGGGAGCGACCCTCTGCTGTCAGGCAAATCCAGTTTACCTGGGTCGCTTGCGGCCCCGGGCGCGGCGGTGGGCCCGCGCATCCGCTCGGCTGCGTCACTATGCAACATCTGTTCCCGCCCTTGATCGGGCATAACCCCTACGCTCGGCCGTGATGCCTTCAGGGGGTGTCTCCGGGGAGACGCTCCTGCAGCCTCAAGGCGCCATACCAGGCCTCCAGCGAGGACTGGGTGTTGTCGGTGTCGGTCATCAGGGCGATGGCCCTCAGGCGTCCGGGCTCTTCGCCAAACGCCTGGACAAAATCGTCCCGCACGTGGCGGTGGTGTTCGCGCCACTGCCCCAGGTGGGTCGCACCGCCGTCGACCACCAGTTTGCGCAGGCGATCGGTGCGCGGATTCACCACAACGGTGCCCGGCGCGTCGGTAGGGCTCCAGACATAGCTCAGCGTGGCGTAAGGCAACTCCTCACCGGTGAGCAAGCGGCTCCATTCCGACAGCCGGTGCGCACTCGCCGGCCACCGCGCGCGGTCGCCATCGAACGCCAGCAGGATGCGCACCGGCGCATCTTCGCGCCGGGCATCGCGCAGATCGGCGCCCATGGGCAAGGCGTCCACCATCCAGGAGAAAGACAGCGTGGTGGCCGACGCGTCCAGCCCCGCGGGAAAGTGCTGGCGCAGGATGCTGACCGACCGGTGCGCACTCACCCGCAGCGCCAGCCGACCCGCCTTCGTGTCAGGCTCGAAACGCGCCATGGACTTGCCCGGAAGGGTCAGCGCTTCCCAGAACGGCGGTTGGGCTGGCGTGACCAACAGGTGCCGGGCCCGTGCCTGCATGGTTGGCGGGGCCAGCAGCGACGGGGCGGAGGCCCGCTCAACCGGGTCGGCAGCGGCACCGGGCACACCCTCGTTGACAGGAACCGCCGCGCAGCCCCCCAACAGCAGGCATGCGATGGGGCCTGCGGAACGCCCGAAAAGATAAGTTAAAAGAACTCTTTTCAAATTTCACATCCCGGAAAAACCAATTCAAAACGGTGAATATCGACGTTAAATGACAACAATCTTCTACATTTTTAGATGCTCAGGGGCCCTGTTTTCGCCGCCACCGATTAGATTGCGCACTGGTGGTCACAAGCCACCCGTCAACGGGCCTGTCACACCGTTTGCCGATGGACCCGCTGGTGTTTCGTCCACATTCCATCAAATTCAATTCAGGAGGATTCATGCTGAAAAAAGCACTGGCCATGATCATGGCCCTCATTTGCGCCACCGCCTTCGCTGCCGTGGACGTGAACAACGCCACCGTGGCCGATCTCGACAGCATCAAGGGCATCGGCCCCGGCACGTCGGCCAAGATTCTGGACGCGCGCAAAGCGGCCAAATTCAAGGACTGGAACGATCTGATCGACCGCGTGCCCGGCATCGGCCCCAAGCGCGCAGGCGCGCTCTCCAACGAGGGGCTGACGGTCAATGGCGAGACCTTCAAGGCCCCCGTCTCGCCCGCGGCCAACAAGAAGGCCAGCAAGCCGGCCGCCCCATCGGCCGAGTCCGGCAAATCCTGACGGCAGGCCGCCAGAAACACAAAAACCCGCTTCGGCGGGTTTTTGTGTTTCTGGACGGGTGGTCAAACGCAGAGCAAGCGCCGCACCGCCCGCGGATAGATCAGGTGTTCCTGGGTCAGCACGCGCGCGGCCAGCGATTCGGCGGTGTCGTCTGGCAGCACCGGCACCACGGCCTGCTCCAGGATGTCGCCGTCGTCGAGTTCGGATGTGACGCGGTGCACCGTGGCGCCGGCAAATTTGCAGCCGGCATCGATCGCGCGCTGGTGGGTGTTCAGGCCGGTGAAGGCCGGCAGCAGGCTGGGGTGGATGTTCACCAGCCGCCCGGCGTAGTGCTGCACAAAACCCGGCGTGAGGATGCGCATGAAGCCCGCCAGCACGACCAGCGCCGGGTGGCCAGCGGGGTCGTGGCCGTCGATGCACTGCATCAGCGCCGCGTCAAACGCCTCGCGGCTTGAAAAGCCTTTGTGGTCCACCACGTCGGCGGCGATGCGCCGGGAGCGCGCAAAATCCAGCCCCTTGGCATCGGGCTTGTTGCTGATCACGGCGGCCACCCGGGCGCCACAGACCTCGTGCCAGCGCTGTTGGTGCGCGGCGTTGACGATGGCGGCCATGTTCGAGCCGCCGCCCGAGATCAGAATCACGATGTTTTTGCTCACTTGAGACATAACGAGGAAGTGTAATGACCCAGTTCCCCAGCACCGCCCCCACCGGCCCGCGCGTGCTCGACTTTCAGCAGCGCCCGCTGACCACCGCACAGGCCCGCGTGCTGGGCACCTTGATGGAGAAAGCGCGTACCGTGCCTGACAGCTACCCGCTCACCCTCAACAGCCTGCAGTCGGGCTGCAACCAGAAGTCCAGCCGCGAGCCGGTGCTGCAGCTCACCGAGAGCGAGATCAGCGAAGCCATCGACGGCCTGCGCCAGTCCAGCCTGGTGTTCGAGACCAGCGGTGGGCGGGTCACGCGCTACGAGCACAACTTCCTGCGTGGGGTGGGCGTGCCCGAACAGTCCGCCGTGTTGTTGGGCCTGCTGATGCTGCGCGGCCCGCAGACCGCCGGGGAGCTGCGCCTGAACACCGAGCGCTGGTACAAGTTCCTCGACATCGCGTCGGTCGATGCCTTCCTGGAAGAACTGCAGGACCGTTCGCCCGACAAAGGCGGCCCGCTGGTGGTGAAGCTGCCCCGGGCGCCCGGCGCGCGCGAGCAGCGCTGGGCCCATCTGCTCTGCGGCCCGGTGGACGCCGCCGCCCTCGCCGCGAGCGCGGCCCCGGGGACGCCGGGCGCCACCGAGGAAGAGATGATCACCCTGGCCCGCCGCGTCTCGGCGCTGGAAGACAGCCTCGCCCAGCTTCAGGCCCAGTTGCAGAACCTGCACGAACAGCTGGGTCTGTCGCAGCCCGGACAGGGATAAAACGAACGGTCGTGCCAAACTGCGGAGCTGCTTCGGGCTCCCCCATGCGATGCCCGGGCGAACCGCACCAGGAGACACACATGGATTTGGCATTCACGCCCGAAGAACAGGCGTTTCGCGAAACGATTCGCGCCTGGGTCAAGGACAACCTGCCCGCCGACATCGCCCACAAGGTTCACAACGCGCTGCGCCTGTCGCGGGACGACATGCAGCGCTGGGCCAAAATCCTCGGCAAAAAGGGCTGGCTGGGCTATGGCTGGCCCCAGCAGTTCGGCGGCCCGGGCTGGACCGCCGTGCAGAAACACCTGTTTGAAGAGGAATGCGCACTGGCCGGCGCGCCGCGCATCGTGCCCTTCGGCCCCGTGATGGTGGCGCCGGTGATCATGGCCTTCGGCAACCGGCAGCAGCAGGAACGTTTCCTGCCCGGCATCGCCAGCGGCGACGTGTGGTGGAGCCAGGGCTACAGCGAACCGGGCTCGGGCTCGGACCTGGCCTCGGTCAAGACCCGCGCCGAGCGCCAAGGTGACCATTACCTCGTCAACGGCCAGAAGACCTGGACCACGCTGGGCCAGTACGGCGAATGGATCTTCTGCCTGGTGCGCACATCCACCGAAGGCAAGCCGCAAACCGGCATCAGCTTCCTGCTGATCGACATGACATCGCCCGGCGTGAGCGTGCGCCCGATCAAACTGCTCGACGGCGAATGCGAGGTCAACGAGGTCTTCTTCGACAACGTCAAGGTGCCCGCCGAAAACCTGATCGGCGAAGAGAACAAGGGCTGGACCTATGCCAAGCACCTGCTCAGCCACGAGCGTACCAACATCGCCGACGTGAACCGCGCCAAACGCGAGCTGGAGCGCCTGAAGCGCATCGCCAAGGCCGAAGGGGTCTGGGACGACCAACGCTTCCGCGACCAGATCGCGCTGCTGGAGGTGGACGTGGTGGCACTGGAGATGCTGGTGCTGCGCGTGCTCTCGGCCGAGAAGTCGGGCAAGAACTCGCTGGACATCGCCGGCCTGCTCAAGATCAAGGGCAGCGAAATCCAGCAACGCTACGCCGAACTCATGATGCTGGCCGCCGGCCCGTTTGCGCTCCCCTTCATCGAAGAGGCCATGGAAGCCGGCTGGCAAGGCGACTACCCCGGCGGCGAGGTGGGCAACGCTCCGCTGGCATCGACCTACTTCAACCTGCGCAAGACCACGATCTACGGCGGTTCCAACGAAGTGCAGCGCAACATCGTGGCACAGACCGTTCTGGGCTGAACACCCACTCACCGTTCGGGCTGAGCCTGTCGAAGCCCTCACACGAACATGGCACGAGCCCGTCGACAAGCTCAGGGCGAACGGACCTTAGGAGAACCACATGGATTTCGATTTTTCCGACGACCAGGAACAGCTGCGCGACGCCGTGCGCAAATGGGTGGACAAGGGTTACGACTTCGAGCGCCGCCGGGGCATCGTGGCCACGGGCGGGTTCAGCCGCGCGGCCTACGGTGAGCTGGCCGATCTGGGCCTGACCGGCCTGTACGTCCCGGAGGTCGATGGCGGCATGGGCATGGGCCCCGTCGAAGGCATGGTGGTCATGGAAGAACTCGGGCGCGGCATCGTGCTCGAACCCCTGGCGCAGGCACTGATCGCCGGCGCCTTGCTGGCGGGCTACGGGCCCGCGGCCTTGAAAACCGAATGGTTGCCCGGCGTGGCCTCGGGCGAAACCCTGGTGACCCTGGCCTACCAGGAACGCCGGGCGCGTTACCGCCTGGACGTGTGCTCGACGAGCGCCACCGAAGCGGGCGGCGCCTGGGCGCTGTCCGGCACCAAGAGCATCGTGGCCGCGGGTGACCTGGCCGACGCCTACATCGTCCCGGCCATGGCGGGCGGGCGGCTGGCCTTGTTCCTCGTGGCGCACACGGCCGGGGGCGTCAGCGCCAGCGGCTACGCCACGCAAGACGGCGGGCGCGCCGCCGAAGTGGTGTTCCAGAACGCACCGGCCCAGCTGATCACCACCGACGGGCTGGCGGCCCTGGAACACGCAGTGGACATCGGCATCGCCGCGGCCTGCGCCGAAGCCGTGGGCGTGATGGACAAGACCCTGGCGATCACGGTCGAGTACCTGAACACACGCAAACAATTCGGCGTGGCGATCGCCAGCTTCCAGGCCCTGCGCCACCGCGTGGCCGACATGAAGATGCAGCTGGAACTGGCCCGCTCCATGAGCTACTACGCCAGTCTGAAACTCAACGCCCCGGCAAACGAACGCCGCACCGCCATGGCGCGCGCCAAGGTGCAACTGGGTCAGAGCATGCGCTTCGTCGGCCAGCAGGCGGTGCAGCTGCACGGCGGCATCGGCGTGACCGACGAATACATCGTGAGCCACTACTTCAAGAAACTGACCCAGCTGGAAATCAGCTGGGGCGACACCCTCCACCACCTGGGGGAGGTGTCGGCGCGGATGGAGGAGACGGCGGGGGTGTTTGCCTGAGTCTTCTGTTGGCAACGATCCTGAAGCCCCGCTTTGCGGGGCTTTTTCTTTTCGCTCAATGGTGTCGCGGGATCGATGAGGCGCCAGGCCTTACTCCGCTCATGTCCCCCGGCGCCGCTTCGCGGCACCTCCTCCTTTACTTCGCTGCGCAAAACCCGACGCCTCACCGATCTGCCGATGTATTGGCACTCCACCGCTGGCACGCCCGGGCGGTCGCGGCCTGAGGGCGCTGGGTGAGTGACGCAGCGAAGTAAAGGAGGAGACAAGGGCGCGGCCCTTGGCGGGGGACATGAGCGTAGTTACTCATCCAGCGCCCTCAGGCCATTGAAGAAGCACAAGCAAGCACAACCGAGTCAGGCGTGAAGACGGGATGTCTTCGGCAGGTGCGCCATCAGGAACTCCATCTGGTCCGCCAGGATGCGGCGGTTGCGCAGGATGAAGTCTTCCCACAGGCTGGGCACGTAGGGCGCGTACAGCAGCGGCATGTTGGCCTGCTCGGGCGTGCGGTTGCCCTTGCGGTGGTTGCACGAGCGGCAGGCCGTCACCACGTTCATCCACAGATCGCGTCCGTTCTGCCCCAAGGGAATGATGTGCTCGCGCGTCAGCTCTTCTTCGTGGAAGTGCCCGCCGCAGTAGCCGCACAGGCAGCGATCGCGCGCAAACAGTTTGCTGTTGGTGAGCGTGGGTCGCAGGTCAAAGGGGTTGATGCGTGGAACGCCCTGGGTGCCGATGATGGAGTTGACGGCGATGATGGACTGGCGACCCGAGATCGCGTTGTGTCCACCGTGAAACACCGCCACCTCGGCGCCCATTTCCCAGCGCACTTCATCCGCCGCGTAATGCAGCACGGCTTCTTCGAGGCTGATCCAGGACTGGGGCAGTCCCTGCGCAGACAGCTTCAAGACCTTCAAGACCCACCTCCATGTTGACAAACAACCGGACAATCTGTCTTCAGAGCGGGGCGCCACCGCAGGGTCGCGTTCCGCACGTGTGTCAATATACAGTGCTTCTGTGACAAGCACCTGAACCGCGTCCAACTCCTGGGAGTGGACCGACATCGCCCATGAAAATCATCCGTGGCCTCTGGAACCTGCAACATGCCCTGCGCCACGAGGCCATCGCGGGCTGTGCCCTGACCATCGGCAACTTTGACGGGGTGCACCGAGGCCACCAGGCCATGCTGGCCCTGCTGAACAACGAGGCCCGGCACCGCGGCGTGCCCAGCTGCGTCATGACCTTCGAGCCGCACCCGCGCGACTATTTCGCCGCCGTGCACCACAAGCCCGATCTGGCCCCCGCGCGCATCGCCACCCTGCGCGACAAGCTCGAGGAACTGGCCCGCTGCGGCGTCGACCGCTGTGTGGTGCTGCCGTTCAATGCCCGGCTGGCCTCGCAGACCCCACAGGCCTTCATCGAAGACACGCTGGTGCGCGCGCTGGGCGTCAAGTACGTGCTGGTGGGCGACGACTTCCGTTTCGGCGCCCAGCGCGCGGGCGACTACGCCATGCTGGATGCCGCCGGCGCATCGCTCGGTTTTGACGTGGCGCGCATGCAGAGCTACGAGGTCCATGGCGTGCGGGTGTCCAGTTCGGCCGTGCGCGAAGCGCTGGCCGCGGGCGACATGGACCGGGTGGCCGCCCTGCTGGGGCGACCGTTCAGCATCAGCGGCCACGTGGTGCATGGTCGCAAGCTCGGGCGCCAGCTGGCCGAAAGCAGCCCGGGACGCGGCGACGGTTTTCGCACGCTCAACCTGCGCTTTGCGCACTGGAAACCGGCGGCCAGCGGTATTTTTGCGGTGCATGTGCACGGCCTGGGTCCCGAGGCGGACTCCCCCCCTCTGTCCGGCGTCGCCAACCTGGGGGTACGCCCCTCACTGGACCCGAACGACGCCAATGGCGGGCGGGTGCTGCTGGAGACGCACTGTCTGGAATGGCCCGAGGCGCTGGTCGCCAGCCTGCCCGGCGGGGAGGCCTACGGTAAAATCATCCGCGTGGAACTGCTGCACAAACTGCACGACGAGTTGAAGTACGACAGTCTGGACGCCCTGACCCGGGGCATCGCCAGGGACTGCGACGATGCACGTGCTTTTTTTGCGTCCCTGCCGAACCAAGCGTACGTGCAGACGCACCGCCAGACCACCCGCGATCGAATTTAACGCCGCAGCCGGGGCGACGAGCCCCGGGCCGCGCGCCCTCTGACAGGCTCGGGGCGACCCGCCCCCCTCCCGTGCGCCCTGTTGCACCAACGAGCCTGCCCTCGCCGATCCCGAATTCGAAAGTCGAACCACCATGTCTGAGAAGCCCGTCGCCCCGAAAAACGAGGCCAAGCCCGAAGCCAGCGCCTACCGCGCCACGCTGAACATGCCCGACACGCCGTTCCCGATGCGCGGCGACTTGCCCAAGCGCGAGCCGGCCTGGGTCGGAGCATGGAACGAGGGTGGCCTGTACAAGCGCCTGCGCGATGCCCGCCAAGGCGCCCCGCTGTTCGTGCTGCACGACGGTCCGCCCTACGCCAACGGCAAGCTGCACATCGGCCACGCACTGAACAAGGTGCTGAAAGACATGATCGTGAAATCGAAGCAGCTCGCCGGCTTCGATGCCCAGTACATCCCCGGCTGGGACTGCCACGGCCTGCCGATCGAGAACGCGATCGAAAAGCTGCACGGCCGCAACCTCGGCCGCGACGACATGCAGGCCAAGAGCCGCGCCTTCGCGACCGAGCAGATCGATCAGCAGCGCGAAGACTTCAAGCGCCTGGGCGTTCTGGGCGACTGGGAGCGCCCCTACCGCACCATGGACCCGGCCAACGAGGCGGGCGAGATCCGCGCCTTCAAGCGCGTCATCGAGCGCGGCTTCGTCTACCGGGGCCTCAAGCCCGTGTACTGGTGTTTCGACTGTGGCAGTTCGCTGGCCGAGTTCGAGATCGAATACGCCGACAAGCAGAGCGACACGCTGGACGTGGCGTTCGAGACCGATGACGCCACGAAGCTGACCGCCGCCTTCGGCCTGTCCGCGCTGCCCGCCGGCAAAAGTGCCTTCGTGGTGATCTGGACCACCACCGCCTGGACGATTCCCGCCAACCAGGCGCTCAACGCCCACCCCGAACTCACCTACGCGCTGGTGGACACGCCCATGGGCTGCCTGGTGCTGGCCGAAACGCTGGTGGACAACTGCCTGGAACGCTTCGGCCTGCAAGGCTCCGTGCTCGCCACGGCAAAAGGCGACCAGCTCGGCGGCCTGAACTTCCGCCACCCGCTGTACGACGTGGACGCGGGCTACCGCCGCCTCTCGCCGGTCTATGTGGCCGACTACGTGAGCGACAGCGACGGCACCGGCATCGTGCACTCGGCGCCCGCCTACGGCGTGGACGACTTCAACTCCTGCGTGGCCAACGGCCTGGCGTACGACGACATCCTGAACCCCGTGCAGGGCAACGGCGCCTACGCGGCCGACTTCCCGCTGTTCGGTGGCCTGCACATCTGGAAGGCCGTGCCGGTCATCCTCGAAGCGCTGAAGAACGCCGGCCGCCTGATGGCCACGCAGAAGATCACCCACAGCTACCCGCACTGCTGGCGCCACAAGACGCCGGTGATCTACCGCGCCGCCGCGCAGTGGTTCGTGCGCATGGACGAGGGCGAAGGCGTGTTCACGAAGGACAAGGCGCCCAAGACCCTGCGCCAGCTGGCGCTGGACGCGATCGACCACACCAGCTTCTATCCCGAGAACGGCAAGACCCGCCTGCGCGACATGATCGCCAACCGGCCCGACTGGTGCATCTCGCGCCAGCGCAGCTGGGGTGTGCCCGTGCCGTTCTTCCTGCACAAGGATTCGGGTGAGCTGCACCCGCAGACGATGGAGATCCTGAACCAGGCGGCCGACATCGTGGAAAAGGGCGGCATCGAGGCCTGGAGCCGCGTGACGGCCGAAGAGATCCTGGGCACCGAAGACGCTCCGCACTACACCAAGAGCACCGACATCCTGGAGGTGTGGTTCGACTCCGGCTCCACCTTCTGGCACGTGCTGCGCGGCAGCCACGCCCACGCCTACCCCAATGGCGCCAGCCACGCACAAGGCCCCGAGGCCGACCTGTACCTCGAAGGTCACGACCAGCACCGCGGCTGGTTCCACAGCTCGCTGCTGCTGGGCTGCGCGCTCTACGACCGCGCGCCCTACAAGGGCCTGCTGACCCACGGCTTCGCCACCGACGGCCAGGGCCGCAAGATGAGCAAGAGCCTGGGCAACACGGTGGAGCCGCAGTCGGTGACGAGCAAGCTCGGCGCTGAAATCGTGCGCCTGTGGGTGGCCAGCACCGACTACTCGGGCGACCTCAACATCGACGACAAGATCCTCGCCCGCGTGGTCGACGCCTACCGCCGCATCCGCAACACGCTGCGTTTCCTGATGGCCAACACGGTGGACTTCGACCCCGCCACCGACGCCGTGCCGCTGGAACAGATGCTGGAGATCGACCGCTACGCCCTGGCCCGCGCCAGCGAGCTGCAGGCCCAGATCCTCGCGCACTTCGATGTGTACGAATTCCACCCGGTGGTGAGCAAGCTGCAGGTGTACTGCTCGGAAGACCTGGGCGCGTTCTACCTCGACGTGCTCAAGGACCGGCTGTACACCACGGCGCCCAAGAGCCTGGCACGCCGCTCGGCCCAGACCGCGCTGCACCAGATCACCGACGCCATGCTGCGCTGGATGGCGCCGTTCCTGAGCTTCACCGCCGAAGAGGCCTGGAGCCATTTCGCGGGTGACAAGAACCAGGGCTCGATCTTCTTCGAGACCTACGCGCCACTGCCCTCGGCCAACGAAGCCCTGCTGGCGAAGTGGAACCGCATCCGCGCCATCCGTGACGTGGCCAACAAGGAGATCGAAGCCGTGCGCACCGCGGGTGCCGTGGGCGCCTCGCTGCAGGCCACGCTGGTGATCACCGCGGGCGCCGACGATGCGGCCCTGCTGCGCTCGCTGGGTGACGATCTGAAGTTCGTCACCATCACATCCGCCGCCACGGTGCTGGACGGCGCCGAACTGCAGGTGACGGTGGCCCCCAGCGCAGCGCAGAAGTGCGAGCGCTGCTGGCACTACCGCGACGACGTGGGCGCCGATGCGGCCCACCCCAGCCTCTGCGGCCGCTGCGTGAGCAACCTGGCCGAAGCCGCGGGCACGGGCGCCGGCGAAACCCGTGAGGTGGCCTGAGATGGCGAAAACAGGCAACGCAAGCGTGTGGCCCTGGCTGGGTCTGGCGGTCGCCATCGTGCTGCTGGACCAGTTCACCAAGACCCTGATCCTGGGCAACTACCGGCTCGGCGACAGCACCACCGTTACCGACTTCTTCAACGTGATCCGAGCGCACAACACCGGCGCGGCCTTCAACTTCCTCTCCAACGCCGGTGGCTGGCAGCGCTGGTTCTTCACCGGCATCGGTGTGGCCGCGGCCGCGTTCATCGTCTGGATGCTGCGTTCGCACCCGGGCCAGAAGCTGTTCGCGTTTGCGCTGGCCTGCATCCTGGGTGGCGCCGTCGGCAACGTGATCGACCGCCTGTTGCACGGCTATGTGGTGGACTTCCTGGACTTCCACTGGGGATTCCTGGCCGGCATCTTCCCCGGCGGACATTTCCCGGCCTTCAACATCGCCGACGCGGGCATCACCGTCGGCGCCGTGGGTCTGATCCTCGACGAGATCCTGCGCGTGCGGCGCGGCCGCTGAGCCCGTCGCAACGGACGCGCGGCGTGTCCGGCCGGGTGGCCGGTCCGCCGCGCGCCGCCGCCCGGCCAGGCGGGCGCGTATAGTTTTGAGGTTCATGAGACATCTGCTGGATCTTCTGGCCGCCGTGGCCTTGCTGGTGTGGGGTACGCACCTGGTGCGCACCGGGGTGCTGCGCGTCTTCGGCAGCAACCTGCGCCAGATGCTCGCCACCAGCATGGGCAACCGCTTCTCGGCCGCGCTCTCCGGCCTGGCGGTCACAGCCCTGGTGCAGTCCAGCACCGCCACCGCCCTGATCACCGGCTCCTTCGTGGGCCGGGGCCTGATCGCGCTGCCCGCCGCCCTGGCCGTGATGCTGGGCGCGGACATCGGCACCAGCGTGATGGCGGTGGTGTTTTCCTTCGACCTGTCCTGGCTCTCGCCGCTGTGCATCTTCACCGGCGTGGCGCTGTTCATCTCGCGTCAGGGCTCCGTGCCCGGCGACGTCGGGCGCATCCTCATCGGCCTGGGCCTGATGCTGCTGGCGCTGCAACTGGTGACCGGTTCCACCAACCTGCTGACGCAGAACCCGGCGGTGCAGCTGATGCTGGAATCGCTCAGCAGCGACCGCATGCTGGAGATCCTGGTGGGCGCCACGCTGGCGGTGCTGGCCTACTCCAGCCTGGCCGTGGTCCTGCTCGCCGCCACCTTGGCGCTGCAGGTGGTGGGGCTGGACGTGGCACTCGGCCTGGTGCTGGGGGCCAACCTGGGCAGCGGCCTGATGGCCGTGGTCACCACCGCCCGATCGGGCATCCGCACCCGGCAGGTGCCCTTGGGCAACCTGCTGTTCAAGCTGCTCGGCGTGGCCATCGCGCCCTGGCTGATTCCACTCTGGCTCCAGGGGGTGCAACCCCTGGTGCAGGACCCGGCCACGCTCACGGTGCTGTTCCACCTGAGCTTCAACCTCATGGTGGGCCTGATCTTCATCGGCCTGACCCACCCGGTGGCCCGGCTGGTGGAAAGGCTGCTGCCACTGCAGGACGGCAACGGCCCGCTGGACCGGCCCAACCACCTCGACCCCTCGGCGCTGGCCACGCCGTCGTTGGCCATCTCGTGCGCCGCGCGCGAGGCGCTGCACCAGGCCGACGTGGTCGAAACCATGTTGCGTGGCGTGGTCACCGTGATCCGGAACAACGACCTCAAGCTGGCCCAGGACCTGCGCAAGCTGGACGACACCGTCGACAGCCTGTATTCCGCCATCAAGTACTACCTGACCAAGATCTCGCGCCAGCAGCTCAGCGAGGAAGAAAGCCGGCGCTGGACCGACATCATCAGCTTCACCATCAACATGGAGCAGATCGGCGACACGGTCGAGCGGGTACTGCTCGACATCGAGGAGAAGAAGATCCGCAAGGGTCGCGAGTTCTCCGAAGCGGGCATGGCCGAGATCGTCGAACTGCATGCGCGCCTGCTGGACAACCTGCGCCTGGGCATGAGCGTGTTCCTCAACGGCAACGTGCGCGATGCCCAGCGGCTGCTGGAAGAGAAGGTGCGCTTTCGCGACCTGGAGCGCGAGTACGCCGCCGCCCACCTGCAGCGCCTCTCGGGCATGAGCATGCTGAGCATGGACACCAGCGCGCTGCACCTGGACATGATCAGCGACCTCAAGCGCATCAACTCCCACATCTGCTCCATCGCCTACCCCATCCTCGACAGCGCCGGTGTGCTCGCGCCCAGCCGGCTGCGCGCGTCGCCACCAGCGCCAGAGCGGCACTGAGCAAGGCCCCGGGTGGTGGCACCGCAGCGGCACGACCCCTGTGCTACGCTGGCAAACCGTTTGCGACCCGCCCCAGGAGACACCCATGCCCGGACTGCTGCCCCACATCGACCCCGACGGCCTGCTCGAATTTTCGGTGGTCTACACCGACCGCGCGCTCAACCACATGTCCAAGCGCTTTCAGGGCGTGATGACCGACATCTCGGCCATGCTCAAGCGCGTCTACGGTGCGCATTCGGCCGTGCTGGTGCCCGGCAGCGGCACTTTCGGCATGGAGTCGGTGGCACGCCAGTTCGCGCACGGCAAACACGTCATGGTGATCCGCAACGGCTGGTTCAGCTACCGCTGGACGCAGATCTTCGACATGGGGTCCATCCCCGCCAGCCACACCGTGATGAAGGCCCGGCGCATCGCCGATGGCCCGCAGGCCGCCTGGGCGCCCGCGCCGATCGACGAAGTGACCGCCGCCATCGCGGCAGAAAAACCCGCCCTGGTGTTCGCACCCCACGTGGAAACCGCCGCCGGCATGATGCTGCCCGACGACTACCTCAAGGCCGTGGCCGACGCGGTGCACGCCGTGGGTGGCCTGTTCGTGCTGGACTGCATCGCCTCGGGCGCGATGTGGGTGGACATGAAGGCGACCGGCGTGGACATCCTGATCTCGGCGCCGCAGAAAGGCTGGAGCAGCTCGCCCTGCTGCGCGATGGTGATGCTGAGCGAACGCGCGCGTAAAGCGATCGACACCACCCAGAGCACCACCTTCGCGATGGACCTGAAGAAGTGGCTGCAGATCATGGAAACCTACGAAGGCGGCGGCCACGCCTACCACTCCACGCTGCCGACCGACGCCCTGCTGCGGCTGCGCGACACCATGCAGGAAACCGAGGCCTACGGCTTTGCCAAGGTACGCGATGAGCAGATCGCGCTCGGCCGCGCCGTGCGGGAGCTGCTGGAGAACAACGGGTTCCCCAGCGTCGCGGCCAAGGGCTTCCAGGCGCCGGGCGTGGTGGTGAGCTACACCACCGACCCGGACATCCAGAACAGCAAGAAATTCCTCGCGGCCGGCCTGCAGACCGCCGCCGGCGTGCCGCTCCAGTGCGACGAGCCGGCCGACTTCCGCAGCTTCCGCATCGGCCTGTTCGGCCTGGACAAGTGGCACGACGTGAACGGCACGCTGAGCCACCTGGACGCCGCGCTGCGGACCGTGGCGCCACAGCCGGTGGCCACGCCGGCCTGACTGGCCCTTTGAGCGAACGCTGCCGAGCCGCAGCGGTTCGCCCGCTCCTCTTTGGAGCATGCCTGTGAAATCAGGCATTCAAAAGTTACAATAATGCCCGGCGCAATTCTAAAAATTGCGCCTTTTTTATTACTCAAGAAGCACAACGGCCTGCGCACCAGCGCAGGCCGTTGTGCCGATCTGGGTATCGCATCTGTTTTGTTCCAGGGAGTTTTCATGAAAAAACTGATTCCGTTCATCACGTTCGCCACCATGGCATTCACGGGCCTCAGCGCCCAGGCCCAGGTGGTCAAGCAAAAAGCCAGCAGCGGCATGGCCAAGGCCGAGGGCGCGCTCGACAAGGGCCTGGCCTCACAAGGCCTGAAAAACCAGGGTCTGTACGGCGAGCTGGGCCTGAGCCTGCTGAGCTATAAGATCTCGAACCACGGCATTTCCGCCAAACCCATCATGCTGCGCGGCATCGTGGGCTACGACTACCACCCCCAACTGGCCGCCGAAGCCATGCTGGGCCTGGGTCTTCGCGGTGGCAGCGCCACCGGCTACTTCGGTTCGGCCTACAACGTCAGCGCGGGCACCATGATCGGCGTCTATGCCAAACCACGGCTGCAGCTGGGCGACATGGAGGTGTTTGGCCGCCTTGGCCTGGTCAACACCAGCTCCAGCGTCCGCGGCTACACCGGGACCGACGGCGGCGCCGGGCTGTCCTATGGCGCGGGTTTCAGCTACCTGACCGACTGGGCCTCGTTCAACCACCGGAAGATCTCGATCAACGCGGACTACATGTCCTACTACAGCGGCAGCGGTGTGAAATACACCGGTTTCACGCTGGGCGCCGGCATGAAGTTCTGACACCCGCTGACCTCCGGCAACCAAGCCACCCTCGGGTGGCTTTCTTTTTTTCCAAGCGGTGGGGCCGGCACGCCTTACCGAATGAGACAAACGTATCCCCTGCTTTCGCCATGTAGCGGGAACGACGCTTTCCTCCAGGGACTCCAGCACAGTGTTGCCCTCACGGAGGGCGGCATTCTTCACCATTCTGAACTGGAGGTTTCATGAAACATCTCGGCAAATTTGTCGCCATCGCCGCTGTCGCGCTCACCGCCACCGCTGCCCAAGCACAAGGAGCGTACGGAGAGCTGGGGTACAGCCGCCTCAATTTCGACAACCGGGACGACGGCTTCTCCGCCAAGGTCAACCCCTCCATGGTCCGCGGCATCGCGGGCTACGAGCTCAACCCCAATCTGGCCGTGGAAGGCTTGCTGGGTCTGGGCGCGGGCTCCGACGATGTGAACGTCGGCGGGGTCACGGTCAAGGGCAAGGTTGAGCACGTGTATGGCGCCTTCGTCAAACCCAAGATCCGTCTGGGCGAGTCCGTGGAACTGTTCGCCCGGGCCGGTGTCGCCGGCACCAAGGTCAGCGCCCGTTCGGGCAACCTGAGCGTTTCGGACTCGGGGGGCAGTTTCGCCTACGGGGCGGGCATGAGCTTCGCGCTGGGTGGCAACACCTCCTTGAATGCCGACTACATGAACTACTACGACCGCAAGGGCGTCAAGGTGGACGGCCTCAACATCGGCGTCGGCATGAAGTTCTGAGTCCGCCGGCCCAACGCTGAGCCCGCCCGCAAGGCGGCTTGAAGCACCGACAAAGCCCCCACCTGCTGGGGGCTTTGTTTTGTGGGCGAACGACCGCGTGGATTCACAAGATCGAGGCGGCCCGCCACCGGAGTGGCTGACGGCGACCGGGCGAACCCGACTACGGCAACAGGATGGTGCAGCCCGTGGTCTGCCGCGCCTCCAGGCTGCGGTGCGCGGCCTGCACGTCGGTCAGCGCAAAGCGCTGGTCGATGCGGATCTTCACGGCGCCGCTGGCCACCACCGCGAACAGCTCGTCGGCCATGGCCTGCGTGCGCTCGCGGCTGGTGATGTGGGTGAAGAGCGTCTGGCGCGTCACGTACAGCGACCCCTTGGCGCCAAGGATGCCGGGCGCGAACGGCGCCACCGGGCCGCTGGCGTTGCCGAAGCTCACCATCAACCCAAACGGCATCAGGCAGTCGAGCGACTTGTCGAAGGTGTCCTTGCCCACCGAGTCGTAGACCACCTTCACGCCCTTGCCGCCGGTGATCTCTTTCACCCGCGCGGCGAAATCCTCGCTGCGGTAATTGATGGTGAATTCCGCGCCGTGCTCCCGGGCCAGCGCGCATTTGTCGTCCGAACCCGCGGTGCCGATGAGGCGCAGGCCCAGGGCCTTGGCCCACTGGCAGGCGATCAGCCCCACACCACCGGCCGCGGCGTGGAACAGCACGAAGTCGCCCGGATGCAGCCCTTCCACCGGTGGGCAGCGCTTGAGCAGGTACATCGCGGTCAGACCCTTGAGCATCATGGCCGCGCCGGTCTCGAAGTCGATCGCATCGGGCAACCGGCACACGTTCATGGCCGGCATCACGCGCAGGTCGCAGTAGCTGCCGGGCGGGTTGGCGGCGTAGGCGGCTCGGTCGCCCACCTTCAGGTGCGTCACGCCTTCGCCCACCGCCTCGATCACGCCCGCGCCCTCCATGCCCAGCGACAGGGGCATGGCGTTGGGGTACAGGCCGCTGCGCTGGTAGACGTCGATGAAGTTCAGGCCGATCGCGTGGTGGCGGATGCGCACCTCGCCCGGGCCGGGTTCACCCACGCTCAGCGCTTCGATCACAAGCTGTTCGGGGCCGCCGTTGGCGTGGATGCGCACGGCGCGGCTGGTCTGGGTCATGGGAATCTCCTTCGTTCTGAACGACCCACATGCTGCCACGAAACCACCGTGTCGCCAGTGAGGCAGGCCGTCAGCCCCGCGCCAGCGCAGGGCATGCCCGTATGGGTACAGTGCCGGCATGTCCGCACCCGCCCGCCTCACGCCGTCCACCATCGCCCTGTTGTTGATCCCGCCGCTGCTGTGGGCCGGCAACGCCGTGGTCGGCCGGATGATGCAGGGCGCCATTCCGCCCATCACCTTCAACTTCGTGCGCTGGGTGCTCGCTGGTGCGCTGCTGTTGCCGCTGGCCGGCTGGGTGCTGCGGCCCGGTAGCGGCCTGTGGGTCCACAAGAAGCGCTTCGCCCTGCTCGGCCTGCTGGGCGTGGGCATGTACAACGCGCTGCAGTACATGGCGCTCAAGACCTCGACCCCGCTGAACGTGACCCTGGTGGCCTCCAGCATCCCGGTCTGGATGCTGATCCTGGGCCGGCTGCTCTATGGCGTGCCCATTTCGCGCCGTGCCGCGCTGGGCTCAACGCTGTCGCTGGCCGGCGTGGCGGTGGTGCTCGCGCGGGGCGATCTGGCGCAGCTGCTGGCGGTGCAGTTCGTGCCGGGCGACGCCTGGATGGTGCTCGCTTCCATCACCTGGGCCTGGTACAGCTGGCTGCTGGTGAGGCCACCCGAAGGCGGCTACCCGGCCCACATCAAGGCCGACTGGGCGGCCTTCCTGCTGGCGCAGATCGCGTTTGGCCTGGGCTGGTCCAGCCTCATGACCACCGGCGAATGGCTCAGCCTGCCGCCCGCCACCGCAGGCAACACCCACATCGCCTGGGGTTGGCCCCTGGCCGCCGCGCTGGCCTACGTGGCCATCGGGCCGTCGCTGCTGGCCTACCGCTGCTGGGGCGCCGGCGTGGCCCGCGTCGGGCCGGCCATCGCCGGCTTCTTCAACAACCTCACCCCGTTGTTTGCCGGGCTCATGTCGGCCACGCTGCTGGGCGAGCTGCCCCAGCTCTACCACGCGGCCGGCTTCGTGCTGATCGTGGGCGGGATTTTCGTTTCTTCGCGACGCTGAGGTTCAGTCGAACGAGAGGTCGGGTCGAAGACCCGCCTGGCGCACCACGCCCTGCCAGCGCTCGCCCTCGGCCATCAGCAGGTCGTGCAGCTGGCCTGGTGTGGAGGTTTGCACCCGGGCGCCGTCGGCCTCCATGCGCGCCACGATCTCGGGATCCTTCAAGACGCCGTTGAGCGCGGCGTTCAGCTGCCGCACCACCGCTGGCGGTGTCTTGGCCGGCGCAAACAGGGCATACCACTGCGTCATCTCGACACCCGACACACCGGCTTCCTGCAGCGTGGGCACATCGGGCAGCGCGGGCAGGCGTGTCGGGCCGGCGACCGCCAGCGCCTTCAGACGCCCGCTGCGCAGATAGGGCTGGGCCGTGAACAAGCTGGGGAACATCACCTGCACCAGGCCATTGGCCACGTCGGCAATGGCTGGTGCGGCGCCGGAAAAGTCCACCCGCTGCAATTGGGAGCCGGTCTGCAGGCGGAACAGTTCGGCGGCGAAATGCGGCACCGTGCCTTCACCAGCCGAGGCATAGCTCATACGCCCGGGTGACTCGCGCAGCAGACGCACCAGGTCCGCCACGCTGTCCACCCCCAACGCGACCGGGACCACGAGCAGCGTGGGCGAATAGCCGATCAGACCGATGGGCGCGAAGTCGGCCACTGGGTCGTAGCGCAGCTTTTGCAGCGCCGGGTTGATGCCATGTGTGGCGATGTAGCCAAACATCAGCGTGTGACCGTCGGGTTGGGCCGCGGCCACGTACTCGCAGGCGATGCTGCCATTGGCACCGGCACGGTTGTCCACCACCATCGACTGCCCGAGCACGGGGCCGAGCTTGCGCATGAGGGTTCGCGCCATGGTGTCGTTGCCACCGCCTGCACTGGTCGGCACGATCACGTGCACCTCGCGCTGCGGAAACTGACGCTGTGCCATCACACCGGCCACGGCGTCGGTCGCTTCCGGCGCGGGCGGAAACACATAACCTGGCAGATGCAACATG
Organism: Hydrogenophaga sp. GW101-3F08; assembly: GCF_059424585.1. NCBI lineage: Bacteria > Pseudomonadati > Pseudomonadota > Betaproteobacteria > Burkholderiales > Comamonadaceae > Hydrogenophaga > Hydrogenophaga sp. GW101-3F08. The sequence continues at coordinate 159,610 of NZ_JBWKZP010000006.1, forward strand.
CCCTGCATGATCTTGCGCGCCGTGCGAACCAGGGCGGCGCTCTGCACGGTGGCGGCGTCGCCCGAGCCATCGATTTCCACCTCCACATCGATCTGTCCGGCGGGATGCAGCACCACCAACGGATGGCGCCCGGGCGACCGCGCCACGCCGCTGGCCACCGTGCCGGGCAAGGCAAAGGCGGTCGCCACACCAATGGCGCCGGTGACGGCGTGTGAGGCATGGCATTTGTGGGGCGTGAAATAGCGCGAGGTGATGCTGTTGGGTGCGTCACCGGCGCTGACCAGCACCGGTTTGGGAACCACGCTGCCCGATACATCGCCCAGACCCATGCGCTGTCCGGCCTGCAACCGCAGCGCTTCGATGCGCGCCAGCAGCGCCACATTGGCGTCCAGCTCGGCCGGACGCTCGCGACCGGTGAGCCCCAGGTCGGTGGCACGCAGCATCATCAACGGCATGGCCGCGTCGATGCAGGTCACGTCGAGGCCGTCGATGATGTCGATGCGCTGTCCCGTGGGAAAGAGCTGTCCGGTCACCGCGCCCCAGGCATCCAGAAAGTTCAGCAGCACGGGCGCTGCGGTGCCCGCCACGCCGTCGATGCGGGCATCGCCTTCGTACGTCACCTTGCCCCCAGGCGTGCACACGGTCACCTCGATCTGCGAGCCGGTGTTGACGTTGTGGATGCGCACGGTGGTGGTGCCCTCCTGCGCAGGGATCAGCCCTTGCTCGATCGCAAACGGGGCCACGCCCGCGAGCATGTTGCCGCAGTTGGGCCGGGTGTCCACCGACCGATGCCCCACCCCCACCTGGGCGAACAGGTAGTCGAGATCACAATCGGTCCGTGTGGAGCGCGACACGATGGCCACCTTGCTGTTGAGCGTGCTGCCGCCGCCCAGACCGTCGAGCTGCAGCGGGTCCGACGCACCAATGGCGCCGATCAGCGCCTGGTCGCGCGCCTCGTCACCCTCGGGCAGCCAGTCGCGCAGGAAGAAAGGGCCACGTGAAGTGCCTGCACGCATAAGAACACAGGGAATGGACAGCTTCATGGCTCACTCTACTTTTGGAACGACGTTGGCGCAACGTGGCACACCGAAAAAGGGCCACCCGAAAGCGGCCTGAAACCTTGGAACAGCCGATGGATCAGAAGCTGTGGCGTATGCCGATCAGTGTCGAGTTGACATCGGTCTCGGCTTTTCCCTTGCCGTTGGTCAGCGGGGACGCGCCAGCCAGTCGCAAAGACTGACCTGTGACCTTCGCCAGCGCCATGTCCGCAACGCCGTAGAGCGTCACGGACGACTGGGCATGAGCCACGCCTCCCAGGGTCAGTGCGGACAGGGTGGCCGCGGCAAGCGCTTGTTTTTTCATCTTGGTTTGTCTCCAGTGAGATGCAGGTTGAGGAAAGTGAAATACGGAAGGAACGCCGTGGCGGACTTCAGACGAGGGCTGCATGCGCCGCCAGCACCCGGTCCACCATCACCCCGGCCTGGCCCAGGTGGTTCACCGGGTCGCACAAGGATTCGAGCTGTGAGCGGGACAGGTACTGGCTGATCTCCGGGTGCGCTTCCAGGATGTCGATCAACGGACGGTTCTCGGCCAGCGCCTGGCGGCACAGGTCGTACACGAGGTCGTGGGCGTACTCGCGGCCCAGGTACGGGCCCAAACCCATCATGACGGCCTCGGACATGACCAGCCCGTTGGTGATGTCCATGTTGGCGCGCATGCGGGTGGCATCCACCTCCAGGCCTTGCAACACGAACTTCGTCTGCTTCAGCGCGCCCGACATGAGGCAGAAGATCTCGGGCAAACACACCCATTCGATTTCCCACGGGCCGGTGGACCGTTCATGATCGGCGACCATGGCATCCATCAAGGCGGCAACGTGCTGGCGTGCCACCGAGATGTTGGCGTGGATGTAGAGGCAGGAGATCGGGTTGCGCTTTTGCGGCATGGTGCTCGACGAACCGCGGCCGGGGGCATAGGGCTCGAACACCTCCCCCACCTCGGTCTGCATCATCAGCTTCACGTCCATGGCGATCTTGCCCAGCGAACCACCCACCAGACCGAGGAAAGCACCGACTTCGGCGATGGTGTCGCGCACCGTGTGCCAGGAGATCAGCGGTTGGGCCAAACCCAGTTCTTTCATGAGCGCGGCCTGAGTTTCCATCGCTCCCTTTTCCAGCGACGAGAGCGTGCCCGAGGCGCCACCAAACTCACCCATGAGCACACGGGGCTTGAGCTGTTGCAGGCGCTCGCGATGGCGATCCATGCCGGCCAGGATGCTGGCCATCTTGTAGCCGAAGGTGATCGGGGTGGCCTGCTGCAGGTTGGAGCGCCCGATGACCGGTGTGTCCCGGTACTTCTGCGCCAGCGCGGCCAGCGCATCCGAGATGTCCTTGAGGTCCTGCTCGACCAGTTCCAGGCCCTCGCGCATCTGCAGCACCGCCGCGGTGTCGGTGATGTCCTGCGTGGTCGCACCCCAGTGGCAGTACTCGCCCAGGTGATCGCGACAATTGGCGTTGATCTGGTTGACCACCGCGATGATGGGATAGCCGATCTGTTCGGTCTTGGCCTTGAGCTGCGCCCAATCGATCATGGACAGCTCACAGTGCTGGACGATTTCGTCGGCGGCTTCCTGCGTGATGAGGCCCAGCTCTCCCTGCACCTTGGCGAGCGCACGTTCGATGTCCAGGTATTTGGCGGTGCGGTTCTCATCCGACCATACCTGGCGCATGCGCGCGTCGCTGAAGATGTCGCCGAAGATGCGGGAGTCGATGATGGTGGCTGCCATGGCAATCCTCTGGGAAGTGGGCACGAGGTTCAGGTGGTCGGGTCTGCCAGGGCCAGGATGCGTTGCGCGCGCAGCGCCACCGGCTTGTCGACCATGCGGCCGTCGACCTGGATAGCCCCCAGGTCACCCGCGGTCTGCCAGGCACTGTTCACGCGCGATGCCCATGCCAGCGTCTGCGCATCGGGCCGCATGGCTTCGCGCACCACGCCCACTTGCGTGGGGTGGATGCAAAGCTTGGCGGCAAACCCCAGGGCGCGGGCGTGCAGGAAGTCGGCATTCACGCGCTCGGTGGCCAGTTCGGGGGTGACCCCAGCCACCGGCGGCGGCAGCTCGGCGGCACGCGAGGCCATGGCGATGGCGGTGGCGGCCGCATCGAGCGCGAAGCCGGGACCGGGCAGGTCGAGGTCCAGCAAGTAGTCGATAGCGCCGAAAGCCAGGCGCGACACGTGGGCGGCACGAGCGATGTCGTTCAGGGCCATCACACCGCGCACGGTTTCGATCAGTGGCAACACCCGGGCATCGGGTGCCATCCGCGCATGAACGGCGGCGACCTGGGCCGCTGACTCGCATTTGGACAGCATCACCTCGCCAATGGGCTGGGCAGGCAGCCATTGCAGATCGTCGGCGTGCCACGGGCTGCGGGCATCGTTGAGGCGCACGAGGACGGTGGCGCACGCGGCACTGCCCAGCGCGTCGAGCCAGGCACCGATGGCATGGCGGGCCTGAGGCTTGTCGGCGGGCGACACCGCGTCCTCCAGATCGAGGATGACACGGTCCGCACCACTGGCCAGCGCCTTCGCAAAACGCTCGGGCCGGTTGCCTGGAACGAACAGGTAGGTGGTCGGGATCACACCGCCCCCTCGGCGCGCAGGGCCTGCACCCGCTCGGCGCCGTACCCCAGACCACCCAAGATGCGGTCGGTGTGCTGCCCGAGGGCGGGCACGGCATCCATGCGCGGCGCACCCCGGCTCCAGGAGCCCGGCGGCAGCAGGGCCGGGACCGTCCCCACCGAGGTGTCCACCTGGGTCCAGCGCTGGCGTGCCTGCAACTGCGGGTGCGCCCAGACCTCGGCCATGGTGTTCACCCGGGCGTTGGCGATCTGTGCCGTTTCCAGACGCTGCACCACCTCGGCGGCGCTGAGCCCGGCAAAGGCGTTCACGATGATCTCGTCGAGCGATGCACGCGCGGCCACGCGCAGCGGATTGCTCGCGAAGCGCTCGTCAACGGCCAGCGCGGGCTGCAACAGCACCTGCTCGCAGAAGGCTTTCCACTCGCGCTCGTTCTGCAAGCCCAGCATCACGGTCTTGCCATCCCCGGCGGGGAACGGGCCGTACGGGTAGATGGTGGCGTGGCTGGCGCCGGTGCGCTTCGGGGGCGCCGCGCCATCGATGCTGTAGTACAGCGGGTAGCCCATCCATTCGGTCAGGGCCTCCAGCATCGAGATGTCGATGTGCTGGCCCTCACCGGTCCGTTGGCGGTGCAGCAGCGCGGCCAGGATGTTGGTGTACGCGTACATGCCGGCGGCAATGTCGGCGATGGAAGGCCCGGCCTTGGACGGCGTGTCCTCGGTCCCGGTGACCGACACGAACCCGGCCTCGCTCTGGATCAGCAGGTCGTAGGCCTTCTTGTCGCGGTAGGGGCCGCTGTCGCCATAGCCCGAGATGTCGCAGACGATGATGCCGGGCTTGGCGGCACTCAGGACCCCGTACGACAGACCCAGGCGCGCTGCGGCGCCGGGTGCCAGGTTCTGCACCACCACGTCGGCTTCTTCTTCAATGATCCGTTTGAGAATCGCCTGCGCCTCGGGGTGCTTGACGTCCAGCGTCAGGCTTTCCTTGCTGCGGTTGGTCCAGGCGAAGTGCGAGGCGATGCCCCGAACGCGGGTGTCGTAGCCGCGCGCGAAATCGCCCACACCGGGGCGCTCGATCTTGATGACGCGCGCACCCAGGTCGGCGAGCTGGCGGGTGGCGAACGGCGCCGCAATGGCGTGTTCAAGCGTGACAACGGTGATGCCGTGAAGCGGTTGCATGGGGTGTCCTTCAGCGCAACGTGGCCACGGCGTCCATGGTCAGCCAGCCCTCGTGGTCCTGCGCCCAGAGCTTCACCGTCTTGCCATCGGCCTGCGGAGCTCCATTGACACGGAACGGGTGCAGGTCGAACGTGGGCCGCACCGCCTTGAAGCTGAAGCTCGCCACATCGGCACTCGGCAGGTGGCGGCGGATCTGGTCCATCAGCAGCGTGGCGATCAGCGGGCCATGCACGATCAGGCCGGGGTAGCCTTCGACCTCGGTCACGTACTTGCGGTCGTAATGAATGCGGTGGCCGTTGAAGGTGAGCGCGCTGTAGCGGAACAGCTGCACGTCGTCCGGAACGATCTCCAGCTGCCAGGGGGCCCCAGTGGGCGCGGCCACCGGAGGGGGCTCCACATCGGTCGCCTGTTTGGCCTCCCGGTAGACGATGTCGTGGAACTCGACGATGGCCGGATCAGGCACTCCGTTGCATCGCAGCTCGTGGCGCACCTTCACAAACACCAGCGTTCCCGTCCGTCCCTCCTTCTGGGTGACGTTGGCGATGGTCGAGGTGCGCTCCACGTCGTCGCCCACACGGACCGGGGAACGGAACTCGAACTGGCTGCCGGCCCACATGCGCCGCGGCAGCGGCACCGGGGGCAGGAAGCCGCCTCGCCTGGCGTGACCGTCGGCACCGATCTCGCTCTGCCGGTGCAGCGGCAGGAAATACAGCCAATGCCACAGCGGGGGCAGCGGTGTGCCAGGCACCACCGCCATGGCGGGGTGGTCGAGGGTGGCGTTCAGCGCCTTCACCGGTGTGGCACCGATGGTGTCGCGCACCGATTCCTGGCGACCGATCCAGTCCGAGAGGTTTTCCATGGTTAGGGGCTCTTCCACGCTGGCGCTGAATCATTCCGCAGTGAGCTTGGCTTTCGTCACCACGTCTTTCCACTTGACCAGTTCGGTCTTGACCATGGCACCCAGTTGCTCAGGCGTGCTGGTCTCGACATCGGCGCCGTGATCTTCCATTCGCTTGACGACTTCCTTGTCGCTCAGCACCTGGTTCAAAGCCTTGTTGATTTGGTCCACCACCGCCTTGGGCGTCTTGCCGGGCGCAAACAGGGCGTACCACTGCTGAACCTCCACCCCCTCCACACCGGCCTCCTTCAGGGTCGGCACATCGGGGAGCAAGGCCGAGCGCTTCGGTCCGGCCACGGCCAGCGCCTTGAGCTTGCCTCCCTTCACGTGCGGCAGCGCCGTGAACAGACTGGGAAACATGAACTGGGTCTGACCGCCGATGGTGTCGTTCACAGCCGGGGCTGCGCCCTTGTACGGCACGCCCAGCATCACGACGCCCGCATTCAGCTTGAACAGCTCGCCGGCGAAGTGAGGCGCTGTGCCATTGCCTGCCGTGGCATAGGTGTACTTGTCGGGTTTCGCCTTGAGCTGGGCCACCAGGTCCTTGACGTCCTTCACGGGCGTGTTGGCATTTGCCACCATCAGCGTGGCCGAGTAGCCCACCAGGCCCACCGGCTCGAAATCGGTGACAGGGTCGTAGCGCAGCTTCTGCAAGGCCGGGTTCATGGCGTGGGTCGCGATGTAGCCCAGCATGAGCGTGTGACCATCGGGCGCAGCGCGCGCCACAAACTCGCTGGCAATGGAGCCGTTGGCGCCTGCCCGGTTCTCCACCACGATGCTCTGCCCGAGCATGGGCCCCAGTTTCTGGGCAATGGTGCGCGCCATCAGGTCGTTGCCGCCACCGGCTGCTGTCGGCACCACGATGGTGATGGTCTTGGTGGGGAATGCCATGGCCAGCGGCGTGAGGGTGATGGCCGTGCCCACGATCATGGTGGCGAGCAGCTTGTTCATGTCTTGTCTCCTGTACGGGTCGGTGTCGGTGAACCGGTGCAGAAGGCCTTGAGGGGCCCCATCCACAACCGCAAGCGAATGATGTTCCGAGTCGATGCTGCTGTGAATTGCATATTTGAGATGGATTGATCCACAATTCACATCAATCAGATTCGGGGGTTTTCATGGCCATCAACTTCGATCTCAACGACCTGCTGGCCTTTCGGGCCGTGGCGGAGCTGGGCAGTTTTCGCAAGGCGGCGGAGTCGGTCCACATCTCGCAGCCGGCATTCAGCCGGCGCATCGACAAGCTGGAAAGCGCGTTGGGCACGCGCTTGCTGGAACGCACCACGCGACGCGTCAGCCTGACCGCGGTAGGCCGGGACTTCGATCGCCAGTTGCGGCATATCCTGGACGCGTTGGACACCACGCTGCTGGGCATTCGCGGCGTGGCGGCCACCCGAATGGGCGAGGTCACGATCGCGTCGGTGCCCTCGGCCGTCAACTACTTCCTGTCGCGCGTGATTGCGGTCTACCACGAACGCTATCCCAAGATTCGGGTGAAGATCATCGATGGCAGCGCCAACGACGTGCTGCTGGCCGTGGCGCGTGGCGAGGTGGACTTCGGCCTGAACTTCATCGGATCACAGGAAGCCGACGTGGAGTTCGAGCCTTTGCTGGAAGAGCAATTCGTTGCAGCCTGCCGGCGCGATCACCCACTGGCGAAAAAGAAGCAGGTGCGCTGGAGGGAACTGGCGCAATACGACTACATCTCGGCCGGCAAGACCTCGGGCAACCGGCTGCTGATCGACCAAGCACTGGCCGGCCTGCCAGGTCAACCCCAGAGCATGTACGAGACCCAGCATGGCACGACCATGATCGGCTTGGTCGAAGCGGGCCTGGGCGTGGCGGTGGTGCCCTCCATGGCGATGCCCGGATCCGACCACCCGCTGCTGATGAGCGTGCCGCTGATTGACCCGGTGATCAAACGGAAAATGGGGCTGATCAGGCGCCGATCAACGGTGCTTTCCCCTGCGGCGCAGCAGTTCTACGCGCTCTGCGCGGAACTGCAGGTCAAGACGAAAACCCAGCGCACCACCACCCGCCGCAAACCGGCTGGTTGATCAACCGCGTCCGGTCAATACGTCCCCGGATACGCCCCGCCGTCGGCCAGCACGTTCTGGCCCGTCATGTACGCCGCTTGCTGGCTGCAGAGGAAGGCGCAGATGGCGCCGAACTCCTGCGGGTGGCCGTAGCGGCCGGCGGGGATCTGCGCCTGCTGCTGACGGCGCAGTTCTTCCACCGGCTTGCCGGTCTTTGCCGACGCGCCCTGGAGCGTGGCGGCGATGCGGTCGGTGTCGAACTTGCCGGGCAGCAGGTTGTTGATGGTCACGCCCTGCGCCGCGATGCCGCTGCGCGCCACACCGGCCACGAAGCCCGTCAATCCGCTGCGCGCGCCGTTTGAAAGACCCAGGATGTCGATCGGCGCCTTCACCGCGCTGCTGGTGATGTTGACGATGCGGCCGAAGCCGCGCGCCGCCATGCCATCCACCGTGGCCTTGATGAGCTCGATGGGCGTGAGCATGTTGGCGTCCACCGCCTTCAGCCACGCTTCACGGTCCCATTGGCGGAAGTCGCCGGGCGGCGGGCCGCCCGCGTTGGTGACCACGATGTCGAACGCCGTGCCGGGCCCGCCGGCCGCGGCGAAAGCGGCGGTGCGGCCTTCGGGCGTGGTGATGTCGGCCGCCACCGCGATCACCTGCACGCCGGGCGACGCGGCGCGGATGCCCGCGGCCGAGGCCTCCAGCGCTTCACGACCGCGCGCCACCATCACCACGTTCACGCCCTCGCCCGCCAGCGCCTGCGCGCAGCCCAGGCCCAGACCTTTGCTCGCGCCGCACACCAGCGCCCATTTGCCGTTGATGCCCAGATCCATGTCCGTGTCTCCTTGTCAAAAAAATCACTGGCCCGCCGCGGGCTTACCAAAGCGCGTCACCAGGAACACGCCCGAGAGCACCAGCACCGTGCCCACCACGATCCAGCCATTGAACGGCTCGCCCAGGATCAGCACGCCCATGGCGATGGTGGACATGGGGCCGATCATGCCGGTCTGCGCCGCCAGCCCCGCGCCGATGCGCTCGATCGCCATCATCACCATCAGCACCGGCGCAAACGTGCACAAGGTGGCGTTGAGCAGCGAGAGCCAGATCACCTCGGGCGCCACCTCGGCAGCGCTCAGGGGGCGCAGGACCACGAACTGCAGCAAGCACAGGCCGCAGGCCACGCTGGTGGCCAGGCCCACCAAGCGCAACGAGCCCAGGCGCTTGACCAGTTCGCCGCTGTAGACGAGGTAGATCGCGTAGCTGATGGCGCTGCCGAACACCAGCAGCGCGCCGAGCACCGCGTTCGGCCCCTGGAAACCGGCCTCGTGGCCGAACACCAGCAGCACGCCCGCGTAGCTCACCGCCATGGCCAGCGCCTGCAGGCCGCTGATGCGGCGCTGGTAGATCAACCAGCCGAGCACCAGCACCAGCGTGGGGTTGAGGTAGAGGATCAGCCGCTCCAGGCTGGCGCTGACGTATTGCAAACCCCAGAAGTCGAGAAAGCTCGCGAGGTAGTAGCCGGTGAACCCCAGGCCGACAATGCCGAGCCAATCCTTGCCGGTGAGCGCCGCCTTGCCCCGGCTGGCCCACCAGGCCAGCGCCAGGAACAGCGGCAGCGCGAACAGCATGCGGTACATGATCAGCGTGACCGCGTCCACGCCGTGGCGGTAGGCCAGTTTGACGATGATGGCCTTGCCGCTGAAGGCGATGGACCCGGCGCTGGCGAGCAGCAGGCCGGTGGCAAGGTGGGGGTGGGGTCGGGCGGTGGCAACGGACATCGGTCCGATTATCGGCAGACGGCCCGCGCCGGGTGGCGGGCCGGTGCCATGCCCCCAGGCGCCATGGGAACGCTCAGCCGCTCAGCCCTTCGGATTGGCCAACCGCTGCGCGTCCAGCACGCGGTAGACACGGCCCTGTTTGTCCAGCGCCTCGACCAGGCCCTCGCGCATGAACGCGCTGAGCGTGCGGCTCACGGTCTCCAGTTTCAGGTCGAGCATGGCGCCCATGTCTTCGCGCGAGAACAGGGTGGCCAGGGCCGCGTCGTGGTCGGAACGCATCTTCAGGATCAGACCGGCGACGCGCTGGCGCGCATTGCCGAAATTGAGCTCGGCCAGCCAGTCGTCGGCCTCCTTGAGGCTGCGGTGCCATTTCTCCAGCAGGCGCTGGTGCAGCCGCGGCGTTTCGCGGTTCAGGCGCTGGATCACCTGCAGCGGCAGGCGGCAGACCTTGATGCTGGTCAGCGCGATCGCGTCGGAGTCGTAGGTCGGCCCCATGAGCGCTTCCAGCCCCACCACGTCTCCCGCGCGCAGCACGCGCACGATGCGCTGGCGGCCATCCACCGTGTTGCGCACCAGCTTGATGAGGCCGGCGCGCAGGGTGTAGAGCGAGGTGGCCGTTTCGCCCATGCGCACCAGCGGCTGGCCCGCGTTCAACTCCAGATCGTCGATGGGCGCGTGGATGAGCTTGAAATCGTCCTCATGCAGATCGGCGAACAGCACCATGTCGCGGATGCCGCAGCTGCGGCAGTCGGCCGTGCCGCGCCAGGCCGATTCGGTTTTGATGGGGATCATGGGGACGGGGGAGACCATATCTGTCACAGACCCGCAATATAAGCCTTTGCTGAAAAAACACCCAACCCGTGGCGCGGCGGGCCCGCGCCACGGTCGTGGTCAGTGCAAAGGGGGGGTGCAGGCCAGCACCTCGTCGAGCGTGGTCAGCCCCTCGGCCACGCGCACCGTGCCCGCCAGCCGCAGCGGACGCATGCCATCGGCCACGGCCTGCTTCTGCAGCACCTCCATGCGCGGCTCGTGGCTGACCTTGTCCTTGAACGCCTCGGTCACCACCAGCAGCTCGTACAGGCCGGTGCGCCCGCGGTAGCCGGTCATGCGGCAATCCACGCAGCCCACGGGTTGGTAGGGCCGGTACTTGCCGCTGACCTGCCAGGGCTTGACGATCTCTTCCATGGCCTCGCGCGAAGCCTTGGCCGTGGCGTCGTCCTCGCGTGTGCGGCAGGCCGGGCACAGGGTGCGCACCAGGCGCTGCGCCAGCACGCCGAGCACGGTGGCGTTGATCAGGTAGGGCGGGATGCCCAGTTCCATCAGCCGCATGATGGCCGAGGGCGCGTCGTTGGTGTGCAGCGTGGTGAACACCAGGTGGCCGGTGAGCGCGGCCTGCACCGCCATCTCGGCCGTGGGCAGGTCGCGCACCTCGCCCACCATGATGATGTCCGGGTCCTGCCGCATGAGGGCGCGCAGGCCCTGGGCGAAGTCCAGGTCCAGATGGGGTTGCACCTGGACCTGGTTGAAGGCGGGTTCGATCATTTCGATCGGGTCCTCCACCGTGCTCACGTTGACCTCTTCGGTCGCCAGGCGCTTGAGCGTGGCGTAGAGCGTGGTGGTCTTGCCCGAGCCGGTGGGGCCGGTCACGAGGATGATGCCGTGCGGCCGGTGCGTGAGCGCGTCCCAGCGCTGCGCGTCGTGCGCGGCGAAGCCCAGCGCGCTCAGGTCTTTCACCGTGGCCTCGGGGTCGAAGATGCGCATCACCATCTTTTCACCGAACGCGGTGGGCAAGGTGGACAAACGCATTTCCACCTCGTCGCCCCGCACCGCGCCCACACCGGGGCGCACGGTCTTGATGCGGCCGTCCTGCGGGCGGCGCTTTTCCACCACGTCCATGCGCCCGAGCAGCTTGATGCGCGCGGTCATGGCGTTCATCACGCCCATGGGCATCTGGTAGACCGGGTGCAGCACGCCGTCGATGCGGAAACGGATCACGCCCTGCTCGCGCCGCGGCTCCAGGTGGATGTCGCTGGCGCGCTGGTCAAACGCGTACTGCCAGAGCCAATCCACCACCTGCACCACGTGCTGGTCGTTGGCGTCGAGCTGCTTGTTGGCCTTGCCCAGTTCCACCAGCTGTTCAAAGCTGCCAAAGCCGGCTTGGCCGCCCAGCTTGTTGGCCGCCCGCACCGACTTGGCCAGCGCGAAGAATTCGGCGGTGTAGCGCGCGATGTCCTGCGGGCTGGCCAGCACCAGGCGCACGCCCTTGCGCGTCTGGCGCTCCACCTCGGGCACCCAGTCGCGGATGAACGGCTCGGCCGTGGCCACCACCACCTCGGCCAGCCCCACCTGCACCGGCAACACCTTGTGGCGCTCGGCGTAGGCCGCGCTCATCACGTCGGCCACCTTGCCCACGTCCACCTTCAGCGGGTCGATGCGGAAATAGCTCAGTCCGCTGCGCGTGGCCAGCCACTGGGTCAGCAGCTCCACGTCCAGCACATGGCCGTCGGACTGGCGCGCCATGCCCACCACCGCCAGGCGCTGCAGCGGGTGCTGCGCGCTGTGGGCCGAGGCGCAGCGCGCCACGGTGCGCGCGGCCTCGTCGGCGGAGATGACACCGTCATCGCGCAGCCAGCCCACCAGCAGGCGCCAGTCGAGCGGGGCCTCCGGGGTGGCCTGCGGGGACGTGGGAAGCGGGGTTCTGGCGGAGGTTTTCATGCGGAGTTCGGGTCAGGCGACCGGTTTGAAAATGCGCAACCACTTCACGGCGGGCAGCCCCCAGCGCGACTGGATCTCTTCCGCGCGCGCCAGCAGCTGCATGCGCGTGGGCCGGTCCGCCGTGCGCTGCGCCAGCACGATGGTGTTGCCCTCACGCGTGGGTTTGAAGGCCCAGACCGCGTCCGCGCCAAACGCGGCGCTGATGCTCTGCAGCGAGCGCTCGTAGCTGGCGTCGCGGCCAAACAGGTTGACCGTCATCACGCCCTCGTCGGTCAGCACCGAGCGGCAGTCGGCGTAGAAGTCGGGGCTGTCGAGCACCGGGGCCGCGGCCTCGTGGTCGTACAGATCGACCTGCAGCGCGTCGATGGCGCCGGTGTAAGCGGGGTTTCGGATTTCCTGCCCCGCATCGGCCAACACCACGCGCAGGCGCGGCCCGTCGGCCGGCAGCTTGAACCAGCCCCGGCAAGCGGCGAGCACCTGGGGGTTGATCTCGATGGCGGTGGTGTCCATGCGCAGCGCCTTGAAATGGAACTTGGTGAGCGCGGCCGAGCCCAGACCGAGCTGCAAGGCGCGGCGCTTGCTCACGGTGTCGGGCTCCACGAAGAGCAGCCAGGCCATCATGCGCTGGACGTAATCAAGCTCGATGTCGAACGGCGCGTCGATGATCATGGAACCCTGGATCCACTCCGTGCCCAGGTGCAGGAAGCGCACCTCGCCGTCTTCCGACAGCGTGACCTCGGGCAGGGTCTGGGGGCCGGTGCGGCGGCGGGCGGTGGCGTTGGCGCCGGCCCTCATGCGGAGGCTCCCGTGCGCACGGCGAACGGCGTTGCCAACGCGGGCTGGTAGCCGGCCAGGTCGGCTCGGGCTGGGGAAAGACAGGAAAGGCGGGGTTCTCGGGAGACTGGCATGGGGGGGTCTGGAATCGGTCCGGAAAGCTCATTATGAGCAGCAAATATGTACGGAATGTATCCACTTCGGGGCGCCCGACCGCGGCAGCGCCAAGGCGGTGTTCAGGGCGCCAGGCCGTGGCGGCGCAGCACCTCGGCCCAGGCCGCGCGCTTGCGCTCGAAGCTCCAGCTGGCGTTGGCCAGGCTGGTCGAGGGCAGTTGGTAGACCGGCAGGCCCAGCGCCTGGGTGTGTTTCGCGTGGCGGAAACTCTCACCGCCGTTGTGGGCAATGGCCAGCAGCCGGGGGCAGCGCTGGCGCAGGCTTGCCAGGTCGTTGAGTTCGGCGGCGCGGATGTCCGCGTCCAGGCTGCCTTCGCGCTCGCAGGCCTGGTACACGTCCCACAGGCCCAGGCCATGCGCGCGCAGCGCGGCCACGCGTTCCGGGTAGGGCATTTCGGTCAGCGGCTGCTGCCACAGGGCGCCCAGGATCTTCCAGAAGTGGTTTTGCGGGTGCCCGTAGTACTGCTGCGCGCGCAGCGAGGCCACGCCCGGAAAACTGCCCAGCACCAGCAGCCTGGTGTTCTCATCCAGCACCGGCGCCAGCCCCAGCAGACGGCTCACGCGGCGGCTCCACTGCGCAGGCCCGCGAGCCGGGGCAGCGCGGCCAGGGCATTGGCCGTGCTTGCCCGGGCCAGTTCGTCCAGCGGCATGCCACGCAGCCGCGCCAGTTCGGCGGCGATGCGCGGCAGCTCGGCGGGCGTGTTCACGCCTTGCGCCCGGCCGGCGGCGCGCTCGGCGGCGGTGGCGTACAACCACTGCGGCGGGATGTCGGGCGCGTCGGTCTCCAGCACCAGGGCCTCCAGCGGCAGCTCGGCCGCGAGCCGGCGCAGGCGCTGGGCCGGCTCGAAGGTCAGCGCGCCCCCGAAGCCGAGCTTGAAACCCAGCTCGATGAAGGCCTGCGCCTGCTGGGCGCTGCCGTTGAAGGCGTGCGCGATGCCGCCACCGGTGGGCAACTCGCGCAGCTGTTTGAGCAGGGCGTCTGCACTGCGGCGCACGTGCAGGATCACGGGCAGACGGTGTTTGCGGGCCAACTGAAGCTGCGCACGGTAGAAGCCCTGCTGACGCTCGCGCATGGCCGGCTCGCACAGCGCGGGCACGAAAAAGTCCAGCCCGATCTCGCCCACGGCCACCAGGCGCGGGTCGTCGCGGTGCTGCTCCAGCAGGGCGTCGAGCACCTGCAGGTCTGCGTCGCGCGCCTGCGGCACGTACAGCGGGTGGATGCCCAGCGCGTAGGCGTCGCCCAGCCGGTGGGCCAGCTCGCGCACGGTGTCAAAGTTGGACCGCTCCACCGCCGGAATCACGCAGCACCGCACGCCCAGCCGGGCGGCGCGCTCGCGCATGGCCTGCACGAGGGCCGGGGTGTCGCCGAGCGAGGGGGCGTCAAGATGGCAGTGTGTGTCGATCCACATGGCGGTATAAAAGGGCCATTGTGACGGCAAGCCCGGCGCACCATTTTCCCCTTTGCAACACCCCCGAAAGGACCTCACCATGCCGCTCAACGCCACCCGCCGCCTCGCAGGCCCGCGCTCCCCGCTCTGGCTGGCCCTGCCCGTGCTGGCGTCGCTCGTGGCCTGTGCCGCACCCGCAGCACCGGCCGCCGCACCGGCCAGCGCGCCGCTGGTGGGCAGCGAATGGCTGCTGCAGGACCTGGGGGGTCGCCCGGTGCTCGGCCAGGTGAAGGCCACGCTGGCCTTTCCCGAGGCCGGTCGCGTGACGGGCAGTGGCTCGTGCAACGGCTTTTTCAGCACCTACACGCTGATCCATGACCGCATCGCGCTCGGGCAGATCGGCTCGACCCGCATGGCCTGTGGCGAGGGGGTGTCCGAGCAGGAAACCCGCTACCTGGATGCGCTGCGCAAGGCCGAACGGGTCGAGGTGCAGGGCACGACGATGTGGCTCCACAGCCAGGGGCTGGACAAACCGCTGCGCTTCGTCCGCACCAAGCCCTGAGCGGCCCCCGTCAGGTCAGCACGCCGGTGGTCAGACGCAGCACGCGGGCGCAGCGCTCGGCCAGGGTCTCGTCGTGCGTCACGACGATGAAGGCCGTGCCCTGATCGCGTGCCAGCTCCAGCATGAGCTGGAACACGCTCTCGGCGGTGCCGCGGTCCAGATTGCCGGTGGGTTCGTCGGCCAGCACACAGGCCGGCTGCGTCACCAGCGCCCGCGCAATCGCCACGCGCTGGCGCTCGCCGCCCGAGAGTTCGGCCGGCCGGTGGTGCAGGCGCTCGCCCAGGCCCACGCGGGTGAGCATCTGCGCGGCGCGCTGCGCGGCCTCGGCGCGCGACATGCGGCGGATCCACAAGGGCATGGCCACGTTGTCGCGCGCGCTGAACTCGGGCAGCAGGTGGTGGAACTGGTACACAAAGCCCAGGTGCCGGTTGCGCAGATCGCCCTGTTGCGCCGCGCTCAGGCCCGATAGGGTCTGCCCCATCAGCTGCACGCTGCCGCTGGTGGGCGCGTCCAGCCCGCCGAGCAGGTGCAGCAAGGTGCTCTTGCCCGAGCCGGACGCGCCAACGATGGCCACCGTCTCGCCCGCGCGCACCGCCAGGTCCACGCCGGTGAGCACGGTCACGTCGAGCCGGCCTTCTGTGAAACGTTTGGTGAGGCCGGTGGCGCTCAGCACCACCTCCGTGCGAGCCGAGCCTGTTGATGGGCTCGCCAACCCCTTGGCGGAGGCTTCGACAGAGCCTGTCCTGAGCCCGTCGACAGGCTCGGGGCGAACGGGGTTCTTGATGTCATTCATAGCGCAACGCCTCGGCAGGGTTCACCCGGCTGGCACGCCAGCTCGGGTAGATCGTGGCCACGAACGACAGCGCCAGCGAGATCAGCGCGATCGGCATGATGTCGCTCTGCTGCGGGTCGCTGGGCATGCGGCTGATGAGGTAGACGTCCTGCGGCAGGAAACTCGCGCCCAGCGCGCGCTCCAGCGCGGGCACGAGGGTGTCGATGTTGAATGCGATGCCCAGGCCCAGCAGCAGGCCCACGCCGGTGCCGATCACACCCACCATGGCGCCCTGCACCATGAAGACGCCCATGATGCTGCGCGGGCTCGCACCCAGGGTGCGCAGGATGGCGATGTCGGCGCGCTTGTCGGTCACGGTCATCACCAGCGTGGACACGAGGTTGAACGCCGCCACCGCCACGATCAGCGTGAGGATGATGAACATCATGCGTTTTTCCAGCTGCACAGCGGCGAACCAGCTGCGGTTCTGGCGCGTCCAGTCGCGCACCAGCAGGCCCGGGTCGAGGCTGCTTGCGATATCAATCGCCACCTCGCGCGCTTCGTGCAGGTTCTTGATCTTCACGCGCACGCCGGTGGGGCCTTCCACGCGGAAGATGCGCGCGGCGTCGTCCTGGTGCAGCAGGGCCAGCGCCGAGTCGTATTCGAAGTGGCCCGAATCGAAAGTGCCCACCACCGTCATCTGGCGGATGCGCGGCACCACACCCGCGGGCGTCACCTGGCCGCTGGGCGCGATCAGGGTTACTGAGTCGCCGATGCCCACGCCCAGGCCGCGCGCCAGCTCGCCGCCGAGAATGACGCCGAATTCGCCCGGCACCAGCCGCGGCAGCACGGTGTCGGCGAGGTCGGCCACGAGGTCGGTCACTTTGGGCTCCAGCGCCGGGTCGATGCCACGCACCAGCGCGCCCTTCATGTCTTCGCCGCGCGCGATCAGCGCCTGCGCGCCCACGAACGGTGCCGCGCCCAGCACCTCGGGGTGACGTTCGATGGCGGCCAGCGTGTCCGCCAGGTTTGGAATGGCCTGCCCGCCGGGCTCGAACACCTCGATGTGGGACAACACGCCGAGCATGCGGTCGCGCACCTCCTTCTGGAAACCGTTCATCACCGAGAGCACGATGATGAGCGCGGCCACGCCCAGCGAGATACCCAGCATGGACACGCCCGAGATGAAGGAAATGAAACCGTTGCGCCGCGTGGCGCGGCCAGCGCGCGTGTAGCGCCAGCCGAGGATGAGTTCGTAAGGGGTTTGCATCGTTGGAGTCCAGCGGTGGATTGTGGCATCCCCGACAATCGCCCCCATGCCCGTCGCCCCCATGGCCCCACCCGCCCCGCCCCCGCTGCCCAGCCACCTGCTGATCCCGTTTGCCAGCGCCAGCGCGCCGGACTGCCAGGCCGCGCTGAAAGGCCTGCGCCTGCCCCAGCTGGAGGCCCTGCTGGGCGAACTGGTGCCGGCGGCCCTGGACGCGGGCGACGACCACAGCCTGAGCCTGCCGCACGAGCGCGCGCTGGCGCGGGCGCTGGGCCTGACGCAGGCCGACGGCAGCCCCTGCGAAGACGGCCTGATTCCCTGGGCCGCCGCGCACAGCGCGCAGCCCGCGACGCCGCAGGCCTGGCTCAGCCCCTGCCACTTCCAGGTCGGCATGGAGCGGGTCAGCCTGCTGCCGCTGGAGCAACTGGTGCTGGACGAGCCGGCGTCGCGCGCCCTGTTCGACGCCCTGGCGCCCTTCTGTGCCGAAGACGGCGTGACCCTGCGTTTTGACTCGGCCACGCGCTGGCACGCCAGCGGCGAACCTCTGCGAGACATCGCCTGCGCCAGCCTGGACCGCGTGAGCGGCCGCCAGGTGGATGCGTGGATGGCCGAGAGCCCGCGCAACCCGGGCGGCGCCCAGGTGCTCAAGCGCCTGCAAAGCGAGGCACAGATGCTGTTCTATACCCACCCGGTGCACGACGCGCGCACGGCCCGTGGCCTGTTTCCGGTGAACGGCCTGTGGCTCAGCGGCGCGGGCGCGGTGGCATCCCCCACCCCCCTGCGGCCGCCACCCACCCTGCCGGACACGCTGCGCCAGGCCGCGCTGCGCGCCGACTGGGCCGCCTGGGCGCAGGCCTGGGCCGAACTCGACGCCACACACATCCCCGCCCTGCTGGAGCGCGCGCGGCGCGGCGAAGCGGTCACACTCACGCTGTGCGGCGAGCGCAGTGCGCAGACCTGGGTCAGCGCCCCTCGCGGCGGCGCAGCCCGCCTTGGCCGCCTGTTCAAAAACCTGCTGGGCACACCCCCGGCCTGGAAAGCCCTCGAACCCCTATGAAGATCATCACCCGCGATGTCCCGCCCCGCGCCGCCTGGGCGCTGGAACAGGCCGGCCTGCACCCCCTGCTGGCCCGCCTCTTTGCCGCCCGCGGCATCACCGCCAAGGAACAGCTGGACGACGCGCTCTCGCTGCTGCTGCCCCCGTCCACCATGAAAGGCGCGGCGGATGCCGCCCGCGCCCTGGCCGACGCCATGGCCGCCAACCAGGCCATCTGCATCGTGGCCGACTACGACTGCGACGGCGCCACCGCCTGCGCCGTGGGCCTGCGCGGCCTGCGCCTGCTGGGCGCGCCGATGGGCCATGACCGCGTCAGCTACCTGGTGCCCGACCGCGTGACCGACGGCTACGGCCTCACGCCCGCGATCGCCAAACGCGTGAAGGCGCAGGGCGCCGACGTGCTGGTGACGGTGGACAACGGCATCGCCAGCATCGACGGCGTGCGCGCCGCGCACGAGCTGGGCCTGCAGGTGATCGTGACCGACCACCACCTCCCCGCGCTCAAGGGCGGCGAGGTGGTCGTCCCCACCGACTGCGTGATCGTGAACCCCAACCAGCCGGGCTGCGACTTCGAAAGCAAGTCGATCGCCGGCGTGGGTGTGATGTTCTACGTGCTGCTGGCGCTGCGCGCCGAATTGCGCGAACGGGGGGTGTTTGATGCGAAGTCACAACCCAAGATCGACACGCTGTTGCCCCTGGTGGCCTTGGGCACCGTGGCCGACGTGGTCAAGCTCGACGCCAACAACCGCCGCCTCGTGGCCCAGGGCCTGAAGCGGGTGCGCACCGGCGCTATGCCGCCGGGCATGACGGCGCTGTTCAACGTGGCGGCGCGCAAGCCCGAGGCGGCCACCAGCTTCGACTTCGGATTCGCCCTCGGCCCGCGCCTGAACGCCGCCGGCCGCCTGGCCGACATGACCCTGGGCATCGAATGCCTGACCACCGACGACGGCCTGCGTGCCGATGAGCTGGCACGCACGCTCGACGGCATCAACCGCGAGCGCAAAACCATCGAAGGCGAAATGCGCGACCAGGCACTGGCGCTGGCCGAAGAGATGTTCGACGAATCCGAAGAGCCCCCGCCCGCGCTGATCGTGTTCGACCCGGACTTCCACGAGGGCGTGGTCGGCATCGTGGCCTCGCGCCTGAAGGACAAGCTGCACCGCCCGACCTTCGTGTTCGCCACCAGTGGCGCCGAGGGCAAGGAAAACGAGCTCAAGGGCTCGGGCCGCTCCATCCCCGGTTTTCATCTGCGCGACGCGCTGGACCTGGTGGCCAAGCGCCACCCGGGCGTGTTGATGCGCTTCGGCGGCCACGCCATGGCCGCGGGCTGCACCATCGACGAAGAGCACCTGGACGTGTTCGAGGCCGCGCTGCAGCAGGTGGCCCACGAGTGGCTGGACGCCGCCACCCTGCAGCGCCGCATGGAGGCCGATGGCGTGCTGGACAAGCAGTACCGCCGCACCGACCTGGTGGACACGCTGCACAAGGAGGTGTGGGGCCAGGGTTTTGCGCCGCCGGTGTTCTGCGAGGAAGTGCAGATCGTGTCGCAGCGTCTCGTGGGCGAGAAGCACCTGGCCCTCAAGATGAAGCACCAAGGCGAGCCGGTGGACGGCATCTGGTTTGGCCACACCGAGCCTTTGCCCGAGCGGGTCAAGTTGGCGTTCCGGTTGGATGCGGATGAGTGGCAGGGTCAGCGGAGGGTGCGCTTCCTTATCGAAGCTGCTGAGGTCTGAGATTCTGTTTCGTTCTTGAACCTCGCACGCTGGCGAGACCATGGCGCTCTGCGCCGCTCATGTCCCCCGGCCCGGCTGCGCCGGCCCTCCTCCTTTACTTCGCTATGCAGAACGCCATGTTCCCGCCAGCAACAGCCGGGCGGGCACTCAAGCATTGAGCCGTCCGAGCACCAGGGAGGTCATCGGCAACCGGGGTGACCGATGCAGCGAAGTAAAGGAGGAGGGCCGGAACGGCCCGGGGGACATGAGCGGAATCGGTCGCCCCGGTTGCCGATGACCGGAGCAAGCCCATCAAAAAACCTCAAGTCATCAGCGCTTCACGAACCGCCGCCAGTTGCCGGCGGGAAACGGCCAGACGCTCGTCCACCCCATCGAGCCGCACCGTCCAGCCCTCGCCGTCCACCGGGTCGTTGTGCTTCTCCACGGCCCGCACCCGGCGCCGCGCCACCAGCGCATTGCGGTGCACCCGCACAAACAGATGCGCGTACTTCTGCTCCAGATCGCTCAAAGCGCCGTCGTAGATGTGTTCCTTCTCGGCCGTGCGCACGGTGATGTACTTCAGCTCGGCCTTGAGGTAGATCACGTCGGCCAGCGCCACGCGCTCGCTGCGCCCGCGCTCCTGGATGATGAGGCACTCGCCTGCGCCCGTGTCGTCGGCCGCGCCCGCCTCGCTGGCGGCGCGCAGGCGCTGCACCTTCTGAAGTGCCTGCTGCAGGCGCTCCAGCCGCACGGGCTTGGTCAGGTAGTCGGCGGCTTCGAGTTCAAAGGCATGCACCGCGTGTTCGGCGTGCGCCGTCACGAACACGACCATGGGCCGTACCGCCAATTCCCGCAACGTGGCCGCCAGCGCCATGCCGTCCACACCGGGCATGTGAATGTCGAGCAGCACCAGGTCGCAGGGCAGGCGCCGGATCTGCTCCATGGCCTGCACCGCATTGCTCGCCTCGCCCACCACCTCCGCGTGTGGATCGGTGCAGTCGCCCAGCAGCGTGCGCAGCCGCGAGCGGGCCAGCAGTTCGTCGTCAACGATGAGTACCTTCAGTGCCATGTCACGCTCCGTTGCTTGTGGCTTCAGAAACAGACCTTATACCGGTATTTCGAGTCGCACCTGAAACACCCCATCAACCAGTGCGCTCTGGAAACGCCCCTGCACGTCGTGCAACAGGTTCAGCCGCTGGCGCACATTGTCCAGCGCCAGACCATGGCCGGGCACGCCGCTGCCGGCCGGCACCGTGTTGGTCACCTTGATCACCACCACCGAACCGCGGCGCTTCGTGCTGATGCGCACCACCGCCCCCATGGGGCTGGGCTCCACGCCGTGCTTCACGGCATTTTCCACCAGCGGCTGCAGGATCAGAGGCGGCAGCTTCGCCCGCGAGGCGTTTTCGTCGATGCTCCACTCCACCCGCAGACGATCGCCGAACCGCACCTGCTCGATGGCCAGGTAGTGCCGGGCCAGTTCCAGTTCCTGCCCCAGCGGAACCGCCTCCTTGGCGTCGGCCAGCGCGTGGCGAAACAGCTCGCTCAGGTCTTCCAGCAGTCGCTCGGCCTTGGCCGGTTCGGCGCGCACCAGCGCGATCGCGCTGTTGAGCGTGTTGAAAAGAAAGTGCGGCCGGATGCGCGCCTGCAGCTCGGCCAGCTGCGCCGTGGTGCCGGCAGGGGTGCGCGCCTTGGCGCGCCACACCAGCCCGGCCACCAGCACCGCGGCCACCAGGGCCCCCGATGCGGCACTGCCCAGCCAGGGGGCGGGCTCCAGCAGGCCCATCCAGTTCAACAGACCACAACCGTAGAGTGCCGCCAGCGCGCCCAGCCCAACACCCACGGTCCATTGGAGCGGCATCGGCAGACACCAGAGCGGCCGCTTGAGCATGCACACCACCAGCAGCCACGCCAGCACGGCCGGCAGCGCCGCGCCGGTGAGCATGGCCATCTGCGACATCCAGCCCCACAGGGACTGGGACTCAAACAGCGAGGCCACCAGCACGATGGCCTGCACGAACAGCACCGCGCGCAGCACCACCCCGACCTGGCAGGTGTCGAACACCAGCTCATGGGCCTGGCCATGCTCGGGCATCTTGCGCAAGGGGCGCGTGCCCTTCGCCGGGGCCAGCTCCTGGAAGGTCGATAAAATTCGGGAATCTTTCATGGGTCGCACTATAGGCCGGCACGGGAACCACGGACAGGCGCACAGGCCGTCCTTCCTTCCCCAACCCCGGCGAGCAGCACCCGGCTCAAGCCCTTGAGCATCCTTGCCCGCGGCCTGTGCGCCGCCTTCTTCACCCACACGCCGCTGGCTCCACCATGTCCACCAACCAACTCGACAAGAAATCCCAAGCCTGGTCCGCCCTATTCTCGGAGCCCATGAGCGAGTTGGTCAAGCGCTACACCGCCAGCGTCTTCTTCGACAAACGCCTCTGGCTGGCCGACATCACCGGCAGCCTGGCCCACGCTGAAATGCTGGCCGCCCAGGGCATCATCGGCGCCGACGACCGCGCCGCCATCGAGCGCGGCATGGCGCAGATCCGCAGCGAGATCGAAGCCGGCACGTTTGAGTGGAAGCTCGATCTGGAAGACGTGCACCTGAACATCGAAGCGCGCCTGACCCAACTGGTGGGCGACGCCGGCAAGCGCCTGCACACCGGCCGCAGCCGCAACGACCAGGTCGCCACCGACGTGCGCCTGTGGCTGCGCGGCGAGATCGATTTGATTTCCGATCTGCTGAAAGAGCTGCAAACCGCGCTGGTGGACGTGGCCGAGAAGAACGTGGAAGTGATCCTGCCCGGCTTCACCCACCTGCAGGTGGCGCAGCCGGTGAGTTTCGCCCACCACCTGTTGGCCTATGTGGAAATGTTCGCCCGCGACGCGGAGCGCATGGCCGACGTGCGCCGCCGCACCAACCGCCTGCCGCTGGGCAGCGCCGCACTGGCCGGCACCACCTACCCGCTGGACCGCGAACGCGTGGCCGTCACGCTGGGCATGGTCGATGACCAGGGCGTGGCCCAGGTCTGCCAGAACAGCCTGGACGGCGTGTCCGACCGCGACTTCGCGATCGAATTCACCGCCGCCGCCAGCCTGTGCATGGTGCACATCAGCCGCTTCAGCGAAGAGCTGATCTTGTGGATGAGCCAGAACTTCGGCTTCGTGAAGATCGCCGACCGCTTCACCACCGGCAGTTCCATCATGCCGCAGAAGAAGAACCCCGACGTGCCCGAGCTGGCCCGCGGCAAGACCGGCCGGGTGTTCGGGCACCTCATGGGTCTGCTCACGCTCATGAAGGGCCAGCCGCTGGCCTACAACAAGGACAACCAGGAAGACAAAGAGCCGCTGTTCGACACCGTGGACACGCTGAAAGACACGTTGCGCATCTTCTGCGAGATGGTGGGCGGCCAGCTCAACCCGGCCAACGGCCAGAAGGAAGGCGGCATCACCGTCAACGCCCAGGCCATGGAAGACGCGGCCAAGAAGGGCTACGCCACCGCCACCGACCTGGCCGACTACCTGGTGAAGAAGGGCCTGCCCTTCCGCGACGCGCACGAAACCGTGGCCCACGCCGTGAAGGCCGCCACCAGCCACGCCTGCGACCTGTCCGAGCTGCCGCTGGCTGTGCTGCAGGGCTTCAACGCGTCCATCGAAAAAGACGTCTACGAATGCCTGAGCCTGCGTGGCAGCCTCAACGCCCGCAACACCCTGGGCGGCACCGCGCCGGCCCAGGTGTTGACGCAGATCGCGCGCCACCGCACCCGCCTGGCCTGAGCGCGAGGCTGGCCGGCAGAGGGCCAGGCATCCGCCGACTCTTGGGCTCAAGATCACCACTGGGACGCCGATAAAAGGGAAAACAAGGCCCGCGTTCTGCGCGGCCACAACCCCGAATCGGAGGAGCCCCCTGTGTCTTCACTCTCTTTGTGGATCGCCGCCGCATTGGCCTTCGCCGTGGCCTCGTGGTGGTTCCTCCGCCCGGCAGGGCGCACCCCCACCACCGCCCAGACCACCCGGCCGCCCAGGGCAAGCACCGAACGCAGCGCAGCCACAACCGCCTCGCCCGCCCAGGCGCCCGCCGCCGCCCCACCCGAACACCCCCTGCCGCCCGAGCTGGCGAACTTCCGCTGGCGCGCCGAAACCGAGCTCGACGCCGAGCACCGCGCCACCATGATCGCCGCCGTGCGCGGCATCCCGCGCCCGCCGCGCTCCATGCAGCAACTGCTGTCGCCCGAATTCGTCGCCACGGCCGGCTCGGCCGAACTCAGCGATCTCGTGATGGCAGAGCCGCTGATCGCCGCGCGGGTGATCTCCACCGTCAACGCACCCTTCTACGGTCTGCACAGACCGGTGACCAACATCGGCCAGGCGGTCACCTTTCTGGGCATGAACTCGGTGCGCGGCATCTGCCTGCAGTACATGCTGGCCGAGGCCTTCAAGCCCACGCTGGCGAACACGCAAAAGGCGTTTGACGTGATCTGGAAGGCCAGCGCCATCGCCAGCGAACTGGCCGTGCGCCTGGGCAAGGCCCTCAACCTGCCCGAGCAGGGCTCGCTCTCCACCCAGGTGGTGCTGAGCTTCGTCGGCCAGCTGGCGACCGCCTCGCTCATCCCGCCTTCGGAACTGGGCCGGTGGCTCGCCAGCGGCCGCCTGGAGCGCGCCCGGCTGGAGCAGGACCTCCTGGGGCTGAACGCCTGCGAGATCGGTGCCCTGCTGATGAAGACCTGGGAACTGCCCGCCAGCCTCGTCGGCGAGGTCAGCGCCATGGGGCGGCAACTCGTCACCCCTTACCTGGCAACCGACCCCGCTCGCGCACCCCGGCTGGCGCTGGGTTACCTCTGCGCCCGCCTGGGCGAACGACTGGCACTCGGACAGATGCGCGGCCTGGAAGGCTACGAGCTGCGGCAGGACCAGGGCGCGGACACCCACCATCTGCGCGCCAGCCTGTCCCACCCGGCGCTCGCGCGGCTGGAGCAGGCCCTGGCATCGCCCGAGGTGCAGGCCGCCGTGCTGCAGATGCTGGACGACCCGCGGGCCTGAGAACCGGCCGGCCCGCCGCCCGACAAGGCGGCGTTACTGGGACGGTGCCCCGCTGTAGGCGTTGCTGCCCTGGCTGGGCTGCACGGCCCAGTAGATCAACACCAACCAACCGATCACCGGGATCAGGCCGATGAGCTGCCACCAACCGCTCTTGCCGATGTCGTGCAGACGGCGCGCGCCCACCGCGATCGACGGCAGCAGCGTGGCGAGCGAAAACAGGTTGTGCACCATCCCCATGCGGAGCATGCCCAGCACCACCCCCACAACGATCAGGAACAGCACCCACCACCAATACTCCGAGCGCGTCGCGCGCCCCTCGAACCCCACGTACTTGGTGAAACAGGTCTTGACGGCATCGACAAAGTTCATCTCAT
Organism: Hydrogenophaga sp. GW101-3F08; assembly: GCF_059424585.1. Taxonomy (NCBI): domain Bacteria; kingdom Pseudomonadati; phylum Pseudomonadota; class Betaproteobacteria; order Burkholderiales; family Comamonadaceae; genus Hydrogenophaga; species Hydrogenophaga sp. GW101-3F08. The sequence continues at coordinate 184,964 of NZ_JBWKZP010000006.1, forward strand.
CCTCCAGAAGGTAGTTGGTGGCGGCATGATAGCCGGGGCCCGCTTGACCTCCATCAAGCCCCGTCGCCGCCACTGCGGCTACATTTCCGGACCATGGACACCACTGCAACCTCCACCGCCTCCCACACGCCCACGCCAGCCACGGCTGGGCTGGACTGGTCCCCCCAACTGCAGACGGGCGACGCCCGCATGGACGACACGCACGAAGAGTTCGTGGTCATGCTCAACGAGCTGCTGGCCACGCCGCACGACCAGCAACTGCCGCTGTACCGCACATTCGTGGCGCACACGGTGGAGCATTTCGCGCAGGAAGAGCGCTGGATGCTGGCCACCGGCTTCGCCGCCGACAACTGCCACGCCTCGCACCACGCCACCATCCTGGACACCCTGCGCGCCGTGGTCGAGCACTACGAGCAGGGCGACACGGAAATCATCTCGCGCCTGGCCGAGGCGCTGGTCGAGTGGTTTCCGCAGCACGCCGCCAGCATGGACGCCGGTCTGGCGCTGCACATGAAAGATGTGGGCTTCGACTCCCGCACCGAAACCCTGGCCGACCCGAGCAAGGTGCGGCCCGCCTCCATGAGCGGCTGCGGCAGCGTGAGCTGCAGCTGAACGGCCGAACGCCACGACCAAGCCACCCGCCGGGTGGCTTTTTTGTGGGCGCGCTGTGGCCGCTGGCTATAGTCGAGCCAGGGGCGTGGACGCGGGTCGTGCGGCTGATGCCCAGCGAAAGAAGCCCCCCATGAACATCCCCACCGAAACCAGCCCGCCCGCCGACAGCCGCATCGCTCCCCGTCTGGAAGGCGCCGACTTCTTCGACGCCTGGGCCATCGACGCCGCCGACCCCCAGCGCAGCGCGCTCGGCCAGTTTCTCAAGGCCGCACAGGCCACGCCCGGCTGGGTCAACGCCTGCATGGCGCTGCGCAACCGCATCGTGCAGGTCTTCGGCATCAAGAACCTGGGCGCGCTCTCGCAGATCGACCCCGCCCGCCCCGACGCCGACTACCGCCCCGGTGACCGCGTGGGCATCTTCACCCTGATCGAAAACACGCCCGACGAGGTGCTGCTCGGTGACAACGACAAGCACCTGAGCGTGGTGATCTCCGTGCACCGCGCACCCGCCGCCAACGACCGGGCCCGTGTAACCGTCACCACCGTGGTCCACACCAAGAACGCTCTGGGCAGGCTGTACATGCTGCCGGTCACGCCCATGCACCGGTTGATCGTGCCCGCGACGTTGCGGGCGATTGGCTGAAGCGCGCTGGATCGCATCCCGTGCGGCTGACCGCTCACCACCGGCGCGCGGCGCCGGTGGTGAGCGGTCTGAACATCGGGTCTCAGGCACCCATTCGGTGCCTACCGCACCACCATGAAGTATCTGGCTTGTTTTTTGCTTGCGAATGGTGCGATTCGCCATGCAGACCCTGTTTTGGCGCTTTCAACGCACCAAAACAAGTTATTTCTGCACGGAGATTCACATGGACGCACTCAAACAGGGCGCTGATGCCCTGTTCATCCTGCTCGGCGGCATCATGGTCCTGGCCATGCACGCGGGTTTCGCCTTTCTGGAGCTGGGCACGGTTCGCAAGAAGAACCAGGTCAACGCCCTGGTCAAGATCCTGGTGGACTTTTCGGTCTCGACCATCGCCTACTTCGTCGTTGGCTACGGCGTGGCCTACGGCGCCTCGTTCTTCGTCGGCGCCGAGACGCTGGCCCAGAAAAACGGCTACGAGCTGGTGAAGTTCTTCTTCCTGCTCACCTTCGCGGCCGCCATCCCCGCCATCATCTCCGGCGGCATTGCCGAACGCGCCAAGTTCTGGCCACAACTGATCGCAACGGCCGTCATCGTCGGCCTGGTCTACCCCTTCTTCGAGGGCATCGCCTGGAACGGCCACTTCGGCGTGCAGGCCTGGATCGAGGCCACCACCGGCGCGGTCTTCCACGACTTCGCCGGCTCGGTGGTGGTGCACGCCGTGGGCGGCTGGATCGCGTTGCCCGCCGTCATCTTCCTGGGCGCGCGCGCCAACCGCTACCGCAAAGACGGCGGCATGTCGGCCCACCCGCCGTCGAGCATCCCCTTCCTCGCACTGGGCGCGTGGATTCTCTGCGTGGGCTGGTTCGGCTTCAACGTGATGAGCGCGCAGCGGCTGGAAAACATCTCGGGCCTGGTGGCGGTGAACTCGCTCATGGCCATGGTGGGCGGCACGCTGGCCGCGCTGCTGGCCGGCAAGAACGACCCCGGTTTCGTGCACAACGGCCCGCTGGCCGGCCTGGTGGCCGTGTGCGCGGGCTCCGACCTCATGCACCCGCTGGGCGCGCTGGTGGTCGGCGCCGTGGCGGGCGCGCTCTTCGTGGGCATGTTCACGCTGACGCAGAACCGCTGGAAGATCGACGACGTGCTCGGCGTCTGGCCGCTGCATGGCCTGTGCGGCACCTGGGGCGGCATCGCCGCCGGCATCTTCGGCCAACAGGCGCTGGGCGGGCTGGGCGGCGTGAGCTTCGGCGCGCAAGTCATCGGCACCGGCCTGGGCGTGGTCTGGGCGCTGCTGGGCGGCGCGGTGGTCTATGGCACGCTCAAGGCGGTCATGGGCCTGCGGCTGAGCCAGGAAGAGGAATACGACGGCGCGGACCTGAGCATCCACCGCATCAGCGCCACGCCGGACCGGGAAGTGAGCTGGTGATCGCTTGTGGGAAAGGCGCGAGGTCGGCACGAGCGACCACGGGCACGGCGGGAGACATGGCCATGATGGGTCCTCAAAAGGAGCCCCCGCTGTCGAAAACAGGGCGGGTCGTTCGTCGTGGATCTTGAAGGCCCTCTTCAGATCCACCACACTGCACCCACCATGCCCTCTGAATCAACCCCCACCCCGACCCACACCGGCAGCTGCCATTGCGGCCGCATCGTATTTGAAGTCCACGGCGCGATCGACAGCGCGCTCGCCTGCAACTGCTCGATCTGCTCGCGCAAGGGCTCGCTGCTCTGGTTCGCGCCGCGCGCCAGCCTGGAACTGAAGACGCCCGAGGACGCGGCCTCGACCTACCTGTTCAACAAACACGCGATCCGGCACCGCTTCTGCCCCGTCTGCGGCATCCACCCCTACGGCGAAGGCACCGACCCCAAGGGCAACGCCATCGCGGCGATCAACCTGCGCTGCATCGACGGCATCGACCTCGCGGCCATTCCTGTGCACCATTTCGACGGCAAGAGCCTCTGAGCCTGGGGGGCGCCAGCCTTCCGCCGCCCCGATCATCCCCGCAGACCGCCTGCCGTCGTCCTGGCCGGACCAAGCCGGGGGCAGACAGCCGACCCCATGAGCCATTCCTCGCCCACCCTGCCCGACGCTTCACCCGCTCCGCCCACGAAAGCCACCCCCCGCGAATGGTGGGGGCTGGCCGTGATCGCCCTGCCCTGTCTGGTCTACGCCATGGACCTGACGGTGCTCAACCTGGCCGTACCGGCGCTCAGCCGGGCGCTGGTACCCAGCGCCTCGCAACTGCTGTGGATCATCGACATCTACGGCTTTCTCGTCGCCGGTTTCCTGATCACCATGGGCACGCTGGGGGACCGCATCGGGCGCCGCCGCCTGCTGCTGATCGGCGCGGCCTTCTTCGCCGTGGCCTCGGTGCTGGCCGCGTTCGCGCGCACCCCCGCCGAGCTGATCGCGCTGCGCGCGCTGCTGGGCATTGCCGGCGCCACCCTGGCGCCGTCCACGCTCTCGTTGATCCGCAACATGTTCCACGACGACACGCAGCGCCAGTTCGCCATCGGCGTGTGGATCACCGCGTTTTCGGTCGGCAGCGCCATCGGCCCGTTGGTGGGCGGCTGGCTGCTGGAGCACTTCTGGTGGGGCTCGGTGTTCCTGCCCGCCGTGCCGGTGATGGCCCTGCTGCTGGTGCTCGGGCCGCGCCTGCTGCCCGAATACCGCGACGAGCACGCCGGCCGCATCGACCCGGCCAGCGTGCTGCTCTCGCTGACCGCCGTGCTCAGCCTGATCTACGCCGTCAAGGCCATGGCCGAATACGGGCCGAGCCCGGGACGACTGGCCTTGCTGCTCACCGGGCTGGCCATCGGCGCGGCGTTCGTGCGGCGCCAGAAGCGCATCGACTACCCGCTGCTCGAACTGCGGCTGTTCGCCATCCCCAGCTTCCGCACGGCCATCATGGCCTACGGCCTGTCGTGCCTGGCCATGTTCGGCATTTACATCTTCATTGCCCAACACCTGCAGATGGTGCTGGCGCTTTCGCCGCTGCAGGCCGGCTGGGCCACGGTGCCGTGGGCGGGCGGTTTCGTGTTCGGCTCCATGGTGCTGGCGCCCTGGCTGGCGCGGCGTTTCGGGCCCGGGCCGGTGATGGTGTGGTGCCTCGCTGCGGCGGCGGCCGGCATGCTGCTGATGGTGTGGGCCGACGGCCCCTGGGCGCTGTGGGTGCTGGTGGCCGGCATGGTCGTGGTCAGCCTGGGCATGGCCCCGGTGTTCGCCATCGGCACCGAGCAGATCATCACCTCGGCGCCACCCGAACGCGCCGGCGCCGCCTCGGCCATCGCCGAAACCAGTTCGGAGTTCTGCGGCGCTTTGGGCATCGCGCTGTTTGGCAGCGCGGGCACGCTGATCTACCGCCAGCAGCTCGCGCAGGCCAGCGGCCAGGGCCTGCCCCCGGAAGCCATGGCCACCCTGGGCGGCGCCCTCGCGGTGGCCGAACGCCTGCCCGCCGAAGCGGCGCAAGCGCTGATATTCATGGCCCGCGCCGCCTTCACCGACGCACTGCAGTTCACCGCGCTCACCGGCAGCGCGCTGATGCTGCTGGCCAGCGTGCTGGCGGCGCGCATGCTGAGGCGGCGGTAACACAGGCATCAGGCCAGAATTCCGACCCGGTCAGCCTCAGTGGTAATCGTCTTCCATCTGGTGGCGCACCGCCAGAATGGTCACGGTCGAGGCGTCTTCGATTTCGAACAAGGCGACGTAGCCACTGTGCCCAAACGGGATCAGCAACTCGCGCAGAAAAGGGCTCTGGCCCGCCTTGCGGTAGATGAAGGGTGAACGGCCAAGACTGTCGACCGAGCTGGTGATCGCGTTCAGCGCCCGCTCCGCCACGTCAAGGTCTTCAACCGTGCTGGCCCGGTCCAGCAAAAACTGGTAGAGGCGGATCAGGTCGTCGCGGGCACCGGCGCTGTACCGGACCGCGAAGCTCACCCCTGCACCCGCTTCTGCACCTTGGCTCGGGCCTGGGTCAGCATCCGGCCCAGCTCGGCATGCACCTCGTTCGCAGCAAAGTAGGCCCCCGTGGCCCGCGCCTGTTCGCGCGAAGACAGCCCACGCGCTACGAACTCGGCACGGGTGCGTCGGCGCTCGATGGTTTCGCGCACCGAGGTCTCGATGAAGCCCGACAAGGTCTCGCCCTCCTGCAGCACGCTCTGAGCGGCATCACGCAATTGGGGATCGACGCGCAGCGAAGGCAGGGTAGCGGTTTTCATGGCGTTGGCTTGGTGCGTTGCAGTTGCGATGCATTCTAGACCCTGCCCCCCGCGAGGTCTACACCTCCACAAACCCCTCCCCGCGAAACGCGCGCGCCGCGTTCCCGCGCTCCACGCCGTGGTGCTGCCGCCAGCGTTGGTTGCGGGCCGCGCTGGCACGCGACCGCGTGACCAGGCCTGGCCGCCTGGGAAGCGGTGCTACAAAGGAGCCCCCGGCAAGCAAGGACAAGTCCAATCCATGAAGAAAAAGATCAAGCCCGGCTTCCAATGCGTCGAGTGTGGATGCTGGCATGACGAGCTGATGACGAATATCGGCTCCACGTTGCCCGACGATGTCTGGAAGTTGAGCTATATCGAACGCTACCAGCGCACCCGCCACAACGTGGATATCTGCACCCTGGACGAAAAGCGCCGCTTTATCCGGTGCGCACTGCCGGTCCCGCTAACGCACACGGACGGTGATTTCTACTGGGGATTGTGGGTCGAGGTCAGCCGCAAGGACCACGACCAATACCTGCGCACCATGACAGCCGGTGCCGACACGGGATACACGTTTGAAGGCCTGCTCGCCAACAACCTCAAGGGCTACGGAAAGCTCATTGGCCAGAGCGTCGTTGCAGAGGTCTGCGCCGTCTCTGCCAATCGGCCGCTGATCAGCATGTCGCCCCGATCAAGACACCGCCTTGCACTCGAACAGCGCAAGGGCATCGACCTGAAGCGGCACCACCAAATCATCGAGCCCTACGTCTGAGAGGCAGAAGAGCTGCTCCTTTCGCTGCTGCACGATCAACATGCCAAAACCCACCGACACCCTGACCGAACGCCTCTTTCTGTCCGGTATCGGCGCCCTCACCGGCGCGGCCTATGGCCTTCTGATCGCCCTCGCCATCTTCCTGATCAAGGATGCGTGGCACGCCCCCATCATCGGCTGGTCAGCCATCGTGTTCGCCGTGCTCGGGTTCTTCTTCGGCAATGTTGTGTTTGAGGCGCTGCTGGCGCTGATCCACTTTGTCTGGGGCCTGCTCAACGGCTTCATCACATTCACAGAATGGGAACGCCCCAAGAACGACGACACCACAGACTACCTGCGCAGCGTCATGCTGCTTGGCTTCGGGACCGGCGTTGTGCTCGCGATCGGGTTCTGGACCCTCTGACCACGGCTTGAGCCCCGCACACCACGCCGCCTCCCAAGCCCCTACCGCCCCCGCCACTGCGCCGGCGTCTTCCCCGTCCAGCGTTTGAAGGCGCGCCAGAAGGTGCTGGGTTCGGCGAAGCCGAGGCTGTGGCCGATGTCGGCCAGTGCGCGCTGGCTGTGGGCCACGGCGTGCAGGGCGGCGTCGCGTCGGGCTTGGTCCAGCAGGGTGGAAAAGTCCAGGCCCTGGGCCTGCATGCGCCGCGCCAGGGTGCGCGGGCCCAGGCCCAGCATCTGGGCGGCGCGTTCGCGGCTGGGCACCGGGCTGGCCTGGCCGCTGGGGCTTTGCAGTTGCGCGTCGAGCCAGCGGCGCAGCTCTTGCGCCAGGGTGTCGCTCTCGGGTGGCGTCAGCGCCGCCAGCCTGGCGGCGGCGTATTCGTGGTGCAGGTGGGCCAGTTGGGCGTCGGCCTGGGGCAGCGGGGTGTCCAGCACGGCGTTGTCCAGCAGCACGCCGCTGAAGGCCTGGTCAAACGCCACCGGGCACTGAAACACCTCACGGTAGCCGCCCAGCGGGCCCAGCGCCGCCTGGCTGAACTGCACCTTCAGTGGCCGCACGGCGCGGCCGGTGACCCAGCGCGAAAACGCCACCACGGCGGCCAGCACCGCCTCGATCTGGTGCGGGCTGAAGGCCAGCTCGCCCTGGCGCGGGTGGTACACCACCCAGCTCGCCTGCGGGCCCGCGATCACCTGGAACCGCCCGCCGTCGCTGATGAGGCGCTGGTATTTCTGCACCACCGCGATCGACTCGCGCAGCGTGGGCGACGACTGCAGCAGGTAGCTGACCACGTTGAAGCTGGCGGGCCCCACCACCGCGCCGGCCTTGAGGCCAAAGCCCGGGTCCTGCGTGCACCGCACCGCCGCGCGCCACAGGCGGGTGATGTGGTCGATGGGCCAGCGCTCGGCCTGCAGCTCGGCCGGGGCGATGCCGGCGGCGGCCAGCACCGCCTCGCGCGACACGCCCTGGCGCTGTGCCGCGTCCAGCACCGTGTTCACCCAGCTCATGGAGACCGTGGCCTGCAAAGTCAATCTGCTTGTCCTGCAAAGTCAATCGCTGGCGATGATAGACGGCTAACGTGTGCTCCAGAAACCGGCCACCCCAAAAGGCCGGCAAACAGCGCAAGGAGACAAGACATGGCAGAGCATTGGCAATCCGATGTGGTGGTGGCCGGGGGCGGGCTGGCCGGCATCGTCACGGCGCTGGAGGCCCTGCGCGCGGGCCAGAGCGTGACGCTGGTGGACCGCGACACGCCCGAGCGCTTCGGCGGCCTGGCCCTGTGGGCCTTTGGCGGCATGGCGCTGGTGGGCACGCCGCTGCAGGCGCGCATGAAGATTCCCGACACGCCCGAGCGGGCGCTGCGCGACTGGCTGCGCTTTGGCGAACTGGACCCCGACGACGAACACCCCCTGCAGTGGGCACGCCACTACGTGGAGCACTCGCGCCCACTGGTGCACGACTGGCTGCTGGGCGAAGGCGTGAAGTTCATGCCCGCGGTGAACTGGGTCGAGCGCGGCCTGCACGGCGACGGCAACAGCCTGCCGCGTTACCACATCGTCTGGGGCACCGCGCGCGAACTCACCCGACGCCTGGTGGACGCCCTGCGCCAGGCCGGCCAGGGCGGGCGCCTGACCGTGCTGCACGGCCACCGCGTCACCGCGCTGGAGCAGCAGGCCGGCCAGATGGCCGGGGCGGTGGCGGTGGACGAAGCCAGCGGGGCCGAGCTGCGCCTGCGGGCGCCGGTGGTGGTGCTGGCCATGGGCGGCCTCAACGGCGGCCACGCGCAGACCCGCGCCAACTGGCCGAAAGACCGCCCCATGCCCACTGCCATGCTCAACGGCGCCCACCCGTTCGCCGACGGCCGGCTGCACCACTGGGTGGCCGACCACCTGGGCGGGCACATCGCCCACGCCGGCGAGATGTGGAACTACGCCGCCGGCTTCCCCCACCCCTTCCCGCATTTCGAGGGGCACGGCCTGTCCGGCATCCCCTGCAAATCGGCCCTGTGGCTGAACCACCGGGGCGAGCGCATCGGCCCCGAGCCGCTGGTGACCGGTTTCGACACCCACTGGCTGTGCCAGCGCGTGGCCGCGCAGGCAAAACCCTGGACCTGGCACCTGCTGAACTGGCGCATCGCGGCCAAGGAGTTCGCCATCTCGGGCGCCGAACACAACCAGCGCATCCGCGACCAGCAGTTCCTGCCGTTCCTGAAAGAGACGCTGTTCGGCAACCACCGCCTGGTGCGCCAGATGCAGCGCGAGAGCCGCCACTTTCTGGTGGACGACACGCTGGCCGGGCTGGCCGCGAAGATGAACGCGCTGACCTGCTCGCACGACGTCGACCCCGCCACGCTGCAGGCCACCGCCGACAGCTTCGACGCCAACTTCGCCCACGGCAACCGCCTGCACAACGACGACCAGATCCGCCGCATCCAGCACGCCCGCCAGTGGGGGCCCGACAAGCTGCGCACCTGCAAGCCCGCCCCGCTGCAGCAGCGCGGGGCCGGGCCGTACATCGCCATTCAGATGCAGCTCATCACCCGCAAGAGCCTGGGCGGCCTGCGCACCGACCTGCAAAGCCGCGTGCTCGACGCGGCGGGCCAGCCCATTGCCGGCCTGTACTGCGTGGGCGAGGCGGCCGGCTTTGGCGGCGGCGGCGCCAACGGCAAGCGCTCGCTGGAAGGCACGTTCCTGCCCGGCTGCATCCTCACCGCGCGGGCCGCGGCGCGCTCCATCGCCAGCGGGCGCGCGCTCGGCTGAGGCCTTTCGCCGCCCCTCCCTTTTCGCTTCCACCCCGCCCAGGAGACCCCCATGCCCAACGGCGCACAAGCCCTCATGAAAACGCTGGTGGACGCCGGCATCGACGTCTGCTTCACCAACCCCGGCACCAGCGAAATGCACTTCGTGGCCGCGCTCGACCACGAGCCGCGCATGCGCGCCGTGCTGGCCCTGTTTGAAGGCGTGGCCACCGGCGCGGCCGACGGCTACGCCCGCATGGCCGGCAAACCCGCCGCCACCCTGCTGCACCTGGGCTGCGGCCTGGGCAACGGCCTGGCCAACCTGCACAACGCCCGCAAAGGCAAGGTGCCGGTGCTCAACATCGTGGGCGACCACGCCACCCACCACACCCGCTACGACGCCCAGCTGCAGTCCGACATCGAAACCGTGGCCCGCAACGTCTCACCCGGCTTCGTGCGCACCTCGCAAACCACCGCCGCCCTGTGCCGCGACGCGGCCGACGCCATCACCGCCGCGCGCGGCCTGCCCGGGCAGGTGGCCACGCTCATCTTGCCGGCCGACGTGTCGTGGGGCGAAGGCGGCGAGCCCTGCCCGCCGCCTTCGCTGCCCCAGCCCGAAGCCGCCAGCGACGCCACCGTGGCCACCATCGCCCAGGCCATCTCGGAAGCCGCGCGCGCGGGCCGCAAGACCGCCTTTCTGCTCGGCGGGCAAGCGCTGCGCGAGCCCGGCCTGCTGGCCGCCGCGCGCGTGGCCGCCCACAGCGGCGTGAAGCTGCTGGCCGAGGTGTTCCCCACCCGGCTGGAGCGCGGCGCCGGCCTGCCGCCGGTGGAGCGCATCGCCTACCTGGCCGAAATGGCCGGCGTGCAGCTGGCCGACCTTGAGCACCTGGTCTTGGTGGACGCCAAAGCCCCCGTGTCCTTCTTTGCCTACCCCGGCAAACAAAGTTATCTCGTGCCCGACAGCTGCACCGTGCACATCCTGGCCAGCCCCGAGCAAGACGCCGTGGCCAGCCTGCACAAGCTCGCCGCCGCCCTGGGCGCGACCCAGGCCCACCCCGCGCTGCAAGCCGCGCAGCGCCCCGGCCGCCCGCGCGGCAAGCTCAACGCCGCCAAGGTCTGCAAAGCCGTGGGCCACCTGCTGCCCGAACACGCCATCGTCATCGACGAAGCCATCACCTCGGGCCTCATGCTCTCGGCGCTCACCGCCGGCGCACCGCGCCACGACCTCATCACCCTCACCGGCGGCGCCATCGGCCAGGGCCTGCCCAACGCCGTGGGCGCCGCCATCGCCTGCCCCACCCGGCCCGTGCTCGCCCTCATTGGCGACGGCACCGCCATGTACACCCTGCAAGCGCTCTGGACCATGGCGCGCGAACAGCTCAACGTCACCTCCATCATCTTCAACAACGCCTCGTACTCGGTGCTCAACGTGGAGCTGGAGCGCGTGGGCGCCAGCGAAGCCGGGCCCAAGGCCAAGTCGCAGCTGGACCTGCACGGCCCGGTGCTCAACTTCGCCCAGCTCGGCCAGGGCATGGGCGTGCACGCCGTGCGCGCCACCACCACCGAAGACTTCTTGAAAGCGCTGGAATACGCGCTCGCCCACCCCGGGCCGCACCTGATTGAAGCGGTGGTGCCCGAATCGCTCAGCGGCGCCAAACGCAAGCTGCTGCCCTGGCTGCTGCGCTCCCTGCCCAGCCTGCCCCAGCCGCTGGCGCAGGCGCTCAAACGCAAGATCGCGCCGTAAAGGCCCAGGCAAAAGCGAAGAAGAAAGAAGGCACCAGCCAGGCACAAACGCCAGCGCGGCGTGTGCCAAATCACGCACACCCGGGCCCATACCCCTTGCCGTACGGGTAACAAGACGTACAGAATGGCTCCCAGAAAAACCACATCAGGGAGCCCTGTGGACATCCGCATCGACCGCGAACTCACGCACCCACAGGTGATCGCCCTGCTGCAAGAGCACATGGCCGGCATGCACGCCGAGTCACCGCCCGAGAGCGTGCACGCGCTCGACGTGAGCGCCCTGCGCGACCCCGCCATCACCTTCTGGACCGCCTGGAAACCGGCCAACCCCACCAGCGGCACCGGCGGCGGCAACGCTGAGGAAGAACAGCTGCTGGCCTGCGGCGCGCTCAAAGAGCTGGACGCCACCCACGGCGAAATCAAGTCCATGCGCACCAGCGCCCGCCACCTGCGCCAGGGCGCAGCCCGCGCCATCCTCACTGAAATATTGGCCACCGCACGGCAGCGCCGCTACGCACGCGTGAGCCTGGAAACCGGCAGCACGCCGGGTTTTGAACCGGCGATTGCGATGTACCGGCAATTCGGGTTTGTGGAATGTGGGCCGTTTGCGGATTATCGGGAGGATCCGTTTAGTCGGTTTATGACGCTAGCGGTGAATAGAACTTGAAAGGCCAACACCAATAGCCGAAATCACAGGAAACAAGTTATTAACAACGCCAAAAAAAACAAACCCATTCAAGTCCATGTTGACCAATGACATCAACCAATTAGCAAATCAATTGATAATATTCAAAGAGAGCCCACAAGGTGAGGCTCTTACTTGGATTGCACCATTAGCAGCATTAATTTCAGTCACAATTATTAAATTTATACTGAAGTGGCGAGAGCGAAGAATTGACAAGATAAGTGCAAGAAAATTAATACTGGCAGCAGGAGCAACTGCTTTTACAGAGGACGATTTTTATCGTGCCCGTCAGCACTACGTGGAACAGGATAGTGGAAATTTAGACCCAACCAATGAAAGAGACTTTTTAAGTGCACTTTCAGTAACAGCGCCGATGTACAGAACATTGGACACAGAGCTAAGCAAGGGCAACTATCGCCACGTCATCATTTTTGCAGATTCAGGCATGGGGAAAACCACACTGCTATTGAACTACTTCGCAAGAGAATGCAAACGGAGAAACGGTCGACGAATCGCAATTATTCCACTAAACAGACCAACCGCCATTGATGATATTAAGAAGATATCGAATCAAAATGAAACAACACTCTTTTTAGATGCATTCGATGAAGATGCTCATGCCATTCACAATCACCTCGATCGTTTAAGAAAGCTGATGATTGCCGCAACAGATTTTCAAAAAGTGGTGATAACCTGTAGGACACAATTTTTTCAGAACGATCATGACATTCCAGTTAGCACCGGTGTCTGGAGAGCCGGGTCTCGAAGTGCCACTGAGTCAGCAATGCATGAGTTTCGGCGAGTGTACCTAATGCCTTTTGACACCAAGAAATGCGAAAGCTATATAAAACTCAGGATACCGATATGGCGACATGATCAAAGAAAAATCGCCCTCAGACACATCGAAAGCTTGCATGATCTTCCGATGCGTCCGATGTTATTAGAGCAAATTCCCGATCTTGCGAGAGCAAAAGTAAAAATTAGAAATCTATTTGAGCTATATGAATTCATGGTCGAAACTTGGTATCAGAGAGAAAGAGACTGGATAACCCGTGACACTCTAAAGGCCACCTCAATAGCAATTTCTGTGTACATAATGACACACAGAAATGAAAATGAAACAAATACTTTAACTGCACAAGAAGTTGACAGAATATTAATTAAAGCTGGTATCAGCTTAGATACCAGCGAGCGTTGGGCATTGCGCACCCGATCACTTCTCAACAGAAACTCAATTGGCCACATAAAATTTGCCCATCAAACGATACTAGAGTATTATTTTGTACTATCTCTTATTGAAGGAAACAAGCAACCATTAGAAACCACTTGGACTGATCATAGTCTTTCTTTGCTAATGGACTGGTTCTCATATGCGAACCCAGTCGATGTAGCCAATGTGACAAAAATGATTCGCAGCACCGACATCCGACAAAGTGGACTTGTACCAGTACTACCCCCAGCCCCTCAAATTACCGGGACTATTGATAGACAAATTTTCGACACCTTAAATGCGATCCCAAAAACACCAACAGATATTCCGATGCCCTTAAGGTTTATCAATGCATTCACTCAAACTATTGATGCAAATATTGAAGTAGATGGGGAGTATTTTTGCAAACTCACCAGAATATATGATTTGGCCTTTGGTGCAATTTACACAATACCTTACGACCTCAACCGATCACACAAGGTTTGCGCCCATGCATGGAATATTACATGGGAATCCATTTTTCACAAAAGCATTGGTCGAAATGAGTTACCGCCAATGAACTACCTTGGGCGAATACTGTATTGCGCAAATTCACATCTTGGACCTGCAGCCGCATTCAATCGATACGACTTATACTGGCTGGGCAATGGCTCCGGAGGACTGCGATATGTATTTCGTTCACACAAAACATCCCACCCACCCATAAAGCTCGGCAGTAGATTTGAATTCGATTTCGAAACAAAACTAGAATACTTAAATACCCACAATATTGAAGTTTATAGAGTACTCAATCCACAGGAACTTGCTATTTGTATATCTGTGAGCTTTGCACCAGCAGAACACATTTGGGCGGAGGAAGCAGCCGATCTTGGGTGGGCGGAGAATCATATTAGACGCTTCAACAAATTAGACTCAAAAAAAATGCACAGTTTTTCTGTAAAACGGATAACGCACTCTTGAGATCGTTATGATCACTCATGCAGCACCGTCTTGAGCACTGCGCCGTAGCTGCTCTTCAACTGCACGTCCATGACCTCGTAGCGTTTGGGCCACTTGCATTTGGCGATGAGAGTCAGGTGGAGGACATCGAGAATTTATAGATCCAGCGCATGCATCGGGGGTCAGGTCTTGCCTTTTTCCCACAAGTCATATCCATAAAATAGGTGGAAAATTCCATCACCCCATCTTTCGACCCGTCCCAATGTCAAAGCCAAACCGCCTGCTCATATTGATGGTCACCACATGGGCAACAATGGGCTTAATAGACGCGCACTTGACCTTGGCCCCACAGTCGATCAGCAACGCGCAACGGGGTCAGGTCTTGCCTTTTTCCCCGCGGGAAAAGCCATAACGAAAAATAGACAAGACCCGGCCCATCACCATGCAAAAGTCAAACCCCTACACCTGCTGCAGCCTGACTTATGAATCTTTATCTATTTTCGCTGCTAGATGGTTTGCACACTGTTTTTCTCTACGGTTCTAGCGAGCACGCTTTGGATGAGTATTCATGGTTATCCATTATTTCATCTCTGTTTCTGTACGCATGGCTTGGCACATGGGTCGCCTTGAGAGAGGTTAAATGGATACCCAAGACCATCCAATCCGTGGCAGCGGTTTCATTTTTTGGATATCTGGTTGTCGCTGTTGCTTTTACCATTTTTGAGGACCGGGGGTTTTCGAAAACGGTACTCATTTTGGCAATCCTCTATATTTTCTATTTCGTGGTTTATTGCTTAGTGGCGCTGACATCGGCCTTCTTGGCAAAGCGACTATCTCGATAACCAATTCCTGTACGACACAACGCCCAATGGGGTCAGGCCCAGCCTTCTTTGCTCAGAGTCATATCCGTCAAACAAAAGGCCAGCCCGTCCCGATCACCTCTTTCCATCTCAAACAATCATCATCAATGACCATCAGCGTGCGTCGAACCAGGCCTGAAGATGCGGCGGCCGCGTGTCAGGTTGTTCGCGACTCCATCGAGCAATGCTGTGCAGAAGACCACGAAGGCGACCCGATGCGCCTGGACGCCTGGCTCAGCAACAAGACGCCCGACAACTTCCTCGCATGGATTCAACGCGACGACCTCTGCTGCGTTGTGGCGGAGGGCGAAGCCGGTGTGGTCGGCTTTGGTATGGCGTCGGCTGCGGGGGAGCTGTTGCTGTGCTACGCCGCGCTGTCGGTTCGCTTTCAAGGTGTCGGCAAGGCGATGCTGCAAGCGATGGAGTGCTGGGCCGTGGCCGCCGGGTTGACCGGGTTGCGGCTGGTGAGCACGAGGACGGCACTGCCGTTCTACGAACGCCATGGTTTCAAAGCCAGCGGGCCGGCCACCACCTTCGCCGGCATGGAAGGCCAACCGATGAGCAAGCGGCTGTCACGCGACGCAGGCGCTGGAAGGCGGCTGAAGCTGCTGTTCGTGTGCAGCCGCAACCAGTGGCGCAGCCCGACGGCCGAGCAGATCTGGCGCAAGCGCCCCGGGGTTCAGGCGCGCTCGGGGGGCACGAGCCCCAACGCCCGCCACACGGTGTCTGTCGACGACGTGCTCTGGGCCGACGTGATCTTCGTGATGGAGCAGAAACACAAGTCCCGGCTGGCCGCCGAGTTCACCGGGCTGCTGGCCGGCAAGGCCGTGCACGTGCTCGACATTCCGGACGAGTACAAGTACATGGACCCGGAGTTGGTCGAGATGCTGGAGCAGTCCGTCGCGAGCATTCTCGACCTCCCCTGAGCGGGTGAAGGGGCAACGCCTCCACAAAGCCCTCCCCGGAAACGCCCGCAACAAGGGCAATGGGGTCACGGGGTCACAGCAGCGGTGTCAGGTTTTGCCCCATGCCCCGCAAAGCGAACAGTCAAACCTCCGCGACCCCCACCACGTAGTTCTTCCCATAGGCCTTCGCGCATTTGGGGCAGGTGGTGTAGAAAAACCAGACCGATTTCGGCTCGCTGCCGCGGGCGCGAACCAGGTTTTCCATCTGCTCGTGCCAATGGCGGGTCTCTTGGTAGGGGCCTTCAAAGACTTTGGTGACGAAGTCGCCCGAGAGCGTGGTCATCTCTTCTTCCGGTACCGCCTTGGGCACCGCGAACAAGTGCTCACCAGCGAAAGATGAGGTGTCGCGCGAGAGCACGATGGTGTCGGACTCGTCGATGGCGCCCGCGGCTTCCATGTGTTTCTGCACGCGCGAGAACACCCTGCCCATGTCAACGGGCACGTGCATGAGGCTGTGCGTCTTGGCGCGCACGAAGGGCTTGTCGCGGAAGTGGAGCTCCTGCGCGTCCCAACCCTCGGGGTTGAACTTGGGGCAACAGCCGGTGGTGTTGACCGACATGTCGTAGTGGGGGAGTGCATTGGTCTGCATGGTGGGTCCTTCCTGAATGCTGCGCGTGGCACGCGCACAGCTTTCGTTATATGCAGCCAGAAGCCAGCGCAGTTGAGCGACATCAATGGGTCGCCACTTCCGCGCTCCTAAACGCAGTTCATCGGCAGGTGGGCGGGAAGAATGTCGGTCTTGTCGGTGCCCAGCGCCTTCATCTTGTCGGGCGCCTTCGCGTGGCCGCAGACCCAGACCACGGGCACGATGGGCGCGTCTTCCACCACGGCCGGGCGCAGGGTCAGCGTCTTGCCCTGCAGGGCGCCATTGGCGCGGTTGCCAAACAGGATGTGGATCGCGCCGCCGTCCACCGTGACCGACTTCACCACGTTGTTGACGATCTTGTCGGCCGCCGGCAGCCCGGCGCTGGCGTTGTCGTCGGGCATGGTCTTGGTGGCGGCCCAGGCAGCGGCCACCGGGTCTTTGGCGATCTTGGCCAGCGGCATGGCCTCGACGATGTTTTCGCGGATGTATTTGCTGGCCAGGTTGGGCACGGCCATGAGCGCGAGGATGGCGATGATGGCCACCACGACCAACAATTCGATCAACGAGAAGCCGTGGCGGCGGGTGTTGGAGGTGTTCACATGCGGGCGGGCGACCAGGCGCCGGGTGGGGATGGTGGCATTCTGCGGCATTGGCCCCAGCGGCAGCCCGGCCCAGCGCCAGCAGCACCCACGCGCCCGTCGCCAGACGGCTCACACCCCCGGCGGCATCCTGTCGAACACGGGCACGGCCGGGTCGAGGTGGTCCCAGGCGTGGCCGCGCACGCCGTAGGTCACCATTTGCGGCCGGTAGCGGCTCGGGTCGTCCAGGCTGGCGGCGTGCACGGTGAAGAGCTCGGGCATGGCCGCGAACGTGAGGTACACGGGCGATCCGCAGTGGGGGCAGAAGGCGCGGGTCTTCACGTTGCCGCTGTCGCCGACCATGTCCCACCGCTTGGCTTCGCCCTGGAGCGTCACGCGCGCCCTGCTCGCGAAGGTGAGGTAGGAGCCGTGCCCGGTGCCGCTCTTGCGCTGGCAGTCGCGGCACTGGCAGTCGCTCATCACCATCGGTTCGTCGGCGATTTCATACCGGATCGCGCCGCAGGCGCACCCGCCGGTGTATGCGTTGTTCATGCCTTTTTCTCCTCGTCGGCGACGGCGCCGATGTTTTGCACCACTTTTTTCCAGCCTTCGCCCATGCTCTTCAGGGCGCTGTCGTTCTTCGGGGTGACGAAGCCGGCGTGGACCAGGCGCAGCCGTGTCCCGTTGTCCACCCTGGAAAGGTGCCAGCTGACCACGGTGTCCAGCCGCGAGCCGTACCCCACGTTGGACTCGTGCCCGCCTTTCCATTCGTAGACGAGCCACTCGCACGGCACGACCTCCAGCACCTGGCAGTGGATGGTTCCGTCCCACGCGCCGGCGGGCTTGGTGTGAAAGGTGAAGCGCTTGCCTTTCACCGCTTCGAACCCGGTCGGCGCCATCATCCAGCGGCCGATCAGCTCGCCGGTGGTCAGCGTTTTCCAGAGCGTCTCTGGGGCGTGCGGGAAGACTTCGTCAACCACGATGTCCTGTTTCATGGGTCGATCTCCTTCAGAAGCGTGCGGAGGTTGGTGAATTGCTCGCGCCAGAACACGCCGTAGTGGCTCATCCAGTCGACAAGCGGTGCGAGGCCGTTGGGTTCGGCGCGGTAATAGACGTTGCGCCCCTCGGGACGTTCGGCGACCAGGCCGGCCTGCTTCAGCGACTTGAGGTGCTGCGAGATGGCGCCCTGGGTCACGCCACTGCCCCGGGTGAGCTCGGCCACGGTGATCTCGTCGCAGCTGGCGACCCGCTCGAACACGGCCCGGCGTGTCGGGTCGGCCAGCGTGCGCATGACGGCATTGATGGGGGCGGCTTCAATCATGGTGTCATATTAGTGACCTCTAATTGATTAGTCAACACTAATTTGTTGAAACTCTGGCGCGACTGGGCTGCTCGGCGCCACCTCTTTCGCGGACCACCCAGCGTCTTGCGTGCCGATTCGATACAGTGCCCGCATGACCGATCGAACCCCTCCCCTGATTGCGGCCCTGCTGGACCCGGCCCGCTACCCGCACCCGGTGGAGCGCGTCGAGCTGATGGAAACGCACGGCGCCTGGGTGCTGCTGGCGGGGGAGCACGCCTACAAGATCAAGAAGCCGGTGCGTTTTCCCTTCATGGATTTCAGCACCCTGGCCCTGCGCCGCCACGCCTGCGAGACCGAGATCCGGGTCAACCGGCGTTTCCAGCAACACGACCGGCCCGCCACGCAGCTGTACCTGGGCGTGCTGCCTATCCTGGGCACGCTCGAACAACCGCGCTGGGGCAAGGCCGGCACGGGCGACGAGGCACAGGCCATCGAATTCGCGGTGCTGATGCGCCGCTTTGACGAGGCCTGCCGCCTGGACCACCTGTGCGAGCGCGGTGCCCTGAGCCCCGAGCACCTGATCGGCCTGGCGCGGCGCATGGCGGCGTTTCAGGCCCGGGCCGCCGTGGCCGGCACCGGCCAGGCCTGGGGCCACCCGACCGCGGCCATGCGCTGGCCGCGCGACAACTTCAGCACCCTGCGCACGGCCTTGACCGGGCCCGCCGACGCCGCCCTGGTGCGCGAGCTGAGCGATTGGACCGAGCAGCGCTTCAACGCCATCGAACCGCTGCTCTCCCGGCGGCGCCAGAAGGGCCGCGTGCGCGAAGGCCATGGCGATCTGCACCTGGCCAACCTGGTGCTGGTCCGGGGGGACGGCGAGGACGAGGTCCTGCCCTTCGACGCCATTGAGTTCAACGACTCGCTGCGCTGGATCGACGTGGCCAACGACATGGCCTTCGCCTGGAT
The DNA here is from genome assembly GCF_059424585.1 of Hydrogenophaga sp. GW101-3F08. NCBI lineage: Bacteria > Pseudomonadati > Pseudomonadota > Betaproteobacteria > Burkholderiales > Comamonadaceae > Hydrogenophaga > Hydrogenophaga sp. GW101-3F08. The sequence goes on from NZ_JBWKZP010000006.1 coordinate 204,193, forward strand.
GGACCTGCTGGGCCACGGGTGCCCCGGCCTGGCCAACGTGCTGCTGAGCGCCTGGCTCGACGCCAGCGGCGACGTGTCGGCGCCCACCGTGTGGAGCTTTTTCGCCAGCTACCGCGCCGGGGTGCGCGCCAAGGTGGCGGCGATCCGCCTGGGGCAGTTGGGTGGAAGACCGGGGGGCCCTTCGACCGGCTCGGGGGGACCGGATGCGTTGGGTACGGCGACAGAAGACGAGCGTGAGCACTTGCTCTCCGAGGCGCGGCGCTACCTCGCGCTGGCACGCGACATCGCCCACCCGCCCGGACCGCAACTGATCATCACCCACGGCCTTTCCGGCAGTGGCAAGACCTGGGCCTCCAGCCGCTGGCTCGCCGCCGAAGCCAGCGGGCGCGCGATCCGCCTGCGCTCCGACGTGGAACGCAAGCGCATGCACGGTTTGAGCGCGCTGGCGCCCAGCGGCTCGGGCCTGAACGCCGGGCTCTACAGCCCGCAGGCCCACACGGACACCTACACCTCGCTGCTGGCGCGCGCGCGCCGGCTGCTCGCCGAGGGCTGGACGGTGCTGGTGGACGCGGCCTTTCTGCGCGCGGCCGAACGCGCCGCGTTTGCCGCGCTGGCCGATGAACAGCGCGTGCCGTTCCACATCCTCGCCTGCGAGGCGCCGGCGGACCTGCTGCGCCAGCGCATCACCGAGCGGCAGGCGCGCGGGGCCGACGCGTCCGAGGCCACGGTGTCGGTGCTGGAGCAGCAACTGGGCTGGCTGGAGCCGCTGGATGCGGGCGAGCGGGCACGCCTGATCTGAGCGCCCATCCTGTCATGTCTGACAGGTTTCAGCGTCGGCGTTTTCAGGTACATTTTTTTCGCACAAGGAGGGCGAACGGGAAATGGTGGACAAATGGCCACCATTTCCCGAAATCATTTCATCCATCTCAAATCGCCCCCGAATTCCGTGATACGGCACTTCAGCCGAACGGAGGGGCGGCCCGCTGACCAACCGAGCAAGCCAGACATGCACCCTTCACCCGACGGAACACTTCATGAATGGAACGATGATTCAGAAAACCCTGTAATGCCTGGCCATCAGCGTCCTTGCCGTGCTTGAAACAAACACGATGAACGACATGGAAACCGACTCAAGTGGCGCTGCACCTTTCCAGGCCAATGATGTTCGAGCAGCCTGCGATTCGATTTTGGCCAGTGACCTGTTTCGTCAATCGCCGCGCATAAGTCGTTTGCTGCGTTTTCTGGTTGAAAAAGCCATCTCCGGCACGATTCAGGACACCACGGAATACGCCATTGGTATTGCCGTTTTCAACCGCGATCCCTCCAAGTACTACACCAGCGAAGACCCGATTGTGCGGGTTCAGGTCGGGCGCCTGCGGGCCAAGCTCAAGGCGTACTATGCGATGCCGGGCGCCAACAACGATTGCAGGATATGCATTCCCGTGGGCAGCTACATGCCGTCCATCCAGCGCACCAACGCCGCAAGCGGTTCTTTCAAGCCGCCATCCAGATTCGCGGTGTACCCCTTCAAATGCCTTTCGCACCAAAGCAGCGGAAAATCCTTCGCCCACGGCTTGCACGACGAACTGGTGCATCAGCTGTACAAAACGTTTGGGGAAATCGTTGTCGCGGGTGCCGATTTCGCGCCCAAAAACGCCGTGCGCGAACCCCATGCGTCTTACGACGCCCTCCACCAACCGATAAAACACCGCCTTGAAGGCAGCATCCAGATCGCCGCGGGCGTCGTCAAGGCGTCCATTCGCCTGATCGATGCGTCCACATGCCATATCACCCTGTCGGAGCAGTTCAATCGAAATGGCTCCCTGACCATCGCACTTCAGGAAGACCTCGCTTCTTCCATTTGCGCTTCCCTGAAGCGCTTTTTCCCATAGATTCCAATCGCAGAGTCCCACGAAGTTACCGTAACAACGGTTGGCCTTTACCGTAACGTTACTTATCTGCAACCGACCATGCCGTTAACGTTTGCAGCGTCTCATCCAGGTTTCTCCAGAGCGATCCAAAAAAAATCAAGGCACATTGATTGACAGCGCCCCGACAGAGGGAGGATTGATCGGGCATTCACGGATGATTCTGGAGCAAGTCCGAAAGGCCTTGTTGGTATAAAACGTTCATTTAAAAGGCTATTGCAATGACAGCACTCACAGAATCGAGTCTGACCGCCAACATCCTTGTCGTCATTGATACGGAGTACGTCAAGTCCACCTATCCCAAGCCCAGCACCGATCCAACCAAACCCACCGGCATCAATCACAACAGCCAGTTCATGATCGCCTCCGGGACGCGCGGGATCATCAGCGGGCAAGGAACCGCGGATCTGTCGTTCAAGCTCAACGTCGGTGACTATGCGTCGTTCACCGGCACCTCCGTCTACGCCAATTCGGACGACGCCGTGATCGTCTACGGCATCAAGTTCTGGAGCGGCACCCAGGTGTTCAACAGCTTCACGCCCAACGTGATCACCCGCAACCGTGCCGTGCAACCCAACCCGGAGCAGGTCACGAGCGGCGGCATTCCGCCCCTCCAGACGGTGCAGAACTTCAGCAGCCTGGACTCGAAGGTGGGCAAATCGGGCACCGAAAACTTCTACGTCTACTTCGGCCTCTACACGCTGGGGTCGGACGGCCAGACCCAGAACCTGTTCGGGTACTTCTATTGGGACCCCACCATCACCGTGCAGGGTTGATCGGTACCGGCATCGCGGTCACACAAGCACAGTGCCGCCACAGCGGCACTGTGCTTTTTTATTAGGTGATTCTTATGGAACCAGCCATTGGCGCTGCATGCATCAATCTACTCGCCGTCATCGACACCGGCCATGTGAAATCGACCTACCCCGACCCGAGCCAGGACGCCAAACATCCGACAGAAATCGGCCCCGGCGGGGTGTTCATGATCTGCCCGGGATGGCGCGACGATGCCCCTGAACAGGAGATGGACGAGCCATGCGTCAACATCGGCCATGGAAGCCGGGTCGCGCTGAGGGGGGTTTCCATCTCCAACAACTCGGACGACGCCGTGATTGTTTACGCGGTCGACACCCGGAACGGGGAAGAAAACCGGGTCTCAAAAAGCTTCAGGCCGGTCGTGGTGACGCGGGAAGAGGCGGTACAGCCCGACCCCGATTCGAGCAACGGGGGAATACCACCCGTCTACGTCGAAACGAATTTCAGCAGCCTGAACGCAAGATTCATCGCCCTGAAATCGAGGGTCCTGAACGCCGACTTCGCCCTGTACACGCTGGCTGAAGACGGCCAATCCCAACAACTGTTGGGGTACTACTTCTGGAAGTTTCGTGTGCGGTGCGAACAGCCATGAAACGATGCGAAGGTGTTCACCTACCAGCGCGCTCCAGCATCGCGTGCAGCAGCACGTTGCAGCCTGCGGTGATGTGCTCGGGCTCGGCGCTTTCGATCTCGTTGTGGCTGATGCCGTCCTTGCAGGGGATGAACACCATGCCCGCGGGCGCCAGTCGGGCCATGTAGACCGCGTCGTGCCCGGCGCCCGAGACGGCGGGCATGTGGCTGTAGCCGAGCTTGGCAGCGGCGCGGCCCACGGCGTCCACGCAATCGGGGTGGAAGACCTGGGCCGGGTAGTTGGACACCAGTTCGATCTGGATGGGTAACCCGGTGTCAGCGCTGAGCTTCGCCGCCACGGCGCGGATGTCCTGGTCCATGCTTTCGCAGTCGGCGTCGGTGGCGTTGCGCAGGTCGATGCTGAACTTCACCTGGCCCGGGATCACGTTGCGGCTGTTCGGGTGCACATGCACCATGCCCACCGTGCCGCGCCCGTGCGGCGGGTGGCGGTGGGCGCAGGCCACCACTTCCTGCATCAGCTGCGCAGCCACCTGCAGCGCGTCGCGGCGCAACGCCATGGGCGTGGGGCCAGCGTGGGCCTCCATGCCGGTCACGGTGCAGTCGTACCAGCGGATGCCGAGCACGCCGGTGACGACGCCGATGGTCTTGTGGTTGTCCTCAAGCACCGGCCCTTGTTCGATGTGGGTTTCGAAGTAGGCGCCGATGGGGTGGTCGCCCGGCTCCTGCTCGCCGATGTAGCCGATGCGCTCCAGCTCGCCTTTCACGGTCTTGCCCTCGGTGTCGGTGGCGGCGTAGGCGTGTTCGAGCGTGAAGGCCTTGGCGAACACGCCCGAGCCCATCATCACCGGCACGAAGCGCGAGCCTTCTTCGTTGGTCCAGAACGCCACTTCGATGGGCGCCTCGGTCTCGATGCCGTGGTCGTTGAGCGTGCGCACCACCTCGATGCCCGCCAGCACGCCGTAGTTGCCATCGAACTTGCCGCCCGTGGGCTGGGTGTCGATGTGGCTGCCGGTCATGATGGGCGGCAGGCTGTTGTTGCGGCCGGGGCGGCGCATGAAGCCGTTGCCGATCTTGTCGATGGTGACGCTCATGCCGGCTTCGCGCGCCCAGCGGGTAACGAGGTCGCGGCCCTGTTTGTCGAGGTCGGTCAGGGTGAGACGGCAGACGCCGCCCTTGGGCGTGGCGCCGATCTGCGCCAGTTCCATGAGCGAGGCCCAGAGGCGCTCGCCGTTGATGCGCAGTTGGTCGATGTCGATGGCCGGTTTGACTTTGGTGTCCATGGTGTTCTCCAGATGCATCGTTCGTCGGTCAGCGCGCCACGGCCGTGGGCGCCAGATCCTGCGCGCGCTTTTGCACCGCCTGGAAGTTGACACCAAACGCGGGGCGTTTGACGTAACGGCCTGTGCCGGGCTCGGCGCGCAGCTCGCCCTGGGCGTAGACCACACGGCCCTGGCTGATGGTGTGGCTGGGGATGCCGCGCACGGTGCGGCCTTCGAAGATGTTGAAGTCGCCCTTGCTGAACTGCGACTTGGCCGAGAAGGTCTTGGTGCCGGCAGGGTCCCACAGCACCAGGTCGGCGTCGGCGCCCTCGCCCACGAAGCCCTTGCGCGGGTAGATGTTGAACAGCTTGGCGGCGTTGGCCGAGGTGATGGCCACGAACTCGCTGGGCGTGAGGCGCCCGGTGTTGACGCCGCCGTCCCAGATGGCGGCCATGCGCTCTTCCACGCCGCCGGTGCCGTTGGGGATCTTGGCGAAGTTGTCCTTGCCCGCCGCCTTTTGCGCGGCGCAGAAGGTGCAGTGGTCGGTGGCGGTGGTGTGCAGCTGGCCGGACTGCAGGCCGCGCCACAGCGCCTCCTGGTGGGCCTTGGGGCGGAAGGGCGGGCTCATCACGTGCGCGGCGGCGGTGGCGAAGTCCGGGTCGCGGTAGACGCTGTCGTCGATGAGCAGGTGGCCGGCCAGCACCTCGCCGTACACGCGCTGGCCGCGCGCGCGGGCGCGGGCGATGGCGTCGGCCGACTCCAGGCAGCTCACGTGCACCACGTAGATGGGAACGCCCAGCACGTCGGCAATCGCAATCGCGCGGTTGGCGGCCTCGGCCTCGACCATGGGCGGGCGCGACAGCGGGTGGCCCTCGGGGCCGGTGATGCCCATCTTGGCCACCTCCTGCTGCAGCAGGTACACCAGTTCGCCGTTCTCGGCATGCACCGTGGGCATGGCGCCCAGCTCCAGCGCCCGCTTGAAGCTGTTCACCAGCGTCTCGTCGTCGCACATGATGGCGTTCTTGTAGGCCATGAAGTGCTTGAAACTGTTCACGCCCTCCTGCTGCACCAGGGTGCCCATGTCGGCGCGCACCTGCTCGCTCCACCAGGTGATGGCGACGTGAAAAGAATAGTCGGCCGCCGACTTTTCGGCCCAGCCGCGCCACTTGCGGTAAGCGTCCATCAGCGGTTCCTGAGGGTCGGGGATCACGAAGTCGATGATGCTCGTGGTACCACCGGCCAGGCCCGCCGCCGTGCCGGTGAAGAAGTCGTCCATGGTGACCGTGCCCATGAACGGCAGCTGCATGTGGGTGTGCGGGTCGATGCCGCCGGGCAGCACGTACTGGCCGCTGGCGTCCAGGGTCTGCGCCCCGGCCGGTGCCAGCTCGGCCGCGCGTTCGCCCACGGCCACGATGCGACCGTCCACGCACAGCACATCGGCGCGTTGTTCGCGGTCGGCGTTGACCACGGTGCCACCGCGGATCACAAGGGCTTGGGTCATGGAGGTCTCCTTCAGGGTGCGTGCGTTCGGAACGGGAAGACCCCGCCAGTGGCCACGGGCCACGGCGGGGTTGTCATGGGCTCACTTTTTTTTGGTCATCAGGTAGTAGCAGCCGCCGGCCACGGCCAGGCTGAAGAACCAGCCGAAATCGAACAGGCCCAGCAGCAGGCCGGGCACGGCGGCTTTGTCGATCACGCCAGACACCGCCAGGTAACCCGGCAGGCAGGGCAGCACACCCAGGGCAAACGCGATGAGCGCGTTCAGGTTCCAGCCGTTGCTGTACTCGTACTCGCCGCCCCGGCGGTACAGGTCGTCCACCTTGAGCACGCTCTTGCGCACCAGGTAGTAGTCCACCAGCAGAATGCCGGCGATGGCGCCCAGCAGCGTGCCGTAGCCGCCCAGCCAGGTGAACAGGTAACCGCCTGAGGTGGCCAGCAGCTTCCAGGGCATGAACAGCAGGCCGATGACGGCGGCGATCAGGCCACCGGTGCGGAAGCTGATTTTCGAAGGCGCGACCTGGCTGAAGTCGTACGAGGGCGACACCAGGTTGGCGGCGACGTTGGTGGTGAGGTTGGCCAGCAGAATCACCAGCAGGCCCACACCCGCGGCCACGCTGCCCATCTGGGTGAGCAGGCCGTCGGGGAACAGCTGCGCCTTGCCGTACAGGATGGCCGAGGCCGAGAAGCCGATGATGCCCACCATGGAGAACAGCGCCATGGGAATCGGCAGGCCGATGGCCTGGCCCACGATCTGGTCTTTCTGCGACTTGGCGAAGCGCGTGAAATCAGGAATGTTCAGCGCCAGCGTGGCCCAGAAGCCCACCAGCCCGGTGAGCGCGGCCCAGGTCTTGGGGCCCCCTTCGACCACCTTGGCAGGCAGGTTGAAGAGCTGGCCCGCGGGCACCTTCATCATCAGCACCACCACCAGCAGGAGGGACGCGCCGATCATCAGCGGCGCGGCGATCACCTCCAGCACGCGGATCGACTCGGGGCCTTTCCAGATGAACCAGAGGTGCACCGCCCAGAATGCCAGGAAACACATGAACTGCGAGGTGCTGATGGTCTGCCCCTCGGCCGGGCCCGCCAGCCCCAGGCCCAGGATGTTCAGGAAACCATGCAGAGCGAGCGCGCCGAAGTAGCAGTTGATGGAGAACCAGCCGCAGGCCACCAGCCCGCGCAACACGGCCGGCAGGTTGGCGCCTTTCACACCGAACGAGGCCCGCGCCAGCACCGGGAACGGCACCCCATATTTGGGCCCCACGCGGCCAATCAGCAGCATGGGCACCAACACGATGCAGTTGGCCAGGAACACCAGCCACACCGCCATCTGCCAGGTAAAGCCCTGATCCAGCATGGAACTGGCCATGGTGTAGGTGGGCACACACACCACCATGCCGACCCACAGGGCCGCGTAGTCCTTCCAGGCCCAGTGGCGCTGCGCCGCGGTGGTGGGAAGCAAGTCCTCGTTGGCCAGCGGATTGGTCGCCTTGGCGGGAATGGGCCCCGCCACCTGGGCGGTGCTGCCGATGCTGTTGTTCATGCCTGTACTCCTGTCAAAGACCTCGTGGGTTAACACACAGTCCGCGGTCTGCGCCGGCGCCCCGGAGCTGGCAGATGCGGGGGAAAAGGAAACACAACAGGTGGCGGCCCACGCAAGAACCGCACCGGCGCCGTCAGGCGGATGCGCTCACGCGCTGCGGGTTGTTGGGGTGGGTGGTCCAGTTGGCGTATTCACCGGTGACGGTCTGGCCCGTTCGCACGTCCACCTCGCCGGGCGCAAGGCTGCGCAGGGTGATGCACTCCGGCACCGGGCAGATCGACACACACAGGTTGCAACCCACACACTCGGCCTCGTTGATCTCGAACCTGCGCACACCGCCCTCCTTGGTGAAGGTGATGGCCTGGTGCGAAGTGTCTTCGCACACCACGTGGCAGCGGCCGCACTGGATGCAGGCGTCCTGGTTGATGACGGCCTTGTCGATGTGGTTGAGGTTGAGGTTCTTCCAGTCCTTCACCGTGGGCACGGCCTGGCCCTTGAAGTCGTCGATCGTGGCGTAGCCATGCTCGTCCATGAAGTTCGACAGCCCATCGCACATGTCCTGCACGATCTTGAAGCCGTAGACCATGGCGGCGGTGCACACCTGCACCGTGCCGCAGCCCAGCGCAATGTATTCGGCCGCATCGCGCCAGGTGGTGATGCCGCCAATGCCGCTGATGGGCAGGCCGGCGGTCTGCGCATCGCGCGCGATCTCGGCCACCATGTTGAGCGCAATCGGCTTGACCGCCGGGCCGCAGTAGCCGCCGTGCGAACCCCAGCCGTCGGTGCTCGGGCTCATGACCATGCGGTCCAGGTCCACGCCCATGATGGAGTTGATGGTGTTGATGAGCGACACGGCATCCGCCCCGCCCGCCTTGGCAGCGCGTGCGGGCTGGCGCACGTCGGTGATGTTGGGGGTGAGCTTCACGATCACGGGCAGCTTGCTGTAGTGCTTGCACCAGGCCGTGACCATCTGGATGTATTCAGGCACTTGGCCCACGGCCGCGCCCATGCCGCGCTCGCTCATGCCGTGCGGGCAGCCGAAGTTGAGCTCGATGCCGTCGGCCCCCGTGTCTTCCACCATGGGCAGGATGCGCTTCCAGCTCTCTTCCTCGCAAGGCACCATGAGCGAGACGATCATGGCGCGGTCGGGCCAGTTGCGCTTCACGCGTTGGATCTCTTCCAGGTTGGTGTGCAGCGGCCGGTCGGTGATCAGCTCGATGTTGTTCAGGCCGATCACGCGGCGGTCTTGCGACATGAGCGTGGCATAGCGCGGGCCGTTCACGTTGACGACGGCCGGGTCTTCGCCCAGCGTCTTCCACACCACGCCACCCCAGCCGGCTTCAAAAGCGCGGGTGACGTTGATCTCTTTGTCGGTGGGCGGCGCGGAGGCGAGCCAGAAGGGATTGGGGCTGTGGATGCCCAGGAAATTGCTGCGGATGTCTGCCATGGGGTGCTCCGGTGAAATGCGTGGTGTGCTGGGGTGCTCGTGGGGTGGTGGGCGGTATCTAGGCGAGCCTCAGGCCGCTATTGCCACCGGCACGCTCAGCGCTTCGTGGATGGATAGCGCAGCCACTTTCCCGTGCTCCACGGCTTCAACGGTGAGGTCGCGCCCGCCCGCGCGGCAGTCGCCGCCGGCCCACACGCGCGCCAGGCTGGTGCGGCCCGCGGCGTCGGTGGCGATGCGTCCGCCCTGCAGCGCGATCGCTTTGCCCACGGGCTCGGTCACATAGGTCTGGCCGATGGCCTTGAGCACCATGTCGGCTTCCAGCGTGAAGGTCTCGCCGGTGTCGATCAGCTTGCCGTCGCGCAGCGCAGTCGCGGCAAAGCACATGCCCTTGACGGCGCCACCCTCGCACAGCAGTTCCTGCGGCGCGGCCCAGTGGCGGATGTGCACGCCGTTCGTCTGCGCCCACTGCTGCTCCACGCGCGACGCCGACATGCTCTCCGCGCCCCGGCGGTAGACGATGGTGACTTCTTCAGCCCCCAGCTTGCGCGACTGCACGGCAGCGTCCACCGCCGTCATGCCGCCACCGACCACCAGCACACGGCGGCCCACGGGCAGGGTCGAGAGGTCGGTGCTCTGGCGCAGTTCGGCGATGAAGTCCACCGCGTTGCGCAGGCCCGTGGCCGTGGGCTCGGCGATGCCCAGCGCGTTCACGCCCTGCAGGCCCAGACCCAGGAACACGGCGTCGAAGCTGGCGAGCAGGCCGTCGAGCGTGATGTCGCGCCCGAGCTGTTGGCCGGTGCGCACCTCGATGCCACCTACCGACAGGAGCCACGCCACTTCCTTCTGCGCGAAGTCGTCCGTGGTCTTGTAGCTGGCCAGGCCGTATTCGTTGAGGCCACCGAGCTTGGGTCGCGCCTCGAACAGCACCACATCGTGCCCCCGCAGCGCCAGGCCATGGGCGCAAGCCAGCCCCGCCGGCCCCGCGCCCACCACCGCCACGCGCTGGCCCGTGGGCGCAGCGCGCTGGAACAGGGGCGCACCCGGCTGGGCAAAGAAGGCATCGGTGGCGTGGCGCTGCAGCAAGCCGATTTCCACCGGTTTGTCTTCGTGGGTGTTGCGCACGCAGGCCTGTTCGCACAGCACCTCGGTGGGGCAGACGCGGGCGCACATGCCGCCCAGCGGGTTGGCTTCCAGAATGGCGCGCGCCGCGCCGCGGTTGTTGCCCTGCGCGATGCGGTGCACGAACGAGGGGATGTCGATGCCCGTGGGGCAGGCCGTGGCGCAGGGCGCGTCGTGGCAGTAGTAGCAGCGCTCGGCTTCGATCAGCGCCTGCGGGCGGGTCAGCGGCGGGTGCGCGTCGCTGAAGTTGACGGCGTAGTCCGCCAGGTTGAGGCGGGCGGCGTGGACGCCGCAGGCGCGGCTCGTGGGGGTGTCCATCGGTTTTCCTTGTGGGGCGGGTTCGGGCAACAACAAACGGCATGCGCCGGGCGGTGTGCTCTGCGGCACCCTGACCCTGCGCACAACCACGGCGGTCTGCCGCAATTTACCGACTGGTAAAGTTTTACCAATTGGTGAAATCCCTATAGCAAACGCCATGCCAGAAAACAGCACGGGGCTTGCGCCACAATGGTGCGATGGCAAAAACACCCACCCCATCCGGGCCCGACACAGCACCTTCGAAGGCCCCCACGGCCTCGCGCCTGCGCAAGGAAGCGGCCATCCTGCAGGAGGCCGAAAACCAGTTCGCCCAGTTCGGTTTCGAGGGCGCTTCCCTCGAAAACATCGGCGCCGCCGCCGGCATCAGCCGGCACAACCTGCTCTATTACTTCGCCAGCAAGGAGGCGCTGTACCGGCGCGTGCTCGACGATGTGCTCGACCAGTGGCTGGCCGGCATGGACGAGCTCTCACACGGGGACGACCCCATGCTCGCGCTGCGCGCCTACGTCGGTCTGAAGCTGCGCTTTTCGCGCGAACGCCCCAATGGGGTCAAGGTGTTCACCAAAGAGGTGATCGCCGGTGCACCAAGGTACGGCGAGGCCATCACCGCGCGCGTGGGGCCGCTGCTGCGCAAGGAGGTGCGCACCTTCGAACGCTGGGCGCGCGAAGGCCGCATCGCACGCGTGAACTTCACGCACCTGATGTTCATCATCTGGTCGGTCACGCAGGCCTACGCCGAACAGCAGGCGCAGTTCGCCCTGCTGCTGGGCAAGCCGGCGCTGACCGCGCGCGACTACGACAACGCGGAAGAACTGATCGTGCGACTGGTCGCCAGCGGGCTGGCGCCGGGGCAACCCGGCGCGTGAAACGGTGCAGCCCCGCAGCACGATGCGCTGCGGGGCTCACCTCATGCCGTGGTATTCAGCGTGTCGCCCAGCGCACTCACCATGCGATCGATCTCGGCCGGCGTGCTGATGAAAGGCGGTGCGAGCTGGATCGTGTCGCCGCCGTAGCGCACGTAAAAACCCTTCTGGTACATGGCCATGGCGATCTCGTAGGGCCGGCGTGCCGGCTCGCCCGGCAGGGGCGCGATGGTGATGCCCGCGGCCAGGCCGAAGTTGCGCACGTCGGCCACGTGTTTCGCGCCTTGCAGGCCGTGCACGGCGTTCTCAAAATGCGGCGAGAGTTCGCGCACACGCTGCAGCGCGTTGTCGCTCTCCAGCAAATCGAGCGAGGCGATGCCGGCGGCGCAGGCCACCGGGTGGGCCGAGTAGGTGTAGCCGTGCGGGAACTCCAGCATGTACTCGGGGCCGCCCGCGGCCATGAAGGTGTCGCAGATCTCCTGCCGCACGATCACCGCGCCCAGCGGCTGCGCGCCGTTGGTGACCTGCTTGGCGATGTTGAGGATGTCGGGCGTGACGCCGAAGGCTTCCGAGCCGGTCCAGCTGCCGGTGCGGCCAAAGCCGGTGATGACCTCGTCGAAGATCAGCAGGATGTTGTTCGCGGTGCAGATCTCGCGCAGGCGCTGCAGGTAGCCCACGGGCGGAATCACCACGCCGGCCGAGCCTGAGAAAGGCTCGACGATGACGGCGGCGATGTTCGAAGCGTCGTGCAGCGCGATCAGCGCCAGCAGCTCGTCGGCCAGCGCGGCACCGTGCGGCCCGGCCTCGGGCGGCATGCCGCGGTGGAAGCTGCCGTTCGGTGGCTGGGTATGGGGCAGGTGGTCGGCCTCCACGCCCTGGCCGAACAACTTGCGGTTGGCCGCGATGCCACCCACCGAGATGCCGCCGAAGTTCACGCCGTGGTAGCCCTTGACGCGACCGATCAGCCGCGTCTTGCTGGCCTGCCCCTTGGTGCGCCAGTAGGCGCGCGCCATCTTCAGCGCCGTGTCGGCCGACTCCGAGCCCGAGCCGGTGAAGAACACGCGATTGAGGCCGGCGGGCATGCGCTCAACGATCTTGTTGGCCAGCTCGAACGCCAGCGGGTGGCCGAACTGGAAGGCGGGCGAATAGTCGAGCGTGGCCACCTGGCGGCTCACGGCGTCGACGATTTCCCGGCGCGCATGGCCCAGGCCGGTGCACCACAGGCCGGAGAGGCCGTCGAAGATCTGGCGGCCGTCGTGGCTGGTGTAGTAGGCCCCCTGGGCGCCGGTGATGAGGCGGGGGTTGGCCTGGAATTCGCGGTTGCCGGTGTAGGGCATCCAGTGCGCCGCCAGCCAGGCGGCGTCGGTGCGGGGCGCGTTCTGCAGGCGCTGGCTGTCGGTCAGGTCCATGGGGGTTCTCCGGGGGGTTGGGGTTGAGCGCATTCTGGGGCGCGCGGTTTACTCGTATAAATGACAACCTATCCACATTGACTTTACAAAACATGCAAGTGAAACACCGGGCCGTGATCGGCCAGCTGGGCGACGTGGACATCCGCCTGTTGCGGGTGTTCAAGGCGGTGGTGGACTGCGGCGGCATGGCCTCGGCCGAGCTGGAGCTCAACATCGCCATGTCCACCATCAGCCGCCACATCAAGGACCTGGAAACCCGCGTGGGCCTGGTGCTGTGCCGGCGCGGGCGCGCCGGTTTCGCGCTTACGCCTGAGGGTCAACAGCTCTACGAGGCCACCCAGCGCCTGCTGGCCGCCACCGAAGGTTTTCGCGGCAGCCTGCACGACATCCACCAGCGCCTGGGCGGCGACCTGCACGTGGCGGTGTTCGAAAAGACCGCCAGCAACCCGGCCGCGCACATCCCCGAGGCGCTGGCGCTGCTGCGCGAACGCGCGCCGCAGGTCCAGCTGCACCTGCACGTGAACGGCATCGCGGTGATCGAACGCGGCGTGATGGACGGCCAGTTCCAGCTCGGCATCGTGCCCGAGCACCGGCGCTCGGACAGCCTGGACTACACGCCGCTGTTCGACGAGAACATGCTGCTCTACGCCGGCGCGGGCCACCCGTGGTTCGCAGCGCCCCCGGCCCGGGCCGACTGGCGCGCGCTGCGCCAGCAGCCCCTGGCCGCGCTTGGCTACCACTCGCAGAACATGGAGCTGACCCACCAGCGGCGGCTGCAGCGCGCGGCCACCGCGTCCGACCAGGAGGGCGTGGCGCTGCTCATCCTCTCGGGCCACTACCTGGGTTTTCTGCCCGATCACTACGCGCAGGGCTTTGTGGCCGACGGTCGCCTGCGCGCCGTCAACCCGGCGCTGCTGCGCTACACCTGCGGCTACAGCGCCATCGTGCGGCGCTCACCCGAGGCGCTGCGTGTGACGCACGCTTTCCTGGACGGCTTGCGCGAGCTGCACCCGATCGCGCCCTGAGCCGCTGCGGCGCCGCCTCAACGCCCGAACAGACCGCGCAGGATGTTGATGGCCCCGGGCGCCTGGGGCTCGGGGCGCTGGCCCGTGGACTCGTCGCCCTCGCGGTCGTTGCCACCCGGCGCCTGCTGGCCGGCGGCCATGCCCGCCATGTCAACGCCGAGCATGGCCATGGTCTGACTCTTGGTGCGCACACGCACCGTCCACTCGGGTTTCCAGCCTGCGGGCGGCTTGGCCGGGCGCGCGGGGTGGCTGAAGTGGCTCTCGGGGCCGTAGGCGATCATGCGCAGCATGGCCGCGCCGGCCTCGCCCGAGCGGCCCGCCCCGTCGCCCGCGAAGATGCCCTTGGGCACCGCGCATTCGGCGGCGCTGGCGGGCAGCAGCAGTTTGTCGCGCACCCACTTGGCCGTGGTCGATTCGCCGAGGTAGTCGAACAGGCCCAGGCCGGCGTCGGCGATCTCCGAGCTGGACCAGAGCACCATGTCGTCCCCGACCATGCCCATGGCGTGCAGGTGGTAGGCGTGGGCGCGTTCCACCGGCTGCCAGTTGAGCTGGATGCTGTCGGTCACGGCGCCCTGGCTCTGCAGCTGGATCGAGGGCATCAGGTCCTGGCCGGGGCCGAGCGTGAAGCCCATGGACTCGGGCACGCCCTCGCCCTGCACGCGGTGTTCGCCCTGCAGCGAGCTCTCAGCGCTGGGGTTGACCTGGTTTTTCTCGTTCGGGTACAGCGCGTGCTGCGCCCCCACGCGGGCCGCGCGCTCCGGCGCATGGCGCCCGGCCAGCACCTGGGCCCATTTGGCCGGGTCGCCGCCGAGGTTGGCGATGCGCGGCTGGCCGGGGCGCACGGTGGGGCTGCAGCCCCAGTAGACCAGGATGCGGCCCTTGATCTCGGGCGGCTTGCCGGCTTCGGCGTCGCCCGCTTCGCGCTCACCCGGGTTGGGGGGCACCAGCGGCAGGGCTTCGCCCATGCGCATGCCCGACGGGATGGCCAGCGCGGCCTCGACACCGGGCCGCCGCGGGTTGAGCAAGGCCACATCGACCACACGCGTGGGCGGCATGCCGCCGCCCATGCGGCTCTGGTCCGTCCCCTGCTGGATGAAGCGCCCGCTGGCGTGGCCGTACTGGCGCAGCGCGGCGCTGCTGCCCGTGACCTTGCCCATGAGCCCACCGAGAAAACCGCTGCCGGACTGCATGAACTCGGGCATGCCGGCGAAGGTGGAGGTGGACACATCGACCCAGAGCTGGGTGGGTGCGGTCTGCGCCAGGGCAAACGGCGCGGCGAGCGCCGTGGCCAGGCCCGCGGAGCAGGCGGCGAGGCGACGGGCGGGGGTGGAAGGGCGGTTCATGCGGGTCCTCCGGGGTTCGGTGTCGCTGCCAGCACATGGGTACTCCCCCACGGCGCAGGGGAGAACAGGCAGCAGGCAACACCGGCAGCGGACGGCATGGGCCTGCGGGGCCCTGCTCCCGGCCCCGATTTTTGATCTTACGCCGCCGCCTGCAAAAAGCGAGCTGGACAGCCCCCTGCGCGACACCGCGGAAGATTTTTCAAAGCCAGAGGGCCGGGTTTCACAAGCCTTTTCCGGTCCGCCTCGCTAACATCGCGGGCAGTTCACCCAACGACACTCCCGGAGACAAGCCCCATGACCGTGATCACCAACATCGAAGACCTGCGCGTGCTGGCAGAAAAACGCGTGCCGCGCATGTTCTACGACTACGCCGATTCCGGCTCCTGGACCGAGAGCACCTACCGCGCCAACGCCAGCGATTTCCAGAAGATCAAGCTGCGCCAGCGTGTCGCGGTGAACATGGAAAACCGCAGCACCGCCAGCACCATGGTCGGGCAAGAGGTGTTCATGCCGGTGGCGATCGCGCCCACGGGCCTGACCGGCATGCAGCACGCCGACGGCGAGATCCTGGCCGCGCGCGCCGCGCGCCGCTTCGGCATCCCGTTCACGCTCTCCACCATGAGCATCTGCTCGATCGAAGACGTGGCGCAGCACGCCGGCCAGGGCTTCTGGTTCCAGCTCTACGTGATGAAGGACCGCGCCTACATCGAGCGCCTGATCGACCGCGCCAAGGCCGCCAACTGCTCGGCGCTGGTGCTCACTCTGGACCTGCAGATCCTCGGCCAGCGCCACAAGGACCTGAAGAACGGCCTGTCGGCACCGCCCAAACTCACCGTCGCCAACATCCTCAACATGATGACCAAACCCCGCTGGGGCCTGGGCATGCTGGGCACCAAGCGCCACGGCTTCGGCAACATCATCGGCCACGTGAGCGGCGTGGACAACATGGGTTCCCTGAGCGAATGGACGGCCAAGCAGTTCGACCCCGCGCTCAACTGGGGCGACGTGGAGTGGATCAAGCAACGCTGGGGCGGCAAGCTCATCCTGAAAGGCATCCAGGACGTGGAAGACGCCAAACTGGCCGTGGCCTCGGGCGCCGACGCGCTCATCGTCAGCAACCACGGTGGGCGCCAGCTCGACGGCGCGCAGTCCAGCATCGAAGCCCTGCCGGCCGTGGTGGACGCGGTGGGCAGCCAGATCGAGGTGCACATGGACGGCGGCATCCGCAGCGGGCAGGACGTGCTCAAGGCCCGAGCGCTGGGCGCGCGCGGCGTCTACATCGGCCGCCCCTTCCTCTACGGCCTGGGCGCCATGGGCGAGGCCGGCGTCACCAAGTGCCTGGAGATCATCCACCGCGAGCTGGACCTGACCATGGCCTTCTGCGGCCACACCAAGATCGAGACGGTGGACAAGGGCATACTCCTCCCCGGTACCTTTCCCACCTGATCCGACCATGACCGACACCCAGCCCCCCGCCAGCACCGAACCCATCGCCAGCCCCGCCTCGCGCCGCGTCAGCCCCTGGTGGCGCGCGCTGGCCATCTTTCTGCTGCTGGTGTTGCTGGTGGGCTGGGCCGCAAGCAGCAGCATGATGACGCAGCTGCAGGCGCAGATCCAGCACGCCCAGGCCCGGCTGACCGAAGTGCCGCAGATCCGCCAGGTGGCCGTGCTGCTGGACGACCAGCAAAAGCCCGCCATGCTCGCGACCCACAACCCCAAAGACGGCGCGCTGCTGCTGCAGCGGCTCAACGACGTGAAAGAGGGCCGCGAAGACAGCATGCAGGTCTGGGCCATCGCCGGCGACGCCGCGCCGCGCTCGCTGGGCGTGATCGAGAGCAAATACAAGACGCTGCAGATGCCGGTGAAAGAGACCGATCTGCAAGGCGTGACCGAGCTGGCCGTCAGCGCCGAGAACAAGGGCGGCGTGCCCGCCGGCACCGGCCCCAGCCTGCCCTGGCTGTTCAAGGGCTGGCTGGTGCAGAAGTCGATCTGAATCGCGACTTGGCCAAACGCTTCCCCATCAACCCAGCCCACCCCGAGCGCAACTGCTGGGGCTGCGACCGCTTCTGCGCGGCCGATGCCCTGCTGTGTGGCAACGGCTCGGAGCGCACCCAACACCCGATCGAAACCTTCGGCCCGGGCTGGGAAAGCTGGTCAGGCATTCCCGGGGACATGGATGGCGACACGCCTGCGGCAGAGGCGCCTGCCGCCGATGCCCGCGCCACCGGCTGAACCCATCCAGCCCGGCGTGGCCTGCCTGCGACCGATCACCTCAGTTTTCCAGCTTCCGGAGCCCCCCCGACGCACGAAGCGGTGCCACCCAGGGCACCGCCGGGCCGGCTTTGCCGGACGGCCAGTGCCGCCCCCTGGGGGGTAGCGCGAAGCGCTGCGGGGGGTGCCTTACCTCAATTCATACTCGAACGTGCTCACCACCCGCAGCCGCTTGGTGCGTGAGCTGCCATCGTCAAAGTCGTTGCCGTCGTCGCCGGTGATGCGGATCGCGCCCTGGTTGGCGTTTTTCAGGGGGCCGAGGCGGGCGCCGGCTTCGGCCGCGAACTTGTCGGCCTGCTCGCGTGCGTTGCGCGTGGCTTCGGCCAGCAGCGGTGCCTTGATGTCGTTGAAGCCGCGCAACTGGTAGCGCGGACCGCTGGCGCCCTCGCCCTCGCCGCCGAGCTGCATGCCGCTCTGGATCAGCGGGTCCACCGCCAGCGCCGCTTTTTCGACCTCGCCCACCCGCGCCGATTTCACCAGCACCTGGCCCGTGCCGTTGAAGCGCAGCGGCTGGTTGCCCTGCGCGTATTCGCGCGCAAACAGGTCCTGCACCTGCAGCGGCCGGGCTTCCACCTCGGCCTCGGTGAAACCGCGCTGTTGCAGGAAGGCCAGCACTTTGTCGCGGTCGGCCGCGAGCGCCTGTTGCACGCTGCCGAACTCGTTGCCGGCGCGCCGAAAGCTCAGTGTCCAGATGGCGAAGTCGCTCTCCACGTCCTTTTCGGCCAGGCCCTTGACGGTGACCGAGCGGTCCGACATGCGAAAGCGCTCCAGGCCCTGGCTCACCGCGAAACCGGCGGCGGCGATGCCCGCGCCCACGAGCAGGGCGGCGATCAGGCGGGACAGTGTGTTCATGTTTCAACTCCCGGGAAAAAGGCGGTGCGACGGCGCCGCTCTGGTCGGCCATCTTAGACCGCGGCGCGGCGCATCCACAGCGCTATGCTTGGCGCCGTGACCCGACCCGCCCACCCGACCGACCCCCTGCCCCGGCGCATCGCGCACCTGGACATGGACGCGTTTTTCGCGTCGGTGGAGCTGCTGCGCTACCCGCAGCTCAAGGGCCTGCCGGTGGTGATCGGTGGCGGGCGGCGGCGCGAAGACGACGTGATCGCGCGTCTGCGCGAGGCCTACCCGGAGCGCGATTGGTCCGACGGCGACCTGAGCCGCATCCCGCTCGACTTCTTCCCCCGCCTGGCCAGCTACACCGGGCGCGGCGTCATCACCACCGCCACGTACCCGGCGCGCCAGTTCGGCGTGGGCTCGGCCATGGGGCTCATGAAAGCGGCCAAGCTCTGCCCGCAGGCCATCCTGCTGCCGGTGGATTTCGACGAGGTGCGCCGCATCTCGCGCCTGTTCAAGAGCACTATCCTGGAGATCGCGCCGGTGATGGAGGACCGCGGCGTGGACGAGGTCTACATCGACTTTACCCACGTGCCCGGCGGCCAGCGCGAGGGCGGGCGCGTGCTGGCGCGGCTCATTCAAAAGAGCATCTTCCAGGCCACCGGCATCACCTGCTCCATCGGCGTGGCGCCCAACAAGCTCATCGCCAAGATGGCGAGCGAATTCAACAAGCCCAACGGCATCAGCATCGTCTGGCCCGAGGACCTGCAGGACAAGATCTGGCCGCTGCCCTGCCGCAAGGTCAACGGCGTGGGGCCCAAGGCCGACGAGAAGCTGCAGGGGCATGGCATCCACACCATCGGCGATCTGGCCGCGCGCGAGCCCGGCTGGCTGATCGAGCACTTCGGCAAGAGCTACGGCCGCTGGCTGCACGCCGTGAGCTGGGGCCGCGACGACCGCCCGGTGGTGACCGAGAGCGAGCCGGTGAGCATGAGCCGCGAGACCACGTTCGACCGCGATCTGCACGCCGTGCGCGACCGCGCCGAGTTGGGCGCGGTGTTCACGCGGCTGTGCGAGCAGGTGGCCGATGACCTGCAACGCAAAGGCTACGCCGGCAAGACCATCGGCATCAAGCTGCGCTACGACAACTTCCAGAGCGTGACGCGCGACGTGACCATCGACCACTTCACCGCCGACGCCGCCACCATCCGCCGCCAGGCGGGGCTGTGCCTCAAGCGCGTGGACCTCTCGCGCCGCATCCGCCTGCTGGGCGTGCGCGTGGGCAAGCTGGTCAAACCCGGGACAGAAGACGGGCCACACGCGGGCTACAGTGAAAACACCATCGCCAAACCCCGAACCGCCAAAGACAAGGCCACCGATGAACACACCGACCTGCTTTTCCCTGAGCTCGACTGACGACCAAGTGGCCCACCTGGTGCTCAACCGGCCCGACACGCTCAACACCATGCACCCCACCTTCTGGCGTGAGCTGGACGAGGTGCTGACCCGCATCCACACCGAGGGCACGGCGCGCGCGCTGGTGATCAGCAGCACCGGCAAACACTTCAGCGCCGGCATGGCGCTGGAAACCTTCAGCGGCGCCATCGCCATGGACGACCAGAGCCCCGAAGGCCGCGCCGCCATCTTCGACCTGCTGACCGACATGCAGGCCACGTTCACGAAGATCGAGAACCTGCGTTTCCCGGTGATCTGCGCCATCCAGGGCGGCTGCATCGGCGGCGCGGTGGACATGGTCACGGCCGCCTGCATCCGCTACGCCACGGTCGACGCGTTTTTCTGCATCCAGGAAATCAACATCGGCATGGTGGCCGACGTGGGCACGCTGCAGCGCCTGCCCAAGCTGATCCCGTTCGCGGTGGTGAAGGAAATGGCCTACACCGGGCGGCGCCTGCCGGCTGCCCGGGCGCTGGCGTATGGGCTGGTGAACGAGGTGTTCGACACACCCGAGGCCATGCTGGCCGCGGCGCTGCAATGCGCGAAAGAGATTGCGGGCAAACCGCCGATCGCGATCTGGGGCACCAAGCAGGCGGTGGGCTACGCGCGCGACCACTCGGTGGAAGACAGCCTGCGCCAGATGGGCTGGCTGCAGGGCGCGATCTGGAGCAATGCGCATGTGCGCGAGTCCATCATGGCCATGAAGGAAAAGCGCGCCGGCGACTTCACGCCGCTCTCGCCGCTGCAGTCGTTCAAGGCGCTGGGCTGAACGACCGCGGCATGTTCACGGGGCGCAGTTGCCGCCTCGGGACACCGTGCCGTCCTTGCATTCGGTCAGGATGTCATCGTCGCGCGACGGACGCGGCCTGGCCGCGGGCTGCACCGACGGCGGCGTCACGCGGGCGGACGCCGGCCCCCTGGCGTACACGATCTGCTTCGTGCCGTTGCCACACGAGCCCACCACCTCACCCACCACGGCCGCGCCCGCGTCCACCGTGGTCACCGAAAAGTTCGTCACACCGGTGGCACTGATCTGGGTCTCGATCTTCGCGCGCAGCGGCTCGCAGTTGTCGGCCCAAGCGGCACCGCTGGCGAGCAGGGCCGCAAAGACAGGGAAGGAACGTTTCAACATCGGATTCGGGGCCCGCGCCCAGTCTGCAAAAAGGCGAGTCTACCGATGACCGGCCGCGAGGGCCAGATGGCATCCCGCACTCACGCCGCCAACAGCGCCTCCAGCCGCTGCAGCCCGGCCACCACCTGCAGACAGGCCTCGGCCGCCTCGGTGCCCTTGACGGAGAAGTGGCGCAGGAAGTACTTGCGGTGCTCGGCATGTTCGTGGAAGTGGTGCGGCGTGAGCACGGCCGAGATCATGGGCACGCCGGTGTCGAGCTGCACGTCCATCAGCGCCTGCACCACGGTCTGCGAAACGAAATCGTGGCGGTAGATGCCGCCATCCACCACCAGCGCGCTGCCCACCACGGCGGCGTAGCGGCCCGAGCGCGCCAGGCGCTGGGCGTGCAGCGGGATTTCAAACGCGCCGGGCACGTCGAACACGTCGATGCTGGCCGGCCCGAAGCCGGCCCTCGCCATGGCCTCAAAGAAGGCGTCGCGCGCCTGGTGCACGATGTCGGCGTGCCACGAGGCCTCGACGAAAGCGAAGCGCAGGCCCGGCGGCAAGGCGGGCTGTGGCGCAGCGGGGGAAGAAGGAACGGAAGCAGCGATGAAAACTGTCTGATTCATGGTGGCCTCATGGCAAAGAGGGTGGCACAGAATCAGGGCGCACAAGCACACGCGCCCACGGCGGCGCAACAGCACCGCCCGGGCAGCATGCTCGCGCTCTCTTGCATCCGGACTGTGACCGTCGGTCCCGGGATCTCACCGGGTCTGCTGACCCTGCGCACCGAAATGCGCAGGCGCTCGCGGCACTCGTGCGGTCGTGGTGGAACACCACGCCGCCATCACCGCCGGTGGGGACTTTCACCCCGCCCTGAGAACGCTTGTCGCCCGGCACGGCGGCCGGGCTCCGGCATTGTAGGCAGACGCGCCGCGCCCGCCTGTCGCATCAGTTCCGTTTGAGCACCTTGGCCACGGGGTTGTGCCGCAGGCGGAAGGCGTCGGGCATGCCCGAGCCGAGCAGGGGCCGCAGGTAGAGGCGGAAGGCGTCGGTCACGTCGGTGCCGCTGGGGGCAATGAACTCGTCTTCCATGGTGCGGGTCTTGCCGGCCACGGCGTCGAGCGGCAGCAGCTCGTAGTCGGCCGAATAGAAACCGGTGCGCTTGATCGCCACCGAGCCGTCGACCTGGCCCCACATGGCGAACTGCACCGCTTTTTCGCCCACCTCGCGCGCCTCGCGCTGGTCCACGTCGCTCACGCAGCCGATGAAGCTGCGCTGCAGGTAGCCAAAGGTGTCGCCGCGCACGCGCTTGATGCCCAGCTTGGCCTTGATCTCTTCGCACAGCAGGTCGGCCAGCGCGCCGGTGCCCGAGAGCTGCACGTTGCCGTGCGCGTCCTTCTCCACGTCCTTGGCCAGCTGGGTGATGATGGGCTGGCCCGAGGCGTCGTGGATGCCCTCGCTCACCGCGATCACGCAGCGGCCATGGCGTTCGACCATGGTCTTCACGTCGGCCAGGAATCTCGGAATCTCGAACACGCGCTCGGGCACGTAGATCAGGTGCGGGCCATCGTCCGGAAACTTCTTGCCCAGGGCCGACGCGGCGGTAAGGAAGCCCGCGTGCCGCCCCATCACCACGCCCACGTACACACCGGGCAGCGAGGCGTTGTCGAGGTTGGCGCCGGCAAAGGCCTGGGCCACGAAGCGCGCCGCCGAGGGGAAGCCCGGCGTGTGGTCGTTGCCCACCAGGTCGTTGTCGATCGTCTTCGGGATGTGGATCGAGCGCAGCGGGTAGTTGGCCTTGCGCGCCTCTTCGCTCACGATGCGCACCGTGTCGGACGAGTCGTTGCCGCCGATGTAGAAGAAGTGCTCGATCTCGTGCGCCTTGAGCACCTTGAAGATTTCCTGGCAGTACTTCAGGTCGGGCTTGTCGCGCGTGGAGCCCAGCGCCGAGGCCGGGGTACAGGCCACCGCTTCGAGGTTGTGGCTGGTCTCCTGGGTGAGGTCCACGAACTCTTCGTCCACGATGCCACGCACGCCGTGGCGCGCGCCGTAGACCAGTTTCACGTTCTGGAAGCGCCGTGCTTCCAGCGCCACGCCCACCAGCGACTGGTTGATGACGGCGGTGGGGCCGCCGCCTTGGGCGACGAGGATTTTTCCGGATGGCATGGGTCAGCTCCTTCGATGGCTTCGTCGAGAGAAAAATGGCGCCGTGCGCCAATGCCGAGGCATCGACGGCCAATATAGCCCAGCACGCTGCGGCCCGCGACCCGCGCCGGATACCCCACGATCCGATGGGCCGAACGGGAGCGTACGATGTGCGCTCTCGCCCCCGAAACCCGCACGCCGAACGCCCACATGCCCATGTCTTCCGACGCGTTTTCCTACTCCGGCAACGAGCTGGAGAATTTTGCCGCGGCGGTGCACTGGAAGGCCTACTGGGGCAGCGAGATTGCACCGTTCCTGGGTGACGAGGTGCTCGAACTCGGCGCCGGGCTGGGCGCCACCGCCAGGGCCTTGAACCACCGGCCGTACCGCAAATGGGTGGGGCTGGAGCCCGACGTGGGGATGTGCCAGCAGGTCGAGCGCATGCTGGGCCAGGGCGAGCTGCCCGCCGGGTACGCCATCCGCAATGGCACGTCCTGCGATCTCGGGGCCGACGAGGTCTTCGACACCATTCTGTACATCGACGTGCTCGAACACATCGAACACGACCACGAGGAGTTGCAGCGGGTGGCCCGCCATCTGGTGGACGGGGGCCACATCGTCATCGTGGCCCCGGCGCACAACTTCCTGTACACCGAGTTCGACCGCAAGATTGGCCACCACCGGCGCTACAACAAGGCGCTGCTGCGTGCTGCCGTGCCGGCGCCATTGCGCATTCGGAAGATGCACTACCTCGACAGCGTGGGCATGCTCGCGAGCCTGGCCAACCGGCTGGTCCTGAAATCGGACTCCCCCAGCGCCGGCCAGATCCGGCTCTGGGACTCGGTGATGGTGAGGGCTTCGCGCTGGGTGGTGGACGCCCTGACCCTGCACAGGCTGGGCAAGAGCATCGTCTGCGTTCTGGAAAAGGAAACCCCGAGCAGCTCTGCCCCGGCGTGAAGCGGGCATAAGAAAAGCCGCGACCCTCGCGGGGCGCGGCTTTCAAACCGTGGCGTTGAACCCGGGTCAGACCATGCCGGCGCGCACCATGGTGGCCCGCAGCGCGGAGAAGTCGCGGTCCACGAACTCGTCGAAGGCCTTGCCCGTGAGCAGCGCGGGCGTCCAGTTGTTCTTCTTCAGCGCTTCGGCCCAGGCCTTGCTCTTGGTGGCCTTGACGATCATCTCGGTGAGCGCGTCGCGCTGCGCCGGCGTGATGTCCGGTGCGCCGTACACGCCGCGCCAGTTGCCGATCTCCACGTCGATGCCCTGCTCCTTGAGCGTGGGCACGTTGATGCCCGCCACGCGCTGGCCCGAGGTGATGCCCACGGCCTTCATCTTGCCGCTGTCGATGTATTGCTGGAATTCGCTGTAGCCGCTGCCGCCCACCGTGACGTTGCCGCCCAGGATGGCCGCCGTGGCCTCACCACCCCCACGGAAGGGCACGTAGTTGATCTTGGCCGCGGGCACGCCCACCGACTGCGCGATCTGCGCGGCCGCGATGTGTTCGGTGGAGCCGCGCGAGCCGCCGCCCCATTTGACGCTGCCGGGGTCTTTCTTGAGCTGTTCGACCACGTCTTTCATGCTCTTGAAGGGCGAGTTGGCCGGCAGCACGAACACGTTGTATTCGGTGGTCAGGCGCGCGATGGGCGTGAGCTGGGTGATCGACACCGGGGGTTTGCCGGTGATCAGGCCGCCGAGCATGACCGCGCCCATGACCATGAGGGCGTTGGGGTCGCCCTTGCTGGCGTTGTAGAACTGGGCCAGGCCGATGGCGCCGGCCGCGCCGCCCTTGTTTTCGAAGGTGACCGAGGAGGCCACGCCGGCGTCGCGCAGGGCTTCGCCCAGGGCGCGGCCGGTGCCGTCCCAGCCACCGCCCGGGTTGGCGGGGATCATCATCTTGATGTTGGCGTTGGCCCAGGCCAGGTTGGGCAGGGCTCCAGCGGCGGCCATGGCGGCCAGGGACTTCAGGAAGGTGTCGCGACGCATGCTTGTCTCCTTGGGGAGTGATTGGACAGGGGAATGATCTGGCCGCAAGCTGTCACTTCGCTGTCCAACCGCTCAGGACAAACCCTTACCGCGACACCCGGCGGGCACACGGGTCGATGTACATTGCCATCGCCACTTGCGACACGCCCGACTGCGCAACCAGAAGCACTGCGCCGCCCTCCACACCCCGCCACATCCCCCATGAAGACCTTCCACAACCCCCACCACGCCCTGCACCAGGGCCAGCAGGAGATGTTCCGCGGCCGCATGGTGCCTTGTCACGAAGTGCCCGCACGGCTGGACTTCGTATTGGCCGAACTGCAGCGCCGCCCGCTGGGTGCGCTGGACACCCCATTGGTTGACGAGGCCACGCTGGACGCCGCCATTGCCCGCGTGCACAGCGCGCGCTACACACGGTTCCTCGCCAGCGCCTGGGACGAGTGGGTGGCCATGGACCCGGCGAACGTGCAGCGCGACGCCCTGCCCTCGGTGTGGCCGCTGGGCAACCGCCACGGTTTTCGCAACGACGTGCTGCCGCAAAACTTCGCGGCGCGCCTGGGCCTGTTTGCCTTCGACTCGGGCTCGCCGCTGATGGCCGGCACCTGGGCCGCGGCGCGTGGCGGCGCGGCCTGCGCGCTGGCCGCGGCGCACGAGGTGCTGGGCGGTGCACGTGTGGCGTTCGCGCTCACTCGCCCGCCGGGCCACCACGCCGGGCCGGACTTCCTGGGCGGCTACTGTTTCCTGAACAACGCGGCCATTGCCGCTCAGGCGCTGCGGGATGGCGGCCAGCAGCGCGTGGCGGTGCTGGACGTGGACTACCACCACGGCAACGGCACGCAGACCATCTTCTACGAGCGCGCGGATGTGCTCACGGTCTCGATTCACGGCGACCCCGCCACCGAATACCCCTTCTTCCTCGGCCATGCGGACGAACGCGGCACCGGGGCCGGTGAAGGCTTCAACCTCAACCTGCCGCTGCCGCGCGGCACCCACTTCGCCACCTGGCGCGCCGCGCTGGGCCAGGCGCTGGACGCGGTGAAGGCCTTCAACGCCGATGCGCTGGTGGTGCCCATGGGCCTGGACACCTTCGAGGGCGACCCGATCTCGGGCTTCACGCTGCAAAGCAGCGATTACTTCACCGTGGGCGAGGCGCTGGCCGGCGCCGGTCTGCCCACGGTGTTCACCTTCGAAGGCGGCTACGCGGTGGACGCGGTGGGCACCAACGCGGTGAACCTGCTCGAAGGCTTCAACCGCGCCTGATGAGCCCCCACGCTCCGCCGCTGCGCGGGTCGCTGCCCCCCCGAGGGGGCTGATCCGCCTTGGGACGGCCCGGCGGCGGATCTGTGACCCCCACGCTCCGCCGCTGCGCGGGTCGCTGCCCCCCGAGGGGGCTGATCCGCCTTGGGACGGCCCGGCGGCGGATCTGACCGGCCTCACTGCCGCGCGGTGCGCACGTTGGCCGGCGGCAGTTGCGGATGGCTGGCGCGCCAGGGGTTGATGTCGAGCCCGCCGCGGCGTGTGTAGCGCGCGTACACCAGGAGCTTGGCGGGTTTGCAGCGCGCCATGATGTCCATGTAAATGCGTTCGACGCACTGCTCGTGGAATTCGTTGTGGTTGCGGAAACTCACGATGTACTGCAACAGGCCGGCCTGGTCGATCTGCGGACCGCTGTAGCGGATCTGCACGCTGCCCCAGTCGGGCTGGCCCGTGACCAGGCAGTTGCTCTTGAGCAGGTCGCTGACCAGGGTCTCTTCCACCGGTTTTTCGTCGAACGCGGCCGTGAGCAGCTCGGGCGCGGGCTGGTACCGGCTGCACTCCACGTCCAGCCGGTCAATGCACAGGCCGTCGAGTTCGTGCACCGGTTCGCAATCGAACAGCTCGGGCAGCAGCACCCGCACACCGGCGCTGGCCTGCACCGGCCCACCGTGCCAGATGGCCGCGCTCACGTCCGCGCGGATGCGGTCGCGCACCGCGTCCGCGCTGGCAAACACCGTGTTGTTGAAGCTGTTGAGGTAGAGCTTGAACGACTTGCTCTCGACGATGTGCGTGCTCTCGCAAGGCACAGTGATGTGCGCCAGCGCCACCTGCGGCTTGCCCTTGGGGTTGAGCCAGCTCAGCTCGAACGCGGTCCAGAGATCGGCGCCGAGAAAAGGCACGCTGCCGCTGATACCAATCTCGCGCCGCTTGGGTTCGCGCGGCAGAGGGAACAGCAGCGAAGCGTCGTACTGGTCAATGTAGGCCGAGGCCTTGCCGAGTTGGGAGTGTTCGGGGGAGTTCTGGTTCATTTCAAATGTCTTCCATATTGAAGCCGATCGGCGACGCACGAAGCGGCGCCAACCCGGGAACACCGCGGAACCGGCTTTGCCGGGCCGCTGGTGTTGCCCCCTTGAGGGGAGAAGCGCCGCAGGCGCTGCGGGGGTGTTTCACACGAACTCGCGCTCGCGCAGCCATTTGGTGGCCACCCACTTCTCGCCCTCGATCACCGGTGCGCCACCGTGCAGGGTGCGGGTGGCCGGGTGCGGCCGGTCGTAGCTGAAAAACACCGCGTTGCCACGCACCGGCGCCACCTCCAGGCCCACGTCCGGAAAGATGGTGCCACCGCCCCGCGTGGGCTCGTTGAGGTACATCAGCAGCGTGGCCACGCGCTGCCCGCCCCGTTTGAGGATGGTCGGCGTGCCCGGTTCGACGGGGTCGAAATAGTCGTAGTGCGGCTTGTATTCGGCCCCGGGGCGGTACTGCAGCACCTGGATGCCTTCGCCGTTTTCCAGCGGCCAGCGCAGCAGGCGCGCGATGCGCTGCTCGATGCGGGTCACCAGTTCGCCCTCGCCCCGGTTGAAGAACATGCCGTGGCTGGTGCGGTCGGGGTTGAGCTCTTCGCCGCCGGTGCGCGTCTCCACGGTGAGCGAGCGCGCCAGACGGGGCCGCGCGGCCTCCACCAGCGCATCGCACTCCTCGGCGCTCAGCAGACCGCCGAGCAGCACCACGCGCGGCAGGCCCAACGTCGCAATCACATCCACCCAGCGGTCGCCGGCGTCGATGCGGCGCGGCGACTGCGTGAGGTCCAGCCCGGGCATGCGTTCGCCCGCGCCGCTCGCCGGGCCCGCTGCCAGCGCGGCAGAGTTCGGGGCCCGCGCGCGCCGGGTCTGCAGCGCGCCGTCCAGCGCCGACGTGGCCAGGTCCTCTTTCCAACCGGCCTGGACCATGGCCTCGATCACCGCTTCGGGCAGGTGACCGAGGCGGATCTGCTCGGCGACCCACTGGCGCAACTCGGGGGTGATGGACTGCTGGCTCATGGCGTTGCTTCGAGCGCTCGGACGCTCATGCCTTCTGGTCGCGGCGGAACACCAGCCGGTCGGCCTCGGACGCGGCGGGCACGAAACGGTAACCCTCCAGGTCAAACGCCTTGAGCTGCTCGGGCGTGCTCAGGCGGTGCTTCACCGCGTAGCGCACCATCAGGCCGCGTGCGCGCTTGGCGAAGAAACTGACGATCTGGTAGCCGTCGACCTTGCGCTCCTCGAACACGCAGCTGACCACGCGCGGCTGCAGCGCGCGGCGGTCCACCGCCTTGAAATACTCTTCGCTCGCCAGGTTGATCACCACCGGGCTCTTGTCGGCCCGGGCGCGCTGGTTCAGGTAGTCGGCGATCTGGCTGCCCCAGAACTGGTAGAGGTTCTTGCCCCGGGGTGTGACGAGGCGCGTGCCCATCTCCAACCGGTAGGGTTGCATGCGGTCCAGCGGGCGCAACACGCCGTAGAGGCCACTGAGGATGCACAGGTGCTGCTGCAGCCAGTCGAGTTCGGCCTCGCCCAGGCTCTTGGCGTCCAGGCCCCCGTACACGTCGCCGTCAAACGCCAGCACCGCCTGTTTGGAATTTTTCGCGGTGAATTTCGGCACCCAGGCCTGGTAACGCGCCGCGTTCAGGCCCGAGAGCTGGTCCGACAGGCTCATGAGATCGGCGATCTGTTGCGGCGACTTGTCGCGCAACACCTCGATGAGCTCGGACGACTGCTTCACGAACAGCGGCTGGGTGTGCGTGGCAATGTGGGCCGGCGTCTCGTAGTCGAGGGCCTTGGCGGGGGAAATGAGGAACAGCATGGTGGGGGTGTGCGGCGGGCTGGAAACAAAAAAGGGCTTCCCGCAGGAAGCCCGATTATCGTCAACGGGGCGGTTTACTTCAGGTCACCCGCCAGGCTGGCCAGGGTTTCCATGGGGATCTGGGTGTGGGCCGGGTAGTGGGTGTGGTCGCAACCCAGTTTGACGGCGCCACCGGCCTTGACGGTGGCGCACATGGGGGGCGTGAGCTCGAAGCGCACGAAGTGCACGGCCGAGGTCTTTTCGTCGTTCTCGCGGTCCAGGTCTTCGTCGGCGATGGCGTAGACACGGGCCTGGCCGTCGACCTCGACGAACAAGCGGTCTTCCACGCCGATCAGGCGGGCCAGCTCGCGCTTGCGCTCGTTGGCGTCGGTGTACTCGATCATCACCGTGGCCTTCCAGTTGCTGCCATCGGGCACCAGCGGCGCATAGGCCTCGATCTCCTGCTGGATGCCCTCTTCCTCGAAGATCTTTTCGATGCGCAGCATCTCCTGGATCTGGTAGCGGATGGTGGTCTCGCTCTCGAACTGCAGGTTGATGTGTTCGCCCAGCTGCACGCTGCGCAGCTTGCGGTGGGCGATGACCTCAGGCTTGTGGGCCTTGCGCCACTTGCTGTAGGCCTCCAGGCTCATGAGGCTGTCGGTGGTGATGTGTCCGGTGAGTTGCATGTCTTTTTTCTCCGATGGCGCCGTTGTCCTGAATGGGGATCTGACCCCGTTTCACTTACTTCAGGCCGTAGGCGCGCGCGACCAGCGACAGCGGGTGCTGCAGCTCCGGCGCGCCCAGGCCGTTGACTTCAAACCCCTGGGCGATGTGGTGACCGCCGAGCGGACAGTCGGAGCTGATGAAGTCGGGTTGGGCGCCGTCCTTCATGGTGGCCATGGCCTTGAACACCGGTTTGCCGATTTTCATGGCCTGCTGGTGGTGGGCCTTCTTCACGCCGAAGGTGCCGGCGTGCCCCGAGCAGCGCTCGATGGTGTTGAGCGTGGTGCCGGGAATCATCTTGAACATCTCCTCGGTCTTGCGGCCGATGTTCTGCACCCGGCCGTGGCAGGGGATCTGGTAGCTCACGTTGCCCAGCGGCTGCGGGAATTCGGTCTTCAAGAGACCGTCGCGCTTGCGCGCCATGAGGTATTCGAACGGGTCCCACAGGTGCTCCTTCACGAGCTGCACGTCGGCGTCGCCCGGGAACATGAGCGGGATCTCCTGCTTGAACATCAGTGCGCAGCTCGGCACCGCGGCGAGGATGGCGTAGCCGTCTTTCGCGTACTTCGCCAGCACCGGAATGTTGGCTTCCTTGCTGGCCTGCACCGAGTCCAGATCACCCAGCTCCAGCTTGGGCATGCCGCAGCATTTTTCCTTTTCGACGATCACGTACGGGATGCCGTTGTGGTTCAGGATCTTGAGCAGATCGAGACCGATGCCGGGTTCGTTGTAGTTGATGTAGCAGGTGGAAAAGATCGCCACCTTGCCCGGTGTCTTTTCGCCATCGACCACGTTGGACGAAGTGGCCTGCGGCGTGCCGGAGCGGAATTTTTTCGTGGCCAGCTCGGGCAGCCAGGCGTTCTTGTCCACCCCGGCCACGCTTTCCATGACGCTGCGCATGGCCTTGGTCTTGTTCACCGCGTTGGCCACCTGCACCACGACGGGAATGCCGGCGAACTGACCGTGCACGTCGGTGGAGGCAAGGAAACGCTCGGCCAGCTTCACCCCACCCTGCTTGAACTTGATGGCCTTGGCGCGCAGCATGGTGTGCGGGAAGTCCACGTTCCATTCGTGCGGCGGCGTGTACGGGCACTTGGTCATGTAGCACAGGTCGCACATGTAGCACTGGTCCACCACCTTCCAGTAATCGGACTTGGCGACACCGTCCACCTCCTGGGTCGAACTCTCGTCGACCAGATCGAACAGGGTGGGAAACGCGCCGCACAGACTCACACAGCGCCGGCAACCGTGGCAGATGTCGAAGATGCGCTCCAACTCGACAAAGCACTTTCCTTCATCGTAAAAGTCGGGCCCCGTCCAGTCGAGCGCATGCCGCGTCGGTGCCTGCAGGTTGCCTTCGGTCGCCATGTCTCTTCTCCTCGTCTGTGCGGGTTGGATCGTGGGTTTTTGAAAGCGCTCGAAAAATTAAAAACGCTTTCAAAAACGGCGTCCGGAGAGAAGTCCCAGAACGCCGCGGAACCGGCTCCGCCGGGCCGCCAGCGTTGCCCCCTTGAGGGGGTCGCGCGCAGCGCGGCGGGGGTGTTTCAGACCGTCAATCCACCAATTCATTCAGCGCCTTGGTGTAGCGGTTCGCGTGCGAGCGCTCCGCCTTGGCCAGGGTCTCGAACCAGTCGGCGATTTCGTCGAAACCTTCTTCGCGCGCGGTCTTGGCCATGCCCGGGTACATGTCGGTGTACTCGTGGGTTTCGCCGGCCACGGCCGATTCCAGGTTCTGGCGTGTGGGGCCGATGGGCAGTCCGGTGGCCGGGTCGCCCGACTGCTCCAGAAACTCCAGGTGGCCGTGCGCGTGGCCGGTTTCGCCTTCGGCGGTCGAGCGGAACAGGGCCGCCACGTCGTTCTGGCCTTCCACGTCGGCCTTGTTCGCGAAGTACAGGTAACGGCGGTTGGCCTGGGATTCGCCGGCGAAGGCGTCTTTCAGGCACTGCTCGGTTTTTGAACCTTTCAATGCAGCCATGGGGTATCTCCTGGTCGTGGTTGAAGAAACGCCCAGCGGAAGGCCAGGATCAGGCCAGGCCCGATGGGACCGGCAAACCTTACGCCCCTTGCAAGAGACCGTCTAATTGTTCTGGGCTATGTGACATATTGTTTGTATCTATGAAGGCGATAGCTTTGATAACAATTCTCAACATCATCGACAGCGCCACCGGAAACCCTCAAACTGACAGCACTTCACCACCCCTCTAGAATTTCGATGGGTTAAATCAATTACACATAGGTGAATATCAGGAGACCGCCATGACCACCGTCACCCCCTTGCCCCCGCCGGCCCCCATCCAGCAGCTTCACCACTACGCCTACCGCGCGCGCGACGCCGAAGAAACGCGCCACTTCTACGAAGACATCCTGGGCCTGCCGCTCTACCACATCATCCAGAGCGACTTCGTGCCCAGCACCGGCGAGTACTGCCCCTACACGCACTTCTTCTTCCGCCTGCAGGACGGTTCGTTCATCGCCTTCTTCGACCTCGGCGACGACGAGGCCGCCCTGCCCAGCCCGAACACGCCCAAGTGGGTCAACCACATCAGCTTTCGCGTCGATACGGTCGAAGAGCTGGAGAACACCAAGACCCGCCTGGAGGCCAGCGGCATCGAGGTGCTGGGCGTGACCGACCACCACATCTTCAAGAGCATCTACTTCTTCGACCCCAACGGCATCCGGCTGGAACTCACTGCCCAGCTGGCCAACGCGTTCGAGATGCTGGAAGACAGCAAGACCGCCCACGCCCGACTGGCCGCATGGAACGCGCGCAAGGAACAGTGGCGCCGCGAGCGCGCCGAGGGCAAGACCAGCGCACCGCTCAAGCCGCAGCAGAACGACCGCCCCGAGGTGGCGGCGCGCGCCCACACCCCCAACTGAGGCCGGAGCCCACCCATGAACAGCACGACCCTGGCCTACCGGGAAGCGGCCCACACCAACGGTTATCAGTACACCAGCGGCACCGGGTACGAGCTGCCGGAGTACCCGTTCGTGCCGCCGCCCGAGCTGCACAGCGGCACCACGGTGCGCCACCCGGTGGTGATCGCCGGGGGCGGCATCACCGGGCTGACCATGGCGTGTGCGCTGGCGCGCCTGGGCGTGCGCGCGGTGCTGATCGACGAGGACAACACGGTGGGCGTCAAGGGCGCTTCATCGCGCGGCATCTGCTACACGCAGAAGTCGCTGGAGATCTTCGAGCGCCTGGGCATCTACGAGCGCATCGCGGCCAAGGGGGTGCAGTGGAGCGTGGGCCGCACCTTCGCCGGCGCCGACGAGGTCTACAGCTTCGACCTGCGCCAGCAAGGCAGCTTCCACCTCTCGCGCCAGCCGCCGTTCATCAACATCCAGCAGTTCTACATCGAGGGCTTCCTGGTCGAGCGCATCCAGGAGCTCGGCCACGTGGAGCTGCGCTGGAAGAACCGGCTGGTGGGGTTCGAGCAGAACGAGGACTGCGCCACGCTCACGGTGGAAACCCCCGCCGGCAGCTACCGCATCGAAGCCGAACACGTGATCGACGCCACGGGCTCGCACAGCCCGCTGCGCCAGTGGCTGCAGGTGCCGTTCGATTCGCGCCGGGGCGACGACCGCTGGTGCATCGCCGACGTGCGCTTTTCCAGGCACCCGCCGGTGGAACGCCACACCTGGATTGAAGCGCCGTTCAACGAGAACCGCGCGGTCTGGCAGCACCTGATGGCCGACGACGTCTGGCGCATCGACTACCAGATGGCGCCCGACAGCGACCCCGAGGTGGTGAGCCGCGAATCGGCCGTGCGCGAGCGGCTGGCGCGCCAGTTCGGCCCCGACGCGGCGGTGGAGATCGTCTGGGTCGGCCCCTACGCCTACCGCAGCGAATGCGTGCACGCCATGCGCCACGGCCGGGTCTTCCTGATGGGCGATTCGGCCAAGGTGGTGAGCCCGTTTGGCGCGCGCGGCGGCAACACCGGCGTGGCCGATGCGGACAACCTGGCCTGGAAACTCGCCGCCGTGCTGCGCGGCAAGGCCGACGCCTCGCTGCTGACGAGCTACAACGACGAGCGGCTGGAAGCCGCGCAGCAGAACGTGTGCGTGACCAACCGCACCGCGCGGTTCCTGCGCCCGGCCGACGGCGCCGAGCGCCTGTTCCGCCAGGCCGCGATCGGTCTGGCCCGGCAGTTTCCGTTTGCCCGCTCGCTCATCAACACCGGCCGCATGGCGGTGGCCAACCCCTACAGCCATTCCAGCGCCTGCACCTACGCGCCCGGAGGCGGGGCCGGCCTGTCGGTGCAGAACGTGCGTTTTGCCTGGGCCGACGGCGGCCACGGCTGCGTGAACGACCTGCTCGACTGGGCCGTGGGCGATCTGCTGGTGCTGGTGTTTGGCGACGTGTCGGCGGCGGCCCTGCAACGCCTGCGCCGCCTGTGTTTCGACTCCCCCGTGCGCAGCGTGCAGGTGCTCGGCCCCGACGCCCCGGCCCAGGTGCTCGAACATGTGCGCGACCCGCAGGGCCATCTGCAGGGGGCCTGCCATGTGTTCGGCCACGCCTGGGCGCTGGTGCGGCCCGACGGCTACCTGGCCGCCACCGGCGAATCGGTCGACAGCCACCTGGTGTCGGCCATTGAGCGCTCCCTGGGCCTGCGCGGAGACACCCCATGAAACAGAACCCCCATTTCCAGGACGCCGACGCTTTCTACGAACAGCTGCTCGATGCCCACGCGGGCCTGAGCCGCGAAGAGGCCGAGCTGTTCAACGCCCGGCTCATCCTGCTGCTGGCCAACCAGGTGGGCGAAGCGCGCGTGCTGCGCGAGTGCATCGAAGCGGCGCGCCAGTTACCGCCGGCCACCGCCTGAGCGCCAAGCGGCAGGGCCTTCAGGGCAGCGTGGACGGGCGCGGCATCCAGCCCAGGCTGTGGGCGTGCAGGCTCTGGATGTAGACCCGGTCGGCCGTTTCGGTCACGGCCGTGGTGTCCGGGTACTGGCCCGAGGGGTCCTGCCAGTCGGCCACGATGCGACCGTCCTCGGTGAATGCCGCCACGTGGCCGTAGGCCTTGGGCACGGGCCACAGCGAGCGCGGCAGGCGCAGCGTCATCTCGCGCAGCCAGGGCTTGGCCGCCATGTTGTCGATCACCGGGTTGCGGGGTTTGACCAGGCCCACCCAGAGGCGGCCGGCGTCGCCGCGCATCAGGTTGTCGGGGTAGCCCGGCAGGTTGTCGAGCAGGATGCGTGCGCCGCCCGTGGGGCCGCCGCTGAGGTCCAGACCGCGCGCCGAGGCGGGAATGGCCCAGATGCGGTAGCGCCCGGTTTCGGCGACGAACAGGGTCTGCTCATCGGCCGAGAGCGCGATGCCGTTGGCGAACGACAGGCCCTTGGCCACCAGCGCGGTGCGGCCATCGGCGTCGCCGTAGACCAGCACCCGGCCGGTGGCCGACTGCTCCAGGATGTCGAGCACGCTGGCCTCGAAGGTGCCGCCCCACTCGCGCGCGCCAAAGCGGGTGGAGGCGTCGGTGAAGAACATCTGCTGCGGCGCGGCCGGGTCGCGGCTGACCACCACCGCGTCGGCGTAGCGGATCGGGTCCTCGCCCAGCCGGTCGCTCAACACCTGGACCTCGCCACCGGCGCCGATGCGCAGCAGCCCGCGCATGGCATCGGCCGCGATCAGGCGGCCCTCGCGGTCGAAATCGAAGCCCAGCACCCGGCCGCCGGTGTTCACGTGCGTCTGCAGGTCCGAGCCATCGGGGGCCATGCGCAGCACCTTGCCACTGACCACGGTGGTGTAGAGCCGACCGTCGGGGCCGATCCGCACGTGCTCGGGGCCTTCCTCGCCCCCCAGGTCGATCAGGCGCAGACCGGCCAGCCGGGTGTTCGCCGCATGCGCGCCCTGGTAACCCGGAGGCGCCAGGGGCGCCCAGCTCGCCGCAGCGATCGGCACCGGCCAGAGCAGCAGATACACCACCAGCAGCGCCAGCAGCAGCAACAGAGCGATTCCAGCCTTCTTCATCGTGTGTCTCCCGGGTGTGCGCGGCGCGGCCAGCGGGCCGGTGCCACAAGCGGGCCATTCTGCCCGATGGCTCAGCCCCAGCCGGACCGGCGCGCTGAAGTCTGACAGTGCCAGCGCGTGCCCGGTGGCAGCGCGGGCGGGCCCGTAAAATCGGGGGTTCCGCCGCCTGGCCCTGCCTTCCATGGGCCATGCCCGGCGCGGCAACCCTCCCCCGGAACCAGCATGTCAAACACCCCCGATCAACCCGGCCTCAACAGCCTGTCCAAATCCTTTGAACCCGCGGCCATCGAGGCCCACTGGGGGCCGTTCTGGGAACAGCAGGGCCACGGCGTGGCGGGCTACCGCGGCACGGGCGCGCCCAGGGAAGGCGCGCCGTCCTTCGCCATCCAGCTGCCGCCGCCCAACGTGACCGGCACGCTGCACATGGGCCACGCCTTCAACCAGACCATCATGGACAGCCTCACGCGCTACCACCGCATGAGCGGCGCCAACACGGTCTGGGTGCCGGGCACTGACCACGCAGGCATCGCCACGCAGATCGTGGTGGAGCGCCAGCTGCAGGAAAAAGGCATCAGCCGCCACGACATGGGCCCCACGCCCGCCGAAGCGCGCAAGAACTTCGTCGCCAAGGTCTGGGAATGGAAGGAAGAAAGCGGCAACACCATCACCACGCAGATGCGCCGCATGGGCGATTCCGTGGACTGGAGCCGCGAGTACTTCACCATGGACGAGAAGCTCAGCAAGGTCGTCACCGACACCTTCGTGAAGCTGTACCAGCAGGGCCTGATCTACCGTGGCAAGCGCCTGGTGAACTGGGACCCGGTGCTGATGTCGGCCGTGTCCGACCTGGAAGTGGAGAGTGAAGAGGAAGACGGCTCGCTCTGGCACATTGCCTACCCGCTGGTCAACGGCAGCGGTCACCTGACCGTGGCCACCACCCGCCCCGAAACCCTGCTGGGTGACGTGGCCGTGATGGTTCACCCCGAGGACGAGCGCTACAGCGCGCTGATCGGCCAGTACGTGAAGCTGCCACTGTGCGACCGTGAGATTCCCGTGATCGCCGACGCCTATGTGGACCGCGAATTCGGCACCGGCGTGGTCAAGGTCACGCCCGCGCACGACGCCAACGACTACGCGGTCGGCCAGCGCCACCAGTTGCCCATCATCGGCGTGCTGGCGCTCAACGCCACCATCAACGACAACGCGCCCGAGAAGTACCGCGGCCTGGACCGATTCGTGGCGCGCAAGGCCGTGGTGGCCGACCTCGAAGCCGCCGGCCTGCTGGTCGAGACCAAGAAACACAAGCTCATGGTGCCGCGCTGCGCGCGCACCGGCCAGGTGATCGAGCCCATGCTGACGGACCAGTGGTTCGTGGCCATGACCTCCAAAGGCAATGAACACAACACCAGCGGTACCTCGATCGCCGACAAGGCCATTGCCGCCGTGCAGTCGGGCGAGGTGACCTTCGTGCCGGAGAACTGGGTCAACACCTACAACCAGTGGATGAACAACATCCAGGACTGGTGCATCAGCCGCCAGCTCTGGTGGGGCCACCAGATCCCGGCCTGGTACGACGAGCAGGGCCAGGTCTACGTGGCACATAACGAAGCCGAAGCGCAAGCCCTGGCCGGCACCGGCAAGACGCTCACGCGAGACCCCGACGTGCTGGACACCTGGTACTCCTCGGCGCTCGTGCCCTTCTCCACCATGGGCTGGCCCGAACAAGGCAGCGCCGCCACCGACGACTACAACCTGTACCTGCCCAGCACCGTGCTGGTCACGGGCTACGACATCATCTTCTTCTGGGTGGCCCGGATGATCATGATGACGACGCACTTCACCGGCCGCGTGCCGTTCAAACACGTCTACATCCACGGCCTGGTGCGCGACGCGCAGGGCCAGAAGATGAGCAAGAGCGAAGGCAACGTGCTGGACCCGGTGGACCTGATCGACGGCATCGCGCTCGCACCGCTGCTGGACAAACGCACGACCGGCCTGCGCAAGCCAGAGACCGCCCCCAAGGTGCGCAAGCAGACCGAAAAGGAATTCCCCGACGGCATCCCGGCCTACGGCGCGGACGCGCTGCGCTTTACCTTCGCCGCGCTGGCCTCGCTGGGCCGCAGCATCAACTTCGACAGCAAGCGCTGCGAGGGCTACCGCAACTTCTGCAACAAGCTCTGGAACGCCACGCGCTTCACGCTGATGAACTGCGAGGGCCAGGACTGCGGCCTGCTGGAGCACACCCAGGCCGACTGCGCCGTGGGTGGCTCGGCCCACGGCTACCTGAGCTTCAGCCCCGCCGACCGCTGGATCGTCTCCAAGCTGCAGCGCGTGGAGGCCGAGGTGGCCCAGGGCTTCGCCGAGTACCGGCTGGACAACGTGGCCAACACGGTCTACGACTTCGTCTGGAACGAGTTCTGCGACTGGTACCTGGAGATCGCCAAGGTGCAGATCAACACCGGCAACGAGGCGCAGCAACGCGCCACGCGCCGCACCCTGATCCGCACGCTGGAGACCATCCTGCGCCTGGCGCACCCGGTCATCCCGTTCATCACCGAAGAACTGTGGCAGAAGGTCGCGCCCGTGGCGGGCCGCGCCGGCGAGTCGGTGAGCGTGGCGGCCTACCCGGTGAGCCAGCCCGAGCGCATCGATCAAACCGCCGAAGCGGCCGTGGCCAAGCTCAAGGGCTTGGTGGACGCCTGCCGCACCCTGCGCGGCGAGATGAACGTGTCACCCGCCACGCGACTGCCGCTGTACGTGCTGGGCGACACCGCCTTCATGCAGGCCAACGCTGCGGTGCTCCAGGGCCTGGCCAAGCTGAGCGAAGTCAAGGTCTTCACCGACGAGGCCGCCTGGGCCGCGGCGGCTCAGGCTGCACCCGTGGCCGTGGTGGGCGAGGCGCGCCTGTGCCTGTTCATGGAGATCGACGTGGCCGCCGAGAAGGCCCGTCTGACCAAGGAAGCCACCCGGCTGGAAGGCGAGATCGCGAAGGCGACGGCCAAGCTCGCCAACGAAGCCTTCGTGGCCAAGGCGCCGGCCGCGGTGCTGGAGCAGGAGAAGAAGCGCGTGGCCGACTTCGGCGCCACGTTGGGCAAGGTGCGCGAGCAACTGGCGCGGCTCGGGGCCTGAAAAACGGGACAGTCTGCGCCGCCGCCCGGCGGCGCGACTTCATCGCCGGGGCGGTTCGAATGAGCCCCACTGCGAGGGCGAGACCGAATGGGGATCGTCGTTTCCCGCGATGTCCAGGCTGTCCAGCAGGCCGAAGTCGCTGGCCCGGATGCCGGGGTCGCCACGGGTGGTCGAAGGCGTGAGCGTTTCATGCACGCGGTGGGCCACGTACCAGCTGGAGCGCAACTTGGCCTCGCGTGTGTGTGAGCCCAGGCGCGGCGTCAGGTGCAGGTTGGGAATGCCGAACAGCGGCGAGCCTTCGGCGGCGAAGTTCGGGTTCGCCCCATCGAGCAGGCAGGCATCGATGCGGCCATCGGTCAGGGCATGGGCCAGCGCCGCGGGGTCGAACAGGGAACTGCGGCTCACGCCCACCCAGAGCTGGCCGGGCTTGCAATGGTTCAGCACATGGTCATTGAGCCAGCCCCGAAAGCGCACGGCGTACACCACCTGCAAGGACACCGCGTCCGAGCGCGACAACAGCTCCGGCAGGGTGACCGGCTCCACCCCGATCTTGTCCCAGATCGGCGCGGCGTGGTGCACAGCCGGGTCGTAGCCCAGCAGGCGCACGCCCATCGCCTTGAGCATGGGCGCCAGGACGTGCGCCACCGGCGCCAGCCCCAGCAGGCCCACCGTGCTGCCGGCGAGCTCGCGCCCCATGCGCACCTGCGCGAGCTGGCGGCCCAGCAGCGCGCTGATCATGCCGCGGCGGTAGAGCATGAGCAGGCCGTAGAGCAGGTATTCAGCGTTGGAGCGCACCGTGGCGCTGCGCGCCTGGACCACCCGCACCTGGCGCCGGGCGCAGGCTTCGAGGTCGGTGTTGTCGCTGGAGATCTGCATGCGCGCGATCAGCAGCAGCTTGGGTGAAAAATCGAGGAACTCGCGGGACACCACCACGTGCGGCGGCAGCACGATGGCACGCGTTTTGTAGGTGTGCGTGCGCAGCTTGATCGGGTCGTCGCCCAGCTCGGGCCGGTAGCTGACGTCGTGGCGCTCCTGCAGCCAGGTCAGCGCTTCGGGGACCAGGGGATCAACCAGCAGGACGTCCATGGCGCAGGGCGGTGCGTGGGGTGCGGTCCGGGGGAGCCGCAGGCGGCTCAGCGGCGTTTGATCAAGGTGAAGTGATCACCACCCACCGTCTGCTGCTCCAGCAGCTCGTTGCCGGTCTGCTTGGCGAAGGCCTGGAAATCGCGCACCGATCCAGCGTCGGTGGAAATCACGCGCAGCACCTGACCGCTGTGCATGTCGGCCAGGGCCTTCTTGGCCTTCAGAATGGGCAACGGGCAATTCAGGCCACGGGCATCAAGTTCTTTGTCGGCGTGCATGGGGGGTTCCTCTGGATCGCTGATTCTAAGCCGCGCCACGGCCCGCCGGGACGGCGCGGGCGCGTGGCCCGCGGTGTTTCAGTCGGCCCGATCGACCGGCGCGGTGGTGGTGTCGGGCGGTGGCCAATCCATGAACGCTGGCTCGATGCCCCGGCTGCGCAGCCAGTCGGCCAGCGCCAGGCCGGTACCGGCGTGCCAGCATTTGACCTGCTCGGGGGCCAGCAGCCGGTACTCCACCAGCTCGGGCGAAAGCCGGACCTCGCCCTGGGCCACGGCGTGGTAGGTGATGATGATCTGGTTCATGCGCTGGAAATCGTGCACCCCCACCAACCGCAGCTCGGTCACGTCCAGGCTGGTTTCTTCGGCGATCTCGCGCCGTATCCCTTCCTCGGGCGTCTCGCCGGCTTCCATGAACCCGGTGATCAGGCCAAACATGCGGTGTTGCCAGGCGGCGTTGCGCGCCAGCAGGACACGGCCCTGCAGCTCAACGATGGCCGCCAGCACCGGCGTGGGGTTGTTCCAGTGCGTGAAGTCGCAGGCGGGGCAACGCAGCCGCTCCTTGAAACCGCCGTCCTCCTCGGCGCCCGTGAGCCGCAGCGGGGTGGCACAAGCCGGGCAAAAGCGGAAGTCTGTCGTCATGCGATCAGGCCCCTCCCCGGATAGCCAAGGCCCCTAACCGTGGACACCGCCGGGCCGCCCTTCGACAAGCTCAGGACGGACGGCTGGTGTCGCCCCAGGGGAAGGCGCCGCAAGCACTTCGGGGCGAGCGTCATGTTATGCGGGGAACACGCCGGTGGACAGGTAGCGGTCGCCCCGGTCACAGACCACGAAAACGATGGTGGCGTGCTCCACCTGCTGCGCGATCTGCTGGGCCACCCAGCAGGCGCCGGCGGCGGAAATGCCACCGAAGATGCCCTCTTCGCGCGCCAGGCGGCGGCACATTTCTTCGGCATCGGACTGGCTCACGTAGACCAGCTCGTCCACCGCGCTCGGGTCGTAGATCTTGGGCAGGTATTCGGTCGGCCACTTGCGGATGCCGGGGATGCGCGAACCCTCGCTGGGCTGCGCGCCGACGATGCGGATGGCGGGGTTCTTTTCCTTCAGGAAACGCGAGACGCCGGTGATGGTGCCGGTGGTGCCCATGGCGCTGACGAAGTGCGTGATGCGCCCGCCGGTCTGCTCCCACAGCTCGGGGCCGGTGGTCTCGTAGTGCACGCGCGGATTGTCGGCGTTGGCGAACTGGTCGAGCACCCGGCCCTTGCCCTCTTTCTCCATCTTGTCGGCCAGGTCGCGCGCGTACTCCATGCCGCCGCTCTTGGGCGTGAGCAGCAGCTCGGCGCCAAACGCCTTCATGGTCTGGGCGCGCTCGATCGACAGGTCCTCCGGCATGATCAGCACCATGCGGTAGCCCTTGATGGCCGCCGCCATGGCCAGCGCGATGCCGGTGTTGCCCGAGGTGGCCTCGATCAGGGTGTCGCCGGGTTTGATTTCACCGCGCTCCTCGGCGCGCCGGATCATGGACACCGCGGGCCGGTCTTTCACGGAGCCGGCCGGATTGTTGCCTTCGAGCTTGCCCAGCACCACATTGCCCCGGGCCTGATTCTCCGTCGCGCCAATCCGCTGCAGCGCCACCAGCGGCGTTTTGCCGATGGCGTCTTCGATCGTTGGGTAGTTCATACGCCGCACTGTGCCATAATTTCCGTCTCCCAGATTCCAGCCCGGGTGGTGAAATTGGTAGACGCAGGGGACTCAAAATCCCCCGCCAGAGA
The DNA here is from genome assembly GCF_059424585.1 of Hydrogenophaga sp. GW101-3F08. NCBI lineage: Bacteria > Pseudomonadati > Pseudomonadota > Betaproteobacteria > Burkholderiales > Comamonadaceae > Hydrogenophaga > Hydrogenophaga sp. GW101-3F08. The sequence goes on from NZ_JBWKZP010000006.1 coordinate 246,182, forward strand.
TGGCGTGCCGGTTCGATTCCGGCCCCGGGCACCAGCATTCACGCTATAGGATCAATAGCTGTAGGCGCATCACTTGGCGCATCGTTGGCGCCAAATCCGCAGGATGCAAAAAATAAAGCCCGCCACTCCGAAGAGCAGCGGGCATCTATTTCCTGACGTTGGGGGAATGATCAGGGCAGCATGTCGGCCATCCCTTGGCGCACCTTCGCGCCCAGCGTGGCATCCTTGCGTGGCTGGTCCACCTCGGCCGCATACTGGTTCAGCTCGCGCATGACCTCGGTGCGTTCTTCGTCCAGTTGCTTCATGGCCTCGTGGTCGCCAACGGTGGCCATGGCCTCGTTGTTGAGTTCGCGCAGATCCCGGACCGCCCGGTTCTTCTCCTTCTTCAGTTCCGCCTCTGGCCGGGCTTGCTCGATGCGGTCGGCTGCGTCCAGATCGCCCTTCTTCTCGGCCGCCTTGATCAGCTTCTCGGCCTTTTCGATGGCGGCCAGGTTGTCGTAGTACCGCCCGCGCTGCACCGATGCATCGTCGGTCTGTCCGTAGAAGCGGCCAAACACCGGGTAGCCCGTGGACTTGGTTTCGTTGCCCTTGGCCAGGTCGACGCTGGTGTTCACCATCTTCTCGACCTCGCGCAGCAGGCCGCCGCCAACCACCTGGGCCAGGTAGCGCACACGCTCTGGTGTCGGGCTGATCTTGCCGGCTTCGAACTCGTCGCCACCGCTGACCTTGTTCAAGATGCGGCTGATCTCCAGATAGGCCTGCCCGGTCGACGTGCGCAGCGTTCCCTCTCGGGCGCGCTCGAAGCCAGGCCGCGGGTCGTTGCCGTAGCCCTCGCGCTCGATCGGTGCGCCGGCGAAGTTCTTGTTGAAGCCCAGTTCGATGATCGGATCGACCACGGTCGGCGCCACGGTGCGCAGCGCGCCGTCGGCGGTGAACACGTTGCCGCCACCCAGCGGGTTGAAGGCGCCGGCAATCTCGCCGACGGCCGAGAACAGCTTTGAGCCGACATCCTTTCCACCATCCAGCGTCAGTTCGGTCAGCACGCGCCCGGTGTTCGGCAGCACATGCAGGCCCAGCGGCAGCGGGATCGTCAAGTACTTCTTCTCGCCGTCTTCGTTCTTGCCCAGCGGGATGATGAACGCCCGGGTCTTCACGAATTCCGGAATTTCGTCATCGTCGTAGCCGGCCGCCAGCAGCATGATCGCCTGCAGCACGCCCAACGACACACCGCCAGCGATGATCTTGGCGCCAGCCGGGCCGGCCAGGGTCTGCAGCGTTCGTGCCTGGCCCTGCACAGATGCGTTGAAGAAGGCGTACAGCGGGCCCAGCTCGCGGCCCATGCGGCCCTTGCGGTTGAAGTCCACCGTCAGTTCCCGCCCAAGGCGCGCGGCTTCCGGCCGGCTCATGCCCTCCAGCAGCGCCTCGCGGTAGGCTGCCAGGCGAACGGCGTTCTCCAGGGTCGTGTTGAAGATGTCCAGCGCGCCCAGCACCTTGCCGGCCACCTTGTCCGCGGTCAGCTTGCCGGCCTTCTCCAGCGCCTTGAGCTCGGCTTCCAGCTTCTTGGCCCGGTCGTTGGCGTCTTTGAACTGCTCGCGGTAGCCGGTCTGCCCGCCGTCCGCCTGGAACTGGCGGAACAGCCGGCCCCACTCGCCGCTGTCCTTGCCCGACAGCTCCAGCCCGATACCCTTGAGCGCGCCCGGCGTCAGCGCCAGCACCTTCAAGGTCTTGCCGCGCAGCTTCGTGCTGCTCAGGTTGATCGCGCCGCCCAGCGTGTCGCGCGTCAGGTTCACCAGACCGAAGGCCGGGTTGTACTGCGTGTTCACGCTGGCCATCCAGCGGGTGAGTTTGCCGATCAAGGATCCTGCGATGTCCAGTTTCGTCAGGCCGTCGAGGTTCTTCAGGTTCTCCGCCATGCGCAGGCCCCGCGGGTCGTTCACGTTGACCATCAGCACCCGGTCTTCGCCGTTCACCTTGAGCACGATGGCCCCGGGCAGGCTCTTGTAGATCGGGTTCGGCCGGCTCACCACGCGGCCCAGCACCGGGTCCACCGTCTTGATCGTCGGCACACCCTGCATGCCAGCCTCGGCCACGGTCGGGTCAACGCCCATGCGCTGCAGCTCCTGGCCGATGGCTTCCGGGCTCATGCCGGGTCGGATCGTGGTCCAGAAGTCCGGGTTCGGGTTCGTCAGGGCCAGGCCGTACAGCGCCACCGCCACGCGGTTCTTCTCCGCCCGGGTGATCGCCGCTTCGCGTTGCATCAGCACGTGCGCCAGGATGTTCGTCGCCTTCTTGGTCGAGCCAACCGCGCGCTTGCTCGAACTGCCGCGCACGCTCATGCCGCCACCGGTCGGGTGCGGGTTTCCGTTCTCGGCTTCGTCGCGGAACAGCGGCACGTACTTCTGGTACGCCCCGTTCCATGCGTCGATGGTTTCCTGTTTCTCCAGACCTTCGTCCACCAGAAGCTTGCTCGTGCCGGCCGTGATCGTGTCTACCCGCTTGGCCATGGCGTCCAGCACCATGCGCTTGGAGTCGGACAGGCCGGCCATGTGCGCCTTCGCCGCGGCGGTGGTCATCAGCACGCCCTTGCTGTTCTTGCCGGCGCCACCGTCTGGCAAGTCCGGGTTCACCTTGGCGATCTGCTTGTTCCGCTCTTCGGCGTGCCGTGCGTGCAGGTAGTCGGCCAGCTCATCCATGGTCACGTTGTTGCGCGCCATGGCCTCCAGCAGCGGCTTGGCCTCGTCGTTCAGGAAGCGCTCGGAGCGTGTTGCCACGCGGCCCGGGTACAGCGTCTCGGCCAGACGGGCGTCGAACTTCTCTGGGATGGCGTTGGCCTTGGCGATGGTTTCCTGCACGCGCTTGAGGTCGATCCGACCGTCCTGCAGCTCGTAGATCACATCGTCAAGCCGTGTTTCCTGCAGCACGTCCCAGAACCCGGGCTGGAACATCTCGGCCTGTGCCGGCTTCGTGGCGCCAGTGGCCTTCTCGGCTTCGATGGATGCCGGGACTTTGGCTGTGCGACTGAACGCTACGCCGCCAACAGTTCCCTGATCTTTGCGCTCGCCTCTGTTGCGTCCTTCCGCAAGGATGCGATCTCGGACGGACTCAGCCGGCTTGAAGTTGGCGAGGTATCGCGCTTCGGACTCGGTGAGCGCGTCGAATCCATAGCCGGTAGCGGCTTGGAATGCTGATTCGAGGTCACCATGTTTTTCACGAAGTGCTGCCAGGGTTTCTGAGGATGGTTGAATTTTCGCATCACTTCGCATGTACACCGGCTCCTGCGCATTGCGCGCGCCGTCCGCCTTCTTTCCAACCTCAAGGAACCGCTGCGCATTCACCAGCGCGCCCTGCAGCTCGGCATGTGTCATCTTCACGTCGATGCCGATGGAGCGCAGGAACTCGACCACCTTCGCATAGACCGACTTCACGAACCCGAAGCCTGGGCGGAAATTGCCGTCAGCGTCCACGGCCTGCTCGACCACCTTCGCGGCGATCTCGTCGGCTTCCTGCATCTCGGACAGGTTGAACTTGCCGGCGTCGTCCACGTATGCCGCGCGCACGTCCTTGCGGATTGCGGCCAGCGGCTTGTTGCCAGTCTTCAGGGCGAGCTGGATGTTCCCCATGAACCGCTTCCAGTCGTCTTTCCCCAGCATCTCGCGCAGTCCGTGGTGGGCAATGGCCTCATGGGCCAGCACCTTCATGGCATTGGACTTGTCGCGGATGTTCTGCGCCACGAGGTAGACATTGCCGCCGAAGTAAACACCGTGCACGTCGCCAGGGGCTGGCATTGGGAGGTCCTTCGTCGTTGCCCCAACCGTGACGTTCGGCCCGTTCTCCCAGCGCTTGAGCACCGGGGCGATGGCCTTCTGCAGATCGGTAGTCTTCATGCCACGCTGCATCGGCGTGGTCATTTGGCGGAAGAGTTCGGCGGTCAGGGGCCGGCTGAATGCCATGTCGCCACGTGCACCACGCGGCGTCACGCCGTATTCGGCCATGACCTCGCCAGCAATCCGCATCACGGCCTTGTAGTCGGTCAAGTACGGGGCGCTGCGCTTGGTGTAGCCCAGCACCTTCATGGCCTTCTCGATCATGTCGAAGACGAAATCACCGACGTGCTGCAACAGGCTCGGGTTCTTCCGGCCCAGCGCGCGCCAGAAGTCCGGGTCCATGAATCCGTCCGACAGGACTTCACCCATGAACTCTTCTTGCTGCTTGTCGGTCTTCGTCTGGTTCTTGGCCACGTCCACATAGGGCGTGATGGCGTCAACCAGTTGGTCGTACAGCTTGGGCTGTTTGGATCGCAGCTCATGGGCCAGTTCGTGCCCGAGGACCGCCAGGTGCGGCCGGTCGCTGCCCTGATCGCGCAGGAACAGAACGCCGCTGGTCCTTACCCCGCCGAAGAATCCGTACTGTTCACGCGCTGCTTCGTCCAGACCGACTCGCATGCCGAATCCTTGGACTTCTGATCCGAAGGCGTCTGCGATTCTCTGGAGGTCTGCTGCGCCTGGGAGAACTCGGGCGTCGTAAGGACGAACCGCATCGAACTCCCGTTGGGGGACTTTGAGGAAGGCGGCAATGTCACGTCCCAGCAGCTCGAGGTTAATTCGGGCTTCTGGTCGGGTGTCTGGTTGTCCATGGGCGGCAGTATCGCCAGCATTGCCGGCATCGTCAACCGCGAACCGGACGTCTGGGTTCTGAGTGTCGAAGGTGCCATCGTTGCCGGTGGCGCTACCCTGTGAGAACACCTTCTGCCGGCGAGACAGTGCCCCTGCTGCCTTGAGCGCGGCCACCACCTCATCGTTGCTCGCGCCGTCCTTGATCTTCACCGAGTCGCCGGATTCGAAGTCGATGGCCTCGCTCTCACCGATGAACACGACACCGTCGCGCACCGTCACGGGCTCAGCGCTTGCTGGCGTGATGCCGACACGCAGGCCTGATGGTTGGGAAGGTTTGGCAGCTTTGCGCTTTTCCTTCTTCGCGGCTTCACGGGCTTTCTCGCCTTCTGCCTGGGCTTCGCGGGCGCTGAGCTTCGGCACCGGTTCTGCAATGGTCTGAGCCTGGGCCAGGGCCTGTTCAGGCGGTGTGAGCAGCGTGCGCGCCTTCTGCGCCTGCGTCTTACCGACGACAACGCCGGCAGCAGATGGAAGGATGGAGCGGGCAGGGATGCCGGCCGCGGTCAGGCGCTCGCGCAGCGCCTTCGTGTCGCCCTTGACGGCGAGTGTGCCGTCCGGGCGGTCGGTCAGGCTTTCGATGGCGCCTTCTCGCGCCTTGCGCAAAGCGCGCGCATCTTCAGAGATCGCCATGCCAGAACTCACGGGCGGAAGCTTCCCGCCCCGCGCCTCCAGTGCGTCATACAAGGCCGTGCCGACACCGCGGCGGCGGTCTTGCTCGCGCACAAACGAATCGATTGGGCCGCCGTTCGGCATGAACGTCAGGCGCCCGACTTCCTCGCCGGCTTCGTTGGTTGCGATCAGCGCGGTTGGTTCGCCGAACTGTCCGCGAACCAGCGATCCGAATGCCTTCGGGGCCGGCTGCTGAGAAATCGTGATCTGCGCACCGTCCTTGAGTTTCACCCCATCGGCTTGAACATCACCGGCTCCAGTCTCTGCGGGAATTCCAGCGGCTGCGGCTGCATCGCCTCCCGCTGGCGCTCGCGCTTCAACTGGCGCGGCTTGGGCTTGGGTTCCGGCGGGCTGTTGCGGTGCGTTTTGGACATCGGCGGCGGGAAGAACACCCAGCGGATTGCGGGTGGCGTTGCTCTTGGCCCATGCTTTGAAGGCGGGCATGGGGAGTTGGGTGATGGCGCCGAACCCCTTCCAGTCGGCGCTGTAGTTGCGGCGGTAGATCGCTTCGGCTTCCGCCTGGTCGACGGCGCCAAACACCACCTTGGCCTCATCGAACTTGCCGGTGCTCGGGTTGATCTGGTCCACCACGAACACGGTGCCGTCGTAGTCCTGCGGCGTGCCGGGCTTGATGAACACGTCCAGCTTGTCACCATCGGCCGCCGTCGTGCCTTTGAAGTAGCCGTAGTGGTCGCGCATCGGCGTTGTCCACTCCTTGCCGTCGGGGGCAACACCTCGGCGCTCGCTGCCCTGTGGGTTCTCGATGCTGATGTCCATGCCGGACATGCGGATGCGCCCAACCTTGTAGTTGCCGGCCTTCTTCTGCGCTTCGGTCGGTTCTGGCAGGTCGTTGAGCGGGCTGGTAGCGGCGGCGTGCACAGCGTCCAGTTCCGGCGTGACCTGAACGTCGTTGATGTCGCTCAGTGCATCCCCCGGCTCCGTCCCTCCAAGTGCAGGATCATTGCCCAGTTGATCCGGCGCTGTTGCTCCGGTGTCAACGGCTTGGGCGGCGGCTTCTGGAATGGCGGTGGTGTCTTGGGCTGCATCCTGCTGGGCCTCCAGTTGTTCAATCGCGCTCATGGCGCCCAGCACGCTGTCCAGCATCTGGTCGCGCTGCGTCTCGATGGTTTGCGCCAGTGTGTCCATTCCATCGAACGGCTGGGCCATGCCAGCGTTCACCAGCCCGGTCACGGCCTTCTGCACGAACGCTGCAGCCTTCTCTGGTGGAACCTCGGCCAGCTTCGCTGCGATGGCCTCCTGCGCCTTGGGCGACAAGCCGGCCATCTGCGCGGCCTGCTCGAAGTTCCAGCGCGCCGCGGTCTGCACGACAGCATCCCCGGTCTTTGCGCCGGCCAGGCGCACGTCGCGGTACCGCTGGGCCAAGTCGGGGTTGATCTGCGCCAGGGCCTCGGCCTCGCGCTCGGTGCTGTACGCGGCCTGATCCTTCTGCTGGCGCTGCTCCAGCAGGGATGCCGCGGTTTCGTCACCGGCCTTGCGCAGGGCCTCGATCTGGGGCGTGCGGTCCACAGGTCGCTCGAACTGCTTGCGCACGGCACTGATCGCCACCGGGCCACCACCCATCACCGCCGACTGGCCGATGGTCACTTTCAGGGTTTCGCCGGCCTGCTGCAAGTAGGCGGCCAGCGCCGCCTCGGAGTTCTGTGCACCTGGGCCGTACTTGTCGCCCAGGAACTGCACCAGCGTGGTCAGCTGCTCGCCCGGCACTTCCTTCATGATCTGGCGCGCGAAGACGGGCGCCAGCTCTTCGACCGGAACTCTGCCGGCCAAGCCTTTCAGGATCCGCAGCTGTTCGCCGAAGCCGAAGCGCTCGCCAACCACCTCGGCGCTGGCCATGATGCCCGCGCGCGCGGCGGCCGTGCCACCGTCAAGACCGGCGGACCGGCCAGCGGTATATTCCTGCGCCGCCGACTGGGAGAACAAGGCTGTCATCGCAGGTCCGCCACCAAGGCCGACGATCAACGTCGGAGCGGTCTGGGTGATGCTGTTGGCAATGTCGAACACCAGCTTGTCGGTGCCGCCCGCCGGCGCCAGCGGTGCAGAAAGCTGCTGCCCGGTGCGCGCCACACGGCCGGCCGCGTCTGCAACGCCATCGGCCCCCACCAGATCGGCGCCAGCCTGCACAGCGCCCGGGACCACCTGGCCCAAACCGGCGAAGCCCGCCATCACGCCACGCGCTGCCGGGTTCGTGACCGACTTGCGCGCGTCCATGCCGATCTGCGTCGCCAGCGGCGTCTCGGTGATGCTGGCCTCTGGCCGGCGCTGCGGCATGTCATCGATGGCGCGGCGCGCGCGGCTGGCATCAGCAAAGCTCCAGGGCTTGCTTGAGTCCATGCCAACGGTCTGCAACACGCTCACCGGCTTCTCATTCGCCACCGGTTCAACCGCTTCGGTTCGAACAAAGCGCGCCGGCTGTTCCGCCTCCGTGGCCCGGGTATCGGCAACGCTCGAGCTTGGCGCCGGGTAGCGCGCGGCCAGGCGCTGCGTTTCGTCGCCCGTGTCGGTCGCGGCACCCATCTGTTCGGCCGGCTGGTCAGAAAGCCAAAAATCCCCGCCAGATTCGGCGGGGACTGAGGCTTCAGCAGGGGCGTCGTCTTCCCAGAATTCTTTGGCCATAGTTTTACTGCTTGATGCGGACAGACCCGTCGGGGGCGGTGTAGTGCGTGCCCTTTGGCAGCGCGGCGTGCTCGGCTTGCGATGTGATCTTCACGGGCTGGCCGTTGCTGGCAGGCTGGCGCACGGATGACAAGCCCAGCCCGGCGGGCTTCTGGCCCGGCAGGCGGCTGATCTCACGCTCCAGCGCGGCCACGTCCTGCACGTTGCCGGCGGCGCGCGCCTTGGCCAGTTCAGCATTCAGGATCGCCACACGGTCGGATTCAGCGGCCGTGCTGCGCAGGCTCATGCCTCCGCTGGGCTGGCGGCTGCTGGTCGGGTTGGCAGCAGCAGGCTGGCCAGCGCCTTCAGCAAGCAGCGATTGGTAGGTCTTGCGCTCGTCGCCGTGCTGCTTGATGGCTTCACGAAGCGATTCGAGTTCTGTGGCCTGCGGTGACCCCGGCTTCGCGTTCGCGTAGGACCGTTCCTTGAGCAGGTCTTTGTAGGTCTTCTGCGCTTCCGCCTGGCGCCGGCCAGCGTCCTGGAACAGGCTGGTGTAGCGCAAGCGCTCTTCGCGCCCAATCGATTCCTTGCCCGTGTCGCCGTTCTGGCGCCTGTAGTCGATGGTCTTGCGGTCCTCGTCGCCGCGCGCGCGAATCTCGGAGAGGGTCAGGCCGTGTTTTTCGGCGGCCTTTTCTTCATCGCGCAACTGCTTGGCCCGGTCGGCCAGCCAGCTCAGTTTCGTCTTTGCGTCCGCCTTCGATGAAGCTTGCGCCCATTCCTGAGCCCCCTTCTCGCTTGCCTCGAATGAGTTGATCACCTTCTCGGTCCCGTCCGGCAGCACGGCAACAAAGTTCACCGTCTTCCCGTCCTTGGACAACTCGGCCTTTGCCTTGATGCCTTTCAGTCCTGGCGCGTTCGACTTGGAGTACATCTCGGCGGCGGCTTCCCACCACTTCGGCCCTGAGAAAGCGATGCTCGCGATCTCGCTGTTGAACCGGTCGTCAATCTCGGCCTGCATCTTCTTCTGCTCTTCGGTCATGGTCCTGCGCGCGGTCGCGGCCTGACCTTGCAAGCCCAGACCTTTGGCCGGGTCGTAGGGCATCGCGGCAAGTCCCATGCGGTCCAAGGTGGCCGGGCCGCTGTTGTACTGCGCCTGCGCAGCCTGAGCCTGTCTCGGGTCGCGATAGGCTGTGTTTTGCACGCGGGTGGCGCTGGAAAGACCTGGTGATTGCTCGCGCGAGGCGGACATGTCGCTCATCATCGCGGCGGCGTCGGCGTCCTTGGTGAAGGCGTTGCTTCCGGCGGTGTCGGTCACTTGAAAGCCCTGATCAACCTGCGCCGGCCGCGCGGCGCTGGCCAGCGACAGGCGCATCTCGTTGTCCTGGGCAATCCTGTTCCGCTCAACTTGCCGCTGCTCGCGCTTCCACGCCAGATCTTCATCGATCTGCTGCTGCTTGAGCTGATTTTCTTGGAAGTCGTTTCTTCCTTTGAGCCAGCCGGAGCTGAGACCGATCAAGCCGCTGACGATTGCATTTTCTTTGGCGCCCATGGTCAATTCCAGTTGTTGTTCGCGGTGATGAATGCACCAAGGCCGTCGCCTCCGCTGGCACTCACGTTGTTTGCCGTGTTGAGGTTCGCCGTGTTCGTGGCCGCTTGATTCGTGTAGTAAGCGTTTGCCAGCTGTCCGCCAAGACCTGCAAGTTGCTGGCCCCAGTTAAATCCTGACCCACCACCGCCAGAAGAACTCTCGATCAGCCTGTTCGCGTTGCTTTGCATGCCGTAGGCCGATGCAAGGCCGCTTCCCATCAATGCGGTGGCCTGATTCGCAGCATTCACGGGCGCATAGGCTGCACCCATTGCGCTGTTACCGGCGCTGGTGGCGGTGCCCGCTGCGGTCGCCTGAGCGCTGGCCAGGCCACGCCCAAGGCTTGCGGCGTCCATCCGGCGTGCCCATCCCTGCAACTCCACGTTGTCGCGTGCCGAGTTGCCGGCCGCGCTCCTGGCGCTGGCAAGACCGAGGCTCTGCTGGTTGCCCATGGCTGCATAGTTGCCGCTGTTGGGGTTGACGCCCATGCGCGTGAGGTTGCGCTTCTGGATGTCCTGCGCCATGCCGTACTGCGATTGCACATCGGCCATGGCAGACATGGCCTTGGCCTCGCGGCGCTCGGGTGTGTCGTACTCTTTTGCGTCCTTGACCAGCGTGTCCTCAAGCGGCCAGAAAACGCCCTTGTTCCGGTCGTGATACTCGCCGGAAATTCGGCGCTGCTGGTCCATCAGTCCGATCTGGGCATTCGCAACCCGGCCAGCAATGGCATTGGCCTGCGCCTGCAATGCTGCGTTTTGACTGTCACGCCCGCGGTAGTAAGCGAGCATGTCGGCTGCTGCTGCCTGGTCGCCCTCTGCTGCAGCATTCGCCGCGTCTCTTGCCGCCCGCTGATCGTGTTCAGCATTGTTTCGTGCGTCAGCATTCGACAGAACGCCGACTGCCGCGATACCTGCTCCTACCCATGCAACACTCATGTGAGTTCTCCTGTTTTGCACAGCTCAGCCAATGCCAGAACCTGCACGTTGTCAGCGCCTCCAGCAATCTCGCTGGCTTTGATGAATGCGATCATTTCGACCAATTTGTCAGGGTCGGTTTCGTTCGTTGGATTTGGAAAGAAATTCGTCCACACCGCTTCCTCAATCGCGTAGGCCGCGTTCTCCATGCCGGCCATGCAGTTGATTGGTGGATCGCCCGCCTTCACGATCACGGCCCCGGTGTCGGTCACAAGCTTCAGAACGCCCTTTGAAAGCATCGCCATGTTCTGCACCCTGTGCTTTGCACCCACCAGGGTTGCGCCTTTTGGTATCGTGATTTCCCGCGCGTACACCTGGGGCGCGAAGAAGTGCCGAACTTTGAATTCAGGCTGGGGCAATCCGATCATGGAAGCCGCCAGCCGCTCGACCTTCTTCGGCCGCGCAAACAACGTCGCTGCGCGCGTGGCGGCAAACTCGATTTCTGCCGCGACTTCGGGGGTCAGGGTTTGCCCAAGCCGTTCGGCCAGTGCAATGCGCAGATCGCTTTCCTTCTTCTGCGGTTCGGCGGTCAATACCAAGTTCAGCACTTCGGCTATTTCCATCTTGCATGACTCCATGCGTGGGACCAGATCATTGGCTGGTTGTTTCCGTCGCAGCGGCCGGGATCGGCGTGGCGAAAATGACCTGCGGCTTCTCGCGCAGGGCTTCGACCAGCTGGCCTGCCTGGTCCGCTTGGGCGGCATCGCGGGCACGCTCGGTATCGGCGGCAATCTGGGCCTGTTCGGTCGCCGAGGCGCGCGCGTCCTTGCGGTCCTTGACCAGCAGCGCAGCCCCAGCCAGCGGCGTGGCGTCTTTGATGGTGCCGCCGACACCTTCGCGGAATGCGCGCGCAGCCTGCATCAACTCGCCCTCGGCCTGCACCGGCTTGGCCATCTGGTCCGTCTCGGGCGCCCAGCAGGTGAACTCGGACAGGCCGGTGATGTTCAACGTCTGACCGTCGCGGGCCTTGAGCGAACACACCGCCTTCTGGGGCTTCTTGACCTGGGCGTTGGTGTAGGCGTCGTAGGTCAGAGCATTGGCCGCGTCGTGGCTCTTGAGGCCGGACACCGCAGTGACGCGGTTCGGACTCTCCTTGTCACCGAAGGTCAGCGTGACGGGGTTGCTGCCGCAGGCGGCCAGGGTCATGACCAGGGCGATGGTGATGATGAAGCGCATTTCAGTTCTCCTTTTTGGCTTGACCGACCTGGAAGGGCATCCATTCGACGTAGCGGCCGATCACTTGGCCGCTTTCAGTGGTTCGCACCGGGTCTTCTGGTTGTCGAAGGTCGCACGACAGCACCGGGAATTGGCGGCCCATCACATCGATGACAAGGACGTTGACCATGCGATCGCCGTGCACAGCGATCACGGTGGCGTCCAGTGGCTGTCCGGTCTGCTGGACCATGGGCACTGGGCCGGTCTTGTCGAAAGTACTGGGCCAGTACCAGACCTTGCGGCCGACGGTTGGGGTGATGACTGCGGACATGGGTGAACTCCTGTTCATGGTTGGGATGGGGGGATTGGAGGTGTTGGGCGAGCCGGTCGGTGGCTCATTTCGTCGGCGTAGCGGTCGAGGACTTGAGCCGCTGCAGCGCATCCTGCATAGCTTTGTCCCAGGTCGACGTATTCGCTTCGACACGCTGCAAAATTGTCAGCGGCGGTGGTGGCATAGCCACGGACGGCCTCGGCAGTTCCTGCTGCGATGGCGGCGTCTCGCTCGGCCTTGGTGACGCGCATGCCACCAGCGCGAAGGGCATCAGCCATGCGGCCAATCGTTTCAGTTTGTTCACGGTACACCTCGTTCAGGTTGTTGACGACGCCGGATAGTCGGGAGATTTCGCGCCGGCTCTCGCGCAGCGCCGCGTTGTCGGCGGCCAGCCATTCGGCCCGGACCTCGGCGCGGCCGGAGTCCACGCCCTTGGAGTGAGCATTCAGCACCGCGCCGCCTGCCACAGCCAACAGCACGGCCACCACGCCGGCAAGGATCGCCCAGCGAGTCGGGTTCATGAGCGCGAACAAGTCTTTCATCACTGGGCCTCCATGCATTTGGTGTGAAGCCGCAGCCGGTCTTTCCAGACCCCGCTGCAGCGACGATTCCCAGGGGTCGAGCAGTCGTAGCCTGCGGCGAACTTGTAGAGCAGGATGGCGTCACACGCGCCCCGGTAGTCCCCGGCCTGCAGCCGCTTGGGGATGGCCCCGGGCCCGCCGGTCTTCGGGTTCGTGCAGAAGTTGGCGTTGCCGATGTTGTAAGCGAGCTCGGCGTAGATGTCGTATTCGGCCTGGTGCAGCGGGACATTCGGGCCGATGCATTTCTTGATGCGCACTCCGTCTTTCTCGATGTGCACCAGCGCGCGCTTGAGGGCGGACACCGGGTCCGTCCGGTCGGCCATCGAGACGCGGGTGCCATCCTCGCGCACCGTGGAGCCGAAGCCGACCGTGGGCACGTCGCCCTTGGTCGGGATCACGGCGCCGTCGGTGTACCCCTCATGCGCCAAGCGAGCCACGAAAGCGGCTGCGCTCATCGACAACAGGGCAACGGCAATGCGTGCCTTGTTCACAGGCGCCACCACAGGTAAGGCCACAACATCCAAAACATCATTTTTCGCCCCTCGTTGCCCATGCTTCCATTGCGGCCAGAGCCCCGACCGGAACCGCAATCGCCGCGAAGATCGCCGCGGCGGAATCCTTGTGCACCAGCGCCACGGCCGTGCCGCACAGCACCAGCAGGGCCACCACCTTGCCGCGCTGGCGCGCGATGGATGCCAGCTGATCGCTCATCACAAGTCCCCCCGCTGGCTGGCCATCTGGGCCATGCGGCGCAGGTGCTCGACATGCTCACGCTTGTCGCGCCGGTTCTGGAAATAGAGATTCGTCAGCAGGCCCAGCACACCAATCAGCAGCCCGGCCAACACGCCGAACTCGCTCGACAGCATCCAGCTGCCAATGGTGGTGGTTGCACCGGTGTAGGCGGCTTTGGTCCCAAGGGTGGCGGCGGTGGCGTCGATGGCGTCGCGGTTCATGCTGCAGTTCCTGTTTTTGTGGTGGAGAAGAATTCGTCGGTCACGATGCGCGCGCCAGGCTGGCGCATGGCCAACGCGAAGAAGCCGGCCGGCGGCATGGTCTGCGGGTCGATCTGGCCGACGCTGGCGCCGCACGCCTCGTTGCAGAACCACCCCGGATTGCTTCCGATGCCGTAGAGCACGGAGCCCAGCGATCCACGCGTGTCGTATGGCTCGCCCAGGTGGTCGAAGAACCACGCCGATGACTGCCGAACATCCCACGTCGGAACGTCCACCGCGATCCAGTGCGCCGGGTTGAGCCGCACGTCCTGTTTGATGCGGACTCCACCGTCCATCATCGAAGCCGACGCGATGTCGGCCACGTCACAGGTGCCATCCAGCAGCATCTCGGTGTGCGTCACGCGCCGGTAGGTGAATGGCCACTGTCCAAGCCTGATCAGCTCGCGGCCGGCGCGCATGCGAAGCCCGTGCCCCTTGTGGTTGCCCGTGTACCCGAGGACGATCATTGCAGTCTCTCCGTGATGGCGTTCAGCCGATCGATGATGTCGGCCGTTGTCGCCGTGCTCGGCAACGGCTGCAGGCGCTCGGCGTTGCGCGCCTGTCCGGTGATGGCGTCCAGCGTCTGCTTGATCGCGCCCAGCGCCGTGTCCAGCAGGGCCTGCCCGGTGCGCACCGATGGGATGGCGGGCTTGCTCATGTCGATGCCTGCGCAAGCTCTGCCGTCGATTCAGCGATGGTGGCGCTGTAGACCTGCACGCTGGCATTGATGCCGACACGCAGCGCCTCGGCCTTGTACTTCCCAGGTAGGCGAAACGGCCGCGCACTGTCGATGGCGCGGGCGAATAGCGCTTGATCGCCCTCGAACAGGATGAACTGCACCTTTCGCTCGGTCGGCGGGTTGTACAGCTGCAGGTTCGATCCGTTGAGCTCGAACGCCAGAAACTCGGCGCTGTTCATGTAGCCGCTCACGGCATCAGGGCCGGCGGCAATCAGGGCCTGGTTTGCCTCCAGGATCGACGTGTCTGGCGGCACGATCTGTTTGTAGTTGGCGTGCACCTGGGCGTGACTGAAATTGCGCGGCACGTCCAGTTGCACCTCAACGCTGGTCCATTCCGACAGGTAGCGGCGCTGGTCATCGGAATCCCATTTCAGGATCTTCGATCCCTGCGCCACGTAGAGCGTGCCGTCGAAATCGTTGCGGAACATCGCGTCGGCCACATCATCGACGGCCACCGCGCTGTCCAGCTCACCGATGTCCAGCACCAGCATCTGGCGCTTCCCGCCCACCGGTGTGTGCACGGCGTAATACTGTCCGTCGTGGAATTCGGCATTGAACGTTTCCGGCGCCAGGGCCTTCCATTCGTCCATCCGGTACAGCGCGCGCGTCATGAGCGTGACGGTTCCACCAGATGCTAGCCAAAGGCCGTCGTGTGATGGGTACAGCATGCCGCCGCCCACATTCACGGCACCCCGTTTGCTCACGCAGGGCGCGTAGGTTTCCATCACGATTGGGCTCATCGCCTCGGGGTCGCTGCCGCTGAACAGGATGGGGTGGCTATCCGTGAGCACCACCACACTGTTTCCGACCGGGCACAGCGCGATGCCTTTGCCGACGAAGCTGTATCGGTTGCTCACCGGCCACGAGTACGGCATGTACGGGTCCGAGAAGCAGAGTTCGTTTTCCACGAGCCCGACCAGGCATCCATTGGGGAGCGCGATCAGGCATGAGAGCTTTGCCGGCGCTGGCAGCGTGTTGAGCGTCGGCAACACCTCCCCCGTCAATGAGACGGCGCTGTCGTTGTAGCTTGTGGTCGCCGCGGCGATCTCGGCCACAAACAGGAAGCTGGCGGCGGTGCCTTCGGTGCGGTAGATGCGCTTGACCATGCCGGTCGTGTTGATCGGCGATACGCGTTCCCAGGTGAGTGTCGGCGTGGTGCCGGCCGGATAGTCGCCGCGCAGAAACTCGACCTCGCTGGTGCCGGCGTTGACGGCCAGCAACCGGAATGTTTCCACGATTGGCGATGCGCCCAGTTCCACTGTGGAGTATGTGAACTCCACGGTCGATCCGACTTGCATGCCAAACACAGAGCTCAAGGTCGCACGCATCCGCCCGCTTCCGAGCGCCGTCCATGCAGACGCCGCACCGCTGTTGGCTGGCGCCGTCTGCATTCCCGTGATGGCCCAGGTGCCGTTCGGAAACCCCGTGTCGAGGTCAGAGGCAGGAGACGGGCCCGACTCTTCGCCCAGCGCCGTCACAAACGTGTAGGCGTAGGACCGCGTGACGTTGGTCCCGGACCCGCCGGACACCGACACCGCTGGTTTGTCAACCGGTGACGGAACGCCAAGCATGAACCACGCTGCAGGGAACGGGCCGGCGCCGTCAATCGCAGTCGTAAACGTGGACATGCGCGGGTCGTGCGCGTCCGACGCCCAGTAGATTCGCCCATCGGCATCGTCGGCGATCAGAGAACCAACCACGTCGGTGTCGTCGGCGAACGTCAGCCAGTTGTCGGAAACTGCGCCATCACCAACGCGCCGATACCGCCAGATCGTCGCGATCGATTCCGCCAGCGTCGTGACGCTAGGCAGCATGCCGCGCAGCGGAACGATGGTGCCGGATGTGAGCTTGATGTTCTTGGCCGACTTGGCGTAGCGCGGCTGCTGCAGGCGCTCGCCAGCGCGCGGGACAGCACCGCGGAATGCCTTGAATGTGATGGCGGCCAAGGTCAGCCCTCGAAAACAGCCGGCCAGCCGGTTGTGATGTCAATGCTCTCCGGGTCGGCAGACGCCAGCACCTGCGCGCGCAGCACCTCGGCTCGCGTGTATGCCAGTGCGTCCAGCAGCTCGATGGCCAGCATGATCCCCTGCGCCAGGTCCACCGTCATCGGCACCAAGCCGTTCTCGGTGGTCTTCCACTGGATCGGCTGGCCAGCCACCGTGAGCACGTCCGCAGCAGCCCCACCCGCAGCCAGCGCGGCCACGGCCTTGGCCTCCAGCCGCAGCATCTTGATGCGGCTGTCCGAGTCGGTTTGAAACCAGTGCCCGCCAGCCTGCACGCCACCGTTTTCCCGACGGCTGCGCTCGGATTTGATCAGCTCCCACACTGCGGCGCGGCGCTCGTCCAGCGTTGGATGTTCTGCGGGCATCGGATCATTTCCGGCCGTCACCCACTGCAGGTACGCCTCGTAATCCATGTTGCCGGGTGCCGTTGGGAAGACCACGCCGGATGGCAGGTGCTGGATGCTGGTGCTGTTGATGATCTGGTACATAGCGGATCATCAGGTCAAATTATTAGCCAGCACAGTGCCAGTGCCACCATTGTAAATACCGGCAGTAGTGTTCTGCCTGAAATTATTTGATGTGACCACGTTGCTGTTGCAGCCTGCCCCAGAAATAACAATGCCGTGTGTCTGCGGGGCAAACCCGGACACATTGCCAGTAATGATGTTATAGCTTGCGCTGTTCAACAATGTGATGCCTCCAAATGAAGCATCTGGCACTCTTCCTCCGCGCCCAAACTGATTCCCGTAGATATTGTTTCCAACCACGGAACAATTCGTGCACCCGTCTAGCAGAATGCCGCCAACGGTGTATGCCTCGGAGAAAGTATTGACGCTGATCAAGGCCCTGGTGCAGTTAACCAGATGCGCCCCCCATCCGGTGAAACTTTCTTCACAACTGTTATTGGTGATTTGGACCTTATTGCCGCCAATAAAAGTTGCAAGCGACCCACCGCAATAAGACGCCCCGTTGCCCGACACTATGAAATCATCACCATCGGTGGTAATCCAAACACCCCGGCGAATCTGGATCATGAGGTTGTTGGTAAACGACCCGTTATTCAGATTCACCGCTTCCAGCGCGGTCATTCTGGTGAACTTGGTGGTGCGGTCCCCTGTAGAAGGGTTCGGCAAAGATGTGCCGATGAATGCCCCGAAGAAGCATTTATCAACAATCAATTGATGCCGATTGTTTGCCCTGATGGCTGCAATATCAGCGGCCATTGCTGGGTCAATGTGAAACCCAAGGCAGGTGATCGTCACATCCTGATTCACTCCCATCGCAGTGTAATCAGGATCAGGCATCAAATTGATCATCGTCCCGATGCTTGAAGCCGTATACAATTTTGAATGAGACCCGCAGCCATACAGCATGTAGTTACTGCCAAGCGGGATATTGACTGTAGCTGTAAGCAAATAAGTTCCGGCAGGAAAATAAACCGCACCACCAGCCGGGATGGAGTCAATCGCCGCTTGGATGGCGGCACTATCAGAAGCAGCCCCATCTCCGACTGCGCCGAAATCTTTAACCGAGACAATATCCCGCAATTTGTCTTGGCAGTCCCTGGAAACTGCCCCTACACCTGATTGCAAAAAAGTACCGTCGCACATTTTGGATTCCTGAAAAATTGAAAGAAGAAATTGAAAATCACTCCGCCCAATTACAACTGGGCCAGAAGCCAAGTATTTGCAGCTGGCACCATGACCGTGGTGTTTCCAGCCACCAACCCCGACCCGCCAGATGCATCAAGGCGCACAGAGTTAAGAACCATATTGGTTACGCTAACAGTAAATCCAGCTATACCGGTTCCAGCAGAGCCAGTGAATGAGTGGCTGCTTGCCGAGATCGACGGCAAGACAAACATCGGCACAGGGACCACGACAGAAACACACGTGACAGCCGACGCAGAGATGGCCTGCCCCATCGGACGGCGGTTATCCATCGGCACCTTGAACCGGCTGCAGGCGAGCAGCACCTCGGCATCGTCTTCGTGCTTGTAGGGTGTGGCCACCGAACCGTGATTGATCCTGGCTTTTGCCAAGTCGAGCGTGACGTTCTGGGCCACCGCGGCATCGGTCCACGAGAACAGAATCAGGTTGTTGCAGCCGGAAGGCACGACACCCGTGAGAGAAACACCATCGGTCAGAGTGTTCGCGGCGAGGGCGTGCGATCCCGTTGCGATCACCGTCAGATTGGACGCCAGGAAGAAATTGCCTGGCGTATAGGTCGCACTGGCCCAGTTGTTGACGACATCGCTGGTCACGACATCCGCCGTTCCGGTCCACGCCAGCAGCGCGTAGCGCACCGTCTCTGCCGCGCTGCACCGAACCCGTCCGAACCGGGCCGTCACGGTCTGGCCTCGAAACGGCTTCGACCGGCTGGATTCGATGATTTGCAGGCGGCCCATGCGTTGCGGTGTGGCCTGCGCCTGCAACAACCGCATCATGAACGGCGTACCGTCCTCGGCGCCCGTGACCGTGCTGGCCGTGACGGCTGCAGTTTGCGTCAGGACGATCCAGCCGTCTTCGGCGTAGGTGTCGTCGGTGCGCGAGCCCAGCGCCTCTTGCGCGATCTGGCCGGTGGCGTTGATGAGGACGTTGCCTGGACCGAACGGGCCCCCATTGAGAGACGGCACGGTGAGGTCCACAGTCATGACCTGGGGGCCGCTTGACTTGTCGACCTTGTTTGCTGCATCAGCTGCAGCTGCCTCGGCTGCAACCTTCGCGGCTTCGGCTGCGATGCGGTCTGCATCAGCATCAGCAGCGCTGGAGGCTGCTGATGCCGCTGACGCTGCTGCTGCAGTTGCGTCGGTATCAGCAGCAGCCTCTGACGCCGCGGCGGCAGCAGCACTCGCGGATGCCTCGGCTGCTTTCGTCGTTGCCGTTCCTGCACCGGTTGTTGCAATGCCGGCCTGTGTGGTTGCCGTAGCTTCTGACGCCGCTGCCGCTGATGCACTGGCAGCAGCGTTTGTTTCACTCGTTGCCGCAGCGTTCTGGCTCGCGAGCGCGGCAGCGGCGCTGGCGGATGCTTCTCCAGCCTTCGTCGTTGCGGTCGTGGCTTGAGTTGCTGCGCTGGTCGCGCTGGCAGCAGCGTTTGTCTCGCTGGTCGCCGCTGCGGTCTGGCTCGCCAGCGCTGCAGCAGCACTCGCCGCAGCATTCACGGCAGATGCATCGGCGGCCTGGGCTGCCGTCTGGGCTTGCTGACCAGCAGCAATCGCGGCCTCGACATTCACCTGTCCGTCGATCTTGCCGGGGTACGGTGGCAACACAGCGATGTCGTGCAGGTTCGCAGCCGCCTGATTCGGCACCACGGCCGTGACCGTCAAACTCTTTCCGGTCTGCGGGTTGCGCATCTTGACGGTGTACGCGGACTCCACCGACCCGAGTTGGTTGGGCCAGAGGTCGATCTGTGCGATGCCGTCAGTGCCGGCCGTGCCAGTCACGCGCGCCGGGACGACGTAGCCCTCGTAAACCTCGGTGGCGTTCAGCAGGCACTCAAAGATGGCGCCTGGAACCGGCTCGCCGGTCTGGTCGTGCATGACGCACACAACGGTGCAAACGGGAAGCGACATCGTTGGTCCTTATGCTGTGTGTGGTGGCGTGTAGGCCGTCAGCGGGTAACGCACGATCACCACGCCCTTGGCGCCAGCGGTTGGCGGGAACCCGGGGAATGCGTCGCCGTTGCCGCCACCGCCACCAGATCCGGTGTTCTGCACAGGCGCTGTGGCGCCGTAGTTCTCCCACTTGGAACCGTTGCCGCCGATGCTGGAACCGCCAAGCCCGGGCTCACCGTTGCCAGTCCCGCTGTCGCTCGACCGGTTGCAGCCGGCGCCACCGCCGCCCGCGGCGCGCGTGACGGCCGCTCCGGTGATGCTGGACACCTTGCCGGGCCCGCCGTTGCCGCCGTTGATGACGGAGATCGCTCCGTAGGCGTTACCGCCAACACCGCCAGCGCCGCCACCACCACCGCCACCGCCCGTTTCCTTGCCGGCCGGGATGTCGCAGTAACCGCCGGCAAACCCGGCACCGGTCTTCGCGCCGCCAAATGCGATGCCGCCGGTGCCGGGCTGGCCAGCACCGCCGCCAGACGCGCCCGGGCGGCCGTTGTAGGTGGCCACCGACCCGTAGCTGCCACCGGCGCCGCCACCTGGCGCGGTCATGCCCGCGAAGCTGGAACTGCCACCGTTTTGCGTGACAGCGCCGCCGACGCCCACCACGGCCGTGTTGCTGCCAACAACAACGAATGCATAGTCGTTTTCCGCCGTACCGTCGCCGCCGCCCAGGTGATCGCCGGCACCGCCGCCGCCGCCTGATCCTGACGAAGGTTTGTTCGTTGATCCACCACCGGCACCACCGCCGACAACAAGTCGTTGGACGTAGCCCTTGAGTGACCCGAGGCGGGTGACAGACAGCGCGCCGTTGTCGTTGAAAACGTGCACGCGCCACGTGACTCCATTGCCATCGGTGAAATCAGAGATGGCCCCGCCAGTGGCCTGCATCGGCACGAAGCCGGTTCCGAACAGAACAGCGTGGATTCCGGCCATCAGCTCAGACCCGATCCAATGATGCGGAACTTGTTCGCGGCTACGCAGAAGATCGAGCACAGCCCATCTTCTTCAATCGTGCGAACCCCGGTCTCTCCGCCGTCCCAAACCAGCGTGACACCAGACATGGGCGTGATCGTTCGACTCGTGACCTCGTTGCAATACACCACAACGATGTCGCCCTTCTCGAAAGTATCGGGAGGGATTTGGATGTTCGATCCGTCGGTATCGACGTGATTGCCGCGGCATTCCACATCCAGTGTCTTGGTGCCTGCCGATGGCGTGACCGACTGCTCTGGGATAGCGCTCCAGTCTTGGGCCAGACTGCGCTCGACATCATCAGCCGTCAGGCGCAGGCCGATGACGGTACCGGATTCGAACTCGATTGCCGTGTACCCCTCTTGCGCGCGCACCACGTTCTCCAGCAAGTCAGAGCCGGCTGTGCGTGTGCGCACCTTCACCACCTCTTTGACGCCGAGCTCGTTTTCGAGGGTGCACTTGAACCAGTCGCCAACCGATCCAGTTCCCATGTCGGCCACCGGGAACAGGTCGCCATAGCCGGCTTCGAGCACGATGGTTGTGGCGGATGCGTTGATGCCGATCGACAGTCGCGCTCGTGAATCGTTCTTGAATTTCTGGACCATGGGTTACTCCGGTTTCGCTGCCACGATGGAGGCCTGCAGCTGCACACCCAGGATCTGCTCGGCGGTCGCCTTGTAGCCGGCGGCCAAGCCGACGTTGTTCACGCCCTCCAGGTCCGTCAGGTAGGCGTAGTACAGAGTCACCATCAGGAGCGCGGTGCTCCATTCGTCGGCAAGGCTGATGTTCCCGCTCACGGTGTCGGAGGCTGCGCCTGGCGACGCCGGGGCCGGGATGTCGGTTGGATAGTTCGAAACCTCCATGTCCACCGCAGTGCCAGCGATTGCTGGCGGGAAGACGTAAAAGACACGGGGCGTGCGAGGGTCGTGGCAGAAATGCACGATCTCCGACTTTTGCGCACCAGACCTCCAGGCCGGGACAGATGCGTCCAGCAGGCTGAGTTCTGTTTTGCTGATGGAGCGCTTGGTGCCGGCGGCATTGCTCGGCACGTCGATGAGCAATGCTGCTGTGGATGGCAGCGACTGCTTGGCACCGGCGACAAGCGGGAACTCCACCATCGCGGCCATGGTGTCCGGGCGTGCCAGGGCAATGTCGCGCTGCGCACGGTTCAGGCATGGAATCAGGTCCGATGCCGGCATGCGCACGCCCGCGGCGTCGTTCATCGCCCGCTGGGCTTCCGAGATGATGGTTGCTGCTGCGACGGTCATGTCAGATTTCCTGCTTCGTCACGCGGTGGTGCTTCGCCCGAATGAAATCGACGTTGGCCGCACGGTTGATGAACGAGGAAAACAAGAGCCCATCGAGCTGGGCCTGGGCCATGTCGCTCCATGGCTGGCGCGGCATGCGCTGCAGCCTGGCCCGGGCTCCGTAGGAGATGGCCTCGGCATGCATGGCGAACACGTCGTCAGACACGCCAGTTGCTGAGCTGGTGGGCTTGAGCACCATCGTCATTTCCACCGAGTCGGTTGCGGCCGGCGTCGGGAAAATCAGGAACTCGCGCAGGTTGTCGTGATACAGCGTCTTGTCGTCAGGCGGGTTCGCTCGCCAGTCGGCCGGCAAGCTGTGCGTGGACTTGATGTCGTAGGGCTCACCGTTGATGGTCAGGCTGTCCACCCGGATGACCTCGGTTTCCAGATCAGGGTCGAACTCGGCGCGGGAGTCGTAGGGAAAGACGTTGGCCGTGCTCACGAACTTCCAGCACGAAGTCTTCTCGCAGAATTCGCGCGCCGCATCGATCAGGTCCGCGTCCACCACGGGAACAGGACAGCCCAGGACGTAGGGCATCACGCGCGGATGGAAGTCGGCCCAGGTCTTCATGTCAGCCGTTCACCGGAAAGGCTTCGGCCAGTTTGGCGCGGATCTTGTCCGGGCCGCTGTTGCCCACGGCAACGTCGGCTTCCTTGGCCAGGGCCTTGAGCGTTGCCTTGTCGAGATCGTCCAGCACCAGCGGGCCGCTCTGGGTCTGCATCACGAACTTGGCCGACGGGCCTTTGTCGCCCTCGGGCGGTTCAACCTGCTCGGTATCTGGCGTGTCGCTGGTTTCATCGGTGCCGACTTTCTGGGCATCCGGTGCTGCGGGTTCTTTCGCAGACTCACCCAGCGCAAACACATCCGGGTGCTTGAGCATCCGCGCAGCCACCGCGGCGTCCTGGATGTCGTGCTCGACGCCGGGGCCCCAGGTCACACCGGTTTCGGCCCTGAAGGCATCCTCGAAAGGCTTCAATCCCACGTACTTGATCTTCATGTCGATCTCCAATGAAAAAGCCCCCCAGCCTTGTGGACTGGGAGGCTTCTTGGTGCCGCTGCCGGATTACTTGACGCCTTCGGCGGCGCCAACCGCCACCATGCAGATGTCGCCGGCCGCGAAGGTTGCAGAAGCGGTGCCCACCGTCAGCGTGACGTAAACGTCCTCCTCGAACTTGATCGGCTCGAACGAGCAGGTCAGCGTGCCGCCAGCCTGTGCCGTGGTCTGGCCAGCAGCGGCAAAGTACGTCGCGTCGGCGGACAAGCCCGAATCACTGTCAACGGCGCGGTAGCCCACGCCGAACACAACGGTTGGCGTGCCGTTGGTGTCGATGTCGTCGCAGCGAATTGCCAGCATGCCCAGGCGCAAGCCGGCGGGCAGCTTGAAGTTGATGACATCGGCGGCGGTCGGGTTGGCCGCCAGCGCAATGCTGTCATCGATCATCACCGCTCGGCCATCGCCGGGCATGTTTTGCGGCGCCTTCGCCTTCTTACCGTAAAGATTTGCCATGATGTGGCTCCTAAAAAGTGAATGGGTTGGTGGCAGCGGGTTGCCCCGCTGCGGTGGTCATCAGACGCTGCGCTTCTTCACGACGCTGTGAATCACGGCCACGCCGAAGTCGGTCACTTCGAGGTCGCCATCGGCGTTCGGCAGCGCCCAGCGCAGCTTGTCTTCCACGCCCATGATCTCGCCGGCCAGCTCGAGGTTGCGCTCGAAGTTGGTCCGGTTCTCGAGCAGGGAGTAGGTTTCCTCGCTGGACTGGTTGGCACCAGATGCGATTGCCAAGGCCTGCGCACCCAGGAAGATCGACGTGGCGACCTGATGGGTGGTGGACAGGCCGGCTGCGATGGTCACATCCGTTTCGGTGCCGGCCAGGCGGTTGGCTGCGGTCACGTGCTTGATCACGTCGCTCGCGTCGTGGCGCACCGCGTACTGCATCTTGCGATGGAGCACACCGTTCCACATGATCGGGGCGCCGCTGAACAGCGGGTGGCGCGACAGTTCGCCGTACTTGGCGCGCTGCATGGCTTCGGCTTCGAACTTGCGCAGGTTGCCGGTGGCCGTGGTGTCGGTCAGCAGCGAATCCCAGGCCAGCGGGTCGTGGTACATCACACCCTTGATCGGGTCATCGCCAGCGGCCGGGTCGCCGGGGATCATGATGGGTGCCATCTTGATCGACATCTCGTCCCAGATCGCAGCGAACTCGTCCAGGTGCGAGAGCTTCAGGCCGTCCGTGGTGGCCACCGATGCCAGTTGCGCGCCGCCTTGGGTCAGGCCGGTGCCGTTGACCACCCAGTGGCGGTTGTACGACGGGGCCTTGATGGCGTTGACCATCATGTCGGCGAACTCGGGATCGGTTGCCAGCGGCAGAACCCAGTCGTTGCTGTTCTGCTTGCCACGTGCACCAGCCAGCAAGGCCAGGCACCGCTGCCAGCGAAAGGCTGGGATGCCGCGCTTGAGCTGGGCCAGCGCATTCAAGCGCATGCTGTGGGGCGTGCGCTGCTGGGTCATCTTTCCGCCTGCGGACACGGGGATGGTGGCCATGTCCAACGTGATGTCCTTGGTGCTGTATTTCAGCGCAGCGCCCTGGCCTTCGGCGTTCTTGTCACCCATGACCGGGCGCAGCTTGACCACGTGTGCGCAGTCGAGTTGCACCACATCACCGGGGCCCTTGCTCAGGTCGTCCACGCGCACGAAAGGCATTTCGGTGGTGGACTGCTGCTTGAGCTTGCGCATCGCGGCGTCGTGGGTGGGCATCGGACCGGTCAGGGCCGACATGGGGGTGGGCTGCTTGACAGCCATTGCAGACAGGGCTTTGGAGAACTGCTTGTTCGCCAGGGCGCTGCCATTGGGGACGGACGTTTGTGCCATTTGAGGCTCCTTGGAAGGGTGTGTGACCCCGCCTACGGAAGAACTGGCAGTCGAGCCATGATCTCTTCATCGCTCATTCGAGCGAAGTCCACGGACGGGGCGGATGCGGGTTGGCCACCGCCGAAGTCGCTGATGCCCTTCGGCCCCGAGGGCTGCAAAGCGGCGATCACGGCGGCGGGGTCTGGGCGGGTTGCGGCTGGTGCCGCGGTCACGTGAGTGGGGGTCGCGCCAAACGCACGCTTGGTGCGGCTGACGGCCTCGGCGAAACGCTCCAGCACAGGCTTGCCGATCCAGTCCGGATCGTTTTCCAGCGCGCGGTCGTAGGCGATGGCGCGCTGCAGCTTGTCCTGCGATGCGGGATCGTGTTGCCACGTGAGCAGATCGGGAACCTGGTCCACCAGCTCTTGCACGTGCGGGTTGAACTCGACCGGCTGGAACTCGTCGGAAACCGCTGGCTGCGCTGCGGGGCGCGTCTCGGCGATCTGTCGGGCAAGTTCCTGCTGCTGAAGGTAGAGCTTGTGCTGCAGTGGGAAGTCGGCCTTCATGATCTCCAGCTCTTCAGGCGTGATCGCCTGGCTGTCCTGGTCGGCGGGCTTCGCCTTGCGCAACTGCTCCACTTCTTCCTTCAGCTTGTCGAGCTCCTGGCGGGCGCGCTGTTCGGCACGGCGCGAGGCGCGCAATGCGGCTTTCACGTCGCCCTGAGGCGGCTCCACGGGCTTGACATCGGCGGCCGGTGTGGCTGCTGGGGTCTGCGTGGCTGGCTCAGTCGTGGCAACCGGTTCGGGTGCTGCCGGTTTGGGCGTCACTTCTTCGGGCTGCTGGTCGTCTTGTGCGTCGGGTTGCATCTCCCCGTCGCCTTCGTCGGCCGTGATCTGCGCCAGGATGGCCTGTTCTTCCGCGTCAAATGCTGGGTGTAGGGGTTCAGTGCTCAAGATTCACTCCTGTCTCGTTTACGGTCGATCACCGAGGGCCTGCGCCCACCGTCCTTGATCCACACCCGGCGCATGGACGATTCGCAACCGGGTGGCTTCCGCGGGATACACACCAAGGCAGTGCGGGGCTGCATGGCGGCGCAAATGCAAAAGCCCGCACGCGGCGGGCTTTACAAGTGATGTGGTTGGGTTTAGTAGGTCTGCAGTCGGGCGCCGACAACAAGGCCGCGAATCGTGCGGTCGCGCAATTTGGCAGTTGGACCGGGCCCGTGCTGGTCATGAACCTTGGTCATGATCTCGGTCAGGATGGCCTCATCGGCACGGATTTCCCTGGCTGCTGCGCGTTTGGGGGCTGCATCGATGGACTTGCGCCACCGGCTCACGGCCTCTTCGACCTTTTGCTGGAATTCGCTCACGCTGCAGCCTCCGCCAGCACCTGGGCCAAGATGTCGTCTTCGTTCGCGGCGTTGGCCATCGTCTGTTCCGTGCGAGCCATCGTCTCGGCCACGTTCGCCTGCGGTTCACCAGCAGCGATGCGCTGTTCGATCAGCATGGCGTTGGCTTCTGACTGTCGCGCGCCGGCCCGGTTGCGCTCTGCGGTGGACACGTGCACGTCCAGTTGAGCGGCGGCCAGTTGCGCAGCGTGCTCCATCTGCTGCTGTTGCATGGCTTGCTGCTGCTGCTCGGCCTGCGCCAGCGCGTTCTTGTCGCCAGGATCCGGCAGGCCCGACACCTTGCGCAGATCGGCGGCCACCTGTTCGCGGTTGTTGACCGAGGTCGATTCGATGTAGGCCGGGGCCAGCACAGCGACGGCCTGAGGGTTGCTGCCCAGCGCCTGGATGATCTGGGCAAGTTGCTGCTGGCTCTGCTGGCGGTAGGCAGGCGTGTTGGGCACTTCGGCCAGCGCGGTCTTGATGCTGGCGTCCGCCACCTGGTTGACCGGCATGCCTTCTGGCGTCCAGTCGTTGAGCACCACAACACGGCGGTTCTTGCCGGCTCCGACCGGAACCTGCATGCGCTCGCCCTTGATGTCTTCCAGAATCTCGTCCACCGCCAGCTCGAACGCAATGCGGCGCGCGTAGGCGTAGTTGTCGTTCATCTCGCCCATGGACTGCTCACCCTGCTCGATCAGCAGGCTGTTGGCAATCCCGGACTGCACCTGGGCGCTGCCCAACTGGTTGGTGTAGCGGCCGGCTGTGGCTTGAATCAGCTCCTTGCTGTCGGCCATCACGGCGAACTGCTCTGGCTGCATGTTCAGGTCGTTGCGAATCTTGATCGCTGCATTGCCGCGGTTCATGCGGGTCGGGTTCGTGATTGCCACGAAGTCCGGCCGCATCACGTTGGCGGCGATGTCGGCGATGCTGTTGTATTCGGGGGCCAGGGCGTCGCTGTCCATCTCCACCTGACGGGCCTTGAGCATCCACTGCACGCGCAAGCGGCGCTCGTTGTACTCATCTTGCGGCGCGATCATGCCGTCGATCAAGCCGTATGGGCTGGCATCCTCGTCGTCGCGGAATGCAAAAAACGGGACGTAGGGGAAGTGGCGCTTCGTCGTGCCTTCGTCAAGCAGGCGGTGCGGGCCGGCGTACAGCGCGCGGCGCACCTGGCTGGTGATGCCCTTGCTGACCTTCACCAGTCCACGGGCAACGGCCTCGACGTGGCGCGGGTCTTTGGCGTCGTATGGCACTGTGCGCGAGCCCATGTGCAGCACCACGACCTCAGCCGGCACCCGGTACCAGACTTCATACAGCCTGATCATCTTTCGCGCCGAATCCACCCAGTCCCATTTCTTCACCACCAAGTTGAAGCGGCTCTCGCGCTCGTAGGCGCTGGACAGGTCGTAGTCCTCGGGCTTGCCCAGCAGGGCGCCGTCGTCTTCGCTGATCTCAGCCCAGCCGCTGACGCTGCGGCGCAGGACGGCGCGGTGCTGCGGCATGCCCGCTTCCAGTTCGTCCAGGTCCACCATGCGTTGGCGCACCACCCACCGGCAACGGTGATCGAACACAACGCCCTTCTGGCCGCGCCAGTCCCACCAGATCTCATCCATGGGCACCGACTCGAAGCGGTACGGGTAGGCCAGCAGGTCGCTGCTTCGGCTCACGTGCACCCAGCCGATGCCCTTCTTGACCATCGACGCATAGGCTTCGCTGACCGCCATGTGGGCGCGTGTCTCGCGCTCCAGCTCCTTCAGGCGGTGGCTGACCACTTCGGCCACATCGGCATAGCTGTCGTCGTCGGCCTCGATCTTGATGTCCGTGCGGCTCTTGGCTTCCTGTCCCAACACCGAGTTGATCACCGGGCGGATCAGGTTGATCGCGCGCTCTTCGAGGTCTTCCTGCCGGATGTGCCACTTCTGCAGCTCGCTCAACTGCTTGCCGTCGTAGTAGGCCGCGGCCATCTTGGCGCGCAAACGCCACTCGGGCTGCTCCATGCAGTCGCGCAGCATGCGCTCAAGACCGTAGAGCGAGAACGCACCACTCCCTGCGAAGTCGCGCGATGCATCGCCGGCTCGATCTTCGTACTGGGGGGTTGGCTTCATCAAATACCTCATCTGCGTCGGAACGCTGCAGCGCTCGACTTGCTTTGTGTGAGTCCGCGCATCTCGCGGTAGGCCTTTGCAACCTCTTCGGTGTCTGCCGAATGGACCGTGATCGCCGCCGTCCCTTCGCCACCACCCAGCATCAGGTACTGGCCAGCTTCGCAAGGGTGCGACTGCGCGTTCTTCTCAGGCACATCGCGATACCGCTCTTCGCCAGCGATCTGCATGCGTCGGAACTTGTAGGCACCCTGCATGCCCTTGCGGGTCACCTTGCAGTCGCTGTGGATCAGAAAGCCTGGCTCTCCGTCGATCATTCGGCGCAGCGGGTTCGCCACGGCCTCGGTTCTGATCGCAAAATCGTTCGTGTGCGCCGGCTCGGCTTTGATGTCGTTGGCGTCCAGAAGCTGGAACACCGTGCGCTCTTCGCTGTCGCCAGCCTGGCGCTGATCGCCGGCCGGGTCGCCTGTGATCCGCCCGATGGTGAAACCATCCAAGTTCTCGCGGATGAAGTCCTTGAGGTTGTTCGCGAAGCGGATCACACCGGTATCAGTGGTCACCAGCTCATACCGCCAGCGCCACTGCCCGTTCACCATGCGCTGCCCAAAGATCGCGGCCGGCGTCAACCCGAAGTCCAGCCCGATGTGCACTGGCAGGCCTTTGATGAACTCGAAGTCCTTGCAGTGCACCGAGTCCCGATAGTCCGGGTACACCGGCTTGCCATCGGCGACAAACCCGTATTCGTTGGCCAGGTTGACCTTGATCCAGCTCTCGGTCTTGCCCTCGGCGCCCTTGACGTAGTAGCCCAACGGCAGGTTGTGCACGTTCTCTGCCAGCGGGTTCAGCTCCCATGGAGCGTCTGGGCTTTTGCGGGTCAAACCGCCCGGCTGCTTGAGGAACGTCCAGCCACTCGGTTTCAACTCTTCGCTCAGCCGGTACAGCCAATGGTCGGTGTCTGGCGCGTTGGTGTCGCCGAACATGCCGTACCAACTGACGTTCTGCGGGAAGCGGCCAATCCGCAAGTCCACCATCTCAAGGATCGGGAACATCAGTTCCTTGACCTCGTTCAACCAAGCGAACGTGAGCTGCATCCCTCGCAACTTCTTCACGTGGTCCGGTCGGTCCAGCGCCAGGAAGATCATTTCAGCGTCAACCGTGGTGCCGTCGTCGAGTTTGAACTTGAGCCGGTGCGTCGGTGGCTCCATGCCGCCCTTGGAGAACTTCCCCAGCTCGCCGAACATCTCCAGCCAGTCCTTGATGGTCGTGCCGAACAGGTCCGGGTAGGTGTTCCGCACCGCCAGGCCGCGCGTCCTGCGCACGCCATCCGAGTCCGGCGCCTGATCCAGCATCACCCGAAAGCTCTTCCAGCAGCTCGCATTCGTCTTGGATGATCCGAGCGGGCCGGTGATGATGGTCCGCTGCTCTTTGCTCAGCAGGTAGCGCTCCAGCGTAGGCCCCTGCGGCTTGTAGGCGAACTCGATTTCAGCCATTTTCAGGCACTTTGAATACTTGTGAACTACACATCACGCATTGGTGACGGTGTTTTCTCGGGATTTCCGAGACCGAGACGGCGCGCACTGAGTACCTTGGTATCAATTACGCCTTGCCGGTGAAGTCTTTGACCCGCACCGTTGGCATGGTCAGCTCGATCTTGTCGTTGTACAGACCCATGTGCCTGAACATCTTGTCCATGGCTGAGTCCTTGCTGTGCAACTTGACCTCCAAGCCGTCCTTGGTTTCCTTGATGCCGGCAAACAGGCTGGCAGCGGCTTTGCTGACCTTGCTCGTGTCCTTGAACACCGTGCGGCCAACACCCTCACCAAAGCACTCAGGGCATTCAGGATGAGGCTCCAGGCGTTTGTCGTACCCGATGCCGCCCTGCGGGTCGAACTCACCGGGAACAGGTTTTCCGTCCTCAATGGCCTTCTCGCACTTGGCTGTGTAATCCGCCTCGTAGCGTTCGAATTCGCCTGCTGTTCTCTGGTAGCGGTGATCCTTGCCCCAGCAGAACCTGCAGCAGCCCACGCGGTAATCCATGAACTCGCGCGGGTCGGCGGTCATGATCGCCCAAGCCTCGCGCAAAGTAGCTTCTGCCGATACTTGGGCCGCTTCAATGGCCGGTTGGCGCAGGATTTTGAGCCTTGCCGCTATCTTGCTGTCATCAATCAGGTCTTTCGCCCTGCGATTGATCGTGGCCGGGTTGCTCTTTCCTGCATCGTAGGCTCTGCGATATGCCTCGCTTGCGTTCCCGGTTTCAAGGTACGCGATGCAGAACGCCTCCTGCTTTGGCGTGAGAGTTGATTGATCGGGCGCTGATGCGCGCGGCGTGGCCTCTATCGAACGTGGCGCCCTGGTTCTGCCTGTTTTTTGTGCAGTCACCAGCTTCTGAGCCAGTTTGGACATCTCAGAACGCGGCGATGCGCTCATTCAGAACTGCGAGGTAGCTGCGCATGTGGTTCAACTGGCGAACCATGCGGGCCTGCTCATGGGTGTCCAGGGTTCGGAAGAGGTCCGAGCCCGTGAAGGCATCCAGCTTCCCGGTGCGCGCGGCCAGATCATCGCGCTCTGCGATGACGCGCTCTTGGTGTGGTGCCATGTTTATGCTGCCTGGCGTTTATCTTTGTCCGGGCAGTTGGTACATCCCATGTTGGGACCATAGGTGCAGCGCGACGGACGCGGAGTTCCGGCCAGATCGGCGGCGGCATCGGCTTCGGTCAGGATCAAGCCGCTGGGCTCGGGCCATTCGGCGGCGCAGTCTGGTCCGTTGGCCAAGTTGTAGAGGTTGTCACGCAGGCGGAAGCCAAGAAGATGCCAGACCTTTGCCACGGCGTTCTCGCGTGCGATGCGCCTGCCGATCTCGGCATTGAAATTCTCCGGGCTGGCGCAGGCGCTCTCACCGGTCACGGTGAATCCGTTGCGCAGGACCAGCACGCAGAAGGTCAGCAGAGCGAGGCTTGGCAGCTGTGGACAGCCGGCGGTGGCCTTGTCTCCGGTGAAGAAGTACTCGCCGGCGATGTTCGCCTCGATCTCTGCGAGGGTGACCCGCTGGGCCGAGTTGGCGCCAGCGACTTGAATGGCTTGCTCGGTGGATTGGTCTTCGCTCATGGTACGGTCCTCTGTGGAAAAAGGCGCCCGGTCCTGGGTGGTGTCCGGTGTCCGGGCGCGAAATGCTGCGCGTGAAAAAGCCCTGTAAGAAGCCACGCAGCAGGAGACAAAGGTTGCTGGATCAGGCCCGCCCGGGGTTGGTAGCCGGATTGGGGCAATGTGCCCCGGACGGGTTTTCTGACGGAGCCCGTTTTCCCACGGTGCTCTTGGGCCTCTGCGCCTTGTGGGCGCCCCGCTTCTGTTCCCGTGGTGGGTTCGTTGGGCGGCCTGGGCCTTCACGGATGCCTGAGCGAGCCCCGTGTCAGTGAGATGGGAGGGTTTGGGTTTGGTGCAGGGCCTGGACCTGAGCGTGATGCTGTGGTTGGAGTCCGGCGCCTGCGTATTGGTTGCGGTGGTTCGAGTCGAACGAACTGCCTCCGGGGTATGAACCCGGCGCTCTCCCACAGATGAGCTACACCGCCAGAAACGACGAATCCCGCCAAGTGCGGGCTTCTGTGATTGGCTCCGGGAGCTTTCACCCGGATGCGTTGTCAGGCTCAACCCTGCTTGGATGGTGTTGGCACTATCCCATTCCTGGGTGCCCCTGTGCAGGGGGTGTCCACTTCCGTGGTGACCTCATGCGAGGAAGTCAACGCCATCAAGTGTGCGCCCTGCTGGCAGGGTACACACTGGCCGTTGCTCACATTGAGGCGGGTAACTCGCCGGCAATGTTATCTACCGCAGTCTCGGCCAGCGGTCGGGAGTCGAACCCGCACACTTGATGGCTCTCAGCAGAGGCACCAACCCCTTGAAGGTCTCGACCGGGCCTTACGTGGGCGACCGGAGGCGTTCTGCAGAGATTCCGGGGGCACGGCCGTGAGCACAGCCGGCATTCCCTGCGCGTGATTCTATGTGCTGCCGTTTTTTTGTGCAACAGAATCTATCAACTGCCGTCTGTCGGCCCTCATGACCGACCTCCATCAGTCCGGCTGCGGCATCGGCCCAGCCCATCGCCCGCCCCAGCTTTTCACTGTGCCACACTCTGGCGCGTTGACAAATCCATCAGCACGCAACTCGCACGCCTCCAGTGGCTTGGTTGGGTCCCTGAAAGCGGATACCTGAACCATCGCCACTTGAAGCCCAGTCAGATCGCCGCCTTGCCAGTAGTAGAAGCCTGGGTGTGTTGGGGGCGTTCTCGTCCATTTCATAGCTCAGTCCTCGGAAGCCTCTCAGCGGATTCGTCCGGGATGATCTTGACCCCGAAGAGGTTGGTGAACGGGCCGGCGATTTCGCTCGACCCAAACTGGCGGCGCGGCGCGTTGATGTCGTCTGGGTGCATGCGCCGGCTGGCCTGGATCGGCGGCATGGAGCCCATCATCTGCTTTGCCTCGATCATCCGGGCCAGGATTTCGGTTGCGGTGCTCACAACTCCACCTCGTCACCCAGCTTGTAGGCCACGTAGGCGCGCATGGCGGCGATCAGGGGCACCTCCCCTCGAGCTTGAATCATCGGCTCGCTGGCGCCGCGGCCCGTGCCGGCATTCGTCGTTCCATCGCCCAAGAATGCACGCCAGTCCCCAGCCTGCGCCGCCTGCACCGTGATCCGCTCGCGCTCGATGATCGGCCCGCCATGCGCCCAGTTGGTCGATGGCGTGAAATTCAGGTATGGAGGGTAATGCGTCGGATGCGCATCGTGGTCAGGATTTGACACAACAGGCACTCCATCAACCAATAGAACTCTGAAGCCACCAGCCTTCGCCACAGCCGCATCCAGGATCACCCCGGTCATTTCACTGGTTTTGTGTTTCACGTCGTCTCCTTCTTCGGCGAAAAGTGCCGCAGCTTGCCCCGCATCTGCGCGCGCGCGGCGTTCACGCAATCCCCAATGTAGCCCACCAGCACCGGCAGCTCCACCCCGCTTCCGCTGGATCGCAGGCCAGACCCCTGGCAAGCTGGGCACCGGCGACCGGACAGCGTTGGTGTGTCCTTGATCACCTCGAATTTCCGGCCATGGCACAGCCTGCATGTGGGGTCCAGCCACCACAGCAGCGCGGTCATGGCCTTCTCGGTCGGTTGCTTGTAGCCCTGGCCCTCACACCAGTCGGTCAGCGCGCCGCGCACCTCAGGCAAGGTCTTGAGCTTGCCCAGCAGGATCTTGTTCTCGTGCTCCAGCCACTTTGCTGCTTCGGCCTTGCTCACGGCCTTTGACTTCGATGCGCGCGGCTTCTCAACCCCGTCCCATTCGCTGTGCAGCCGCATCAAGGCGGCGCCCGTTCGGCTCTTCGACCAGCCCGCGGCAATCAGCATGTCGCCCGGCCCACTGGTGCGCTCCTGAACCACCAGGCTGCTGGCGTGCGTGGCGTTGCTGTACCTCTCGGTGATGTCTGGCTTCTCGTTGTCGGTCATGCGCTGCCTTTCGTGTGGTTCTTGATCTTCTTGGACCACTCGCGCACCAGCGCGTGGCCTTCTTTTGTTCTGTCCTCACCGAACACCTTGACCAGCGCGGCCAGATATTCGGGTGTCGTGTAGCCCGCGGCCTTGCTCGCATGCAGCTCACGGCCGTTGGCCAGAGCACGGGCCTTGCAGTTGTCGCAGTTGGCGGCGTACCGGCCGGTGAACGGGTTCTTCTCGGCCACGGTGCAGGATTCGCAGCTCATGCGGCCACCTTCGCTTTCTCGTCCAACATCTTCTGCCGCTGCTCGGTTGCATGAACCATCTGAGCGGGGCTGCTGGCCTGCAAGATATCCTCGTAGACCATCACCGCATCCCCCAGCGCGATCTGCTCGGGCCGAGTCGTCGCCCATCGGCCGAGGTGGTTGCGGCGCACCTGAATGCTGCGCAGCGCCTCGTTTCCAGCCTTCAGCTTCGGCAAGGCGGGGTTCCCTACCTCGCCACCGATCTCCAGACTTCGAATCAGCGCCACACCAAGCGCATGCGCCAGCAGATCGAATTCCGCCGACTCTTCCGGCCTGAGCTTGCTGCTCACCAACGCCCCAAGCGCCTGGTTCACGATGTTGCGCGCGTTGTCGGCGGCACACTGAGTTCCTGGCAACCAGCTGCCGGGAATAGGCTCGTCGGTGTACGGCCGGCAGCGCTGCAGAGTGTTCATGAATTCGGCGCCGTTGAATGTCCTTGCGCCTGGGTTGCCCAATCGCTTTCTGGCGTAGACGGTCATCTTCTTGCCCATCAGCGTGCTCCCAGGCCGACGAATGGGCTTCGGATATCCTTGCGAGCTCGGCCCGACCGGATCGCCTTCGTGTGCGACAGGCTGATGCCGGACGCTTGCGCGGCTTCATCGCATGTGCCATCGAACTCCCTGCAGCGCTTCACCATTTCATCGGTGATGTGGCTCTTGGCGCGCAATGCCAAGGTCATCTTCAGCAGCGCGTCAGGTCGGTTGAACACGCCGCGCCGCGCCGCCATCTGGGCGCGCACCTTGGCCGTCACGTTCACCGAGCACTCCGGCGATACGCACTGTGTGCAGCCACAGCCTGCAGCGGCCTGCAAGCCATCCGGCACCGGGGCCCCGTCGACCAACTCACGCACCACGCGGCGCACGGCCTTGGTGCTCCCGTTCCAGTGCATGGTCGGGCGACCACGGTCATCCATGGCGCCGGTCCAGATCCAGCAGGGCCCGTCCTTTTCACAAAGCGCTTCGATTTGTTCCAGTGTCTTCATGGCAGTTGGCAGTGGGTTTCCCGGCTCAAGGCCTTT
Source organism: Hydrogenophaga sp. GW101-3F08 (assembly GCF_059424585.1). Taxonomy (NCBI): domain Bacteria; kingdom Pseudomonadati; phylum Pseudomonadota; class Betaproteobacteria; order Burkholderiales; family Comamonadaceae; genus Hydrogenophaga; species Hydrogenophaga sp. GW101-3F08. The sequence continues at coordinate 281,518 of NZ_JBWKZP010000006.1, forward strand.
TCGATGGTTCGGACGTGCACGCCGTGGCGCCTGGCCAGGGCTTCGTTGCTCAGGTTCTCGCGGATGTGCTTCATCAGCGCCTCGCGCTGGCGCTTGGCGCTGCGGATGTCGATCACGTCCATGTCCAGCAGCTTGGTCTGTGGCAGTTCCTGGCCGCGTGGTGCGAACTGGCTGGCGTCTCGCAAGTAGGTGTCGCGGTCGATGCGGTGGCGGCTTCCGCGGCGAGGTGCGGTGTAGGTGTTCATCGGCTGCTGATCCTCGTCATCTTTCCGCAGTGGTCGCACTTGGTCTTGGATCGTTCTGCCAAGCGTTTCGACTCTTCCATGTACGCGGTCCGCGTTCGCATCCACTGGCTTTCCTGGTGCATGAGGTTTTCGAGCACGAACATCGGACTCACTTCCCCTCCGCAGGACAGGCACTTGCATTTGCCGCCCTTCACATCGACCTCAAACGGTCCGCGCCAATGCGAGCACGTACCCACTGGGACAGGCTGCAGGAACGACTCGCCGACGGGCTCTCGTTTCTTGATTGGCAGCTTGAGGATGTTGTCCCCGCTGGCATCGATTGGGGGTAGGTTCATGCCTCATCCACCCGGCAAGGCGAAGGGTTCTCATCGAACCGCACCGCCTTGATTGTTGGGAGGCCCTGCCACATGCACTTCATGATCCGGTGCCTGCCGTCCATGATTTCGCCGTCCTCGTCCAGAATGATCGGCATTGACAAGTCGGCGGCTTCGATGGCCTTGATGTGCATGACCAGCTCGCGCATGGTCAGCTTGTTGTAGGTGTGCCAGACGCTCAGGTGGTCGAGCGGCACTTCCATCACGGGAAGGTCTTTCGACAGCGCAAACAACCGCGGCACGCTCCAGTGGTGCCGCCCGATCTGCGCCATCTGGTCTTTGGGATCGATCCAGGGTTTGATCTTCATGCGGCCTCCTTGACCATGGCAGCGACCATCTCGATCAGCGCTTCCTGCTTGCCGTAGCGCTGCTCGAACCTGGCTTTGTAGGGGTGAACCGCGATCAGGCCGGGAACTCCGGTGCCGTCTTGGTGGTGGCCGGCGCACAGAGCAAGCACGCGCTTGTGTGCACCTGGTTTGGTCCGGCCGTCTACGTGGTGAATCGAAACCTCGGGCGAGTGGTTGCCGTCGAGTCGGCAAGCGATGCAGCCGAGCGCTGCGATGCGCGTCCACAGCGCGCGCTCGGCTTTGGTAGGGGTTGAGCCTTTCATGCGGCCACCTCTTCATTCGCCCGGCGCGCCGCGTCCTGCCAAGTGGTCTTGATGACCTCGCCAGTCTCAGGGTCCACGAACTTCTCGCCGAAGTAGCAGCCGTTCTCAGCCCCCCAGCTGTAGAGCCATTCGATGAATTCGTTGGCCTCGCGCTTGCCGAAGTTGCGCGACAAGATGCCGACTTCCACAACCCCGTTGCTGTCGAGGTTCGGGATGATCCGGCCCGTCGCCTTGTGCGTCTCGCGCGCGAACTTGTCCAGCAGCAGGCGCTTCCAGTCCGATGAATCCCACTTCGATCCAAGGTGCTGGGCCTGCTCGGCAATGTCGCCGATCATGGCGTGGTACTTCACCTCCTGATCGCGCGTCTTGGACACCTCTGACACCTTGAGCACCTGCGAGTGACCGGCGTCGGCCATGGCGATGATCTGCGGGCCGACTTGCTTGGTGAGCATCAGCCGCGCCCTGGTGCCATCGCCCGGGATGAAGAAGGTTTTTGCAGTCATACCGCCTCCGAGAATTGAAGTTCGTACTGCCGGCGCTCTTCCCGCGTCATCGCGGTCTTGAGCGCAGGCCCTGGTCGCACCAGCCCGCGCTTCTCGCGCGCCAGCTTCACGAGGCCAGACTTGCGCGCGCAGAACGGGCCGATGGGCATGTCTCCGATCAGCACAGCGGCGGCTTGCAATGGGCGGCTGCAGAAGGCGCAGGTCATGGCGGTCATCCGAGCCTCGTTTTCCCGAAATGCGCGAGCAGCACCGCCTCGGCACGGTTGTGGTCCAGCTTGCGTTTCAGGCTGTCGGCCACGGCCGGGTACAGGGCGCGCGCCTTCTCCAGCGACTGCGCCTTGTCCGACTTGAGGCCGTAGATGCGCTTCCAGGTCTGCGATCCCACCAGGCGCGTGTCGATGCGCAGAACGCTCAGAACCGCCTCGATGGCACCCTTGCTGTGCATCAGGCTGGTGTTTGCTCCTGAGCCCGACACGTTCGACGGCATGGCGTGCACGTCCTCCAGCACCGCAATGCAGGCTTCCTCGGCGGGCACCAGTTGACGCAGCAGACGGGCCAGCGCGTAGCCGTGCACGATGCGCTGGGTCCGTCCGCTGCCAGGCAGCTCCTGCGTCGGGATGTCCACCACCATGACGCCACCGATGCCAATGGCCGCGATGGCGCCAGACACGCCTGGGTCAATGCCGAGAAAGATCGTCATGGCTCAGTGCACCGCTGCAGCTTCGTCACCGGGCACCACGCCGGCCGTGAACACGTCTTCGACCGTCAGCGGTGCGTCCTCCTCATCCATGCCCGGCAGGATCAATTCGGGCTCTTCGTCGTCGCCATCGGTCTTGACCTCGGGCGGCGTCATCTGCACCTTGACCTCCTGGCCGATCAGCATGGCCAGCTTGCCGATGATGTGTTCCGTCAGACCCTTGTTGGTCTGCACGCGGAACTTCATCGACACCGTGCCGCCCTCTTTCATCTCCAGCACGAACTTGCCGATGTCGCAGGACGGCAGCACCAGCGCGCTGTCTTCGTCCAGGCCATAGTCGATGGCAAAGCGGTGGCCGATCAGCTCGGTGCCCAGCTTCAGCGGTGCGAGCTGGCTGAACCGCAGCAGCGGCTTGGCGCTGATCTCGAAGCCATCGATGGTCACCTGGCTGTCGTCGCCGCCTTCGGCCGCTTTGTAGAAGGCGTCCAGCATGCCGGCCTGGAACTCGTCCAGCACCGTGTTGGGCGCGTCGTAGCAAATGCTGATGTCGATGGCGCTCACGCTTTCATCACCGTGCTTTTCGATGCGGGTGTTCAGGTTGGCCAGGGTTGCGAAGGTGGGTTTTGCGAGGGTGAACATGGGGGGGCTCTTTCAGGTGGGTTGGTGGTGGGTGACAGGAAATCAAAGTTCGGTGTTTTTGGTGCGGGCGAGTGATGTGGGCCTCTCGCCCTGCCAGTCGAAGAACCGCACGGTGTTGCCTTCGTAGCAGGCGTCCATCAGCCCGGTCTCGCCGTCGCGCAACTTGCCGGCGACCAGCTCGGCGTAGTGCTTCCATTCCGGGCCCAGGTCCGGCTTCACGTGGATCGGTCGGTGCACGAACACGATCACGTCGGCGTCCTGCTCGATGTCGCCGCATTCGCGCAGGTCGGCCAGGATGGGGCGCATGTTCGGGCGCTTCTCGACCTCGCGGTTCAGCTGGGCCAGCAGCAGCACCGTCATGTCGAGCTCCTTGGCCAGGGCCTTGATGCCGCGGCTCACCTCGCCGAGTTGCGTGGCTCGGTTGGCCTTGCGGTCCGTGCCCTCCATGAGCCCGATGTAATCCACCACCAGCACGCGCAGGCCATGGCGGCGTTTGAGCGCGCGGGCTTTGCTGCGAACCTGGTTGATCGTCAGAGCGGTCTGGTCGCTCACGTAGAGCGGTGTGTGCCGCATCTTCTCCACCGTGTCGGTGAGATTCGCCCAGTCCAGATCACTCATGCGCTCCGGGCGCTTGATCTTGTGCAACGGGATGTGCGATCGCATGGACACACGCCGGTTGTGCACCTGGGCCTTTGGCATCTCCATCGACAGCACGCCAACCGACTGCCCGGACATTGCAGCGTTCTCCGCGATGGTGAGCGCCAGCGCGGTCTTCCCCATCGACGGTCGCCCCGCGATCACGATCACCTCGCCGGGCCGCATGCCGCCGTCGAGACGGTCGTCCAGGACCTTGAGACCGGTGGACAGGAAGTCCTCTTCCCCGTCGTGCCGACGCTGGATGCCGTCCAGCACCACTGTCACGCCTTCATCACTGCCTTGCCAGTCATCACGCGGCGCACCTTGGTCGCTCAGGCCGAAGATGGTTTGCTGCGCATGGTCCAGCACCTCGGCGGCAGTCTTGTCGCCTGGGTTGAATGCCGCGGTGGCGGTCTCATCGCACGCCGCCACCAACCGGCGAAGCACCGACTTCTCGCGCACGATCTCCGCGTACCTGCGGGTGTTGGCAGCACTTGGGAGGTACTGCGCCAGACCGTTGATGTAGGCCAGTCCGCCGGATTCTTCGGTCTTGCCAATGTTGCGCAGGTGTTCGAACACGGTCACAACGTCAGCGGCCCGATTGGAGTTCACCAGCGATGCGATCGCACCGAACAGCAGGCGGTTTTCGTTCCGATAGAAGTCTGCATCCGTCAACAGGTCGCCAATGCGGTCCCATGCGCCGTTGTCCAGCAGCAGGGCGCCCAGCACCGCGCTCTCGGATTCGATGCTGTGCGGTGGCACGCGAAGCGGCGTAGCAACGTCGTCCATCAGGCCGATCGGCTCGTTCATGTTCATGCTGGCTCCAGGGTTTTTTCGATCACATGCTTCATGCCGCGATCGGTGAGCAGGAAGTCGAGGTCGCAGCGCCAGTTCGCGTGTTCACCGCTGCGCGGCGTGCGGCCCATCAGGAAGTCGTTTTGCCCAGCCCGGGTGAAGTACTCCCGGAACCATTCCAGCGCCTGTTTGGGCGTTTCGGCGCGGTGTGAGCCGTCGCCGCGTTTGCTGGTCAGGCACCAAGTCCAGGTCTTCTGCAGCGCTCGAACCCGGTCCTTCGTGTGCAGCCGCACCCTCGGCAGGTCAGGCAGTAGCTCGTGGTACAGGTCGATCAGCGCCTGAGTCGGGCAGGTCGGCAGCTTGGCTGCTGACGAAGCCGTAGGCTTCTTCTGTTCTATTGGTTCTTGGTTCTTGGTTAGTGGTTCTTGGTTAGGTGACGGTACGTTGACGTCACTTGCACGGTCCGTTAACGAAGCGTTGCGCTTTGCCTCACGCTCCGTTGCGATTCGTTTGTTTGTCTGCGACGTTTCGTGATACGCGGCAAGCTCTTCCTGAATTCGCTTCTGAACGTAGTGGCCGTCCTCCAGAACGAAAAATTTGCGCAGAACAAAGTCCACGGCCTCAATTTCGGCGGTTGAGCTGGCCCATGTCCAGTCGATTGCCTCATCCCGCGTGGGGAACTGTTCACGGTCGTAGCACGTATCGATCAAAAGCGTGTACGCACCGTGCTGAAGCATGGACAGCCGCCCCGCCTTCTTGGCGTAGTCACCCAAGTTACGCTTGTAGTAGTGCATGCCGCACCTCCTTCGCGTTCTTGTTGGTGCCGATGCAGAAATCAAGGATTTCATCGAGGTCGGAATCGGACGGCGAAAACCATTCACCCCTGACGCTGCAGTGGTCAAGCTGCTTGTGCAACGTGGCCTCAACCTCAACCGGCTTCGGCGTCCTGATCGAGCACCACAAAAACAGATCGAGCGGGCATCCGGACTGGATGTTTCTGAGCCTCTGTTTGAAGTCACACGTCATGCCGACCTTGATGAACTCAAAGTTCGGGGTCGCTATGACGTAGACCATTGACAGATGACGCATGCGAACGGATACATCAAAGTCAGCGACGTTGTGCTGGTAGTAGTTCAAGCCAACCCCCTGCTCTCTTCCATCTCGCGCACCGTCTCAGGCGTGCGAAGCGCCACCAGCCGGCGCACCTCATGGAAAGCCTCACGGGCCAGCACGCTCTTGCCCGCGTTTTGGTGCTTCTCCACCAGCGCTCCAGCCTCTTGGATGCGGCGCTCAAGGTCCAAGGCTTCGGGGGTCATACGGTGGCCTTTCTGAGCTTCTGCACGCGCTGGTGGTCCTCGCGCGGCGCGATGGAGATCGACATCGGCGCGGCCTTGAGCTGCTTCTGTGCACGATCCGACAGCCCGGGCATGACGGCGGCGTGGCCGTTTCCATTGGGCCGGTGACTGCGCGCCATCTTCTTGGCCGCATCGCGGAACTCTGGCCAGGGTGGCGGGGCCTTGCCGCTGGACACCGCGGAACACCAGTTCCTGTACAGCTGAGACTGGAAGTGATGGACCGATGAAAACGGGGTGCTGTGGATCGAGAATCCCGTGAAGCCGTTGTTCTCGGACTTCACGATCTTGGTTCCTGGCCAGAAGGTGGGCTTCATGCGCGACCTTTCAGGGCCACATCCAGCGGCTTCGGATCAGCGTCCACGTTCTTCGGCCATGGGCCTTTGAAACCAGGCGATGGGCGCTCGCTCCACGCATGACGGCGATGCGGGCATTCCAGATGGCTGCATTCAGCAACCTCGCTGTTCACGCGCTCCGGGTCGCGGTTGCATGTTCCGCAGGTGGTCTTTGCCTTCATGACGACAGTCCCGACAAACCGCACACCCCGGACAACCGACGTTGCTCCATAGTCAAGCAATGTTCGACACCGTACAGACTCGCACTCAGCAAACGCTCGATGAAATCGCTCTCGGTCATCCCGAGCTCGTGGCATCGGCGGGCCAGATCCATCTTCAAGTCGTCGGACACGCGGGATTCCACCCTGGCGCTGCGCTTGGCGCCGGTCAGGCTTCGTGCGTACTGCTGGGTTTCGGCGGGTGTGATGCTCATGGTGTTGGTCTTTTGAGAAAAGCCCCCAGGCCGTCAGGCCCAGGGGAAAGTCACGCGCCGGCTCAGGGAGGAAAAGCCGGTTTGCATGGCGTGATCAGGGAGTCAGGTGCTTGCAGGCGCTGCCTGCTGATCCGAAAGAGCGGTGGCGGCAATGACATCCACTCCCTCAAGAACTTCAGGCCTTGCGACCTTGAGGAACATCATTCGAGGCTTGGGTATGCCGTGGTATCGCCAGGCGCTGACGGATGGCATGCGCACCTCAAAAAGGCGCGCTGCTTCGGCGGTGCCGCCGAGGGCGTCGATGATCTTTGCTGCATTCGTGTTCATGGGGCGATGTTAGCCCAAGCAAACGAATTACACAAGCCTAGGCTAACAAATGTACTGTTAGGCTAGGCTTATGCCTACGCTTCAAGAACGAATGGCCGAGGTGCTGGGAGATACATCAGCGCGCGGACTACAGGCCGAAATTTCCAGACTCTGCAAGAAGAGCGGGCCGACCGTTTCCGCATGGATACACCGCCCTGAAAAGGTCGCAACCATCAGCCGGGCGGACGCGGAGTTGATCTGCGCCCGCTGGAGGCCAGAAATTTCACCGGCCTGGCTTTCTGAAGGCGTCTTGCCGAAGCTGGCTCCATCAGATGCACCCCGTATCAGCGGACATCACGAGAACGTGTCAGATGGGCCGAAGCAAAACGGTCCATACCCCTTGATTTCAGATGTGATCGCCGGATCGTGGGCGGAGCTTTGCGACAACTTCCACCCAGGCGAGTCGGACGAAAAGTACATGTCCACAAAGAACCTCGGGCGCCACGGCTACATGCTGCGCGTGTACGGTAAATCCATGGAGAACCCGGGCGGCCGGTACTCATTTCCTGACGGGATGATCCTGCACGTCAACCCCGATATGGACCCCATGCCTGGCCAGTTCGTGATCGTACGCCGCGAGGCCACGAAAGAGGCGACGTTCAAGCTTTATGTGCTGATAGAGGGCCGGCCGTTCCTTGAAGCCATCAACCCAGACTGGCCGCGAGAACTCAAGTACTTGGCGCTGCAGCCGGGCGACGTGTGGTGCGGCGTGGTGATGGACGCATCCATCGGATCACTGCCTTAAAAGCGGGGAGCCGGCGCCCGTTTTTTCGCCGACAAACAGGGAGTCATCATGAAAATCATCATCGCAACTGCAATGCTGGCAGTCGCCTGCGCAGCACACGCGCAGACCTACGTTCCAGGCTACGTGAAGAAGGACGGAACCTATGTCGATGGCCACTACCGCAGCGCCCCGGACGGCTCGCGCGTGAACAACTACAACGCCGAGAACAGCGTTTACGGCTCAAACCCCTTCACCGGCAAGAAAGGCAGTCAGCGAGACGAGTTCAGCTCGCAGCCCGCCTACAACCAGCCCGCCCGTCAGCAGCGATGCATCCAGGACATTTACGGCAACACGAGGTGCTATTGATTTTCAAGGGGTCAAAAGTGGTCTCAAGATTTGCAACACTGCTGGCATCTGCGGCGCTTCTTTCCGGGTGCGCGGCCCCATCCTCGTCCATCGTCGTGGGGAAGTCGCGCCCTGCCATAGACCCTGCTGCGGTCAAGATCTACATCAAAGCCCCGAAGCGGTACGAGGATGTTGCTGTGGTTCAAGCGTCCAGCCGGGCGTCGTGGACCATCACCGACCAAGGGAAAACCGATGTCATGATCCTGCGCCTCAAAGAAGAGGCGGCAAAGCTGGGTGCCAATGGCGTCTTGCTGCAGGGATCGGGCGACCAGTTTGGTGGCACGGTGTCACCAATGACCATGTACCCGGGCGTGGGCGGAGGCCCGGCATTTGGCTTTGGCGTGGCCGCGCCGATCATCATCAAGGCCGGCAATGGGCTGGCGATCTACGTTGAGGAAGAGTGATGCGCAAGTACCTCGCTGGGTTTTTGGCTGGCGCTCTCTTCTCCTTCGGGGTCACCGCTTTCGCAGCGCGCATCGTCGGTGATGTGGGATACCTTTTCGGGTGGTCAGTCACAGTGGACGGCGAAGAGGTTTGCGACGATCCATACATTTGGACCGCCACAAAAGAGATTGAGTGTGACTGACTAGAGAACCTTCGCACTGCAACCAGAAACCCGCCATGTGCGGGTTTTTTTGCGTCTGCTTGGAGCGACTGTCTGTAGCCGTGGCAAATTTTTGCGATATTTGTTAGCTTGGGCTATTGACTTGTTTGGTAGCTCAGGCTAATATTTCCCCATGCCGCAAACAAAGCGGAGCAGCAGCAGATCGGTGCAGCGACATGGGTTCTTTCAAAACTTGCAACTGGCGGTTCGCACTCTTCGGAGCAGACGACAGCCAGCGCGTGACCGGGCGTGAGACGGTCAACAGTGGACGGTAGACCGTCCCGCATCTAGCCCGCTGCGTGGTGGGTAGTGGATGTGTAGAGAGCTGGAACCGGCCTGACCGGGATATGCCAGCAAGCCTCAGAAATGGGGCGCAAATCAGGGCGCATTGATGGTCAGTGCGCCGCGTTTTGCAACCACTCCAGCCTGCCGCGAGCGGGCTTTTTTACGCCCAAAGGAGCGACATGATCAGCATCGAACGCATCGAATCCGGGCCGGCCTGGATGGACAAGACGTCCGCGCTCTACGCGCCAGACGTTGAAGAGCGCGACCTGCGCGCCAATGTGGCAACTGCCATCGCAAAGGGCGATGCGAACGCCTTGTGCCAGTTCTCCACCGTCACCGATTGGGACGCTGCGCGTCGCCAACCTATGGACCAGAGGACCGCGACCGCCCTGCCCCGCCGGGCCCAGACCCTGGCCGAGGTGCTGAACGAAACAATCAACGGATACCCGGAGAACGAGACGGCGCTGATTCAGCTGCTGCTGAACGCCTGCAGGTCTCACGACATCGATCTGGCCATGCAGGCCGGCGCACTGCTCGACTCGTTGATCGACAAGTTGATCGAGGTGACGCTGTGATGAGCAACAAAGTCACTCCACGGACCAGCGAAGGCACGCTGAGCAGCCAGCGCATCTTGCGTGATGTGCCCATGGCGGGCCGCATGCGCGTGGACACCACCAAGCTCGGGCCGCGCGATGGCGTGAGCGTCGGCGGATGCCGCACCGACACGCTGGCCGACCAGAAGAGCGAGTTCCGCCCAGGCGTGACCGCACTGGAAATCGTCGTCTGGATCGTGGCAGGCGCCATGACGGCGCTGGTCATCACGCCCGACCTGGGCGGCCTGATCTGGAGCTTCCTCAAATGATCGTCGCCTACCGACTCGCCCGCTTCTACATCCGCGGCGGCATGCCGCTGATCCCCGCCATTCGCAAGGCGATCGCCACCGCCTCGCGCGACCTGACCAAGTGAGAACACCATGAGCACCGCACTGACAAAACACGAATCCGGCCTTCCGGCCCTGCAGATGAACGAGGCCGAACTGATGCAGGTCCTGCAGTCGAGCCTGTACCCCGGCGCCGCCGAAGCCAGCATCAAGATGGTGCTGGGATACTGCCGCGCTGCCGGCCTGGACCCGATGCAGAAGCCCGTCCACATCGTCCCCATGTGGGACAGCAAGGCCAAGGCGATGCGCGATGTGGTCATGCCCGGCATTGGCCTGTACCGCACCCAAGCGGCGCGCACCGGTTGCGCTGGCGTGACTGAGCCCGAGTTCGGGCCTGACGTGACCGAGGTACTCGGCAACGTGCACATCACCTACCCGGCGTGGTGCCGCGTGACGGTCAAGCGCAAGCTGGCCGGCGGCGACATCGTGGAGTTCACGGCAAAGGAGTTCTGGCGCGAGAACTACGCCACAGGCGGCAAAGACACAACGGCTCCGAACGCCATGTGGAAGAAGCGCCCGTATGGGCAGATCGCAAAGTGTGCCGAGGCCCAGGCGCTGCGCAAGGCATTCCCGGAGATCGGCAGCGAGCCGACCGCCGACGAGATGGCCGGCAAGACGATCAACGAATACGACATCGATGCCAGCACGGGCGAAGTGATCCCGCAGAAGCAGGCCGCCGCACAGGCGTACTACCCGGAAGACGCCTTCAAGGAAAACGTGCGCACGGTCTGGAAGCAGCGAATAGAAGCCGGCATGAAGCCAGACGCCGTGATCTCGGCGGTTGACCGGGCTAACAAGAGCACTCCGCTGTCTGATGCCCAGAAGCAGGCCATCCGCGACCTGGCGAAGCCTGCAGACGTGACGGACGTTCAGCCTAAGCCCGATGCCGACCAGCAGACGGCGACCGCTGGCGCTGATCCTGATGCACCGTGGGAGGACTGAGCCATGCTGTTCCGCTGCTCATCCATTGGCAAGCTGATGACCGAGCCGAAGACCAAGGTAGAAGGCCCGCTGTCTGTAGGCGCCAAGACCTACATCCGCACGCTGGCCGCCCAGACCATCTTCGGCATTGACTTCGAGGTCACGTCCAAGGAGATGGAAAAGGGCGTCATGGTCGAGGCCGACGCGATCCAGATGCTCAACCGCGTGCGCGGCCTGAGCCTGGCCAAGAACATCGAACGCCGGTCGAACGAGTGGATAACTGGCGAGGCGGATCTGTTTGACACCGCTGCACGCCGTGGTCACGACCTGAAATGCTCGTGGTCCGCCGCCACGTTCCCGATCACCGTGACCGACTGCCGGGACTCTCTCTACGAGTGGCAGATGCGCGGATACATGATGCTTTGGGACGCTGATGTGTGGGAGGTGAATTACGCCCTCATCACGACGCCGGAGAGCCTGACGAAGTGGGAGCCGCTGTTCATGCACTTCGTTGACCACATCCCTGAGCACATGCGCCTGACGACCTGGTCCATTGAGCGCGATGCAGAGAAAGAGGCCCGCATGGTCGAGAAGATCGGACACGCCAGAGCGTACTTCGCCGAGGTGGTCGAAGAGTTTGAACGCTCGCACCAGCCAGCAAAACCCATTCACATCTTGCCCACAGGAACCGCCATGAACAACGAACAACCAGAGCCAGTCGAACAGGAAGCCGAAGCCGCCCGCAAGGTCCGCGAGGCAGCGGAAGAAATGGCCCGCAAGCGTGAGCAGGAAGACGCTGACCTGCTGAAGCAGGAGGAATTCCGGCGCATGGCACAAAACAATGCCATGGCGAATGCCGAGGACGAAGTGCGGCCCTCGTGGATCGATGGGGGGAAGGAAGCCGTTGAGCTCGCGCGTGAGAATGCCGTGCTTGAGCAGGCCGCTCCATTGGTTCGACTGACCGCCATCCAAGAGTCGTCCGTCCAGATCATCACCAGCGCAGGAAGCAAGTTCACAGCACCGCGCGACGAAGACAACGGCTCCCGCCTGACCCTGGGCCAGATCAACGAGCTGCTGGCGCCCGTGAGCATCAGCGTCGCCGGCCTGTCCATGCTGGGCTTTGAGCCTGTGCAACAGGTGAAGGCTTCTCGGCTGTACCGTGAATGTGATGTTCCAGCTATCTGTGCGGCAATCGCTACCCACGTGCTGGCCCGCGCGAAAGAGGAGGTTGCATGACAACCGCATCGGAAAAGAACGCCCAGGTGTTGGCCGTGCTCAACGCTGAGACGAAGCCCATTGGGCCGACCGAAATTGCAGATCGAATCATGCAGTCGTGGTGCAGCTGCTCGCCAGGGAAACGTGGCGGCGGCGCGTCTGCTCCCATAACTCCCGTTCTCCGCCGCATCGGCGCCGTGCGCCACAAGGGCGGCCTCTACACGAAGCCGGAAGGCGGTGCAGCATGAGCGCAAACGCAACGCCGACGCGCGACTGGACCAAAGGGAAAGTGCTGCGCAACAAAAGCCTTGGCATCAGGGCCGACATCGTCCATGAGGATGGCAGGCACATGGCGCTGTGCTGGGGACTGTCTACCAGCAAGGCTGCGCAGCAGAACTCGGCCAAGTACAAGGCAGACTGCGACGCCATCGCCAGCCGGTTCGTGGCCTGTTGGAACCGCATGCTGCCGTTCACAACCGAGCAGATCGAGGCGGGATTCGGAGAGGATGACTCGGCCATTGCAACAGCGGCCCGCATCCTAAATGTCGAACTGCTCAAGGAACGCGCCGAGCTGCTGGCGGCGCTGAAAGGCGTGATCGAGGTCATCGACGCCGCCGGATTGATCAACCTGATGAATGGCGTTCAGCTCGGTCAGACGGCCTGGTATGTCAAGGCCACCGACGCAACTGAAGCCGCCCGCGCAGCCATCGCCGATGTGAAGGCCGAACGATGACCGAATTCATCGCAACCCTGAGCCAACTTACGTGGCCCGGAGCGTTCGCAGTGGCGGCAATCGTCGCCGCGATTGCCTACCTGATCGGTCGCTGACGCTCACCTTCCAAACCATTCACCCACCACACAGCCCGCCGCGTGCGGGCTTTTATTCGCCAACACCATGAACATCACCATCGAAACCCTGAACATCGAGAACCTGCATGTCAGCCAAACGGGCCAAACGGCGGAAATCCCGCCCATGGTTCGCGCGTTCATCTCCGCGCTTGTCGCCAGCGCGCTCAGCCAGGAGGCGCCACCGACCGACCCGCCGTCCACCACCGAGTTGCAGAACGTCGATGGCCGACCGCGCATCGGCGAATACTGGCCGGGTCAAGGCGGCATCTACGCCGGTGACTTCCGTGCCGAGGATGGCACCGTCTACGGTCTGATCGTCGCAGACTGCGGCGCAGATGTCGGCCGCGCCAGATGGGCACCCGACGGCGAGCGCGACTTGTCCGATTGGGACGGCCTGGACAACACCCAGCGGCTGCGCAACGAATGCCCGGCCGCAAAGCTGGCCAGCGACTTCCAAGCCGATGAGTGCACCGACTTCTACTTGCCCGCGCGGCGCGAGCTGATGCTGGCCGCCGCAAACGTCCCCCATCTGTTCGGGAAGGAAAACTGGTACTGGACCAGCACACCACGCACGGCTAGCTATGCCTGGGCGCTGGCCTTCGAGCTCGGCTACGTGACCATCAACAACCGGGACGACGAGTTCCGGGTCCGCCCGTTCCGCAGATTCATCTATTGAGCAATTCACCACTTTCATCACAGGAGCAAACCATGCAAGAAGAAACACAGACCCGCATCCCCGCCATCAACCAGCCTTGGCCATCGCAGGGCGGCATCTACATCGGAGCCCGACTCATCGACGGCGCGGTGCATCACGTCGTCATCCCGGGCGGCGTCGAGCACGACATCAAAAACGTGGAGTTCGCCAACGTCGAGAAGGTCATCCCAGCCGAAATCAATGGTCACAGCGACTGGCGCGCGCCGGATCAGGAAGACCTGATGCTGGCCTACGTCAACGCTCGCGAACATTTCGCGCAGAAGGGCATCGACAGCATTTACTGGTCACGCAGCGAGCACCACGACTGGCCCTGGGCGGTGGACTTCGAGGACGGCTTCGTGGGCACCCTCTACCGGTACAACGAGTTCCGGGTCCGCCCTTTCCGCAGCTTTAGCGATTCATCCATTTAACCCTTCGCGGGCGTAGCCCGCTGCATATGGCACTCCACACCGACACCGAGATCTACCGCGCAACCTATGACCTGACGAAGCTTGTCACAGGGTTCGTGGCGAACATGCCAAAGAACTTTCGGTCGGATTTCGGTGCGGAGTTGAGGCGTCGATGCATGGCGTTGGTCATTCGCACCTACGAGGCGAACACGGCTGGCATGGAGCACCGTGCTCCGATCCTCCAGCGCATGCGCCAGGAAGTCGAGACGGTGAACCTTCTCCTGCGCCTCGCGGTGGATCACAAGCTGATTTCCCACCCACAGTACGCACGCACCATCGTCCTCACGGCGAGCGTCGGCAAGCAAGCCACGGGGTGGCAGAAGCATTCGGAAAGTGCGCCTGTCGCCGGTCCGTCAAGGCGGTCCGGCCAGAGCGCCATTGAATCTGGTCGAGCCGCTGGGCCACAAGCCCACCGAAACGCGCAGCAGGGATATCGGCGGCAGCAGCCGACGTGATCCCGCGCAGTTTGCCCGCTGAGCCATCGGCGGGCCGACGTGATCGCTTGACACCACCTGGGCGGTGGACTTCGAGAACGGCAACGTGAACAACAACAACCGGAACAACGAGTTCCGGGTCCGCCCTTTCCGCAGATTCAACCGAGAGTTCTTATGGATGATGGCTACTCGTTCGAGAAGCTGGTGGAGGCCTACTACGACTGCCGCCGGCACAAGCGCACTACGGCCAGCGCGCTCCGGTTCGAACAGGACCTGGAGTGCAACCTGATAGAGCTGCATGAAGAGCTGGAGTCCGGCGCATACCGGCCGGGACCATCGACATGCTTCCCCATCACCAGGCCGCGCCCGCGCGAGGTCTGGGCGGCCGGCTTCCGCGACCGGATCGTGCACCACCTTTTGTACAACCAGATCGCCGACCGATTCCACCGCCGGTTCATCGCAGACTCTTGCGCCTGCATCCCCGGTCGCGGAACGCTGTACGGCGCCCAGCGCCTGGAAGCGAAGGTGCGCAGCCAGACCCAGAACTGGAGCCGGCCGGGGTTCTACCTGAAATGCGACATGGCCAACTTCTTCGTCAGCATCGACAAGCGCAAGCTGTGGCCGCTGCTGGCAGAACAGATCCATGAACGCTGGTGGCGCGGGCTGGCCAAGGTCATCGTGTTCCACGATCCGAGGCTGGACTACGAGGTTCGCGGCGACGCGCGGGACCTGGCCGCCGTGCCGCACCACAAGCGCCTGACCAGCGCCGACCGCTGGCACGGGTTGCCCATCGGAAATCTGTCATCACAGTTTTTCGCAAACATCCTTTTGAACGAGCTCGATCAGCACGTCAAGCACAGGATCCGGGCGAAGCACTACACGCGCTATGTC
The DNA here is from genome assembly GCF_059424585.1 of Hydrogenophaga sp. GW101-3F08. Classification (NCBI taxonomy): domain Bacteria; kingdom Pseudomonadati; phylum Pseudomonadota; class Betaproteobacteria; order Burkholderiales; family Comamonadaceae; genus Hydrogenophaga; species Hydrogenophaga sp. GW101-3F08. Next base: position 296,935 of record NZ_JBWKZP010000006.1, read on the forward strand.
GATGACATGGTGCTGCTGCACGAGTCGGCTGATTGGCTTGGAGAAGCGCTGAAGAGCATCAACTGCGTCCTGCCATCGCTCGGTCTGGCGTTGAACCCCAGCAAGACTGTGATCCAACCCATCAGCCGGGGCATCGACTACGTGGGACAGGTCATCAAGCCCTGGCGCCGCACGACACGGCCGCGCACCTTGCACACCGCGCTGGCCAGGCTGGAGCACATGCCGGCCGCCGACCTTTTTGAAACCGGCAATTCCTACTTCGGTCTGACCCGACAAGCCGGCGCCAGCCACCACGAACAAGCCCTGATCGCCCTCGCCCTTCTTCGGCGCGGTCATGCGGTCAAGGGAGACCTGACAAAAACATATCGAGGGAAGAACATTGAACGCCATTGACCTCTTCGCCGGAATTGGCGGCTTCAGTGCGGGGGCCGAAGCTGCTGGGTGCCATGTGCTTTGGGCAGCGAACCACTGGCCGACAGCCGTGGAATGGCATGCCGCCAATCACCCGAACACCACACATGCCTGCCAGGACCTGCAGCAAGCGGACTTCCGTGATGCCCCCTCCCACGACATCCTGCTGGCCTCGCCTGCATGCCAGGGTCACAGCCCGGCGCGCGGCAAAGAGAGGCCACACCATGATGCACAGCGGGCGACGGCTTGGGCTGTGGTCACATGCGCCGAGGTGCACAGATCTACCGTCGTGCTGGTGGAAAACGTGCCGGAGTTCACCAGCTGGGTCCTCTGGCCGGCCTGGACTTCGGCCATGCACGCCCTGGGTTATGCACTGACACCGATGGTGTTGGACTCGGCAGACCATGGCGTGCCGCAGCATCGACGCCGCCTGTTCGTTATCGCCACGCTCAGCAAGCACCCCATCGAGTTGAGTCTGCCGCGCCGTTCGCACGTACCGGCCAGCAGGTGCATCGACTTGACGGCCGGTCGCTGGTCGCCGGTTAACAAACAGGGCCGCAGCGAACGAACGCTGGCCAGGATTGCGACAGGCCGTCGGCAGTTCGGAGCGCGGTTCCTTGCCCCGTACTACGGAAGCGGAAGCGGTGAGACTGGGCGCAGCCTGGATCGCCCCATTGGCACGCTCACCACACGGGCGCGATGGGCCGTAGTCGATGGCGAGCAGATGCGCATGGTCATGGCAAGCGAGGGCCGGACGCTCATGGGGCTACCTGATCGCTACGTCCTGCCTGCAAACGAGGCCACGGCGTGGCACCTGATTGGCAACGCTGTTTGCCCTCCAGTGGCCACCGACCTGATCAACGCGATCAGGCGGGCGGCCTGAACACCAACCCCAAGCCCTCCCCAGCGAGGGCTTTTTCATGCACGACTGAAATGACCGCCTCCTACGAACAGTTCCTGCGCAATAAGAGCCAGCTCGATGGCGACTACGGCTTCGAGCCGGTGTGGATGCCAGACTACCTCTTCGACTTCCAGGCTGCAATGGTGGAGTGGTCCTTGCGCAAGGGCCGCGCTGCGCTGTTCGAAGACTGCGGGCTCGGCAAGGGACTGCAGGAACTCGTCTGGGCCGAGAACGTCGTGCGCCACACCAATGGCAATGTGCTGGTCAAAGCTCCGCTGGCGGTGTCTGCGCAGCTCGAGCGCGAAGCCGAAAAGTTCGGCATCGAGGCCCACGTCTCGCGCGACGGCAAGGTGCACCGCGGCATCACCATCGCCAATTACGAGCGGCTGCACCTGTTCGACCCGGCGGACTTCGCTGGCACGGCGAACGACGAGTCCAGCATCTTGAAGAACTTCGACGGCGCGCGCCGCGGGCAGATCACGGAGTTCGACCGCCGCCTGCCGTTCAGGCTATGCGGCACAGCCACCGCCGCGCCCAACGACTACGTCGAGCTGGGCACGTCCTCCGAGGCTCTGGGCTACCTGGGGCACATGGACATGCTGAACAGGTTTTTCAAGAACGACATGAACAACAGCAGCACGGGCCGCGGTTACATGGGGTCGGCCAACAAGTGGCGCTTCAAGGGGCACGCCGAGCAACCATTCTGGCGCTGGGTCTGCAGCTGGGCGCGCGCGATGCGCCGGCCCTCCGACCTGGGCTTTGATGACGGCGCCTTCGCCATCCCGCCGCTGGAAGAAATCGAGCACCTGGTCGAGTCTGAGATTCTTGGCGACGGCATGTTGTTCGCGCTCCCAGCCCAGGGCCTGCAGGAAGAGCGCGAAGAGCGCCGCCGCACCCTGCGCGAGCGGTGCGAGAAGGCCGCATCCATGGTGATCGACACCGGAGAACCAGCGGTGGTCTGGTGCGACCTCAACGATGAAGGCGACCTGCTTGAGAAGTTGATTCCAGGCGCGGTGCAGGTCAGCGGCAAGGACGGTGACGACGCCAAGGAAGAGAAGCTGCTGGGGTTCTCCGACGGCGCCTTCCGCGTGCTGGTGACGAAACAGAAGATCGCCGGGTTCGGCATGAACTGGCAGCACTGCCACCACATGACCGACTTCCCATCCCACTCGTATGAGGGGTACTACCAGAAGGTGCGCCGCTTCCTTCGGTTCGGCCAGCAACATCGCGTGCGGGTGGACATGGTCACCACCGAAGGCGGGCGTGGCGCGCTCCGAAACATGCAGCGCAAGGCCGTCCAAGCCGACGCGATGTTCACCGCGCTGGTGTCCGAAATGCACGCCGCAATGACCATCCAGCGCACGCAATCATTTATCAAGAAACATGAGCTTCCAGCATGGCTGTAGCCGAACAACTCATCACCGATAAATTCGCCATCTACCAGGGCGATTGCGTCGAGGGTATGCAGCAGCTGCCGGATGGGTGCATCCACCTTTCCGTCTACTCGCCTCCCTTCAGCGGCCTGTACAACTACAGCAGCGACGACCGCGACCTGTCCAATTGCCGCAACTACGACGGCTTCTTCTCCCACTACGAGTTCGTGGTGCGCGAGATCGCCAGGGTCACAATGCCAGGCCGGATGTCAGCGGTGCACTGCATGGAGATTCCGCGCAGCAACTCAGGAACCGATTCGCTGATCGACTTCCCAGGAGACATCATCAAGCTCCACCAGCGCCTGGGCTGGAGTTACGCCGGCCGGCACGCGATCTGGAAGGAGCCGCTCGCCGTTCGCCTGCGGACGATGCAGAAGAACCTGGCGCACGCCTCGCTGGTGGCCGACAGCATCGACTGTGGCATCGCGTCCGCCGACTACCTGCTGCTGTTCCGCCGCGACGGCGAGAACCCGGTGCCCGTGGCGCACCCGGTTGGCATGCTGGAGTACGCCGGCGACCGCAAGCCACCTCCAGAGGTGATGACCTACCGCGGATGGAAAGGCAAGCAGACCGAAAACCGTTTCTCACACTGGATCTGGCGCCAGTACGCCGACTGCATGTGGGACGACATCCGCATCGACAGGGTGCTGCCTTTCAAGGCCGCGCGCGACACCGACGACGAAAAGCATGTGCACCCGCTGCAGTTAGACGTGATCGAGCGCGTGATCGCGCTGCGCAGCAACCCGGGAGAGACCGTGATGACGCCATTCATTGGCGTGGGCTCCGAGGTCTACGGGGCCATCGTCAACGGCCGCCGAGGACTGGGCTGGGAACTCAAGCCCAGCTACTTTCGGCAGGCCGCTAAGAACTGCGAGGCCGCGGCAGCAGGCCATCGCTTCGATCGCCAGAACACCGAGCTACTGCTCGACCAAGAACCGGAGTCCGCATGAGCGCCACGAAATCCCGCTACCCGCGCCCACCGGTGGACCGCCTGGCGCTGATGTACACCGACATGGGCCTGACCTGCCCAGACATCGGATGGCTGTACGAGCGCGACGCCAAGACAGTGCACTACTGGCTGCGCCAGGCCGGCATCCCGACACGGCCGCGCGGCAGCAATGAGGCGGTGCACTTCAAGGCCGGCGCGCCCAGCGCGTTCAAGGGGCGCACACACCGCCTGGAGAGCATCGAGAAGGTGCGGGCCGCCACCATCGCGCGCGGGCAAGTGCCTTACCTGCGCGACGGAAAGCACTGGCTGGCTGACGCACCACCCGAGCAAAACCCGAACTGGAAGGGCGGCGCCACGCCAGAGCGGCAGGAATTCTACCGGTCGCCAGAGTGGAAGGCAGCGGTGCGGTTCGTCTGGCAGCGCGACAACGCCTGCTGCCGCAACTGCGGCAAGGACTGGCGCACGGTGGACCGCAAGTCGGAGCCCACGTTCCACATCCACCACGTCTGGTCGTTCCAGATCCGCGAGCTGCGCGCGCACCCGGCCATCTTGGTGTTGCTGTGTCGCACCTGCCACCTGTGGGTGCACAGCAAGGCCAACACCACGGGTGCATGGCTTCCGCAGGAGCCCGACAGCACGCACCTTCCGAACCTTGCATTCCTAACCGACGCTGCCGCACGCGAGGTGGCCACTCCATCCCTGTTCGATATGGATGAGGTCAGCGACGAGAGCGTGACCACCTGATCAACCAACACCAACAAGAGAGAAAACACCATGCGCATTTACCTGAGCGGCCCCATGAGTGGCATCGAAGACAACAACTTCCCCGAGTTCCACCGGTGGGCCGCCCCGCGGAGATTCAGGAGGCCGGCACGTGGGAACTGTGCCTGCGTGCTGATCTGAGCGAACTGTGCACCTGTGACGGTATCGCCCTGATGCCAGGGTGGGAGGGCAGCAAGGGCGCCCATCTGGAGCTCCACGTCGCCCACCGGCTCGGCATGAAGGTCCTGCACCTCCCGCTGCAATTTGACCTTGTGACCCATCTTCACCGGCAGATGGCGTTCAGCCTGAGAACCTTCGGCCCGGGCGACCGTACGGCTGGCGTTTGTGACCACATCCGAAAGGAACTGGTCGAGGTTCAGGACGATGCCGGTGCTGGCCTGCCAGTTCTTGGCGAGTGGGTGGACGTGATCATCCTCGCCCTCGATGGCGCATGGCGCAGCGGGGCAACGCCGGAGCAGATCGTCCAAGCCATCGTTGCAAAGCAGACCAAAAACGAGGGCCGCAAGTGGCCGGACTGGCGCACCCAAGACCCCACCAAGGCCATCGAGCACGACCGAACGGCCGAAGCTGCGGCTTGAACAGGATCAACACCATGACACCGACCGTCATCCAGTTCCTCAAGCAAAGCATGCAGGCCAGCGGGTTCACAGGCCTCGTGAACATCGACAGTCCGTGCGGCTCACGGTTGACGACCTGATCCCCTGCCAAGGCGACCCAAGCCAGTGCGACATGGGCCACAAGCACATGGACCCGCGCCCTGGTCACGAAGGCGATTGGGCCGTGTTCAGACAGAAAGAACCGCCGACTGATGATCAGTGGGCGGACGTCCAATACTGAAAGGACACACCATCATGAAAAACGTCGAACTCCGAGAACTGGCAGAGCAGTGCATCAGCCACCCTGTGAGCCGTTCGATCAGCGAGATCGAGCAAGCCGGAACGGCGATCCTCGCGCTGCTTGACCGTGTTGCACACCTCGAAGCCACAGGGTCATCGAACTATGGCCGCGGCATGAACGAAGCAAAAGTTCAGGAGGTGATGGCGAGGGTGTCGCAACTGGAATGCAGCTCACACCGCATTGGAGAGCTTTTCGAGCGCTGCCAGGGCAAGGGTTGGCCTCAGGCCGAGGCCGACGAGTTCGTCAGGTTGCGAGATGAGGTTACCCCGGCGAGGCGCGCCGCCATCGAAGCTGCGCTTCGTGAGGCGCCGGCTGTGCCGGGTGATGAACCTGACGTGTTGCATGCCAGCGTCATCAAAAAAATCTGGAGTGACTGCAAAAACGAGGGCCTGGACTACGTGGCGTTTGCCTGGAGGGTCCAGCGCGAGGCCTACCGCGCCATGCTATCAGCAGCACCGCAACCAGCGCAGGCCGACCCCATCGACATGGTGCTGCACTGTCCGGCATGCGGAACGCAGCACATCGACGCGCCGGAACCGGACTTGACCGTTGCCACGGGAGGACCGCACAGCGAGACAAAGACTCATGTGATACAGAAAAGCCGCTGGACCAACCCACCCCACCGCTCGCACCTGTGCCACGACTGCGGCTACATCTGGAGACCCGCCGACGTACCTACCAACGGAGTTCAGGCAGTGAAGACGCGTGGCAAGGCAGATAGCCCGGTCGAGCAACCAGCGCAGGCAGAGCGCTGCCCGAATTGCGACGGCACAGGAGACGTGCACAGCATCGACGGCCAATGGCGCGGGAGCTGTCATTGCCCGGCAGGACAAAAACCAGCGCAGGCAGAGCAGCCGACAGAAGAGCAGGCGCCACCGAATAGCCTTCCGTCATGGGATGAATGCGCGCTCCGCATGGCAAATTCCGCGTTCATCGAAAAGCGCGGCGCTGGCGGTGGTTATGGCGCCGAACCTGACAGCAAGACGGCAACGCAACTTCACAGGTTCATCTACGAGTACGACGACTCTGATCCGTATCGATCCGCCTGGTTTCTCCATCGTCTTGAACTGGTCCTGAACGAGGCGCGGACAGAGCAGCCGAAGGCGGCGCAGCAGGAGCCGGTTCTTTGGGCACCACCGGAGCGCGATGGGGAATTTCATCATCGACACGAGTCCGTCTCCTGCTATCGAGAAGAAAAGGCCGGATGGGTACCACACTACGCCGCACCCCAGCAGCGCAAGCCGCTGAGCGATGCGGAGCACGAAGAGCTGATGAGAGGAAAGAGCACGCTGGAATACGGCCGGGCCATTGAAGCAGCCCACAACATTGGAGAGTGACATGGCTGGTGTAATTCAAGAGTGGACTCAGAGCATCCCGATGATGCAGCAGACCGTGCTGCTGACGGCCATTCGAGGTCCGGATGGGCTTCCAAAGTACGGACCCATCAAGATGCTGCTGCGCTGGTATCGGCGATGCGTTCTGCTTTCGGCCATGGATGGCGCGGTGCTGAATAACCCGATTGACTCCAATGGCGGCAGTTTCACCGGGCCATCGCTCGACGGTGATGACCCGGAAGACTGCTGGGAAGACCGAATGCAGGTGCACGTGAACGGCTACATGCGTGATCTGGACGCGATCCCTCATCACTTCCAGATGCACTTCATGCATGCTGTGGAGATCATTGGGTACAAGCATCCAGACCATCGCGTCCGAAACTTCTGGCATCAGCTTTACCTGCGGCTGGTGCACGATATGCATGTGTGGCCGGAGACGGAACAGCAGCTTGACGACCGTCTTGGAGACAGCAGAAGCGGCTGGCTCAGGCGAGCCGACATAGCAACGATTGAGTGAGGGCCAAACCATGCTGATCGACGCACAGATCATCCACCTATGGATGATGAACGGCGTGGGCCTTGCTGGCAACCGCTATGCCGACTTCGCTCGGGCTATTGAAGCCGCTGCCACAGCCCCGCTGCTGGAGCGCATTGCAGAACTCGAAGTGTGTAACGCCAACCTCGAAGCGAGCCTGCAGCGGTTCAAAAACCGCGCCACGAGCAGCAAAACCCAGGAGATAAGCCATGACCGAATACCTGTCGATCAATGAGCTGCACCAACTCACCGGCTACGCGCGCGCCACCCAGCAAGCGGCATGGCTCAAGTTCCGAAGCATTCCACATCGGCAGGATGGATCTCGGGTCATCGTGTCCAGGGTTCATGTCCAGTCGTGGCTGGAGGGCAAGCCGGCGCTGACCCGTGGCGGGATGAACGTGGCGGCGATCCGATGAAGCAATTCAAGAATGCACTCTGCTGGTGGTTCGGATGCCAGCCGGACTACCATGCAATGGACCATGGTTGCGACTGCGTCCCGTGCGAGCGTTGCCGCGCCGCTGACACCACCTATTCAGACCGGGTTGGCGACACGAGGCACCGACGGTTCGTTGACATGCTGTACTCGCTGTACTGGACGCTGATCGGCCGCTGGTTGCCAACGAAGTGCCCAGCATGTGGCCAGCGATCCAAGTGCAAGGCCGATTGCGACGGAATACCGTTCTGACGGAGACACCATGCCAAAGCTCACCAAATACCCGCGCTTGCGAACCAAGGTCTACAAGGGCCGTGGCGGCCAGGCATACGTCTACTACGTCTACGACATGCGGCCGGAAGGCAAGCCGGACGTGCGGCTGGGGAAAGACCATGCCAAGGCAATCGAGCAGTGGGAGCAGCTGCACAACAAGGTGCCCCTGACCATCGGCCGGATAGAGGAAGCCTTCGCGCGCTGGGAAGAGAAGGAACTGCCAGGGTATGACAACCAGGAGACGCGCCGCGGCTACGCCAAGAACCTGCGCGCGCTGCGCCCTGTGTTCGGCGGCATGGCGTGGGACGAGGTGGACCTGCCGGCGCTGCGCCAGTACCTGGACCTGCGAACCGCCAAGACGCAGGGAAACCGGGAAATGAGCCTTCTGCAAATCGTGTGGTCGAAGGCTCTGATGTGGGGCATGACGCGCCTGCCATGGCCCGCCCAGGGCGTCAAGAACTGGAAGAACGAGGAACAGGCGCGCGAGTTCGAAGTGACCGGCGTGTTGTTCGCGGCGGTCTACGCAGAGGCCGACCAGGTGCTGCGCGACTGCATGGACATCGCCAGCGCCACCGGCATGCGCATCACCGACGCGCGCACCGTTCGCATGCCGGTCGATGGCGTCATCACCCACCGCGCCAGCAAGACCCGCAAGGCGTCCAAGTTCACGGTGGCGGACTCTCCGATCCTGACCGCGCTGGTGGCCCGACGTGAGGCGATGAAAGCGCACTGCGTGATGCTGCTGACCACCCCCACGGGACGGGCCGTCACCTACCGCATGCTGCGCGACCGCTGGGACGACGCGCGAGACGCCGCCGCGTTCAAGGCCGAGCAGGCGGGCGACGAAGACCTTGGCAAGACCGTGCGGGCCATGTTCTTGCGCGACATGCGCAGCCTTGCTGCTGACCTTGCCGACGATCTGGACGAGGCCTCCAAGCTGCTGCAGCACAGCAATAAGGCACTGACGGCCAAGCACTACCGGACCCGGGCGACGAGGCTGCGCGCGGTGCGCTGAACCGTTGGCGCGATAGTTTCCGACGCCCCTGCGAACTTTGGGATTTGATGCGCCAAAAAAAGGCCTGGAGGCCGCGCCGTTGCTGGTTTTCTAGGTGGGACTCAAAATCCCCCGCCAGAGATGGCGTGCCGGTTCGATTCCGGCCCCGGGCACCACAAACAAGGTCAGACCACCTCACACGGTCGCAAGAACCCGCACGCTCTCCGGCGTTGCGGGTTTTTTCTTGTCTCACCGGCCATCGCCTCGAAACATGAACACCGGCGTCTGGCCCGTCATGCGCTGGCCGTCCGGCGCGACGGCCGATCTGGGTGGCTGGCGCTGAAAGCTGTGGCGCCTACCGCGCCACGGCCGCCCGCAGAGCGCACAGCGCCGGCGAACGCCACACAGCGAGGCCATAGGGACTGGAGCAGATCGCATGCTCGGGCGACGCATACAACCGCTGGGCGGACTGGCCCCAAGGCGTGCTTTGCACGCGCTCATGCAGCCGCGCGAGGCCTTTGGCGCCCAGCGCGGCCGCGTTGTTCAAAGCCGGCAACCACTCCGCGGCGTCGGGGTAGAACGGTGACAGACTGCTGGCGCGGGCTTCGTCGTCGCCGGCCCAGTCCAACGCCCGGTCGAGCAGGGCCAGCGATTCACGCGTGCCCGGGATGCCCTCCAGACCGGTCGCGGCCAACAGCGCCAGCACGTTGGTGATCACGGTGCAGTCGACCATGTCCAGGCCCGCACCCGAACGGCTCCAGGTCGCGAACACGCCCACTTGCAGCCAGGGCGGGCGAAGCACGGGCAGCCGGGCGATGCGGCGCACGCCGATGCACCGACAGGCGATGCGCCGCGCTTCGGCCCGGTCCAGCCGCCCGGCCAGGTAGAGCTCCAGCGCCATGATGGCGGTGTCGTCGGCATCGTCCGGCAATGGGGGTGCCCAGACCGGGCGCAGGCCCTGCGGCCAGAAACCGAAGCCGCCCTGCGCCGAGCGACAGCGCTCCAGCACCCGCAGCATGGGCAGGCCCGGCTTGCGACCCTCGCGCCGCAAGGCGCGCACGGCCAGGGCGGTGGCAAAGCCGTTGCGGTCGGGCACGCACCGCCCGCTGCTGTGCATTTCGCTCGCGACAAGACCTTCCATGGGCTCCTGGCTGGCGCTCACTGGACGACCCTCCGTGCTGCGCACTGCGGGGCCGAGCGCCTTCGGAACGGCCGGGCGTCGCTCATTGGACGACCCTCCGTGCTGCGCACTGCGGGGCTGAGCGCCTTCGGAACGGCCGGGCGTCGCTCATGTGGGGCGCAGTCCGCACTGCAGCCAGGAGGTGCCGCCCGCCTCCACGCCGGCACCCACCATGCCGTGGCGCCAGCGGCCGTCGGGCGGGCCGCCGGCCAGGGCGGCATAGACCGCGGCGGGCTCACCGTCCACGGCCGACCGCAGGGCCTCGCTCACCTGCTGGTCGTCGCGGAACAAGGCCTTGGCGAAACAGAACCAGGTCAGGGCGCGGGGCCGCATTTCGCGGTCGAACAGCAGGCTCAGGCCCGATGGCCGGGGCAGGTCCTGATCACCGCAGAGCAGCGCCAGGCGCTGGTCCAGGGCCACGCCCGGTGACGACGCGCCCAGGAAGCGCTGGCACCAACCCAGCAGGCGCTCCCGGTCCAAATCGGGGCACTGCGCATACAGCTCCAGGCTCTGGTCGGCGTTCAGGCCGGCCATGCGCCAGCGCAGCGTGGGGCTGCGCAGCCAGGGCAGTGAGCAAGGCTGCGACAGCGGCGCCCCGGGCGGCAGATCGACGTACAGCTTGGTGGTGGCGCTGCCGGCGCGTGAAAAACGCGCTCCCAGCCAGGCGCCAAAGCGCAGGTCCCGGCCCTGTTGCAGCGCCTGCCACGGCGCCAACGCACGCCTGGGTTCGTTCGGCCAGCCAAGGCACCGCGCCGCCAGCCCCAGGCGCTCGTGGTCGGGCGTTTCGGGCGGCGCCACTTCCACCGTGCAGCGCAGCGCCGCCTCGCGCGAGGACCAGGCGAACTCGATCGGCAGGCCGGTGTTGGTGAGCCGGCTGAAGCGCCAGGCCACTTCGGGCCAGACCGAGTGGCCGACCGCACCCAGGCTGTGCGCCAGCGCCGCGCGGGCACGGGTCACCGCCTCGGGCAGCAGGGGCTCAAGGCGGTCCATCGTGCGGTCCACCGCGCTGGGCAACGCACTGTGGATCTCGGCGGGGTGAACGACCATGGCTGGCATCAGCTCACCGGCTGGATCTCTTCCTCCGTCTCCACCCAGGCCCGTTGCTGAAACAGGTTCGGGCCGATGAAGGTCAGGCGGAAGCGGTAGCGGCGCTGGTTCTTGTCGCGCAGGGCCATGCGCAGCTTCACCGAGTCGGTGGCCGTGCCCGGGATCTCCAGACGCTCGGTGCGCTCGTACTGGTTGGCGGGATCGCGGTATTCCACATCGACCAGCACCCGGTTCACCGCGGCGGGGTCGAAAGCGGGCACGAACTCGATCCGCAGCGCCCCCACGAACAGGTCGTGCACCACGATCTGCGACACCGCCAGGTCGGTGGCGGGCAGGCGCGTGACGCTGCCATCTTTCAGCCGCTGCACCAGCTCCATCTCGACCCCGCGGTCGGCCGGTGCGGGTTTGGCCCCGCGCAGGCGCCAGATCTGCGGGGCGCTGTCGCGGCGCAGCGTGAGCACGGTGCGGGGTTCCGGGCTGGCGTAGCCGCGCGCCTTCAGGTTGAGCTCGATCGACTCGACCACCTCCCAGTCGATGTCGCCGGCGATCGCGCTGATCTCGCGGAACTCGATGTGTTCGTAGGGGTTCACGAACAGCGTGCGGTCCAGCGTGCTCTTGGCCGGGATGTCGTAGGAGTGGCGGTCGGCGGCCCAGCCCGACTGCGGGTCGAAGTGGAACTGGAAACCGGCCTGGTAGTCGATGTCGCGCGTGCTGTTGAGAAACACCTTGAAGGTCTCGACCTTGTTCTCACCCGGCAGGAACACGAAGTCGGCGTGCTTGTGGTCCTGCGGTTTGGCCGGATCGCCGTAGTCCAGCGCGACCTGGGCCGAGGCCAGGCCGATGGGCGCGAAGTCGATCGGCATGCTGGCCTCGACCTTGAACTCGCGGAAGAACGGATCGTCGAGATCGATCTCCTTGAAGTATTTGGCTTTGTCGCGCAGATCGCCCAGCATCAGGCCAAAAAAACCTTGCGGCGCGTAGCTGCGGCGCGTGGCCTCGGCGCGGTTGTAGCGCAGGGTGAGCTTCTTGCGTTCCTCCTGGCGCACGAACTTCAGCTTGAGGCTGGCCACCACCGGGAGCGAGCTGCCGCCCTGGGCCGGAGGAGGAGGCGGCGGCGGCGGTGGTGGTGGTGGCGGAGGAGGCGGTGGTGGGGGCGGCGGCGGAGGCGCACTCGACGCGGGCCGACGCAGCACGCCACGCCAGCGCGAGGGTGTGGTGCCCGCGGTGCGGCCGATGATGTGGGCCACGCGGTTGTCGGGGTCGCCGCCCATCGGGCTGTGGGTGCCGGGGCGGCTGGACGCGGGATGGTCGCCGTTGGCGCTGCCGCCGCTGACCGTGCCACCCGCGCGCTGCACGATGGCCAGGGCCACGTCGCGGCGCCGGGCGGACAGGCGCTGGTTGTAGGCCTCGCGCTGTGATTCGGCGAGACCCGCGGCGTGCTCGTGGCTGGCGTAGGCTTCCACGCGCACGTTGCGCGGCGCGGGCTGGCTTTGGATCCAGGCGCGCAGCCGATCGGCGCCGCGCTCCGGCCCGCTCCAATTGCCGTCGCCTTCGATGCGCAGCGTCCCCGAGGCGCTTTGAAAGCGCGGGTCGGTAGTGCTGTTGTCCACGTAGGCGCGGTACTCGGTCGAGGGCGGGTTGACGCGCCAGCCGGCTTCAGCCGGTTTGTCGAAGTCGAAGAACAGGCCGAAAGTCTCTTCGGTGGTCTGCGCGGGCCATTCCACCTCGATGGTCTTCTGGGTGGCGGGGTTCACCGTGACCGTGATGCGACCGGCCGAATCGGGCGTGACCGGGGCCCCGTCCACCCGCACACTGGCGCCCGCACCGGTGATGCTGACCGTCTCGGCCAGACCGCTGGTCGCGGGCGTGTGGGTGACGCCCTGACCGGCGGGCAGGGGCGTGGGGCTTTGCTGTTCCACGGTCAAGGCCGCAGGCTGCACGCCGCCAGTGGCACCGCCGGGGTTGGTGTTGGTGCCGCCCGGGTTCGTGGGGGTGCTGGGGGTGTTGGTGCTGTTGTTGGCGTCGCGCAGCAGGTCGCGGCCGGTGGCGATCACCTCGCTCAGCGGGTCGCTGGTGGCCTGCTGTGCGGCGAGCTGGCCCGGGGTCAACGTGGGCTCGAACCACTTCGACAGCAGATCGTCCTTGAAAAAGTCCAGCGCCCACTTCTCCTGCTCGCGCTCATCGGCCTCGTCGGTGAAATTCAGCACCTTGATGTGGATCGCGCCGCTTTGCACCAGCGACTCGAACGCCGCCTCGATGCCACCGCGCAGGAACTGGTACTGGGCTTCGAGGCTGGCGCTGAAGTGGTTGAAGATGCGCTCGAAATCGGCCGTGATCTCCACGTCGATCGAGGGCCGCATCGCCAGGTACTTCATGTTGTAGATCACGCCGATCGGCGCCATGCCGTCGCTGAAGGCCTGCTCCAGAATCGTCGCGCCCTCCTTGGACAGCGCCAGGCTGAAAGCGGCGCCGTTTTCGCTGTCCATGGACGGCACGGACGCGCCCAGGATCAGCTCGACCGCGTTGAACGCGCCCTCGGGCGCGGCGCTGGCCGCGGTGCCACCCGAGCCTTGCAGGTTCAGCGCCAGACATTGCACCGTGCCTTCTTCAAACGGCGCCGCGGCCAGACGCACCGGCGGCGTCACGCCGGGTTCGGCATTGATGCGGCCCAGGATGCGCGACTCCAGCTGCGGCGTGAGCTTGAGCGTGGTCTTGAACATCACGAAACCGCCGCCGGTCTTGCCCACGTCCACGCTGGCGGCCTTGTATTTCAGGAATGTGAATTCGGCCAGGTTGTCGGGCCCCGCACGGCGTGCCAGGCCGACCGGCCCCGGCAGATACCAGAACTGATTCACGTCGGCGTGATCGCGGTAGACGGTGATGCCATCGACGGTGAGCGGCTTTTCCAGGCTGAGCATAAAAACTCCTCGGTGGGTGGAACGGCCGGCTCAGCGCGAATCGCGCCAACCGTCGAGGAAGGTCTCTTCCATGCGGTTGGCCTGGCCGCGCAGCTGCGGCGTCTGCTGCTGACCCGGGAAGTGCTGGGTCATCAGCGCAGCCACAGAGGTGGTGAGCGAATCGATCAGCCCGTGGTGGTCGATGCTGAAGTTGCTGGCGTTGACCAGGTCGAGAAACGACTTGGTCAGCAGGCCGTGGCCGATGGCCTCGGTCTCCATGGCGACCTGGGCGGCCGAGCTGGCCGCGATCAGCGTGGACTTGGCCTGCTGCACCAGACGGCGCGTGTTGTCTTCCTCCACCACCACGCCGGTGTTGCGGGTGGTCACGCTGCGGATGTTGTTGTCCAGCACCGAGCGGCTGGCCGGTGGCAGGCAGATGCCGCAGGGCAGCAGGGTGCGGCACTGGGCCAGCCGCTGCAGCAGATCGGCGCTGAACTGCGGCGAGCGCGCACGCCGCGCGATCTCGCTCTCGTCGTGCATGCCACCCGAGTGGCAGCTGTCGAGGATGATGGTGAAGTTGGCGACCGAGGGTTCCAGCGAGTCGGCCAGGCTCTGGATCTCGTGGTCGCTGATGTGCTGGCCGGAGAACGGGATGATGGTCTCGAACATCTGGGTCGGCACCACCGGGTGCGGCACACGCCCGCCGTGGCCAGAGTAGTAGAAGCAGATCACATCGCCCGGCTGCGACTGGGTCACGCAGTAGCGCAGCGCCTGGCGGATGCGGGTCGAGGTGGCCGCGCCATCGGTGAGATAAAAGATGTCCTGCGGTGCGAAGCCGAAGGCGTCGACCAGCATGTGGTACATCGAGGCCGCATCGGCCACGCAGAAACGCAGGCTGTTGTAGCCCTGCACGGAGTAGTCGTTCACGCCGACGATGACGGCTCGTTTGGTGGTCATGTGAAATCTCCTCGGAATGCGAATGGGGGGATGTGGGGGGCAGCGGTCTCAGATCACCACGGTGATCACGTCGTCCTCGGTCTCGACCGGCGCCGGGCGCTCGGTGCGGCCGTCGCTGTGCACCACGGTGAGCTGGTGGCTGAAGCGCTTCTTCAAGGGGTCGGGCGTGGAGAAGCGCACCCGCGCCTCGGTCATCTCGGGGGTGAGGCGCACGCGCTCGCGGCGCGCGTAGTGGTGGGCCGGATCGGCGTAGCTCACATCCAGCATCGCGGCACGCACGCTGCTGAAGTCCACGATCGGGAAGATGGTGACGTCGAGCGAGCCCGGGTAGGGGTCGTCGATCACGACGGAGGTGGCGCGCGTGCTGACCGCGGGCAGCTCGACCACGCTGCCGTCTTTCAGGTGGTGGCGCACCCGATAGCGCCAGCTGCGCGTGGAAGACGGCGAGACGCGCAGCTTCCATTCCAGCGCGGCCGGCGCGGCGGCGTTGATGCGACCGCTCTTCTCGCGCTTCCAGCCGCTCGGGTCTTCATAGCCCAGATCCAGCTCGATGTGGTCGATCACGCCCGGGTCGATGCGGCCGGGCTCGACGCGAATGTGCAAAAAGCCGATCGCGTCCATGGGGTTGAGCACCAGGGTACGGTCTTCGCTCGCGGCCACGCGCGGCGCGTCATAGCTGAAGCGTTCGCCTTCCCAGGCACTGTTGGGGTCGAAGTGGTACTGCGCCTGCCAGGCATAGGTCTGGTCTTTGCGCAGGTTGACCATGAACTCCACCGCCCGGGCCGCGTGGTCGTCGGCGTTGAAAACAAGATCCTGGCGGCGGTGGTTGTTCGGGTCATTGACCGGCCCGTAGTCCAGCTGCAGGTGAATCTCTTTCAGGCCCAGGGCCTCGAACGCGAACGGCGCCTTGGCCTCGATCTTGAGCGTCTGGAAAAACGGATCGTCGAGATCGATCTCCACGAAATACGGCGGACGGTTGAGCTCGCGCGCCATCAGGCCGATGAAGCCCTGCGGCGCGTAGGAGCGCTGCTGGGCCTCGGCGCGGTTGTATTCGAAGGTCGCGGTGCGCCGCTCTTCCTGGCGGATCGAGCGCAGCCGGAACGCGGCCACCGCGTCATCGCGCTGCGGTGTGCCCGCGGCGTTGCGGTCGGCGGCCGCGGCCACCGGGGCCGCGCCGCTGCGTGCACCCGCGCCACCGGGCGGCGGCGTGCTGGTGGCCGGCTCGCCCGAGCCTTCGGTCGGGCTGTCGCTGGCGCTGGCAC